>JAZROX010000037.1:0-2397 GCA_045648945.1 Candidatus Enterousia sp. | reverse complement strand
CCGTGTCTTTGTTCGTATTGCGGAAATATGACAGCGCGGAAAAGACCAACGCAAGCGCGGCGATACAGATCGGCGCGACGGTTTCAAAGCCCATTGTTACGCGTTCCCCCTTTCTTCCGTTTTAGCGCCGGGGTATTTATTCAACAGGGCGTCGGCCTGTGACCCGGTCAAGTGTGAAAGGGTAACCGTATAATATTTCACGGGTTCGTTATTCAGTAAGGCGTTATAGGTTTCCGGCCCGGCGATGCCGTCAACGGTTAACCCGTTGTCGCGTTGGAAAGACCGAACCGCGTTTTCCGTCGCCTTTCCAAAATCGCCGTCAACGCCGGACGCGCCGACGGAATAACCTTTATCAATAAGAAGTTGTTGCAGTTCCTTCACGGCGTCGCCCTTGTTGCCGCGTTTCAGAGTTGCGCGGGCTTTGGCGTCGTCGGAATAAGCCGGGGTCGGAACCGGGGTTTCGTCTTCGTCAAACGCGACCCCTTTCAATTCGCCCCATTCGACCCATTTCGACGCCGTTATTTTGGAAATAATTACGCCGTTGATCGTTCCCGATGCTTCTATAACTTCGCCGTTCCCGATATATAGTCCGATATGACCGCGGTTTTGCTTCTTCTCATTATAAGTAAAAACCGCCGTTCCGGGCCGCAATGTCTTACCGTCGGTTCGCTTGCCGCTTTTCAGCTTGCCTTTAGACGTGCAATAACTGTTCCAAATGGTATTGGAACCGTGAAAGATATACCCGCCGTATTTCTTGAACGCGGCGTAAAACAGGCCGGAACAATCCGCGACCTTGCGCCCGATCCATTTCGAACCGTACGCCGCCGCGGAATAATAATTGTCCTTTTTCGCTTCGTCGCTGTTTTTCCAGTTGGCCCCGTATTTGGAAACCATGTACGAAACTTTTTGTTCCTGCCGTTTCGCTGTCCATTCGACCCCGGCGGTTCCCCAAATGTAACCCCACTTTTCGGAAAGGGCCGCCATAAAATACGCGATTAAAACGGACGCCTTAATCATAAAATTCCCCCTCAAATTGCGTTGTTTTGAGTTTTCCACAGGATTATAAACAGGCTTGTCGAAAAGTTTTCCACAATGTATGTAACGGGATAGATACAATACCGTATATCACATGAATTTAGTTAGCTACATGGAAAATGTAAAAAACGGTAACTTTTGATACCATAGTTATCCACAGAAACGCGCCCACGCCCGCGGACGACCAAATATTCATCCGCGGGCCAAACGCGCCAAAAATGGCCTTTTTGTGCGAAATACGGCCATGTGGATAACTTGCGGGCTGTGGATAACTTTTCCACAACCCGCGGAGCGCCGCTTTTTTACATTCCGTAATATGAGAAAAACGCGCTTACGATATTCCCTTGAATAGAAGAATCAAGCGCGGATTGCCTTGCTGAAACGGCAACGTCACCATTTGAGCCAAAGACAAACACACAAAACGCTGATCCGTTTTCTCTGTCGCAGAAGGCCCTTACGGTTGAACCTATGCGGGGCCTATAACCTTGCGGCAATGTTCCAAGCAACTTTGCCGACCACGCCGCAACGCCGCCGTCTGTCGATACGTCGTATCTCGCTTCGCATATAACATTTCCGCACGTCTTGACGTAACGAATCCACGTTTTTTTATTTGAATTAAGATAAATATATGATTCGTTTGCGTCCGTTTTAAAAAGATCGTATATTGCTTTGATTGCCCTTGCGTCAGCAATAAAGCCCGCCGCCGTTTTGTTTGTTGCCGTTGTCGGTACAAGACCGATGTTTTCTTGTACCTGTCCTTTTTGCGCCGCAGTTAGCGCCTGTTCGGAAATAGTCAAAACGTCTGTCCGTAATTTATCCTTGAGGTTTTCGCCGTAAAGGATATTGACATGTACGGGGATTGTCGTTCCTGTGAAGTATTCTATACCGTGATCGTTAACGGAGTATTGACCGTTGCCGGAAATCGAATTGACAACCGGGTTTGTCAATACGGCGTAAATATAATTGGTATCGGCGTCGTATTGAGCGCCGGACGCGATAACCGCGGCGAGGTTTTCGGCGGTATACGCAAGCCGTTGTATACGTTGAATGGCGGTTTGTGTATTGAAATTGATTTCGTCTTGCACGTTTCCAATTGCACAAAGGCCGCCCGGGAAATTAAGCATAATTTCCGCAAGGTCGATTGTGTCAACGGAATAGCTTTCGAAATCGCCTTGATAACCATTCAGCCAATCCGACCATGTCGCGTATATGCACGTTGTCGCGTCGGCCCCGGTTACGTGAACATAACCGTCGGACGGGATATCAAAGAAACCGTTTTCAAGCGTTACGGTTGTACGCGCGCCGGACGGGGTTTCGGAAAATTCGACAATGCTGTATGTCCCCTCAATTTTGAACCCGTAA
>JAZROX010000036.1:0-15959 GCA_045648945.1 Candidatus Enterousia sp. | reverse complement strand
GCACCAAATCTTACACAAAATATAGTAAAAATAAGAAAAGGTACTTACAAGTACCTTTTCTTTTTTGCGCGTTTCTTTTTCGCGCCCAGCCTGGCCGATCGTGGCAAGGTCCGGAAGGCCGCCGGGCCGGGGGTGGGCGGTTTAGTACTCATTAATGTACTTTCCGATTATCTTACCTAGCCACTCGTTTCCGTAGTCGTTCATATGTAGGCGGGTTTGTGCGCTTCCGCTTATATCGTCTACGAAGAAGTAATCCCGGTTTATCAGATTTAATCCGGAAATGTGGTAAAGGTCTAAACATTTGATCGAGTATAACTCGGCCACGTTCTTTTTAACTTCTGCAATAGATTCCGGTAAAATATTACCGTACCAGTTCCAGCAAACCCAAGGGGTGTCAATATATATCTTTAATGCTGGATAATTGGTTAATAAATATTCTATGGCGGCTTGCCATGCGCCGTAAGACGTTGTTTCATCAAAAACGCTACCGATCGGCTGTAAAGTGCCGGTTGTGATTTCGTCCTGTTTTATGAAGTCATTCACACCCCCGGAAAGATAAACGGCGTCAATATCTGTAAAGTTATACTCTTTAATTTTCTCACAAATCTGTGCGGAAGTATAGCCGTTATAGCCTTGATTTATTGCAACGCACCCGGTTAACTGGCTAACTGTTTTTTGATAACCTTTACAGATTCGTCCGGTCCATTCGGCTTTTGTTCCTGGCGTATATGCTTTGTCATCATACCAGGTCCTAGAATCGCCAAAAAATACGATTGTTTTTTCCGAATAAGGCTTTTTGTCGATAGTCAGTTCTTTATTTTTAAAGGTGATCTGTCCAGCCATTTGACTATCGGCATAATCAACCGCTTTTCCGCTGGATATATAGGAAAATTTAGTTAAAAACGACTGGTCGGCGTCATATCTGTAATTAAGGCTTCCTTCGCCCGTGCTTATAACAAAATAGTCGCTATCATCGACGCTGTAAAATATCGCAGTATCATTTTTAGAATATGTAGTTGATTTTACTAACGTGATAGTCTGTTCTTCTCCGGATAATTTATATTGTGTTACGGTATAACTACCGGTATCAACGTCAAAATCCGGAAGCAATTCCAAAACGTCGGCTGAAATTAAAGGGATTACGCCCCAGCTACCGGACGTGACGGTTCTGTTTGACGTAACTGTAATAGAAGAAGTTTCTACAATATCGTATAAGTCTTCATTTATCGCCGCTATATCTTCTTTATTTTTAAGGGTTAAAGGAACATTAAGCGTTTTTACAGTTAAAACGTCGTCCAAGGTGTTTGAAATAAAGTTATTGATTCCATATTTTGATAAAACGTATTTATCCGTCATTGTTTGCCCGTTAAAAGGTTCAAAATCTGTTAAAGTGTTTGATTTTTCGATCATAATATCTTTAACGCTAATGGTCGACGCTGTATTTCGGGTACACATAATATTTACGGAAACGACTGTTTTACCGGCAGAGTATAACGATATAGATTTTCTTAACCAGGTATCGGCAACAAAATTATAAAAATATTCTTTTCGGGTCGTGTTATCGTCATATAAGATATTTAACGCCATTTCCATTGTAAGATCGCTGTCCGGCTTCATAGAAGCTGAAAAACGCAGACCTTCGCAAGGATTGTTTAACACATAAGGCGATAATGCGGTAAAGTCAGCGCCTTGGCCGTTGAAAACGTGCGGTGTTTCGGTTGCCAATGTTAAAAGGGTCGAATCATCAAACATATTTTTCCCGCAAAAAATAATATTTTCGTTTTCTTCCGATTCTGCCGATATAATGGTCGGTGTTGAAATATTTAACGATACCGGGTTTCCGTTATATGTTTCACCTTCATATAAAGGGGAAATTAAAGTGATCGCGTCTTCTATTTCGTTATTTAAAACGTCGATCTTATCCCCTGTTACTTTAGCGTCTGCGGCGGCATCATCAACGGTTAAGCTTTTATCAATTACATAGCCGACTTCTTGGGAAAGATTAGCAATAATCCAGGCGCTTGTAACTTCTCCGGCTTTGTTAATAATATCAGTCGTAAATAAAGTTCTAAACAAGGCATCAAAATAACCGGCCGCCGCCATAGCGTCCAGTTTATTATTAATTTCTGTTTGTACGTCCAGGTTGTCGAAATAATTATCAACAAAGGTTTCTAGCCCTTCTACGGCCTGGCTAACTTCCCGGCTAAACGCGATATAAGCGTCGCGTACTTCTGTTTTAAATTCCGTATCGGCGGCTTTAAATTCGCCCATATCGGTGATCATTTGGTCGACGTCTTCCATAGTCTTATTAAGATAATCGACTACTTTACAAAGCAATTCATAATAAGACAAGCTTTCGTCGTAAACTAAAGGTAAAACCTTTTGGCACCAAAAACGAAAAGGCCGAAGCTGTGTATAAGGCCCGATTTCCGGCGTATTAATATTGATATTGTTATCACTCATCGTTTTATTTTCCTTTCTTTTTCTTTTATCTTACCATAATTTAAAAAACAAATCACTACATTCCTTTGCTATCCGGTTTAAAACGTCCAGCGCGTCCAGGTTGGAATCAGTCAGTAATTCGGCTTTTGTTTTGCTTCCGCGGTAGCCTTTTTCCGTTGCGTTCGTTTCCTGTTCGGTTCCGGTTTCGATATTGCGATAGTCCGTTAAATATGTTCCGCTTTCCACGTTAGCAAGGGACCCTTGCGGCGTATCGCTGAATTTATCTTTGCTTTCGCCGCTTCCTTCGGTCTTGCCGTAGGACGCAACGTCCACGTTATATAAAAGCTGGTCAACGTGTAGTTTGCTTTGTTCGTCCCGTGTCGATTCGATCATACCAATGATCGTGTTGTATTTATCGGCTATTTCATAAAGCCGGACTTCTAATTTTAACTTCCAAAGCCCGACGGTTTCAAGGCCGATCTCGCGGGTATAATAATATTTTAAGATAAATTTTTCGATTGCTTCTTTCCAGTCGCTATTATAAGCCGGCCAGTTAAACGTAAAAATATTAGTACGGGCCGCCGCGATTATCTCATTTACGGTTTTACTTTGTAATTCTTCTTCGGTAAAGCCGCTTTTGCTTTCGCATATCCAGCGGACTTCCGTTGTGTATTTACTCATTTTCGCCGCCCCCTTCTTCGTTTTCGTTAATAATTTCGTCTTCCGGGTCGTCTACCTTTAGCTGGTAGTCTTCGTTAAAGATAACGTCAATATTCAAATTAAACATTTTATTGATCGCTTCGGCGGCCTGTTTCCGCATGAGAAGCCCGGACCCCCTGGCCGCGATACTTCCGCCCAACTGGCGCTGTACTTCGTCCGTCGTCAAGCGTTCTTTCTTATTAATATTGACGTTGGAAACGCCTTTAAACGTCAAAAACTCATTCCAGTATTTGACTTTCATATCGTAAATTTTATCCGCCACATAAGGCGCGTCCGTCTTCAATACTTCGATTGGTACCGAAGATAAGTTCCGGTCGCCAAAAATTACCGGTTCTCCGCCGTCATATTTCATAAATAAATTTTTTAGCGTCAACCGTTCATTTTCCCCGCAACGGATAAAAAGCGGCGTTTTCTGCGCGTTGATATTAATATCAATGATTTGATCGTAAAACGCGAATTTTTCCGCATAGTAGAGCGTTTCACTTTCCGAAGGCGTCCGCAAGACGTTATTATAAATAATGATAGAATCTTTGTTGTCGCACTCAACGTGTGCGCCGTTAGAAGCGTAGCCGTTCCGCTTGACCGGGTTATTATAAATATCCCATTTGCCGACGCCGGCCATGTTCATAATAGCGTAGTCTTCTAGGTCTTTGTCATAGAAGAAAAGCACCTGGCCGCGCTCAAATAAGGATAATTCCAGGAATCTTTCGTCGATCGTCGGCGGAAGGTTCACCCATTTATAAAGCGTGATCGTAATTTCTTTCAGTTGGTCGTAATAGACATTATACGCCCAGGCATTATTAAAAATACTTTGAAAGAAATAACTTAAAAAATTTCGTTTTTTCTGTTTCTTCATGTTTTAAACTCCTTTTAAGGCGTTACAATACTGTTAGTAAGGCTATAATTACCTATTTCACTATGATTTTTCCAAAACGTGACGCCGGTATCATGTATCGCTTTGATCTTTACTACGTCGTCTGCCGGTATACCGTGGTCAAGTGTAAAATTAATATTAAGCCCGTTTGTCTTTAAGTACGTCCAATGTTCCCGAACGGCTATTTGCGGGTACATGACCCGGTTTTGTGCATATCCGAACATATCAAAGAACGAATCGAGCGTCCGGGCGTCGTTTAGGTTGATACTCATATATTTATAAATATAGCCTAGTTCGTTATCTGCGATATTTAAGCCGCCGGATCCGGTTCCGTTTGATTTGTTCTTCATATCAGCGGCTTCCGCGATCGCCCGGTCGTTGGCATATTTAGCGCCAATATTGCCTACAATGCCGCCTATAATACCCCCGGCCGCGGCACCAACAGCCCCGCCGATCGGTCCGGCCGCCATGCCGACTTTTAATCCAAGTCCAAGGCCGGAAGCGGCCCCGGCCGCAGTTCCGGAAATAAGCTTCGTCTGTCGGCTTGCCTGCGTCTGCGCCAGCCATGCCCTATAAGAATCGGTCGGGAAAGCGATCTGTGGGAGATCGTTTAATTCCAGTCTTTCTTCATAACAAGGCTGTATCTGCTGACCTACCGGCGTAACGCCTTTGTAATAAAGCGGCGCGGCGTAGACATTCGGGGAAGGCATAGGCACACCCCTATAAATAAACTGAAACGTATCATTCGGAAAATATTCAAACTGGTAATTATTGGTAACTGTCCCGTTATCCAAGCACAGATAACAATAAGGGTATGTTAATAATTTTTTATTCCGCGGGGTATATCCACGGAAGCTGGTTGGTTTCATCAGCGTTTCCCGCACGTCGTTAAAGGTTATAGTCTGCCTTAATCCGTTCTGTATCGACGCGTCTGTTATACTCGCTAATTCCGTAGGATAAATAAATACGTTTAATATATCGCTCTGACTTTCCGAATACGCGGAAAGCGCTTCCTGGAAGTCTGTAATTTGGCTGGCTGTAAAAGCGGCCACTAAACAACCCGTATACATTCGGCCGGCGTGCGCCACAGCCGCGCGGCGCGTATCGTCGATTGTCCCGATATAAGAAACCGCAATACACAGATAATAACTACTGAATTTATGGCGCACATAGTCAAACGGTAGTGGCTCGTTAAAGCGGACCGGTTCTTCGATAAGATTATCGCCCGGTGTATCTGTACTACTGTGATTACGTTCTACAAAAGAAGGCAGATACGAAAAACTAAAGCGGTAGGTCTGCATAACGTCGATTTCATAATAAAGCCGCGAACAATTATTATTCACATACTCTACTCGGAGAACAAAAGCATAAAACCATTTATTTAAGAAATCGGTATTTTGAAACCGCATATAATTAACATCATAAACCTGGCCAATCGGTAGATCGACTTCACATATCCCCGAATTAACGCGCTGGTATTGCCGGGCTGTTAAACTGTGCTTTAACATATTCTGTCCGGCTATTGTTCCCGGATTGCTCCAAAAGGTTTCCATGGCACTGGTCGAAGAAAAATGCAACGTATGCGTGTAGGTGTTATCTAATTTGATTCCTGTATAAAGTTGTAGTTTCCCGGTTGGGTAAATATCCGGCATAACTTTTCTTTTCCTTTCTAAATAGTTAAGAAAAAAGGCGGACCGAAGCCCGCCTTTATTCGGTTATGATTTAGGCACCCGGTACAAAAGTAATTGTATCGCCTACCACAGTAGCCGGAATATCCGGGTCCGGTTCTGTGCCTTCTACTAATACAAGGGTCAATGTGCCTTCCAGTTCGGTATCGCCGTCCACGCGTACTACAAGTGTAAGCTGTGGGTCGTCGGACGTGTCAAGCGTAGCCGGTACGGTGATAGCGCCGTATTCATTCACAGCAACACCAAGTTCTGTTAATTCTTCGGTCTGCACAAACTCGAAGCGCTGGTCTTTCAGAGCGGCGCTTGCTAACTGGTTCAGCATATAAATGCGGCTTTCTGCGCTCTCCGCAATAGCGGCCACTTTGAAACTCATAGAAGTAACGGCGGTCGGTGCGTCAGATACAAACGCCACAGCATTAGCAAACGGGCTTGTTGCTACGATCTTCCAGTTATGATAAAAATAATTCCAATACAGCCCCGAAGATACGCGAGTATCGGTCATAACGGAAAGATTATCATAAACCTGGAAAAATCTTTCGTCTACCAGGACGGCAACGACGTTTTCCATAATACCAAGTTCGGTGCTTGTTACTTCTTCTACCATATCGCTTTCGGCCATAATTTCAGCCCAGCGGTCGTTGTCAAAAGTTGTCCAGTCGTCAATCAGCAACAGCTTACCCATAAATTCGGCCTTGTCCATGTTAAAAGCGCGGGCCAGGTTGACAGAATCGAACAGGCCGTTAAACTGGGCGTCCATGAAAATATACTGATTTTCTTTTGGGGCGTTATTGCGGACGCCGGCAAAGTTATAGTCTTTTTTCAAGAACGTGAACATATTAGAAGTTCCGCGGAAAAGTCCGCCCATTTCGTCCAGGGTGCTAGCGCCGGAAGCGTCAATTAAGCCGATATGACCGTTAGCCACGTTTTTAATGATAAGATATTTAAAAAGTAAAAATTCATCATAAGCGGCCGCTGTGTAAACGCTGTCAATAATACGGGTAATAAGTTCTTCTACGCCTGAAGCGGTAAGGAACGCGCGGCGCAGTTCCTCAAGCTGGATAGTGACCGGATATTTAACCTTCCAGTTCATTACATGGAAAGCGCTTTTGACTTCCGGAAGTGTCCGTTTTAATTCCACATCAGCGGCTTTTTCGGCGTCGTAGACCTGGACTTTTGCCAGTTCGACGAAAATATCTTCGACGCTCTCGCCGTATTCCAGGTATCCTTTTTTCAGCGCTTCGTATGGATTACGGAAGATAGCGCTGTTAGCGACGACAAGAGCAATACGGTTAACAAGCGCGTTGATAAATTCGTTAGAACGCGTTGGATTGCCGCAGATACTCTGGCCGACGGCCGGAATATCGGAAACGCTGTCGATCGTTGGGATTTCTGCCTGGTATTCAAAAGACGCGTTATTCCGGATAATGTTTAAAATATCAATGGTTCTTCCCTGTAGAGAAGTTTTAGCGGGAATATAAGACATAAATTTTTTCCTTCCTTTCTTTCAATTAGTCTTTTACTTCAATGCTTTTGTAGAAATCGTCATACGTCCGTAAAACGATTTCTTCTTTTTCGTCGTCGGCACTTCCGCCGGTGCCTTCGTCTTTTGGCGGGTTGCTTCCGCCGTCAAAGAATCGGTCGCGATAACGCTTTTTCCAATCGGCGTCCAGTTCTTCATATTTTGCTTTCCAGTCTTCCCCGTCGCCTTCGTCCCACGAATCGCTTACGTCTTCGATCAGTTCGATCGCTTCTTCGCTGGTATCATCTCCGATAAACTTGGAAAATTTATCCAGCCAGTCTGCTTTCTTAATAGTAGCCATGGTCTTTTTTTCCTTTCTATAAGTAAAAGCTTTACTTTGTTAAAAGTTTAACAAAATTTTTTCATGCGGTCAATATATATCATTGTTTAAGTTTCTTAAAAACAGAACAAGCGGCATTTTATGACGTGTCGGCGGCGTAGGTCCCGGCTGATCCGGAACATAAGGGTTATAAATAAAATGGCTGACTACCTGGCCCGTATAATAAGATTTCCATACCCCGTTTTCCCTGTATAAAGATGTAGAATAAGAAAACGGCGGTAACGTATCATAACCGGATTCGGACACGTACCAAAGATCGTCATTTACTTTTTCTTCTACAATCGCAACGTGTGTTGCCGTTTCCAAAATAGCCCCCGGTTTTGGTTCATACCCTATCTCAAAACCGTATAAGACAGCACGGTCCGCCCATTCACCCGCTTCGCCGTTCAGCATATCGAACGGGTGCGAGTAGGTGTCCAGCGGTGTATCTCCGGTAAAGTGCATCCATATCTCAATGCTACGGCCTTGTGCATATCCTGTGCAGTTGCACAATACGTTAGCGCCTATCTGTGCCGGACTTCCGTAAATGCACGTATTCCAGTTACTTTCCCAGGAAGCACCGTATAAATTTGTCATCCAGCACGGGTTATAACTGTTTACCGGCGAAGTCGTCCTTGGAACATAAGAAGGCATACTACCAACCCCCTTTTAATAATAAACGTTATTTAAAAAGTCCTGGTAGGCTTTCGCGTCTTCGGTATCAAAATAGTTTTTAACGGTCAGCTCGTAGCCAAACATTTTTAAAAAGCGTATAAGGCCGCTGGCCGTTTTTGGTCCGCCCAAACCGTCCAAATTTCCGTCATATAATCCGTAAGTGCGCAATACTTCCTGTATAGCGCGGAAGCTGTTATCACCCTTACCGTTATTTTCTATTTTAATAATCCCGCGTTCAAAGGACGGAAACGCCTTTAATACTTCGGTATACTGGCCGGAAAGCATACCGTCAACGTCCACGTAAGGCCAGTCCACTTTTAAAACGCGTTGTGCCCTATTAAGGCTTTTCGGCCCGAAAATACCGTCAACGTCCAGCTCTCCGGCGTCCGGCAATTCGGCGGCAAGGTACGGCTCCGGGTTGATCTTGTAGCCGTCCGGGCGCCTTATTTCAAAGTGGACGTGTCCGCCGTAGCTTTCCCCGGTATTACCCATAAACATAATATATTGACCGCGTTTGACCCGCTGGCCCGGTGCAACCTGGACGGTATTTACGGCCCCGTGGGCGTATAACGTCCGGTAACCATTATCGTGTTTAATGATAACATAATTTCCATAGCTTCCACTTTCAAAGCCGGGGCAATCGTTCCGGACGGCATCAACAACACCGTCACTATGTGCTTTAAGCCATAACAAACAAGTTGTCCCGCTGTTTGTAAGCCCTACAAGGTCAATACCCCAATGATTGTAATTATACCCGCCTTCCCCGTTAATGTGGTAAGGCTGGGTTACGTAAGTTGTGTCAAGAATAAAACTGTTTGAAATATATCCCATATTAAGCTCCCTTTTTTAATTCGTTAATTTCCGTATGAATATGTTTAATCTCCTGTTCGTTTAATGCAGTACGCTCTTGAAGATTATTATATTTATCCTGTTTCTTTTCTAGTTGTTCGATACGATAAAGCGTTTTAGAATTTGTCGCTACTACCGTTATAACAGTCCCTATTAGTGTTATAATGCCGGTTATAATGGCCGAAAGCACAGGGTCACTCATTATTTTTCGCCCCTTCCTTAAATTCTGTTATGCTGATCACGTGCGACTTGTTCCATTTTGCTTTTTCCGCTTCGATAACGGCCGCCAGGAATGTACCAATAACGGCAACGGTTTTATTAACTTCGTTGCCAAACGGCAAAGCCCAAATTGCTGCAAGGCCGAAGTATAAAGCGCCTAAAGCATAAAGCCAGCGTTGGACGGTACATAAAACGTCATAGGTCTTATCTGTCATTTTTATTATATCCCCCTTTTCTTTTTTATTTATTGTATAATAAAATAAAAAATCAATAAGGAAGGGTTACTTTATGGCATATTACGACGGGACGAAGCTTTTATCATTACAGGATATAAACGGAAAACGGCCGGATATTTATATTTCGACGTCGAACCGGTCAGCGGGAAAGACAACTTTCTTTTCGCGTTATTTCGTCAACCGGTTTATTAAACATAAGGAATTATTCGGGCTTTTTTACCGGTATAATTATGAATTATCGGACGTGGCGGATAAATTCTTTAGTGAAATAAAAAACCTTTTCTTTCCAGCTTACACCATGACAAGCAAAAGCCGGGCAAAAGGGATATATCACGAATTATACTTAAACGGGGAGTTATGCGGGTACGCGATAAGCATTAATTCGGCGGAACAACTAAAAAAATATTCGCATTTATTTTCGTCTATCCAGCGTATTTTATATGATGAATTTTTAAGCGAAAATAATAAATACTGTAATAACGAAGTAGAAAAGTTTTTATCTATCCTCGTTTCGATCTCCCGCGGCAACGGCCAGCAAGTGCGCCGCGTTCCGGTGTATCTGTTGGGAAATTTCACCAGTTTATTGAACCCGTATTATATCGCGCTGGATATTTCCGCGCGGCTTACCATTCATACAAATTATTTGCGGGGGCCTGGGTGGGTGTTGGAACAGGGCTTTTATAGTGAAGTTGCACAAGCACAAAAGGAAACAGGCATATTACAGGCTTTTAGTGATAATAAATACACGCGTTACGCAACGGAAAAGGTTTACTTAAACGATAACGACGTTTTTATCGAACGGCCCGGCGGATTAAGTCATTATATCGCCACGATCATAATAGACGGTAAAACATACGCGTTACGTGAATACCCGGAAGAAGGCGTTATTTATTGTGATACGTCCATAGACGCGACTTACCCGCGGAAGCTGGCTTTTTCCGCGTCGGAAATGAACGTAAATTATATCATGATCAAGCAAAACGACTTCTTTCTTGCGACTATGCGAAAATTCTTTGAACACGGGTGTTTCCGATTTAAAGACCTGGAATGTAAAAAAGCGGTTTTCAAAATGCTATCATATTGATATAATATACATGGCCCCCGGTCCGGTACCCTTTTAAAATAAAACATTATTACAGTTCCTCACACACCCGCCAGCCGGGGCCATATTATAAAAATAATGAAAAGAATTAAAAATTCTTTTCTTATGCGCTCAAAGCCGCGCGGCTATCTCGCGCGGTGCGCGGGATAAGATATATTGCCGTTGTGATTTTATCTTGACGCGCCGCGGGTCCTCACCCGTTTGATTACGGCCGCGGACGGTTTCGGGAAGTGTCCCCGCTCTGTAAATAACAACGTAACAATATAATAAAAAACAAAAAGTCCGGTCTTAACAGGCCGGGCTTTTTGTGGTGCACATACAACTACTAGGCGAAATTGTGGTTCTATGAATGGTTTCAAAGCAACCTTTCTTATTTATTCTATCTTAATTCGTAGTTCGTGTCAATAAGGACAACGCCGCCGCTTATCTTCTTTGGTAATAACTTTCCGGGTACAGCAAGGCCGCGCTTGAAGTCCGAAAGATCGCGCTTGACTAATGCAAAGCGTTTTTCGTCTTCCGTCATTTTTTCGATCGCGCCGGCGTCGGCTTTTCCGGTCAAGGATATTTTTAATAACTCTTTACAAGGTTCCGGCATACCGGCGCATTTGATATTATAGTCGTCTTCCCCTGTGATTTCAATATACGTCTTTTGCCGCACAAATAGCCCTTGGTTCCATTTGCGCTCCAGGTCCCACGCGCCAAACTCTTTATTGTCCAGCCATACGCCGTTTAGATTTTTTTCTTCTATATCTAAATGCAAACTATCAGTGTCGGCATAAATAAAGCCGGGCTTGTTCTTGCCGTAATAATTCGCCTGGGCGGCACGTATCGTATAATTGCGGGCGTAGCTTGTTATTGCGCTCCCGATCGGAATAAAGACGGTTTTCTTGTTGTATTCGGCAACCGGTAAAAATGCGATAGACCCGTCTTCTTTCAATATGCAATACTTCCAGGACGAATTGCGGCTAGTCGCCATTTTGCCATAAAGATTATTTAAAAAAAGCTTTGCCAGCGTACGACGGGCACCTGTGCTTTCCATTTTTATTTTTTTGTACTTGTTGATATAATCATCAAAAATGCCAAAGGCCGTTTTAAAATAACACCCGTCCAGTATTTCAAAGTCTTCTACTTCATATTGTTCTAAAAATAAGAAATAGTCCGTTTGTGTTAGTGTCAGTATAACAGTTGACGGGCGGCTTTCCCCTGTCTTTACGTCCGCGTATTCCCGGTAGTATTTTCCATTATAATAAACGTCGGACGTTTCCAGCCATTCGGTCGAACGGTATAAAAAATTGTTTTTTATCTGTATCGTCGGTAAGCGGTCCTTCTTCAAATAAAAGCGGGTCTTTATCCGGATAAAGAAATACTTTTCTTCTTTCAAGGCTTCCGCCGGTATTTCGCCGCCCTTCCAAAAAGTCGGCTTACCGATCGGATATACATTACCGGACGCCCCGGACATGGAAAAGGGGTATAAACTGTTAACGTCTATCGTTAAACCTTCCTTATATATTTTATTTGCCTTTTCCGGAACCAGGTAGCACCAACCGCCTTTATAACTTTTTCTAACGTATTGGTCGGCGTCTTCGGCGCCATATTCTGCCTTGTCTAGCGTTATCTGTGTCAAGTCGGGGAAGTAGTCCGCGTAAGTTTTCATACCGATTAAACGCTTAAATTCGGAAAAACAACAGCTTCCTATTGTCAAAGCTTTATGCCCTTCCGCAAAAGTCAGTTCCAATGCTTCTTTTACGACAAGAACGTCATTTTTGATATAGGCTTCTTCTTTTTCGCTGATCGGACAACCGGCATAGCGGAAACCTTTATATTCCATATCCAGTTTTTTGTGCTTCGTTTCAAAACTTTTCCCGATCTCTTTTACAGAAAACGGTAATAATTTTAAACTGTCCCGGATTTCGATAAAGCGCTTTCCCTGTTTTAACGCTATTTTGTAAAACTGGCCGCGCTCCGTTATCATGTATTGAAAAGTCTTACTTCGCATTTGGTATTCCGGCACCCATGTAATATCCAGGTCTTCGACGTCGCTATCTCTTGTTATCGCCGGCTCCCAATGTAAACGGTCCATAAGATAAGATAAAATAAAAAAGCCGTCAAACTTTAAGTTATGGAAATACAGGCAAATATTGCCGGTCGTGAAGTTAAATATATAATGGAAAAATTCATTGATCGAATGAAATATTTTAACGTCTTCCGTATAGAACGGCACCAAAGCCGCCGCCCATACTTCGGTAAATTCCTGGTCGTTATATACGGTCGTTTCAAAGTCGCACATATAATATGTAAACTCTTTGATTCTCATAATGCACACCCGCCAAAAAAGTATTAATAAAACATGAAACTATCTAATTTATCCGCTAAAAAATCCGCCGTTACCGGCTGGGTCTTCCGTAGTTCTTCCAGCATATTACTCATAAGTAAAGACGTGTTATGTATAACAAGTTCTTCCTGGGAATCGCTCACATACATTAACGCTTCGAAGGCGGCGTCTTTTTCCGCCGTTTCTGTTAAGATACGGGCTAATTCGTCCTTGTCTTCCGTTACGGCTTGAAATTCGTCTATAAAATTATTGATCGTCTGCCTTGCCGCCTTTGAAGGGAATTTATCTATTTGTTCCCGGAAAGTTTCAAGTGTTACGTCGGCCGCGCTGATTCGGCCGGAAAGAAGACCGGAAAGCCGCTTGTATGCTGTGGACGTGGAAACATTCTTTTGCATGGTAAAAGCTTTTACACGGGTCTTTATATCCTTAATAAATGGGTCAATGAACTGTTTTTTGAATTTCTTTAAACCGCGAAGGTTCGCCGCGGACGCGTCCGCGCGGGTGAAATAGTCCCTTACGTCCGGAATATCTACGCCGCGCTTTCCGTAATAGCGTTTTTGCTCTACCATGTTCTTTATCATGCTGGAAAATTCCTTATAGGTTTTCGTGTTCTTTCGTGGCTTTCTCATTTGTACTTAAACTTCCTTTCACAGAATTTAGGTATCAAACCCTTGCTAATAATTTCTGTATATCCTGTGCCAAAGCAAAAAAGATAATTCTTACACATTAATTTACATTTTATTTTTTTAATCTTTTTCCGTGGTTTTCTCATAATAAATCTATCCCTTCTTTAACAGCTCTTTTTAACAAAATGAACATATAAGCCCGCATAATATCAGCCTGTTTCCGTAATAAAGAAATATCAATATCCCCGCTTTCGACTGAATTATATCCCCTTCCATACTTGTGCATTACGTCAATAAGACGATTAAATCGAATTTCGCATTGTTGATATTCCGCTATCAATCTTTTGCGATAATCACTAGAAATCATATTTTCGACAGTATCTTGTAAAGACATTTCAAATTGTTTCTCCATTACTTTCTACCCTTTCCCGCATATCAGCGCCGCAATTCGGACAATAGTTAAAGTTATCAAAATAATACATATAAGGCGTAGTGTGATACTTTCCGCAGACGCTACAACGGGCGCTCTGTAAGCTAACTAAATTATCGGCGGAAATTACGCTTTTTTCTTTCCAAGTGCCTTGTTTATAAGCACACCCTTCTGCTATTTTGGCGATTAGTCTTTTTTCCTCTTTACTGGCCCATTTCAACCAACGGTCGCAATAAGAGCAATATAACCCGTTCGATTCTCTACTTTAGAATCTAAAGCGTAAAAGTTGTCATTTCCACAACAAGAACATTTAAACCCCTTTATTTTCACTAATAACACCTTCCTTTTTTACTTCTTTCGCCCTATTATTCCACTTGTTTATAACTTCCATAATGTTAATTCCCGAACCGCTCCTAGCCATACAATCTATATTGTCACATTCTACGAATAAGTTTAAACGGCTTTCACTTAACCATATATTCGCGGTACTACCACAAAACGGGCATTTCTTTAACATATTACCAGCTTCAAAGCCTTTTTTATTCATTTTTAATACCTTCCTTTATATTTATGGAAGAAAAAAGCCCCGTTTCCGAGGCCTTTTCTTTAATTAACGGTTTACTCGAAGTCGTCAAGCGAGTGATCGACGTAAACGTCGTCGCTGTTCTTCCAGGCGGAAAGCCAAAGCGTCCAGGCTGTTTTTTCGTTTCCTTCTTCGTCAAAGTATTTACGCGGTGCCAGGTTTGCGTGCTTTTTATCAAACTCGATATTAAGCGGGCAAGTTTCCGGCTTCGGCTGGCCGCACTCGTCACGGAATTTGACGCTTGCGGTAATATCTTCGCCGTCTTTCCGGCGCATGGTCGTAATATAGTTAAAAAATACCTTGCCACTTTCTGTGTTACGTTTCTTTGCAAAAATAGTGATCTTCATAATGATTATTTCTCCTTTTCTTTTTTCATTTTTGTTGCTAATGTGATAAACTGTTCTTCCGGCATACTGTAAAAATCATCATGCTGGACCGCCCGAAGGCACGTTACAAATTTTTCCTTTTTCGTTGTAAAGAGCCGTTCCCCGCGCTTATTAATCATATCACGCGTATGATGCCCGCACAACGTAAAAGTCTTCCGGAATTGCTCTTTTGTCTTTAAATTGATCATAAGGCAATTCGCGCTTGTTGTTTGTACCGTTCTAGATACTACCCTTTTACGTGGCATTTTTAACCCCCCTTTCTTATTTAATGATTCCCGGCCGGTCGGTCAAGTAGTCAAAGATCGCGTAAGACGTGTCCAGCGCGTCAGCGTCATTAGCGTAGTAGTGCCGGTGCATGATCGCGCCGAAAAGATTAATAAATTTAATGCTTCTATCTTCTTCGTCGATCTCCAGGCGCCTTATATAAGACGTGGATTTCTTAACGATCGGGTTTACTTGTTCTAATAAAATAATTGCTTTTTTAGTTGTCATTGTGCTTTTTCCCCCTTTTCTAATTCCTGGCCCAAGTTGGCGTTTACTTCGTGGTAAGTTTTGTTATACGATTCGATTAGTGAATTTAAAACATGATAGCGGCCCGTTAATCCGCGATTAATGGCGTTTTGTTTTTGCGCTTCTAATTCTAATATATAGTAGTCAAGCGCAAAGAGTAAGTCGCGGGCTTGCTGGTTGGAAATTAAAATAGACATTTTATTTTTTCTCCCTTCGTGTTGTGCGTTGCTTGTTCCGTGGTTATAGTACCATGACGTACTTAATAAGTCAAATAAAATTTTGCACTTGATAATTTTTTAACGATGCCTACCGCCCACCCCCGGCCCGGCGGCCTTCCGGACCTTGCCACGATCGGCCAGGCTGGGCGCGAAAAAGAAACGCGCAAAAAAGAAAAGGTACTTGTAAGTACCTTTTCTTATTTTTACTATATTTTGTGTAAGATTTGGTGC
>JAZROX010000035.1:0-8459 GCA_045648945.1 Candidatus Enterousia sp. | reverse complement strand
GGAAACGGTGTTTCCGTATGGGGATGTATCGGGCGTGGCGGTGTGCAACGACACGGGCGGGTCGTATGGCGTTGCCAGCAATGCGGACCAGTACGAGACGGGTGGTGTTAATTGTTGGTGTCGGATGACACATCCTGCTGTCTCCCGCTGGGTGTTCGGCAACGCGTACTCCTCGTCGTCCGGTTGTGCGGCCAACTGTGCGCACGCCTGCGCTTACACCGTCCGTAACGCCTCCGGCTTCCGGTCGGGCGTTTTCGGTTCGGTCGCGCCATGATGCCACGATGCGCGGCGGCGCATCGTGCGGCGCGACCCAATCCGGTAATGGGTGGGGGTTCGGGGGCGGCGACCCCGCCCCCGATAGCGCCGGATAGTGGTTAGTGGTAGTGGTTAGTGGTTAGTGGTAGTGGTTAGTGGTTAGTGTTAGTGGGGGCGTCGCGGTGCAAAAGTCCCCTTCACGTGGTGAAGGGGAATAACGCGAGGGTGTTGCACTGTCATCCCGGCGTAGGCCGGGACCCAGTGTGAACGAAGTGAACACTTGCGTCGCAGACAGTTTGCCGCCGCACGGCGGCGACAAATCCCCTGCAGGGCGGCAATCCGTCGGTGCAATGCACCGCCGAGATGGGTACCGCCCTTCGGCGGTATGACGGGTGTGTGTTTAATTAAAACCGGTGGTGGGTTTTAATCAAATGCATACGCATTTGAAACAATTCCCGCGCCATGCGTGTATTGCAATATGTGAATTGTACACGCGTGACCAGGAATGGGCTGTGGGGCTAAATTCAGTTGGGACCGTTGGTCCGTGTTGCTGTCTCCCGCTGGGTGTTCAACAACGCGAACTCCTCGTCGTCCGATTGTGCGGACAACTGTGCGAACAACTGCGGTAACAACGTCCGTAACAACTCCGACTTCCGGTCGGGCGTTTTCGGTTCGGTCGCTCCTTGGTGTAACGGTTACTCTGGTAACCAAACAGAGTTTTGCTAACCTGCAGGACAAAGTGAATGAAACGCTTTTCAGACAACACAATATGTCTGTTTCAAAACATTGCCTTGCATCAAGGTGGAGCGTCACAGCCCGTTTTAACTCGAGTGTGCCCGGCGGGGGCCGAATTTCCCTTCCGCACCCCGTGGGCACATTCGATAAACAAATACAAAACGCAGGGGATATCTGGGCCAGTAGTTCAAGAGGTATCGTGACGAACACCCTGGATATCCAATCCAAAGGGGGAATTTTTATATGACAATCGATGAAATAAAAAAATTAAAGGCCGAATCGTGTCCACGGTTTTCGAACTTTGCACGCGATAAACTGCCTATGGCCGGACGCAAGCGACGATTGGACGAAATTTTGAACCAAGAAATATTGGTAACCGATTTTCGTATTACGCAATCAAAAAAACACGATGGCGCAGAATGCCTGCAATTGCAATTCTTGGCCGGTGATGAAGTGTGCATAGTGTTCACCGGCAGCATCGTTCTGATTGACCAAATAAAATCGGTCAAAGGCAACATACCGTTTAATACGGTCATAGTTAAAATAGATAAATATTATTCTTTCTCGTAAAAAAATGAAACGTTATAAAAACCTGTGGGCGGAATTTATTTCCGAAGAAAACTTTAGATTGGCCGCAAAAAAGGCCGTGAAAAGTAAAAAAAATAAAAAATCAACCAAAAAATTCTTGGCCGATAGTGAAAATTTACTTAAGAAATTGCGGCAATCTTTGATTGACGGAACCTATCGGACGTCGAATTATCGCGTGTTTACTATATATGAACCAAAAAAACGCGATATTTACGAATTGCCACTGTATCCCGATCATATCGTTCATCATGCGCTTATAAACGTGCTTGGGCCGATTTGGCAAAAAATGTTTATTCATGATTCTTATGCGTGTATCCCGGGGCGCGGGCTGCATGCCGCATCCCAGAAAATTATGGAATTCGTTCGTCGGAATAAATATTTCTTGCAATGCGATGTGCGGAAATTTTTCCCATCAATCAATCATGACGTTATGATAAAAATATTGGAACAAAAAATCGGTGACCGGCGGTTGATGCGCGTGTTGGCCAATATCGTTCGGTCCGGGGGAAATAATATAAATATGCCAATCGGAAATTTAACCAGCCAATGGATGGGAAATGTTTATCTGAACCAATTGGATATGTTTGTGAAACATGTGCTGCATTGTCGTGATTATTTGCGGTATTGTGATGATTTCTGTCTGTTTGGAAATGATAAACGGACGCTGTGGCAATATTTGGGGGATATAGTGCGATTCTTGCATAATAAGTTAAGATTAGAGATGTCAAAATATTGCCTAAGACCCGTCGCGCGCGGTGTGAATATGATTGGATATCGGCATTTCAAAAAATTCGTGCTGCTGAGGCCGCGCGGGGCACGAAAAATATGTCGGCGGTTGATAAATATTGCATACTATCGCGATATCAGCGATCTTTCTGTCGGACAATTGGCCGCCGCGCATGGTTGGATAAAATGGGCGTGTGCGTATAATTTCTTGGTTAAAATATATAACTGGGCACGTGGGGTGTCCGATTATATGGCGGTGTTTATGTATGATCGGTTGTTTTTGTGTGTTGAATAATTTTTACATGGTGAACGTTTCACCAAGGTAGACCTTTTTAACCATTTCGTCGCGGATGATTTCGTCACTGGTCCCGTGTTTAAGTATTTTTCCGTCGTGCAAAACGTAACTGCGATCCGTGATGCCCAATGTTTCGCGGACGTTGTGGTCCGTAATAATCACGCCCAGGCCGCGGTTCTTTAATTGCGACACCAATCCACGTATTTCATTCACCGCAATTGGGTCAATGCCCGCGAATGGTTCGTCCAACAATATAAACTTTGGGTCGTTCGCCAACGCGCGCGCAATTTCTACGCGGCGACGTTCCCCACCCGAAAGCGATGTGGCCGGGCTGCGCCGCAGGTGCGATATGGAAAATTCTTCCAATAATGCGTCCAATTTTTGTTTGCGTTTTTTATAGTCGGGTTCGACAACCTCAAGTATCGCCATGATGTTTTGTTCCACGTTCAGGCCGCGGAAGACACTGTTTTCCTGGGGCAAATAGCCGATGTGCAGGCGCGCCCTTTGATAGAACGGCAGGTGGGTTATATCTTGGCTGTTTAAAAATATTTGGCCGCCGGTTGCGCGCAATTGGCCCGTGATGCAATAAAACGCCGTCGTTTTGCCCGCACCGTTCGGCCCCAGCAGTCCGACCGATTCGCCCTGGGCCGCGGTCATTGATATATCGCGCAGGACCATGCGATTGCCATACGATTTTGATAAATGTTCAACTTTTAATACAGATTGCTTCATATTTTTACCACCAATTCGTTTGTTTGAATTTCACTGCCGTCGCTGGATTTTATATGAACGTTGCCAATCATTTTGACGGTTTTCTTGGCACGGTTATATTCGCCCGCGTTCGCAGAAAAATTATAGACCGTTTTTTTGCCGTTCTGGATTTTCGTTGTATATCCGGAAACCCGATCCAAGAATATAATGTCAGGGTTGTCGTATTCTTGGCGGCCCGTCGCGGCAACAATTCTGAACGGTTCGCCATTCGCGTCTGTGCCGTGAAATATCGCGCCGGACATTTTGAATTGATTGCTGGTCACGTCTGTCATGTTTATCGCGGATATGGGCGACCACAGTAATTGATGTGTGAACAATGCACCCGCAACCAACGCCGCAACCATGACCAGGCCCCACCCGGTAAAGAAAAACTGCCACAGGCGTTGCCAACGACGATGCCGTCGCATAATGATAAAATTGCGTTTATCTTTCTTCATTTGTTTATATGTTAGACCGATATATTTAAAAAAGCAATTTTTTATGTTTGGTCATTTGTCTTTTTTGTGATATAATGTTTCGCAAGAGAGAGTAAAAATATGAAAAAATTTTTCATTTTTTGCACGGCGACGGTCGCGGTTTGTGGCGCGTTGAACGCGTTTGGCGCGGCGAATGTGTTGGTGCCGAAAAAGGCGGCGTCTGTGGCAAAGCAGGAATCGTCGACGTCTGTGACCAACCTGGGGGCAAGTTTGTTGCCAACTGCGGCGGGATTGGTCGGAAATGTTATCGCGTTGAATCAACAACAAAAGGCCTTGGTTGCAGAATGTGAACCTACGTCACGTGAAATCACGTTTGTGAATAATTTGATAAAAGAATGGGCAATTGCCGGCGCAACAAATCCTTTGGCGGCTGGTTCGGCCGGAATGCGTCCATGCGAAGACGGTGAAACGTATGAAAGTACTGTGACGGGTTCCGGGATGGGTGTGTCCATTGATGCGTCGGCCATATGTTATGATACTTTTTCGGTTGCGGATGCGCGTGGTGCGGTATGGGCCGGGTTCCCAAAGGCCGCCGTGGTTGAATATTGTTCGGACGGCGGGGCGTTAAGTGCCTGTGGAAAAACCAAACGTAAAAAAATGACGAATATGTGGACGTTGTTCGATATGATTGATTTCGACAATGATGACTATACGCGGACCGAGGCGTCCCAGGCGGTTGCGTTGCTGCAAAAGGCGACGAATTGTTCGGGAAATAAATTGGCGGCAAAGCGTTTGGAAACATTCGGTGGGTTTATTACCAATACGATTAGCAGTATCGGTCAACCAACAAACACGGGCAATGTTATGAGCGCGGTGTCCAGCATGGTTGGACAATCGGGTATTGGGGGGATTGGTAATTTGGCAACGGTGGCAAGTCAATTCTTGGATAAATAAAAAGGATTGTTTTTTGCTTTACTAAAAATGGCAAAATTGATATAATGGGCAAAAAGGTAAGAGAAAGGATTTTAATATGAAAATACAATCTGGGGTTTCTGTATGGGTTATAACATGTGTGGCGGCGTTGGCGGCTGCGGGATGCGCGACGTCCAATGTTGATTCGGAATATTCCGATGGTTATGTTGCAACGCCAACGGTTGATTATGTTGAACGGTTGGACGTATATTCTGCACCGCATAAAGATTCTTTCTTGAATCAGTTGGCGATGAATTATCGTTCATATGCGATTTATAATGCCCGGACCAGTGGTCATCCAGACGTGGGTGAATTATTCGCGAACAAGGCGGTTGCCGCCTTTTCAGGCGAGGTTCCATTCCCAGAATCTTTGAACACGTGGGAGATTTCAAACGATAACACCGCGTATGAATTGTCCAGTGCGTATAATGATATGATTGAATTATTCAAGAACGACGCAAGTGACACGAACCCTGAATTGGCGGCGGAATTGCAGGCGAAATATGATTGCTGGATTTCGGCACTTGCCACGGGCCAGGATAAAACCGCACGTGAATGTCGGACGCGTTTTGAGCGGACTTTGACCGCATTGCGTGATTGCCGTGGGGGCAAGATTATAAATAATCCGGCGGCGCGTATGGTGACCGAAACGACAACAACGACGGCAAACGAAATGATGGTCTCAAATGGGGCGGCGCGTGCGGCGATGCCGGCGTATTACCCCGAAACCGGTGCAATGGCGGCAATGCGTGGCGCAAATCGGACGCGTGAAGGTGTGATTATTGTAAATAATGTTAATGTGCCGGAACACCTTATAAACCCTGTGCCGGTGCCGGCGGAAAATCCGCAACCTTTGGTGTTTAACCAGAATATTTATGGTGGCGATAAAACATTTAATGATAACAGTAAACGCAACAGTGAAAATTCCAGTACACGTTTAAAGGCCGACTGTCCATGTGCCGCAAATCGTGAGGCGGCAAATGCGGCGCCGGTGGTTGTGTCGAATAATCAACCTGTGTCTGTGACGGTGAATGGTGCGCCGACCATGTTGCCACAACCCGGACCGATGATGTTGATCGAGACGGAATCGGAGCCTGCGCCGTGTGATTGCGCCGACGAAGAGGATGTTGAAGAAATCGCAATTATTGCGGATGATTTGGTTTCGCGCCAAGAATTTATCGATATGATGATGGCGATGCGTGCGGAATTGGCCGCGATAAATGCGCGGTTGGATGCGTTGAATGCGTCGCGTCCCGCACCGGTTGCGGCGAAGCCGGTCCCGGCACCGCGGGATTATGAAGAAACAACCATAATCAAGGTTCAACAAATTCCATTAGAGGCAAAACAGCACGTGATGGAAGAAGTCTTTGAAATCCGATTCGATTTTGACAAGGCCCAGATTAAGCCGGAATATGATGATGTAATACGGAAATTGGCGACGGTTACACAAAATAACAGGAATATTAAAATCACCGTTGTTGGTCATACCGACACATCGGGCAGCAAGGCCTATAACTATGCATTGGGCGGTCGTCGTGCGGATGCGGTTCAGAAAATGCTTATTGAGCGCGGTATCCCGGCAAGTCAGATTGTTGCGGTTTCCGCCGGTGAAGAAGATTTAAAGGTTCCGACACCCGACGGTGTGCGTAACGCGGAAAATCGCCGTGTGCGCGTTGTGAAAGAGGTTTCCTATACCGAACCGGGTGGCGGGAAAAAGGTTCCGGTGGCAAATGTTGCGGTCGAAGAATTTATCGAAGATTGTGGCGGCGCAGCCTGTGGAATGTAATATAATTTGGTGAATATAAAAATGCTTGACAAAAGTTTTTGTTAGTATATAGTAGGGTTCACCAGAGAGATACTTTGAAAAAGGTGTTGAATATGGCAGATGTAAAAGATGTAAAGAAAGCAAATGCAACGATGGCATTTCGTTTGGGAACGGCGAATGTGTTCCCAGTAATGCAAGAGTTTCAGGCGCGTGGTATCAATTCGCAGAAACCACAAGATACGGTATTGAAATAATTTTCAAAGGTATCATTACTATTTTGTGCGGCGGGCGCGTGTTTCCGCCGCGCATTTTTTTAGTATAGAATCTGGAATAAATTCATAATTATTAAAAATTTTCAAAAAATACCAATTTTATTTTATAGCACTTGTAGTTATATAAAAAATATGATATAATATTCCCAAAGTAGGCAAGGGGGGTAATATGTCGTTTTTGGTATTGAATCACAGAAATATCGTGGCGAGTTTTGTGACGGTTTTGTCGGTTTTGTTTGTTTCGCAAAATTCATACTCGATAGAGTTAAAGCAACGCCAATTTGGTGCGGGGACGCAAACATCCGATACGACGGGCGGGTATGTTGCCGAAGAAGTCCCGGGTACCGAAGGTATGAGTGAGATGGAGGTTGTTCAAACCCTGCGGCATGATATTCAATTGTTGGATGAAGAAATTATGAAATGTGATCGCAAGCGCAAAGGTTGGGTTGCGGCGACGGTTGTTGGTGGCGTTGGCGTTGTTGGAACGGGTGTCGCGGCATTGGTTCAAAACAGCAAGATACAAGAAAAGAAAACGGAACTTGGCCGTGTCAAAGGCGAAGTTGCGGGCACGAACGCCAGTATCAAAGAAGCGGAAAACCGTTTGAAAGAAATGCAATAAATGGGGGCGAGACATGAAAAAAAGTATATCAATTTTTGCGATAATGTTGTTTGGTACGATGTCCGCCATTCCATCACATGGTGTGCAAATGACGGGGACCATACGGAACCTTGTACAACAGAAAGAAGACAAGATAAAGCAGTTAGAAGAATGTGAAGGGAAAAAGAAAGGCTGGATGATTGCGGGTATATCGACAATAGGGTTAACCGCGGTTGGTGTTGGCGTGAATATAGTCCAGGCGAACAAGAGCAACAAGTTAACAAGCGAGATAGAAGAAAACAAACAACAATTGGAACGTCAACAGGAAAGATTAGATCGCATCAACGACCAAATATCTGCCAAAGAACGCGAGAAGGTTGAGCGTGCGGAACGTGAGCAAGCCGAGCGTGAACGCGAACAAACAGCGCGCACAAACCTTGGACAGGATGAAGCCGAAGTGGAAATAATATCATCCAACGAAATGGACCAGAACGACGGTAAAATTGGCGAAAGTTGTGACGATGGCCGGGGAATATGGGCGATTGGTGGTGATAAAAAGTGTGTTGATGCAGGCGATAACGGTTTGCAAGATTGTCATTGCGAATCGGTAAAATCGGCCACGGGCGACGGGCGCGTTATTGGTGCCCGATGCATTCCCCAGGATATAAATAAATTAGCAACGTATGGTTGGGTGTCCGGAACATATATCCAGGTAGACGAAAAAGTTAAAACGACATTGGGTGTTCGATGTGAAACCAAACAGGGGGCCGGGGACAGTGTAAATTGTTCGTGTCGTGCGGATGAATGTGATGCCAGCAGAAATTTTGAAAAGACCAGCAGCGGTTTATGCAGACAACAGAAAAATCAACAAAAGCAATCGCCGGTTAATTCGAAACAATCATCGGGTTTGGATGCATCGATTGCTGGGACGGATTACACGTATAACGCGGCGGCAATGACGTGGGAAACGGTGTTTCCGTATGGGGATGTATCGGGCGTGGCGGTGTGCAACGACACGGGCGGGTCGTATGGCGTTGCCAGCAATGCGGACCAGTACGAGACGGGT
>JAZROX010000034.1:0-20398 GCA_045648945.1 Candidatus Enterousia sp. | reverse complement strand
CAAGGGATACGTTGACACCCAAATAGATACGACCCAGGTAAAGATACCCGCGTCGAATCCGAACAATGCGACACTGGGTGATACCGTTATGACCTATACCGCGGCGGGCAATGGCACAATTGGTGAACGCGGTATTTACAGCGATGCGAGTAGTTATACAGCGGCGGAAGACGAAGGTAAACTGATTACTGCATCTGCATTGACCGGTGCATTTAACGCATTACCGACAACAACGACCACGAAATTGACCTGTGCGAACAGTCCGACATGCGACCTGTGGACCATCACGCCCCAAACGGCATATGGCGCCGCCGCAAGTGGTGGCGATAACAGTGCGGCCATTCTGGAAATGTTAACGGCGTTGGTTGGCACAAACGGAGATAGGTCTTGTTATAAAATACTAGGAAAGGATAGAACCTTTGGTACCTGTACCACAGCGCCATCAAACTATGGTGATTGGGGTACAATGTTCACATATAATAATGAATCGGTTCAGATAAGCGGTATCAGCGCATGTAGTGCGGTGGATGAAGGATTGAGTGTGGGGGGGCATACCCACGAATCAAAGTGGTGTGCAGGCCGATTATGAAACATCTGGTTCGGGTGCGGTGGCAAACGATAATCCCCCCGGTGGAAGTTGCTATTGCAAAATGACGGATCCGAACACATCGGCTGCGCGTTGGGTGTTCGGCAGCTTGGTCGGCAGCTCGGGCAGTGCGTTGAGCTGTTCGGCCAGTTGCGCGGGCGATTGCGGGCGCGGCGTCCGGGACGATTCCGACATCCGGGCCGCTGTGCTTGGGGTAACACAATAACAAACAAAAACACCGGCACCCGCCGGTGTTTTTGTTGTTCCATTATCATGTCGTCACCCCGTATTTACGCCGTCATCCCGGCGTAAAAAAAACGCCCAAATGGGCGTTTTATTATTTTGTGGTTTCCGGGATAACCGAAACAGTTTTACGGTCACGAAATCCGCGTTTAAATTTCACCACACCGGCGATTTTCGCAAATATAGTATGGTCTTTGCCCATGCCCACATTTTCGCCCGGGTGAACGGCGGTTCCGCGTTGACGAATAATGATATTACCCGGAATCACGCGTGCGCCACCAGATTTTTTAACGCCAAGTCTGCGTCCCGCAGAATCGCGTCCGTTCGATGTACTCGCACCACCTTTCTTATGTGCCATAATTAAACTCCTTTAATTCCGGGGGTTAGCCCTTGATTTCCTTGATTTTCAACACGGTAATAAACTGACGATGACCGCGTGTACGACGATAGTTTTGACGGCGTTTTTTCTTGAACACCAAAACTTTGTCGCCGCGTTTTTGTTCAACGACAGTTGCGATAACACTTGCCCCTTCGATAGTCGGCGTCCCAACGCGTTCGCCAATCATCAAAACATGGTCAAAAGTGACATCGCCATCCGCATCCAGTTTTTCAACCTTGATAACATCACCGGTTTTAACACGATACTGCTTGCCGCCGGTTTGAAAGATTGCAAAGTCGCTCATATTTTTTTCCTTTTATTTTCACTTTTGTTCAAAAGTTTATGCAAATAATATGCTTTTTTTATCAAAAGTCAAGCATTTTGCATAAAAATTTATGCACAAAAGCGTTTCCGCACAGAAAAATCGGGGACATGCCCCGATTTTTATTACTTATTATATTATTAATCTCTTGTCCAACTGCGGATACAGCCACTTTTACCATCATCACCACATCCCAATGTATCACGCAGACATTTTTCTCTTATCTTCTTGGAATCACCCGTGGTACCCGACGGATTGCCCGCTTCGCCAATAGAATTCAATATTTCATATAATGTTACAACATTACGGCATGTGTTCTGGGTATAATCACTGGAATTCCATGTGCAATTGGTGCCATCTTCAACATCTATGATTGCCTTGAATTGGGCAATAGATGGATTACAAATCATATCTTGATAACAATGTGGGGCATTCGCAATTTGCGCACAATATGTCTTGATACGAGATGTAGACCAATTGTCGTTTGAACTCTGTTGAGTTTCATAGCAATCATACAATTCACTTATACATTCATTAAAGTTCGTTCCGGCGGCAATTGCGTCATTCAGCACATTTTTGCGTTCTTCGTTATAGAATTCTAAACGCTTTTGCTGTAACGCCTGTTGTGCGGCGGCCTTTTGATAAGAAATCTTTTGCGCGGTTGTTTTTAATTGTTCGCCATACAGGTCGCAATCCGCGTTCGCATCCATTAAATACTTTTGCATAACGGACCGACGTGCATCCGCCACCGGGCCACGCAGCGATGAATATGGGTCACTGGATGTGGAACCATAACCAAAGCATGATGCGGATGAACTGTTGGTCGTGGTGCTGCGTTCATTTAACTTTACATCACCGGATGATGTTATTTCGACCTTGCTGTTGTAATTAAACGGACACGAAGATGTTGCGCCATTCGCACAGCGTCCACCGGACGGCGGTGTGCCACAACCTTCGTAAATGCCGTTAAAGCAAGAATCTAATACGCGCGCGCATACATTATTATGTGCATAGCGGAACAATTCGTATCCCCATGTTTCCGCCAGGCTGTCTGTTACCTCGCCCGAATAGAAAGCCGCCACAGAACCGGTGATACCATTCAGCGTATCGGTAACATAGGTTATCGCGTTGTTCACTTCGGAATCATTGTTGGTTAAAATTGTATCAACATTTAATTTCACGTCATCCGCCCACTGGGCCAAAGACGCCAAGATGTCGGACCCGGCACCATCTAAATCGCCAACATCAAAGGCAAATTTATTTTCTTGCCCTTTATAACAATATGATGGAGCGCGTAATTCTGAACACTGTGTTCCATATTCACCATGGTCCGCACACCACGAACCAAATTGCGCCTGGGTCGCGGTGCCGTTCTTGCTGGCCTCGCGCCAGGATGCGCAATTCATAACCTTTTCTGCGTCGGTCAATGAAAACGCCGCGCTAACTTCTTTGCCCTTGTTTGCAATCAACAATGCCAATTCACCCGAAACCTTGATAAGTTCTTCGTTTGCGGCCTCTAATGCATTTTCCGACTCGGCAAAAGCTTTCACACGGCCGGCACATGCGCAACGACGTTGGGCCTCGTTACGGGCGGTGCAAATTTCATCCATACATGTGTAATATGATTCAAGGCAGTTACTGTATGCCTCGGCCGAAATAAGGCCCGTTGTGGAATCAATAATGTTTGAATAATTCCCGGAATAAAGTTTGCCAGAAAGATATGTGTAATAATTGCTGTTGACCTTGGTCTTGGCACCACGTATTGGGTCGCCATCCAGTGCAACGCGTGATTGTGTGGCCGACGCACGGGCGCGAACATTACGCGTATTTGCACGATTTGTGGACGCCGTGCGCGATGTGCGGGCAACAACGTTACGTGTTGCGGTGCGGGCCGGTGTCGAATCCGCCGTGGCCGTATTTGTGCGCGATGCAACCTTGCGTGCGGCGACACCACGCGACGCATTTGCGTTGGACGCCGCCGTTGTCGGACGCGCAGACGTATTTGCCGACGTGCCACGCGGACTGACCCGGCCGACACGCCCCGGTGCAGACTGGCTTGGTTGCGACAATATTACCATTTCACCGGCAATCGGGTCCGCCAAAACCACACGCATAGACAATAATGTTGAACATACAAAAAACGCACCCATCAATAACAAAACCGTTCCCAGTGCATTTTTACACAAATTTGCGACATAACGTTTTTTCATGAATACTCTCCATTATCTTTCGGAAACGCCCGAAATCCACCATTTTCCCGGCGTAACCCTTCCCGAATTACACCCATGTTTATATTATTATAACATCTTTGCGCGCGCGTGTAAAGATGAAAACCCATTAGCATTTTATTGATAATGTTTTAGTGGTTAGTGGATAGTGTTAGTGGTTAGTATGGGCGCAAAATCGCGCCCATTGTTTTTTTGTTTGGATTAACATTCAAAATTACGAGATTATTCCAGATACCACTAACCACTATCCACTAACACTAACCACTAAAAAATGCCCCGAAGGGCATTTTTTTTTATTTCCGTGGGAATTTAACCGCCGCCTGGGCCGCAGCCAAACGTGCAATCGGCACGCGGAATGGACTGCACGACACAGAATTGAATCCACATTTATGGAAGAATTCAATTGAATCTGGGTCACCACCATGTTCGCCGCATACCCCAAGGTGTATTTTGTCGCCTTTGGTTGCGCGTGCCTTGGCAACGGCGTCTTTAATCAACAAACCGACGCCCAATTGGTCAACCGATGCAAACGGGTCTGCAACATAGACGCCACGTGCACGGTATTCATCCAAGATTTTACCCGTATCGTCACGTGACATACCCAATGTCGTTTGTGTCAAATCGTTTGTTCCAAATTCAAAGAATTCGCAACTTTCCGCAATTTCATTGGCCAGAAGCGCCGCGCGCGGCAATTCAATCATTGAACCAACCGTGTATTCGATGGATTCGCCAACCTCGGCAAACAATGCCGCCGCGGTTGCATCGATAACAGATTTAACGATATCGACTTCTTTTTTCGAACCGACCAACGGAACTTCGATTTCCGGATGAACGGAAACGCCGTTTTTCCTGCATTCCAAAGCCGCCGACAATATCGCACGGGTCTGCATTTCGCAGATTTCCGGATATGTAATCGCCAAACGGCAACCACGATGACCCAACATCGGATTTTGTTCGTGCAGGGCTTCTGCGCGCGCCTTTACAAATTCGACCGTTTTACCAATGTGTGCCGCCAATTCTGCAATTTCCGCATCGGTATGTGGCAAGAATTCATGTAATGGCGGGTCAATCAAACGAATCGTCACCGGCAGACCGTCCATAATCTTGAACAATTCGATAAAGTCTGCGCGTTGATACGGCAACAATTTCGCAAGGGCTGCGCGACGACCTGCCTCGTCATCGGCCAAAATCATTTCGCGCATATCTTGGATTCGTGCCGGGTCAAAGAACATATGTTCCGTACGCGCCAACCCGATACCTTCGGCACCAAAGTCACGCGCCTGTTTTGCATCTTTTGGTGTTTCGGCGTTGGCCTTGACGGCCAAAGTTTTGATTTCATCAACCCAACCCATCAATGTTCCAAAGTTTCCGGTCAATTCAACCGATACCGTCGGAACCGCACCCGCGATAATTTCGCCACGTGCACCATCGATGGAAACCCAATCGCCTTCGTTAATAACCGCGCCGGACGTTGTTTTCATTGTTTTGGTTTCATAATCAATTTTAATATCCGCAGAACCGGAAACGCAAGGTGTTCCCATACCACGTGCAACCACCGCCGCGTGCGATGTCATACCACCACGTGCGGTAATAACACCCTGGGCCGCATTCATACCTGCAATATCTTCGGGGGATGTTTCAACGCGGATAAGCATGACTTTCTTGCCTTCGGCCGCCCATTTTTCGGCGTCTTCGGCACAGAACACCGCCTGGCCCACCGCGGCACCTGGGGATGCCGGCAAACCTGTTGCGATAACTTTCTTTTCCGCCTTGGGATCCAACATTGGGTGCAACAAGTGATTCAATTGGTCGGCACCAACGCGCAAAATTGCTTCTTCTTTGGTCAACAAACCTTCGTTCACCATTTCAACCGCCATACGAACCGCGGCCGCCGCAGTACGCTTACCATTACGGCATTGCAACATCCACAGTTTCCCATGTTCAATTGTGAATTCCATATCCTGCATATCTTTGTAATGTTTTTCCAATTTTTCACGAACATCGCAAAGTTCTTTATAGACATTCGGCATGGCCTCTTCCAACGAGACACGACCCGAATCATCTTTGCTCATTGGTTGCGGGGTACGAATACCGGCCACAACGTCTTCACCTTGGGCATTAATCAGATATTCGCCATAGTATTTATTTTCACCGGTTGCCGGATCGCGTGAGAAGCATACGCCGGTTGCCGAATCGTCACCAGAATTTCCGAACACCATTGCCTGGACATTAACCGCGGTACCCCAATCGCCCGGAATATTGTTCAATTTGCGGTATGTGATGGCTTTCTTGCTCATCCACGAACCGAACACGGCGCCGATACCCAATTTCAATTGTTCCCATGGGTCTTGCGGGAAAACTTTACCAATTTTCACGCCGATTTCTTTGAATTGTTCAACCAATTGTTTCAAATCATCCGCGGTCAATTCTGTATCAACCTTGTATCCCTTGGATTCTTTCATTTTTTCCAATGTGTGTTCAAACAGGTCGATATCCGCACCCAACACAACATCAGAAAACATCATAATAAAGCGACGATACGAATCGTATGCGAATCGTTCATTGCCGGAATGTTTTGCCAAAGCCTTGACCGTTTCATCGTTCAAACCCAAATTCAGAACCGTGTCCATCATACCCGGCATAGAAACGCGCGCCCCGGAACGCACGGAAACCAACAAAGGATTTTCCATATCGGCAAATTTTTTGCCCATAATCGATTCGATGTGGTTAATGCCTGCGCGAACCTGGTCCATTAAATCCGCAGGATATGTTTGATTGTTGTCATAGTAATACGTGCAAACCTCGGTAGTGACGGTAAATCCCGCCGGCACAGGCAAACCGACCAAATTCATTTCGGCCAAATTCGCGCCTTTGCCACCCAACAGGTTGCGCATATCTGCACGACCTTCGGCATGACCATTGCCGAAAGTATATACCCATTTATTGCTCATGGCTTCTCCTTTGTTGTTATTTTGCGCGGATATTTTTCAAAAAAATTTCACGAAATGCAAACAAAAAAAGATTTTTTATTCTTCATTTCATTTTTCGCTTGGTTCGGGGGTGCCATTTGTGGTATAGTTACGTCATAACAACACAACAAACAAACTTTACATTTCGTTTCGTGTGGCGGTTTTCTGGGCTTTTTGCACCGCACACGAAAGATTTGTAAAAAAATTAATTTTTATGTCATTTTGTTATTTACACAGGTGGCATAAATATGGTATGATAGGGTCATAAAAGGGAAAGGATTTTGATATGCAAAGGAAGTGGGAGGCCATGTATTATCTGCAAAAAATCTTGGGATTTCCGGTGGTTGCGCTATGTTTGGCGGTGCCGTCTTTGGCATCGGCGGATACGATTGTAACGACGCAATCGTATGTTACAGATTATGCGGTGAAACAACATAACTGGGCCAATGCCGATAATGGCAAGGTCTTGGCCGTAAATTCTTCTGGTAACGTTGTGCCAACAAATGCGGCTGGCCTGATTAGTGGATCCAATACCCAAATCCTGCAACATAATGGAACAAGTTGGGCACCGACCTCTTTGGGGACAACCTTTAATGCGGAAACCGACCCTGACTATGCAAATAAGTTGGTTACGGCGGGGACCATCGTGTCTGCGCTGCAAAAGAAACCGTCATCTGTGGCAAATGGTAAGGTTTTAATGTATACCGGAACTGACGCAAATGCAAATGTTACGGCAGATTATGTAAAGATTCCAAACAGCGACCCAGGCAGCGGCACAGCACCAACAGCGTTTTCATATATCTGGTTGCAATAAAGCAACAAAAAGATTTCATGCCGGCGATTGCCGGTATTTTTTTACCCGCACCAGCGTCACAATTGCGAGGCTTTCGCCTCCGTCTACCCCACCGCGTCCCGCGGTCCCCCCCTTCAGAATCTGAAGGGGACTAACGCGACAGCAAATAATTATTTATCGGCAAATCGGGGGTGAACGCTATTACAAAAATGACGAACCATCTGCAGAACGCCATTCATATCACGTTTAACGTCGTTATCATAAATATGCAAAACATGTAACCCCAAAGAACGCAAATATTTGTCGCGTTGCGCATCATATTCTTGTTTATTATAATGCGTGCAACCATCTATTTCTATCACCACATCAAGTCGCGGACAGTAAAAATCGACTATATAGTTTCCAATTACTTTTTGGCGATAAAAATCCAGACCGTCGAATTTCTTGTGTTTAATTTCATTCCAAAACAAAATCTCGGATAACGTGGAATCTTTGCGCAGTTGCCGCGCTCGCTCGATCAAAGATTTATTTAATGGTAACGCCATGCACGAATGCTAATACACATTTTTATAAATGCAAATAATTCCAGAGCGCGAAGTCCCCTTCAGATTCTGAAGGGGGGGGACCACTGAAAGTGGTGGGGTAGAATTTGTCGGCGGGACCCACCCACAAAAAACAAAGTTTTTTGCGGTGCCTGGGAGCCGACAGCGCGAATGCGCCAATTGATTTTAGTGATTGTTATTTCCTTTCGCGCCAATAGCAGACAATTTGGGCGTTTTCGGTATTATCGTCCGTGTGCACACGGTGATATGTCTTTAATCCATCGATTTTAACATCAATATGAACCTGTGGTGTATCGGGCGCGATTTCGTGTTTATAGTTTAATTCAATTCCACGCAGAACATGGGAATCGCGATATTCATAACCAACACTTTCCGTTGCCCATACGGCATAGACCGCGTTGTTTATATGCTGGTTTTCATCGATGTCATCGAATCGGCATTTGAAAGTATGTGTCCTTTCCGATTCGAAATCGCCAAACTTTTCGAATTTCCGGTCATACGCACGCGGCATGCCCACAGGCCAAGTGTCGGGATTCACCCAATCATCTATGCGGCACAAACGGCGATTTTCCAAATCAAACAGAACCCATTGAGATGTTGCACGAACGCATAATTCCCCGTTCGTACCGCGAATCTCGAAATCACGTGTGGCGCGCAAACTGTCATGTGTTGCCGCCCATGTTGAATATTCTAACATTTCGCCGTTATGTGGCATACGAACAATGTCAACCAAGTAATGTGTGACAACCCACCCCACATTTGTTTCATGAATAAATGTTCGGCCATATCCCATCTTTTCTGCGTTGCTGTCGCCCATGCCCTGCAATTCATTCATAAGAATTCCGGGCCGCATATTGCCATACCGGTCACACTGATACGTCTGCAATTCGCGTTTGATAACCAGTTTGCTGTTGTTCATATTATTTTGCCTCCGCGGGTGCAACAACAAAGTCAACCGAATCGCCAACAACGATATTATTCGCGCGTGCCGCAGACTTTATCAATTCATACAAAGATTCCGGCACATTCCGCAACACGGTTAATGTTTCCAATTTTGCACCGTTTCCAATTTTGCGTTCTGTGCGCAGGGCGCGAACCGCATGGATTGTATCAATCGCATACTGCATATCCGCAACATCCGTATTGTATTCGTCCATTACGTGTGGATATTCGGTCGTATGCAGCGTTTTGCCACCTTCAAAGGGTTGATATACCTTTTGCCACAATTCTTCGGTAAGGAACGGAATAAATGGCGCATATAAACCGATTATTGCGCGCAATACCGTCCACAATGTCCATTGGGCCGCGCGCTTTGATTCATTCCCATATTTTTCCGGTGACCAAAAGCGGTCTTTGATAAATTCAATGTATTGGTCGCACAAAATATCCCAGAAAAACGTATCAATCGCCGCGCGTGCATTGTAATTGTCATATTTATCCAGATTGCGACGAACATCGGCCACGGTTTTATTCAATTCGGACAAAATCCAACGATCTTCGATTGGCCGCGTATTAACCGCCGGCATTTCGGATTTCGGTTCAAAATCTTCCAAATTGCCCAAAGCAAAACGTGCAACGTTCCAAAGTTTGGTCAATAATTTTGAACCGCGTTTAACTTCGTCTTCAACATACGGCAAATTGGTTCCGATCGGCGCAGTCGCAATCCAGTAACGAACCGCATCAACACCGAATTTTTCAATTGGTTCTTCGGGGTCGGTTCCGTTTCCTTTGGATTTGGACATTTTTTTACCATGCTTATCAACAACAATACCGTGCATATATACGGTTTTAAATGGAACATCGCCCATAACATACATGCCCATCATTATCATACGCGCAACCCAGAAAAAGATTAAATCGGACCCAGTGCACAGATAATCTGTTGGATAATAACGTTTTAATTCCGGTGTATCATCTGGCCACCCCAGTGTTGAAAATGGCCACAATCCCGATGAAAACCAAGTGTCCAATGTATCCGGATCTTGGGTTAATTTCTTGCCACCGGCTTGCTTTATGGCCTCGGCCTCGGTTTCGGCAACATAGATATTGCCGTCCGCGTCATACCATGCCGGAATATGATGTCCCCACCACAATTGCCGTGAAATGGTCCACGGACGAATATTATTCATCCAAGACATGAATAAATTATAACGATGTTCTGGGATAAATTTGATTTTCCCTTCTTCCACCGCCTTGATTGCGGGCACCGCCAATTTTTTCGCATCCACAAACCATTGAGTGGTAAGCATCGGTTCAACCGGCACACCACCGCGTTCAGAATACGGTGTTGGAATAACCTTGTCTTCGATTTTGGTCACAAGGCCGGCCGCTTCGATATCCGCAATAACCGCGTCGCGTGCGGTATAACGGTCCATGCCCCAATATTTTTCCAGCACGGGCGCCGCACTTATCAATTTTGCGTCCGGTGTCAAAATACAAACCGGTTCCAAATCATGACGGATACCAACCTCCCAGTCGTCAAAGTCGTGTGCGGGTGTAATTTTTACCGCCCCAGTTCCTTTTTCTGGGTCCGCGTGTTCATCCGCCACAATTGGAATTTCAATATCGGTCAACGGAATAATTGCGTGTTTGCCAATAAGGTGTTTTAACTTTGCATTTTCGGGATGAATTGCAATCGCTTTATCACCGAACAGTGTTTCCGGACGTGTCGTTGCAATTTCGACGAAACCGCCATCAACCAACGGATAATTAAAGTAATAAAACTTGCCGTGTTCTTCACGTGTTTCAATTTCCAAATCGGACACAGATGTTTGTTGTTTCGGGCACCAATTCACAAGGCGTTTGTCGCGATATATCAAACCTTCATTATACATTTTTACAAACAATTTGGTAACCGCGCGGGATAATCCTTCGTCCATGGTAAATCTTTCGCGTTTCCATGCCGGTGTTGCGCCCAGTGTGTGCAATTGTGATAAAATTTGGCCACCTTTTTCGTCCTTCCATTTCATAGCAGCCGCCAATTTTTCATCCAAAGACAATGCGTGTGGGTTTATACCGCGTTTAGACAAATCGCGTTCAACCAATAATTGGGTTGCAATCGCCGCGTGGTCGGTCCCCGGTTGCCATAAAACATCGAATCCCGCCATGCGTTTATACCGGCAAACAATATCCGCCAAAACATTATCCAATGCGTGCCCCATATGCAGATTTCCGGTCACGTTTGGTGGTGGCATCATCATACAAAACGGCATCTTGGATGAATTAACATCGTTCGCCCAAAAATCATTAGAATCCCAGAATTCTTGGATGCGTTTTTCTATATCACGCGCGGCAATATTTTTACCCAATTCTATTTTCATATCTTTACCCTATGGTTATTTCCGAAAAATAATACCAAAACAAAAAAGAAATTCAAGCCCGCATATTATTTTTATTCGGCCCTGATCACGCGGCAAAATACTACGCCATAGATTTCTTCTGCGCCTGCACGGCGCAGGACGCGCGCCAATTCGTCAAATGTTGCACCCGATGTCATAACGTCATCGACCAGTAAAATTTTTTTGCCTTTGATGCGTTCCGGTTTTGTGATACTGAACACACCGCGAATATGTTCACGACGCTGGGCATGCGTTTTATGTCCCATATTTGGGCGATATTTACGATGCACACTGTCAAAATCAATTGGTGCGCCATACACACGTGCGATTTCCCGCGCAAGCAAGGTTGCCTGGTTATATCCACGCTGGAACAGGCGGCGCGACGCAAGTGGCACCGGCATTACGACATCGGGCCGAATATCAATATCGCGCAACGCCCAAATCATTGCACGCGACATAAAACGTGCAAACTTTATGCGACCGCCATGTTTGAACGGCAACATAACCGAACGCGACATATCGTCATATATGCATGCGGCACGCACATATTCTAAATCGTTCTTACCGGACGCACATACCGGACACATTGCGCCCGCACCCGCTTCATAATCATCGGGAAAAGGATAGCCGCAGCGCGCGCAGTGCGGTCCATCAATCCAATCAAAGCACGACCAACAATCGCCGCACAGTTCACCATGTGTTTCAACCGGCGTGCCACATATTGGACACGCCGGTGGAAATATAAATTCAACAATTTTTGAAATTATGGACAATTACCAACTCATACTTTTATATGTTTTGGAACCAACGGTATCACCAAACATATTGCGTTTTTGTTTTGTCAGTGTTTCAAATTGTTCGTTCGAAATTATACGCAGGACAAAACCTTCTTCATCGCGTTGCGACAGCACCGGGACGATACGTTGTTCGGAAACGCCGGTATCACGCAGAACCTGTTCCACAATTGCCAAACGCCGCGCCGCCAATTTACGCGTATCGGTGGTCTGGGTTGCGCCAACCGGAATTGCAACCTGAATTGCACGCTTTGGATTTGCGACAACAATGCCCGCATATTCCGACAATAAATTATAGTTTTCACGCGACAATGCAGAATCAGAATTTTTGAAACCGATTTTTATTTCCAACGGTCTTATTTTTTCCGCATCTTCGGACAAATCGCGCGCAGACGTAAAGCCTTCGGTAAATGCGCCAATATCACTGGCCACGTCAAATCTATCATCAATCGGATATGTCGACAGATGTTTGTTCTCTGACAAGAATGTTTTACGAAATGCGCGACGCAATTCCGAAGGCGACATTTTCGTCATATCTTCGCGAACCTCTTTGATTTTTGTATCGGCATCTTTTTTAACCGCACTTTGCACAACGTCGCCACCAATCAAATCATCACGCGGAACAACAACGCGTGCAATATGCACATCCGCGTCATCCGTTGCGGACACAGTTTGTTTAATCGTACTTTCCGGCAATACGGCGGATTCCGGCGCATACGCGATTTCTTCAATCGGACGCGACGCAACATTCGTCCGACGCGTAACAACCGATTCGTCGGCACGTTTTTGCATATCCATTAAACGCGCAATTTGGGCATCCAAAGATGAAGTTTGTGCACGCAACTCCGGTTCAACGCCATTTTTTGCAACATTTATTGGCGTTGCACCAATATATTCTTCGGGCAACGCGTCATGTGACGTTATCACAGAAAACTCGTCCGCGCGCGGCATACGCAACGGAATATCATTTTTCGCCCACAAATCGGAACTTGGCCGATTTGGCACCAGGTATTCACTTGCCGCGGCAATCTTTTCACCCGTATCGGCCGAGATGTTTTTCACCGGCGCAGGTGCGGGCTTTGTCTTGGCCCGGCGCGACACAACGCGTTTTTTATTTGTTGCCGTCCGTGTGGTACCTTCAACCGCAATTGGTCGCACGGTTGTATCTTTTGTAACAACCGGCACCGGCGCACCATATTGTGCACGTGCAGAAACCGCCGAATGTGATGTATTTACCGTTGGCAACTTTGCGCCCGCAAATGCCGGCAAAACCAATAAAATTCCCAACCCAGAAACTAATTTTTGTTTCATGTTCCTTTCCTTCCTTATCCCATCATAGAACAAAATGCGAATCGCACGCAAGCAAAAAATAACAGAGCGTTAGTGGTTAGTGTTAGTGGTTAGTGAGTGGGGAAGCAGAAAGTTTATTTTAACGGGAAACAGATACAACCGGAACGCCGGCACTTAGTGCGATATTGCGTGCCTGGGTCGCGCCACGTTGTGCCAATTCCAACAAATGTTCGGACAAAAACCGCGCCCGACGTTCTACAAAAGATGTGTATTTAGGATTGTTCACTATATCGACACTATCGTGAACACCACGCGCCAACAATTCATAATTTTTGCCACCGTTATAATACAATTCCCATTGGTCCGACATACTTGCGACCGGTTCAAAATTCAGCATGCTTTTTGCATAACGACGACGCACTATTGATTCCGGCACATCATGTCCACCAAGTGCCACACGTTGACGCACCCGGGCCAAGTTCTGTTCTACCGAAGACAAAATAACATATAAAAATACAATCTTGTACCCATCCGCCTTGGCGCGTTTGATAAATTTATTATGGATATGGCCGGACAGGGTTGTTTCAAATGCAAACGAAGCATGCGCAGAAAAAATTTCTTCCATTTTATCCAATAAAATTACACCGGCACGCCCTGCACTAACATTATTTTCACGTTGGATATCATCTGCGTTAAGAAATGCCACTTCGGGATGATCACCAATCAGTTCGCGCGCAAGCGTCGTCTTGCCCGAACCATTTGGTCCACCAATAAGGTAAAAAACTTTTTCAGAATATATTTTCATATCGATTATTTTTCAGTGATGATAACACGGCCTTTTATCTTTGCAAGGACAAAAAAATCCCACAACATTCGTAATGCCTTATTTTGCATAACAAACGTGCGGGATGTATTTTTAGTAGCGCCCACCGCCACAATATTCACAACGCGTCGGATACGGCACACAATCAACAACCGGAACGTTCGAATAATCATACGCCGGTGCAACATAGACCGGTTCATACATCGGTGCCGCAACCATAACCGGTTCCATAATTGTACGCGATGCACTGCATTTAACCTCGGTAATAACGGCACGATATGTGCGCGCTTCGCGTTCCAATAATGCCTGCATTGCGGCCGGATCACAGTTATTTGTGTAAACCGTGCGATAATCCGCATTCGCCACGCCCGCCACCATCGCAAGCACAGAAGACAACAAAACTATTTTTTTCATATTTCTATCCCTTAGTTTCGATTTACACCAAAAATATAGCACAAACATTTACATTGTCAAGTTTTATAAATAAAAAATAAAATTAAAACCGCCATCGCTGGCGGTTTTGTTATCTGGACCGTTTTATTCTTCTTAAATTCATACGTTTGGCGACCATTTGTGCAAAATATTTACGACGCAAATCTTTGGGCAAATCTAAACTGGATTCATACGAAGTGGTATGTAGTTTGCCATTTTCATCAAACTGCAGTACAAGAATCTTTTGACCCAATTCACCAAAACGAATAAAACGTACCAACATTTGCAATCTCCTTTTTATTTTATGCGATTCAAACTGTCCGCAAAGCGCGCAATTTTAAGGCGCACCTGTTCGCGACGATTTATTGCATTTTGCAATTCTGCATCCGTCCGCGCCAAACGTATTGAATCGTCATAATTTGGCAAACTTTTGGCATAGGCATCTATTTGGGCCTTTTTGTTATATATTTTCTTGTTGTCTGCGTCAATTTTTACGGCGCCCAACACTACTGCGCAAACGATACCACCAAACACCGCAACAGGTAAACAGACAAACCGTACACCTTGATTAATTTTTTTGGCCTTTTCGCGGCGTTCCTTTTTCTGCTCTTGTTCCTTTTTTACTTTGTCATATACCGACAACGCAAGTTTCGCCGTATTGTCTTCCATCGCATAAACCCACGCAAAAACGTCGCCCGAATTTTCACTAATATGAATCTCCTTATTATCAATAAACAGCATAGTTTTATCGTCCAATGACAATACGTGTGGACTGACCCCCAAACGCATGTGGCGACCACGTTTTAACATCGCGATAACTTTTTTATTGGCATCTGCATCGGTCATTGGTTTTTGTGTTTTTGAATTCGTCATGATACTTCCTTTTTTCACGAAAAAATATAACACATCCGGTAAAAATATCAACAAAAAACCACCGCGAATGCGGTAAAGTTTATTTTGATCTTTGGCTTATATTTTTAACAGCACGCGCGAATATAAAATCTCGTTTATCCGATTCAGATACATTCGCCGGGTCATGATATATACGTTTTATTGTGCGACCATCATGCTTCCGTTCAACAACAACCATCATATATGGATTTGTTACAATAAAAACCTTGTTTCCGCATACCACCACAGAATTATTTTCATACATTGCGCACTCCTTTTTCCTGATCATATTTTGATACTATCATAAAAAATACTCTGCGCAACAAAAATCCGCCACGCGGGCGGGGGATTATTTATGTTTACCGAACAAGCGTTGGAAAAATTTTGGTTTTGGTAATTCCGCTGGCGCCGGAGCAAAATCACAATAATCACCATGTGTTTCATTGTAATCACAATCAACTGGCGTCCCTTTCGCATCGAGTGTCATACTCCAAGCCTCGGTATAATCTGTATGTTCCGTATAATCTTGAAACTTTTGATGTTTTTCCCATTGCTCTTTCTGGGCAATACGATTCAAAATTGCCTTCTGTGCAAATGTCATTTTCTTTTGTTCTGACACAACAAACTCCTTAGTTCAACCTATACCGTAACACAAATTATATCATTGTCAAATATTTGTTTCGGACAAATCTACACGACGCGCCCGGCCAGATTTTATAAATTCGGTCATTTGTTCTATTTGTTGTGAAACCGACAGTTTTTTATCTACATGAGGAATTTTGTATATTTCCCAACCTTCTTGTTCCAAAGTAGTTATCAAATCAAATTCAGCAACATCACAAATCACAACATCATGGTTACAAATATATTCGTCCGCATCATCCAAAACAAAATCCTTGGTTTCAACAGAATATATATAAAATTTTTTGATTATATCTGGCCTAATATCTTCGAGATATAATTTCTTTTTTGACTTCCTACTTCTGGTATTCGGTATATTTGCTCTAACACAATTTATAATACCAAAATACTTTGCCCTGTCTAAATCGGACGTTGCGAAAACACCTGAAACAGTGCCAGTTGAATTATGATTATATTGCGTATGACACAGCAATTTATCACCCATGTTCAATTTTCTAACCGAACCGTGGTATAAATATTGTTTTTTTCCTGCAATCATGACGTTTTTTACAATTTCACCTCTATCAATTTATCGCCAATGGCGTAAGTCACTGGTACGCCAGCACGGCGGGCGCGTTCTTGGGCACGATGGGCGCCACGATTTGCTAATCGCAATAATTTCGCCGATAATTCGTAATTCTTTTTTTGCATTTATTTTGCCTCTTTCCTGAATTTGTTATAAAGCGCGTCATCCATTATTTCAAGTATGTCGCTACAACCACGTGCAACCAATTCATAACTGTTTTCACCATTGTAATAAAGTTCCCATTGGTGCACAGACTTTTGCACGTCCCAAAAATTGTGTAAACTGCGTCCATATCTTCGCATTACATCTGTTTCTGGAACATTGTGTCCGCCAAGTTTTACACGTTGTCTGATTCTTGCCAAATTTTGTTCAACGGATGCCAAAAACACATAGACCAGAACTATTTCATATTTTGCTTTTTTCGCACGATCAATTATACGTTCATGATAATTTCCAGATATCGTGGATTCTAATACCACGGATTCTTTGGCACGGAAACACTCTTCAAATTTATCAAGCAACTCTCGACCCGCTGCAAGGCCAATTTTATCCCCTAATTTTTCGGCAATTTCATCTGCATTAAGGAAAGCAATGCCTTCTTCCTTAATCAATTCTTTTGCAAGCGTGGTCTTACCACTACCGTTTGGACCGGCAATAATGTATAATTTTCTGCTCATATCATGATTATAACATAAGAAATTAAAAAATCAAAAAATACCGTACCGTTTTACCGTGAATTCGTGCGGAATCCGTTGGCTATGATCGCACGTAATTCGCGGCGTACGGCGGCAATTTCGTCCACCGACAATGGTTTCTGCTCATTGGATATTGAATCCGTGATATATTCAATACGAACACCATCCGGCATTTCGCCCAACGAACTGTATCGTTTGGTTTCGACGCCACGGTCGGTCTGCTCCACAGAAATTATAATTCTGTGCAGGCCGGGTGTTGTAAATTGAAACCATTTCTTCATTTTTTTATCTCTTTTAGCCTTAAAAAACCGCCACGCGGGCGGTGAATTTCGGTTTTTATATCTAATTGAGTTTAATTCTGGCGACGACCTACTCTTCCGTGGCTTAAGCCAAAGTACCATCGGCGATACGGGGTTTCCCTGTCTGGTTCGGAATGGAACAGAGGGTGACTCCCGCTCTATAATCACCAGAATTAAACTCAATGAACATTCGTAATGAATCAACTACAACGTTCTCTTCAAGCATATCGTTTGAACAAGTCAAACGATAAGATAAAAAGTCAATGGTTCGATTAGTACCGTTAAGCTGAACCCCTCACAGGGCTTACACATACGGCCTATCAATGTCCTAGTCTAGAACTGAACTCATGGGGATATCTTATCTTGCGACCAGCTTCCCGCTTAGATGCTTTCAGCGGTTATCTGTTCCGAACATAGCTACCCTGCGGTGCCGCGGGCGCGACAACAGGTACACCAGGGGTTCGTTCGACCCGGTCCTCTCGTACTAAGGTCAAGTTCGCTCAAATATCCAACGCCCACAGTAGATAGGGACCTAACTGTCTCACGACGTTATTAACCCAACTCACGTACCGCTTTAAATGGCGAACAGCCATACCCTTGGGACCTGCTCCAGCCCCAGGATGCGATGAGTCGACATCGAGGTGCCAAACACTACCGTCGCTATGGACGCTTGGGTAGCATCAGCCTGTTATCCCTAGAGTAGCTTTTATCCGTGTGCGATGGCCCTTCCATGTGGAGCCACCGGGTCACTATGACCGACTTTCGTCTCTGCTCGGCGTGTCCGCCTTGCAGTCAGGCCTGCTTTTGCCATTGCACTCACCGGCTGATTTCCGACCAGCCTGAGCAGACCATTGCGCGCCTCCGGTACACTTTGGGAGGCGACCACCCCAGTCAAACTGCCCATCACGCAATGTCCCCTGCCCTGGTTCAAGAACACGGGTTAGACACTAAAACACATCAGGGTGGTATTTCACCAACCGCTCCAGGCGAACCAAAATCCGCCCTTCAAAGCGTCCCACCTATCCTACGCAAATGAGTCCTAGTGCCAGTACGAAACTGCAGTAAAGCTTCATAGGGTCTTTCCGTCTAGCTGCGGGTACCCGGCATTTTCACCGAGAATTCAATTTCGCTGAGTCTATGTTGGAGACAGTGTGGAGATCGTTACGCCATTCATGCGGGTCGGAACTTACCCGACAAGGAATTTCGCTACCTTAGGACCGTTAGAGTTACGGCCGCCGTTTACTGGGGCTTCACATCAATGCTTGCACACCTCTGCTTAACCTTCCAGCACTGGGCAGGCGTCAGTCCCTATACATCATCTTATACGATTTAGCAGAGACCTGGGTTTTAAGTAAACAGTCGCCCCCACCTGGTTTGTGTCACCTGATTAAAGTTGCCTTGAAACAGGTCATCCTTATTCCGAAGTTACGGATGCATTTTGCCTAGTTCCTTCAACATAGTTCTCTCAACCGCCTTAGTCTACTCGACTCGAGCACCTGTGTTGGTTCTGGGTACGATCTATGCCGGGGCTATTTCCTGGAACTTGTTCACTGCCGTGCCAATCCAATAAGGCACAACAATTTACCAAATTCGTCACTCACCGGCTGGTCACGGAATATTAACCGTGTTCCCATCGACTACGCCTTTCGGCCTCGCCTTAGGGGTCGACTCACCCTACCCTGATTAACATTGGATAGGAACCCTTGCTCTTACGGCGTCAAGGTTTCTCACCTTGATTAGCTGCTACTCATGCCAACATTCGCGCTTCTGATACCTCCAGGTCGCCTCGCGGCTTGCCCTTCACAGGCTTACAGAATGCTCCGCTACCGCGCATCTTACGATGCACCCGCAACTTCGGTAGATGATTTTAGCCCCGTTACATTTTCGTTGCCGAAACTCTAATAGACCAGTGAGCTATTACGCTTTCTTTAAACGATGGCTGCTTCCAAGCCAACATCCTGGTTGTTTTGGAATCTCGACTCACTTTCCCACTTAATCATCATTTGGGGACCTTAGTTGGCGGTCTGGGCTGTTGCCCTCTCGTCCATCGACCTTAGCACCGATGGACTGTTTCCCATGCTATTTATTTGTTGGTATTCAGAGTTTGATATGGGTTGGTAAGATTTTACTCCCCCTAGCCATTTCAGTGCTTTACCCCCAACAACGAACACATGAGACACTACCTCTATAGTTTTCGCGGAGAACCAGCTATAACGGGGTTCGATTGGCTTTTCACCCCTAGACACAGGTCATCGCCTAGTGTTGCCATACTAGTGCGTTCGGCCCTCCAGCGACTGTTACGCCGCCTTCAGCCTGCCCATACCTAGATCACCCCGCTTCGGGTCTATTACTGCATACTATGGTCGCCCTATTAAGACTCGGTTTCCCTACGCTTACACCTAGCGGCTTAGGCTTGCATGCAATAATAACTCGTTGGCTCATTATACAAAAGGTACGCCATCACCGGAAAACCGGCTCTGACAGCTTGTAGGTATTCAGTTTCAGTGTCTATTTCACTCCCCCTTCGGGGTTCTTTTCACCTTTCC
>JAZROX010000033.1:0-15988 GCA_045648945.1 Candidatus Enterousia sp. | reverse complement strand
CAGCCGCACAGGGTGCAAACACGGTTGCACAAGGTGCGAACACCGTTGCAACAGGCGCACAAACGGCGGCGGCAACGGCGGGAACGGTTGCAAATATAGGTCTTGCCGGAGCATTCCGAATGGTGGGTGCAGCGATTAAGTCAATCCCGGTGTTCGGTTGGATTCTTGCGGGCATTTCGGCTTTGATTGGCATTGTTTCGCATTTCGTTGGTAAAGCCAAGGAAGCGAAAAAGGCACAAGAAGAATGGTACAATTCCGTTGCCGAAAATTGTTACAAGCCGATTGCAAACATTGAACAATTGTCGGTGAAGTGGAACGCCCTTGGCGATGATTTGGAAGCCAAGAAAAAGTTTGTCGAGCAAAACGCACAAGCATTTGACGAATTGGGTGTTTCCATCAATGGCGTAACCGATGCGGAAAATTTGCTTGTGGCGAATAAAACGGCATTCATCAACGCCCAAATCGAAAAGGCAAAAGCAATGGTTCTTGTTCAGCAAGCCCAAGAAAAGGTAAAAACCTTGATGGATAAAGAACAGGAATACAATGCAATGTCGGACACAAAAACCAAAAACGTCATTGTTGGCGTTGCCGCGAATGATGCGCTAATTTACGACCAAATCCAAGTTGTAAACGATGCAAAAGTTGATTTGGGAAAAGAGATTGACGCATTGCGTGCCGAAATTACCAAGGGTTTTGAAGATGCAGCGACGGCGGAAACAAACGGATTCAAATTGCTAAAACAAGCCGGAATTGATGCAACCCAAACGTATGCAGATGGCACACTTGGGGCGATTGAACAAGCCATTCAGGTGAAGCAAGCGGCGTTGAAATCCCTAACCAACAACACCGATTATGAAGCGGCGTTGAAAGAGATTGAAGCCTTGCAGGAACAAGCCGATGCAATCACGGGCAAGAAGTCCGGCGGTGATGGCGGTGGTGGCACGCCAAAAGACCCGTTCTTGGATAAGCTGAACAAGCGCAAATCCGAATACCAACGATTCACAAAATGGTTAAATTCGGGTGATGCGATATTGGTTCAGTCAGCGAACAAGGAATTTGAGGGTCTTTTGAAAGAGGGTGCGACATACATTGATTATTTGAAGAATCAACGCGACCAAATCTTGTCCATTGATGTTGCCAAACGTACCAAGGCGCAAAATAAGCAATTGCGACAACTGAACGATGCCATTGCCGAAGAAACCAAACAAACGGTTTTAGACGCATTCAACACCGAGTTGAACGAGCAATTGACCAATGCCAAAACAACCCTTGAAATGCTCAAAATCATTGAGCAGAAACGCAAGGAATTGTCCGGCGATGGTACGGAAGTGGACAACGCAAAGGGTGAAGCCTTGGACGATGCCGAAAAGAACGCCAAAGAACAACTTGCCGAGGAAACCGAAGCATTGTTGGCGGAATATGCTTCTTATGCAGAGCAAAAACGCCGCATTGATGAAGCCTACAACCGCGATTATGAAATTTTGATGGCGAAACGCAAGGCGACAACCGATGAAGCACAGCTTGCCGAAATTGATGCAGCCATTGCCAACCGCAAGAAGCAACGTGATGATGATGTGAACGGCATTGGTGGTGTTGATTACGATGCTTTGTTGGCGGAATATGGCACATTTGAGCAACGCAAGCAATCAATCATTGACGAATACGAAGAAAAGCGACGGGCGGCACAGGCGGTCGGCAACACCGAAATGGTGGAAGCCCTGAACAAAGCCCAAGCCGAAGCACTTTCCAAATTCGCCCTTGATGAACTGCAAGCGCACCCGGATTGGGAATTGATGTTTGGCGACCTTGACGAAATAAGCACCCGAAAACTTCAAGAACTGATTGATAAAATCAACAATCTTGATGGTGCATATCTTGGAATCGAGTTCGACCCGAAAGACCTTGAAGCCCTGAAAGGAAAAATCGAGGAAATGAAAAGCGAGATACAGGAACGCAACCCGTTCAAATCGCTTGTTTCCTCAATCAAGGATTATGGAAAGGCGGCGGACGATGAGAGCAAGAAAAAGGCATTGACCAATATGTTTGAAAGCGCAAGCGGTGCAATTGACCTTATCGGTGGCACACTTGATGCGGTAACAAACGGATTGGAAAAGATGGGTGTTACAATGGACGAAGAAACCCAAGCCATCGTGAACGACATTGGCGGAATCATTGAGGGCGCGGGACAGCTTGCAAGCGGTATTGCAACGGGAAATCCATTGTCAATCATTCAAGGTTCTATCGGTTTGCTTACGTCCGCATTCGACCTTTTCAATACAAAAGACCGCAAGGCAGAAAAGCAAATCAAGAAGCACCAAGAAGCCATTTCACAGCTTGAAAAGGCATACACGCAACTTTCGTGGGCTATCGACAAGGCGTTGGGCGGTGATGTGTACAAGCATCAACAAGCCGCAATCCGCAATATGAAAGAGCAACAGGAACATTTGCGTGCATCGTGGGAAGCCGAAATTTCCAAGAAGAAAACCGATTGGGATAGGGTGGACGATTTCAAAGAGCAATACGCGGAATTGGAACGCCAAATTGCCGATATGTACGATGAAATTTCCAACGACCTTTTGCAGACGACCGCAAGCGACTTTGCAACGCAATTGGCTGATGGCTTGACAACGGCTTTCAAAGCGGGTGAAGATTCGGCAAAGGCTTTTGAAGATACGGTGAACACGGTGTTGCAAAATATCGTTGTGAACCAATTGAAAAAGAAGTTCTTGGAACAACAACTTCAAGGCGCACTTGACCAATTGGAAGGGTCGATGGGTTATTGGAATGGCGATGATTTCGTTTTCGACGGATTGACCGATGCAGAAATTGCCGCATTCAAAGCAAAGGTTCAGGCAGCCGCCAACAACTATGAACAAGCACTTGGCATTTATTCGGACTTGTTCAAGGACTTGAACATTGACGATTCGGAAGATTCATTGACCGGGGCGGTCAAGGGTGTTTCGGAAGAAACCGCAAGTCTTGTTGCCGGACAAATGAATGCAATTCGTATCAACCAACTTGAAACGACAAGCATTTTGCGCCAACAGTTGCAGACCCTGAACACCATTGCCCAAAATACGGCATACAACCGATATTTGGCAAGGATTGAAAGAATTATCACCATTCTTGAAAACAATTCGGGTGATTCTTTGAGGTCGCAAGGTTTATCGTAATCAAAAGTGTTTTACTATAAAACAAGGCTTTATGAAATTATCGAAAGAACTTGCAAGACAGGCGAAAGCCAAGGGGATTTGCGCCCCTTGGCACGCCCAATTGCTAACATTACAAGACAAAGAAGCAATGGTTGATATGTACTTGAAAGGTATTGACTTTTGCTTGGCGAATGATTACCCCAAAAATGACTTCATAAGAACGCATTTCAAAGGGGTTATGGAAGCGAAAGGGGTTTTCCTTGACGACAACATAAAAGTCGAAAATAAGCCCAAATGCGTGTGTTTGGGGGCAACCCAAGGACATATTGACGTAAGCGGGTTTGAGGTGTGCGAGATTTTCGCCAAACACAATTCCGAATTGAACGTGGTTGCCAAGGACAATGCCTTTGTGGTGATAGACATTTTCGATGATGCCGTTGTGAATGTTCACGCAAGCGACCGGGCAAAAGTTTGTGTGAACCATTATGGCGGTTCGATAACAAAAGATGCAATGGGTGATGCCATTGTGAAAATCCGGGAAAAGAACAAAAAGACTTATTGAATATGAATGCAAACAGTATAATTTTTCAAATGCCTTTTGATGAAAGCGACGGTTCGGCGGTTGCTTTCGATTACAGCCAAAACCGTGCAGATGGTGCGGTTGTCGGTGCAAAGTTCGTTGCCGGGAAGAATGGAAATGCAATTTCCTTTGGTGGTTCGGACACTTGCGAGGTTTCAAAGACGGTGTTTCCCAATATGAACATTGAGTTTTCAATGATGATGTGGGTTCAGGGTCGCGAAATCGAATGTGGTTCGCCAAAGAAGATGATTTGGGTTCTTAACTTTTCGGGGCTGAACAATTATGTCGAAGTTCCAATTGAAGCAACGCCCGGTTCGTGGTATTCTTTGGCAATGACAAGACGTGGAACGGCATACAACTTTTACGTCAATTCGTCATTGGTGAAAACCTTGTATTTGTCAGGAACATTGCTTGGCATTTCACTTTGTCAAGACTATTACGGCGGTGATTATGGCTTTGGATTGCTTGACGATGTGAAGATTTACAACTTTGCGTTGTCGCAAGGTGAACTTATCAACGAATTGTTGTCAAGTAAGCAACAAGCATATTTGTTGGACGGTGTGGACTTCAAGGAATATGGCGTGTATGTGTCAGGTTCGGACGGTATTATGAACCGCCCAAAGATGAAAGCACCCGCAACATTGAGTTGGGACAATTACCACGGCGAAAGTGTGGATTTATCACACAAGTTTTATGAATCAAGGGAAATCACCTTGTCGTGCTTCATCAAGGCGGATTCCAAGATGGATTTCATCAAGAAGATAACCACCTTTGAACAACAGTTCGACAAGACGGGAACAAACCGACTTGTGATTGACGTTCACCCGGTAAAACCTTTGATTTACGAAGTCTATTGCAAAGATGCAATCGAGATTTCAAAAGAATGGAGTGATGAACTGATGGTTGGCACGTTCAAGTTGAAGTTGGTTGAACCTGAACCCGTGAAACGTGTGTTGAAGCACATTCGCGTGGGTGAATCGACCAAGACTTGTTCAATCACCTTGACAAGTTCAAAGTATGTGAACATTTATTGGGGCGATGGCAAAGTTGATTACGATGTAAGCGGCGAAAACCTCACAATCACCCACGATTACGATGTGAACGGCGATTATTTCCCGGTGATAACGGGTTGCATTGACGAAATTTCTTCATTCACGACAAATGCGATTGTGGTATGGGAACGAATTTAGCAAATATCATTATTACACAGCCAAACGGAAACCGTGTGCCAATGCAGAATCGGCGCACGGCAACCGGGGTTGTGTCTGCAAAGCAGAATTGGGCGTTGAATGCCGAAGATACGGTGGACATTACCGTTGAATCACCATTCCCCCAAACATATAACATTGGCGACCGAATCACCATCTTTGGGCGCGATTACAAGTTGAACCGTTTGCCGTCAGTCAAGAAAACGGGAATGCACGCATTTCAATACACCCTACAATTTGAGGGCGTACAATACGACCTTTTCCGTGTAACATACGACTTGACCATTGACACAACCACGAATGAGTTGCAAGACATACAGGGCGACAGCTTGACGGGTAATTTGCGCCGATTTATGGCGGTTCTTGTTGCCAATGCCAATCGCGTGTTCCCCGGAAAGTGGAAATTGGGCGTTTGTCCTGATACCATCGGGGACAAAACCTTGACATTTGGCGAATCGGACAATTGCTTGTCGGTGCTTCAAAACCTTTGTGGTGAATCCAACTTCAATGTGGAATTTGACATTGTGCAAGCTGATGGCATTTACACCATCAATCTTTATGAACGTGTCGGTCAAACCTTGCCGTACAAATTTGAGTATGGCAAGGGTCGTGGATTGTATGATTTGCACCGCGAAAATGTATCGTCCGCAAATATCGTTACACGTTTGAAAGTGTATGGTTCAACCGAAAACATTACGTCAAAATACCGCGCCGACCGCCTTTGTTTGCCGGGACGAACAAAGGGGCAATCTTACATTGAGAAAGCCGAAATGGTGGCGAAATACGGCATTTTTGAGGGGCGCAAGAACTTTGACAACGTAAAGCCGACATTCACGGGTTCAATCGAAACCAAGGTTGATGAATTTTCGTTCATCGACACGAAGTTTCCTTTCGACCTGAACGCCAAGAATGCAGATGGCGAAACATTGTATCTTATCAATGGCGTATCGGCGAAAATCCACTTCAATACGGGCAACCTTGCCGGATATGATTTTGAAGTTAAGGCATACGACCACACTTTCAAGAAGTTTACGTTGATAAAGACAACGGACGACCGGGGCGATGTGTTCCCGTCCGAAACATCGGCGGCATTCCAATTTGGTTTGGGCGATGAATACAAGGTTCTTGATATTGCCTATTCACCCGAAATCGAAGCACAGGCGGAAGCGGACTTGAAAGAAGTGGCAAATAAGTATTACGACCAAAATTGCCAACCAAAAGTGCAATACGGGTTGAGTGTACACAAGTCATATTTGGAAAAGATTGTTGGAACGCCTGATTCCATTACCAACGTATTTGCCCCCGGCGATTATTTGCACGTGGTGGACAAGGACATTGACGTGGACAAGGCAATTCGTATCAAATCATTTGTGCGAAATATCCTTGACCCTTACGAATATACCTTGACCATTTCGGACACGGTAACAAGTGCCACAATCACCAACCGCGTGATTTCGGACTTGGTGGAACTTGACAAGATTGTTACCATTAACAACCTGAAAGACCCAACACGTGCGCGTGCGAATTGGCGTTCAAGTCGTGAGGTGCTGAATATGGTGTTCGACCCCGAAGGTGATTATTACACCGACAAGATAAAGCCAAATTCAATCGACACAATGGCTTTGTCGGTTGGCGCGAAGTCGATGCAGTTTGGTTTGATGAATACAGTATTCCAACCAAATTTCCAAGGCAACAACAATGTCGTGAAGTGGCAAGGCGGTGTTCTTACCCATTACACCATCAATGAAGAATCGGCGGTGTCTTGGGTGATGGCGGACGCACAAACCACCTTGACAAGCAACGTGCCTTATTACCTATATGCCAAGTGTGAGAAAAACGGAACGGCGGGTTCGTTCATCTTCACAGCTTCACAAATCAAGGTTGATGAAGATGCGAATTATTATCATTTCTTGGTCGGTACATTGTCAAGCATCGACCCGGAATTGAAAGCGCGTTCACTTGCCTTGACTTATGGTTTCACGATGATAAATGGGCGATTTATCAAGACCGGGCGCATTGAATCGGCGGACGGAACAACATATTTCGACCTTGACAATTCGGAAATCGGCGGTCGAATCGTGTTCAATTCCAACGGTGAAGAAAAGACCCTTGAACAATTGGGCGCGGAAGCCTTGGAAAGCAAGGATTTTATCAATAACACCTTACCGGGCTTATTGTCGGAGATTCAAGCGCAATTGGACGGTCAAATTGAACAATTTTTCCAAACATACGACCCGACAATGAGCAACGCCCCGGCAAACGAGTGGACAACATCGGAGTTGAAAGAAAATCACCTTGGCGACTTGTTTTATAACACCGATACGGGTGCGGTGTTCCGCTTTGTGAAAGAAAATGGCACATACAAGTGGCAACAGCTTTCGGACGATGAAGTTGCCAACGCCCTTGCATTGGCAAATGAAGCCCTTGCACTTGCCAAGGACAAGAACCGAATCTTTACAACAACCCCTTACCCACCTTATGAAGTGGGCGATTTGTGGGTTCAGGGTGGCACGGGCGAAATTATGCGTTGCAAGACCGCACGTGCATCGGGTTCGTACACTTCAAGCGATTGGGAAAAGGCTTCAAAGTACACCGATGATTCGGGCTTGAATGACTTTATCAATGGCGATTATGCGGACGACAAGACCGATATTTTGACGCAAATTGACGGGAAAATTGAAACGTGGTTTCAAACAACCGACCCATCGAGTGCGTGGAACACAACCGCATTGAAGAAAAAGCACGTTGGCGATATGTGGTATCACACCACGAACAAGGAATTGAAGTATTACACAAGTTCTTATGCGTGGACAAAGGTTGAAGATGCCAAAGCGATTGCAGCTTATGACGCGGCAAGCCAAGCACAGGACACCGCCGACGGAAAAAGGCGTGTATTTGTGGCAACGCCGACAACCCCTTACGACATTGGCGATTTGTGGGTGAACGGCTCAATCTTGCGCCGATGTGCGACAGCCAAGACCGCAACGCAATCATACAATGTGAACGATTGGGTGGTTGCCGTTGATTACGACAATACAAAAACCGTCATTGATGGTGGATTGGTAACATCGGGAACACTTCAAGTTGCGGGCGACAACAAAAGCATCTTGGCGGGTATCACAGGACAAGGCACAACGGCAAGTTCGGTTCGCTTTTGGGCGGGTGCTTCATTTGAGAACCGCGCGACCGCGCCATTCCGCGTTTTGCAAGATGGTTCGGTGGTAATGACGAAAGCCGACATTGAGGGTGTTATCAATGCCGTTTCGGGTCTTATTGGCGGATTTGAGATTGCGCCCGGTCGAATTGGTGTTGCTGAAACACTTGGCGGGTCAAGTAATGATGGACTTGCAATTTTATCAAGTTTTATCAAGTTTTCGCAATCGTCAAGCAACAAATATATTTGGTCGGGTATTGGAACAAATGTGCATTCCGCAACATTGGGTTATCCTTGTTTAGCACGATTTGAGTATGAAGATAGTTATTCGTATGGACAAAGCGCGGTTGCGTTATCCGTGAAATGTCGTCCGGGTTACAAACACCCTTGGTATTTGCAAAGGGCTTTTCAGTACAATGGCAATGTGTTTGGAATTGGTGGTTTAGCGCAATTTCAAGATGTTTACATTGGTCGAGCATACACGGACACAATACAAACGTATTTTATGCAATCACAAGTATTTGTTTTCAATGAAGTTGCCGTGTCCAATCTTCAAGTTGATTTGCCGACACCATCGCAAATTCAAAGTGCGCTTGGACGAACTGATATAACCTTTGAATTGCAAATTGTATTTGCGCATAACTCTAAAAACAAAATAACCGTGTGTGGTGCGGCAACAAACCCGTTGTTAGACAACAATTGCGGTTATGTAAATGGAGATTATGGAAAATTGGCAATGACAAGGGGTGATGTAATGATATTGCGTTATTCTCAAAATCATTATTATTTAGTTCAATACAAAACATCTTAACATTATGGAATTAGCGAAGATTTTGCCGGACGGCACAATTGATTTGAGATATTGCGACCCAAAGATTGGTTCGCGTGTAACGGAGTTGAGAAATGCCGGGTTTCTTGACTTTGTAGCGAGTGAACAACCACAATGCGATGCCGGGTATATCGCAAAGGATTCATTCGCAATCATTGGTGGAAAGGTGGTTCAGTCTTGGGAAACCAAGATTGACACCGAAACCATCGAAACACAAATTGGCGAATTGAAACAACGACTTTCGGAATCCGATTACAAGGTTACGAAGTGTTATGAATGTTCGTTGGTGGGCGAAACATTGCCTTACGACATACAGGCATTACACGATGAAAGGCAAGCAATCCGGGACGAAATTAACCGCCTTGAATCGTTGTTGGCATAAAGTTATGCTTAACTTGTCCACATTGTGTTATAGTAAAACATTAAGATTGTAAATTTGCAATAAATTTCTTTTCAATTATGAGTGAAACAAGAAGTGCCGAACACGTTTCCGCCCAAATCGCAAAGATGGGAGTTATTGACGGATTGAACAACGGAAACTTCACGTTGAACGATGGTCAATGCTTCAACATCAAGAATGACGGCACACAGCCCGTGAAACTATCGATGCAGCTTGCCGGAATGAGTGATGGCGATTTCATCGAAACACAGTTTGATTGTGGGTGGAATCCCGAAATTGTAAAGGCAGTGAAACAAACTTCATTGTCAGGTATTAACTTAAAATGGGGCTATTGATATGGGCTTGATTATCGGAGTAGGTGGCACAAAGCCAACCTTTGCGTATGATTATTATTACGGCATTGAATGGGATTCGACCGTGAGCAATCCCAAGCCGACCCGAATTGGCAAGATGGAGTTGCACCAATCTTTGCCCGTTCAGTCTTTGATGCGCCGTTGTCTTTTGAATGATGATGGTGCGGTGAATTACTATCTTCACGCCAACGATTCGACCAAGCGCGACAATGGCGCGGCGGCAAACCTTACGGGTGCAGATGGTCAATATATGGTTGAAATGCCGGACGTATATGTTCGTTTTGAAATGGACGGCACAAAAAACCGTGCATTGATTTCGACACAGGCGTTGCCCGGTTTCCACCTTTGGCGCAAGGACTACATTTCAGCCGTTGAAGCGACCGTTCAGCGTTCAACAACCAAGTTGGCGGCGGTTGTAAGCACCGATGCAGATTATCGAGGTGGCAACAACGATGCGACACGTGATGGCACATATCGCACAATGCTTGGTATGCCCGCAACGTCCATTTCATTAACCAATTTCCGCACATACGCGCGAAAGAGAGGTTCGACCGAATGGAATTGCAACGTGTACCAAACACACCGCAAGATGTGGTGGTTGTATGCCATTGAATATGCGAATTTCAATTGCCAAGACACGTTCAACGCGGCATTGACCGAAGATGGTTACAGGCAAGGCGGATTGGGCGCGGGTGTTACAACCTTGAACAGCACGAAGTGGTCAAATTTCAACGGTTACAACCCGGTTATTCCTTGCGGAACAACAAACAGCCTTGGCAACCATTCGGGCGTTGTTGATTACACGATGCCAAGTGAGTATGACACCACCACAACCGTTGTTGGCGTTCCATCGTATCGAGGTGTTGAAAACCCATTCGGTCATATATGGAAATGGACGGACGGTTGCAAAGCAATGATTCAGTCCGAAGCAAGCGGCGGTTTGTCGGAATTTTACGTTTGCGATGAACCCGCGAACTTCACAAGTTCAGGCACGGCAAATTATCAATTGCGTGGTGTGTTGCCAAGAAAAGAGGGATATGTAAAAGCCTTGATTCTTGGTGAAGATGGCGAGATTATGCCATTGGAAGTTGGCGGCGGTTCGACCACTTATTTGTGCGATTACTTTTACACAAGTATTCCCGAAAGTGGCGTAAGTGAACGTGGCGTTTTGTTCGGCGGTCTTGCGTATGCTGGTGCGTATGCGGGGTTCGTTTTTGCGTATACGTCTTATACGCCGTCGTCTGCGAATGCGAATTTCGGTTCTCGGCTTTGCTTTTTCCCGCAAATCGAAGCGGCGTGAAACGCCAAATCGAACCACAACAATTGAAGTGCGAAAATTTGATGATTGAATGAAAAATAAATAAGGTTGTCCGATGTCGTGGCGTTTTGTTCAGCGGTAATGCGAATAATGGTGCGAATGCGGGGTTCGTTTATGCGAATACGAATAATACGCCGTCGAATACGAATGCGAATATCGGTTCTCAGCTATGCTTGTAAAAATATAGTTGCATATCGGAAGCCTTGCCACAAAAACAGCCCGACCGGGGTTGAATGAGTGGGGAAACCCACGGCAAAAAATAAAATGAGTAAAACGGTTTTGGTAGGGTAACGCCCGAAGAATCCTAATATACAAGCAAACTTGTGTTATAGTGATACAATGAAGCGAATTGGAAACATATTTGACGAAGTGATTTCGCTTGAAAATTTACGCCTTGCAGATGAAAAGGCAAGGAAAGGCAAGTTGAAGTCATACGGTGTCAGGATTCACGACAAGAACCGTGAAGCCAATTTGGTTGCTTTGCACGAAAGTTTGAAGAATGGTACATTCAAAACATCAAAATATCACATCTTCACGATTTACGAACCAAAAGAACGCCTTATTTATCGGTTGCCGTATTATCCCGACCGCATATTGCACCACGCAATTATGAATGTTCTTGAACCAATATGGGTTTCGGTGTTCACCAAAGACACGTATTCTTGCATCAAGAATCGAGGAATCCACAATTGCGCCAAGAATGTGAAACGTGCGTTGAAGCAAGACCCGGACGGCACGCGGTATTGCTTGAAAATAGACGTTCGCAAGTTTTACCCGTCAATCGACCACGAAACCTTGAAAGCGGTTGTGCGGCGGAAAATAAAAGATGGTCGCCTTTTGGCATTGCTTGATGAAATCATTGATTCAACCGATGGCGTGCCAATTGGCAACTATCTTTCCCAATACTTTGCAAACCTTTTCTTGGCGTATTTTGACCATTGGTTGAAAGAAGAAAAGCGGGTGAAGTATTATTGGCGTTATGCCGATGATATTGTGATTCTTGCCCCGAATAAGGAGTTTTTGCACAACCTATTGCACGAAATCCGTGCATATTTGCGCGACAACCTGAAATTGGCGGTCAAACGTAATTACCAAGTGTTCCCCGTTGATTCAAGGGGCATTGACTTCTTGGGTTACGTCTTTTATCACACGCACACCCAATTGCGAAAATCAATCAAACAAAAACTTTGCCGCCGGGTGGCGAAGCTGAACAAGCGCAAGACACCACCGACAAAAGAAGCCTATAAACAGCAAATTTGCAGTTGGTGGGGTTGGTGCAAGTATTGTGATTCAATAAATTTAATGAATAAACTTTCAAAAACATTTCCGTATGAAATTAAATTCAATCGAAGCAAATGCGCATTATGATATGGCGCACGGTATGCCCGCGATTTTGGAAAATGACAACGACGGTTCTTGCTTGTACCGTTACAACATCGAATCCGAAATGGGCATTCCTGATGGAGAGGAAAAAGAAGTTCAAATCGGTTGGAAGTGTTGCGAGATTCGCACATTCAACAAGCCGACCAAGGCGAACTTGAAAAAAGCAATCATTCGTTCGGTTCTTGACGAAACGGCAGAATTTGACCTTGTAAATTCATACAACAAACACGTCTTGGGCGTTGCAGTTGATGAAAATGCGGTTGCCGCATACAAGGAATACTTGCAGTTTACCGAGGATTTGGACGTGTTGTTGGTAAACACATTGTCGAACTAAACATTAAACCGAATACCGATGGCAAAATTTTGTGAACTTGGTATTGAATCGGACGTGGTTATTGGCAAGGGAATCGAGATTGAAGAATTGTTCGGTCGCCGAATCCTGATTGAAAAGACAATCGTTCAGCCAACAAAATATCCGGGAAAGAATGCGTCCGGCTTACGAATGCAAATGCAAGTGGTGCTTGCCACATTCAACGAATCGCCCGACCAACACGGCGATTATTACACCAAGAATCCCGATGGAACACCCGTTGGGGAAAGGCGTTCTTGTTTTACCGGGTCGGACATTTTGATTTCTGCAATTCAAAAGGCGGAAACCAATTTGCCCGTGATTAACAAGAAACGAAGTGAAAGTGGCTTGCCCGCATTGTCTTTGTACCCAATGGACACAACCATTGTCAAGGTCGGTAAATGTTTTCAATTTACTTAAAGAATGATGGAATATATCCCGGCTATCATTACGGCAATCGGCGTGATTATCACAGCTTGGTTTGCGTACAACCAAAAGACCAAAGACAAAATGACGGACTTGAAGATTGAGCAAATCCGGGCGGAAAATGCCGAAAAGAAGAAAAGACGTGCCGACAATTCGGCAATCGTACACGGTGAATTGTGGGAAGCATTGCACCACTTGCACGCCGACCGCGTGTATATTGTGCAGCCACACCCACTTGGCAATGAATCAATGGTAAGCATATATTTTGAATCCAAGCGAAAGGGCGTGGAATCAATGAAACCAAAGGTTCAGAACCTCAAAATGTGCGAGTGTGCCGCCTTTTGTGCAGATATGGCGAAAAACCTTTATATGTTTTTCGATGATATAGATGCGCAAGTAAAAGACCGATACGCGAAATCGCTTCTTTCGGCTTGTGGTACAAGCAAGGTTGCAATCAAAAGATTAAGCGACAACAACCACGATTGGGTCGGTTCTATCTTTTGCGAGTTCACGCACGATGTGGTCGTGAATGAAAATGAAGTGCGTTCAACACTTCACGATGTGGCGATGAATGTTCAATACTTGTTACCTGAATATAAAGAATAATATAATAAGGTATGGCAAAGGTTGAAATTTTATTGCCGTTCATCTTGAAGTGGGAGGGCGGATTTGTGAACGACCCGGCAGACGCGGGCGGTGCGACAAACAAAGGTGTAACAATTGCCACGTGGCGAAATGTTGGATATGACAAGGACGGCGACGGCGACATTGATGTGCAAGACTTAAAGTTGCTTTCGGAAGCGGACGTGATGGAACGTGTCTTGAAACCGCATTATTGGAATCGTTGGAAAGCCGACCACATACATTCCCAAAAGATTGCAAATATCTTGGTGGATTGGGTGTGGGGTTCAGGCAAACACGGCATTGTCATTCCGCAAAAGTTGCTTGGCGTTGAACCCGACGGAATTGTTGGCAACAAAACATTGTCGGCGGTGAACTTTGCAGACCCGGACGAACTGTTTGAAGCCCTTTTCGATGCACGTGTTGAGTTCCTGAATGACATTGTGAACAACAGTATTGCAAAGTTTGAAAGGAAAATTGGACGTAAGGCAACCGAAAAAGAGTTGTTGAAGCACACGAACAAACGATTCTTGAAAGGTTGGTTGAATCGCTTAAATTCAATTCGTACATTATGAAGTTGCAGTTGAAACGAAGATTCTTTGGCGAAACGTACACCATCGGAACATTGTTCATTGATGGTGTGCGCTTCTGCGACACCTTGGAAGATGCCAACCACGACAAGAACCACAACGGGCAATTCGACAATGGCGAAACAAAGGTGAAGCACCACACGGCGATTCCCTTTGGAACATACAACATCATTGTCAATCGTTCGCCAAGGTTCAAACGTGATTTGCCAAGGCTTCTTGACGTGCCGAATTTCGATGGTGTGTTGATTCATCGAGGAAACACAAACGCCGACACGTCCGGGTGCATCTTGCTTGGCGAAAACAAGGTCAAAGGTAGGGTGATAAATTCAACACCTTACGAAATCGAGTTGGTAAAGCGGTGTAAAGCCGCATTGTCGAACAATGAACAAATAACAATTGAAGTGATATGAAAAAGATAATCACATTCATTGCCTTGCTTGTTATGCTTGCTTCTTGTGGAGCAACCAAAAAGGCAATCAAGACGACCGAAACGCAACTTGACAGCTTGACAGTTGCAAAGGTGGTAAGCGAACAAACCGAAAAGGTGGTGGACACGACCCGGACGGAACACGGAAAGGTTACAATCACCGAAATTGAGTTTTTCCCACCAACCGAAATCGAGCAACCACAGCCCGAACCCGACAAACCCAAGGCTTCGGACAACAAGGTTGCAGACGAACCGAAGAAAACACAGCCAACCACAACGGCAAGTGTTGATTTGGCGAATGTCGGAAAGGTTCAAGGGGCGGTCAAGTCGATAAAACAAACGGTGATTGAATCCGATGTTGAAGAAAAGGGCAAAAGTGAGGAATCAAGCGAAAGCAACGAAACCGAAAGTGCCGCCACCGTAACCAAGACAACGGAAAGCACGGACAAGAACCAAGAACCAACCCCCGACCCTTACCGATGGCGTTATATATTTTTCATTGCCTTGTTGGGTGTTGCCTTGTTGCTTTACTTGAAAAGAACCCCGATTGTCAATTGGATAAGAAAGATTCTTTCGGGAATTTTGAAGATTTTATAATAAATGGTGTATCTTTGCACCACATTGTTGCGAAAGCCCCGGAGTTGCACCGGGGAACAATGTCGAAGCCCGGTTTCTTGCCGGGCTTCATTGTTGTACACGAAACCCCTTTTCTTGCAAAATGTGGCAAAAAAATGTATGATTTTGGGGTGGAAAATATGTATTAAAAGAAAAATCGGTTGAAAATCAATGTTTTAAGTGTGGCAAAAACAAGAAAAACCGAAAAAGAAAAACGCCCAAAATCGTGTTGAAATTGGGCGTTTCGTGTACATTTTCGTGTACTTAATTTGCAAATCCTTGATTTTCAAGGTTTATTGCGGAGAGAGAGGGATTCGAACCCTCGGACCGGTGAACCGGTCAACGGTTTTCGAGACCGCCCCATTCGACCACTCTGGCATCTCTCCTATTTTTTTAAGACAACAAGACTACATGACAACAAGACTACAAGTTATTTATCTCTGACAAATTCAACAAAACCCTTTAGCCATTTGCCTTTAGCCTTTAGTCTCTAAAGAACAAAAGCGACTTTGAAGTCGCTCAGTTTCCGCGGAGAAAGAGGGATTCGAACCCCCGGTACATTGCTGTACAACGGTTTTCAAGA
>JAZROX010000032.1:0-21489 GCA_045648945.1 Candidatus Enterousia sp. | reverse complement strand
TTGGATATGGCCGGATTACTGTTGCGTTGCCCGAAATGCGGAAACAAACGTATAATCGGGGCCGGTTCGTTCGTGGAAATCCCCGTACCGAACCCGGATGAAAACCAACCCGATTTGCGTAACCCCGTACAGATATTGAACGTTGACCGAAACGCCCTTGATTACAACGTTGATGAACAAAAGCGGTTGCGCGAAGAAATCATTACGGCCGTCGTCGGCCAAGATGAAATCGTAACGAACCGCGACGCGTTCAACGAACAACAGGTACAAGCGAATTTCGAAAGCGTTACAACCGTGTTGAACCGGGTTAAAAAGGGTTTCGAACAGGCCCAACAATGGGTTGACGAAACCGTTTGCCGGTTGCGTTATGGACGGTATTTCATTTCGGCGAAAATCAATTACGGAACGGAATTTTACTTGTATTCCCCGGATGAATTGCGAAAACGGTATAAGGCCGCCAAGGATGCGGGCGCGTCGGAATCAGAATTGGATATGATGCAAAACCAAATCTTGGAAACCGAATACCGTAACGACCCGACGCAATTACGCCGTATGTTGGTATTGGCCGAACTTGAACCGTTCCGCCATTTGTCACGCGTTGAGGTTTCCGAACTGTTCGACAAAAGGTTGGTTTCCGAAACGGATTTGCGTATTAAATTGAACTTTCCTAATTTTGTACGCCGGTTCGAACGTGAAAACACAAACATTTTGGATTTCGGTTCGGAAATACCGTACCAACGCAAGATTGAAAAGATAACGGCCGAATTACGGCGATATGCCGACGAACAGAAACCGGAACCGGCCCAAGTTTAACCAATAAACCGTGTAAAGCGATGATTACAAAAGACGGGCGCGATACCCCGATTGAAAAGTTGACCGCCGAAAATTACATTGTTCCCACGGGCGAAGAAAAGGATTACCACGCCGTTATTGAGGTCGTGCAATACGACCAGAAAACCGGCAAGCGTATTTCCCGGCCCCGGGTGCAAAAATTCGGCAAAAAGATTTTCGAAGCCCACGTTGCAAACAGTTTGCGCAAACAGGGTTACACCGTTACCATTTTGCACGACCCGAACGCGTGGTTAAAGGAACAGGCCGCCAAGGCCGAACAGGCAAAGGCCGAAGCGGAAGCCGCCAAGGCCAAGGCCGAACAAGAAAGGTTTGACGCCGCCGTTGCGGCCGCCGTTGCCAAGGAACTTGCAAAGATGCAAGCCGGAACCGGCGAACAAGCCGAACCCAAGAAACCGGGACGCCCCGCCAAGACTGAATCCGAAAAGTAATCGTCCCGGGCGAAACGAAAAAGTAAAACGACATTAACCAAAAATTCAAAGGGAAAGAATTATGGCACTTACAACCGAATTGTTGAACGCCAACGCCGCGTTGTCCGGCTTGACGGATGAACAGAAAACCGCGATTGTCGAAATGTCCAAGAACGACGAAACCGCCGTTATTGGTCAAAAGACCGGCGAAATTTACGGCGGATTGGATGCGGACATTTTGGCCGCGTCCGGTATCGCCAAGAACGGGGCCGAAAAAACGTATGATTACGCCAAACGTGTAATTGGCGAAATCAAAGGCCAAGCGGGTAACGCCGCCGAATTGCAAACCAAGGTTTCCGAATTGGAAAAAGAGAAAACCCGTTTGGAATCGGTAATTGCCAAGGGCGGCGCGGATGCGGAAACCAAACGTGCATTGGAACAGGCCAAGGCCGATTTGGCAAACGTAACCAAGCAATACGGCGATTTGAAAACCGAATATGACAATGCCAAGGCCGAACACGCCAAAGTAATGTTTATGACCAAGATTGACGGCGAATTTGCCAAGGCAACCGCCGGAATCAAATTCAAGGCCGATTTGCCCGCGTCTGTTACGTCCGTTCTGTTACAACAGGCCGTCGAAAAGGTAAAGGGAATGAACCCCGAATACATTGACGACGGAAACGGCGGCAAAGTATTGGCGTTTATGGAAAACGGTACGCCGAAACGAAACCCGGAAAACAACTTGCGTCCGTTCACGGCCGCCGAGCTTGTTTCCGCCGAACTCAAAACGATGGGTGTTATTGAGGACGGCCGCAAACAAACCGGGGCCGGTTCCCAAGGCGGCCAAGGTGGAAACGGCGGCGGTTCAAAGACCGTGGATATTTCCGGGGCAACATCCCAAGACCAAGCCCACGAAATCATTGCAAAACAATTGATGGAACGCGGATTGGTCAACGGGTCCAAGGAATTTAACGACGCAATGGCGGCCGCGTGGAAAGAGAACCGCGACGTGTTAAAGGCGTTGCCGATTCGTTAAACCAACAGAAACAATAACACCGGGTAAAGGGTCAATCCGGCAAAAACATTAACAATTAAAACTTTACGCATTATGTCACTTATCGCAACCCGTTTGCAAAATTGGCGTGTCGAAAACCCGGAATTTGACCGTAATATGGCCCGCCCGTTGGAATACGGCGCATTGGATTTCTTCATTGAGCAAACCAACGCCGCCAATTCCATCATCAACCCCAACTTGCGCGACCGTGCCTTTGAATCCATTGGCAACACCGTGCAAATCCCCGTTATCAATTACGATGGCGACGTTACCGTTTCCAACGTCCGTTCGTGCGTCATTGCCGACGACGAAAACACGTCCGCGTTGTACACCGTCAATTGGGTAACGTTGGCCGTTGGGTTCACGATGGTTCCCCAACTGTACAGGAACAACGAAATTTCCTACGAACACGACTTTGCCCGCAAGATGGAAAAGGTTTGCCGCGCCCTTGCAACCGCAATGGATGTACAGGCAATCGCCGCATTGGAAGCGAACAAAACCCAAGTGTTCAAGGATGCGTTGTATTACAACGTCGTGTCCAATTCCGTCCAAATTCCTTGGAACGCCCGTATGGAATTTTTGGCCGATATGAACGCAATGATGCGGGCCAACGCATACCCCGAAATGTTGCACGTTATCGGCGGGGCCGGGTTTGATTCCTTGGTCCGCAAGATGGCCGAACACGACATTTACAACGACGTCAACAAGCGTTTGGAATACGACAACAAAGTGTTCCATTACACCAACAACATTGTGAACGGTTCCGGCGTGTTCGCAACCGGTTACATTGTGGCCGATGGCAACGTTGGCGTGTTGACCCGTGTTGACCGCGAAGCGTTGAGCCGCACCCGCGCCAATTTCCACGAATGGGACGTTGTACGTTTGCCGTACATTGATTTGCCCGTGGGTTCCCACTATTACACCGCCGTTGGCGACCAATCCGAAATCGCCGGGGCCGCATCCGCCGATATGGTTTGCAACGTCAAAGAGTATTTCGGATTTTCCGTTGACGTGGCCTTTTTGGTTGCATACAATTCCGACCCCACCACCGTTGCCAATCCCATCATCAAAGTTGAGGTTGCAACGCCCGGCACGGCCAATCCTTTTGCCGCGCCCGTTGAGGTCGTGAACGGCCAAACCAATCCGGTTTACACGCAAGCCGTGCAATAGTCCCGGACGGACTGAAACCAACCATTAACGCGGGGACGGGTCACAACAACCCCGTCCCCGTTTTTCATTTAAGAACAGGAAAACAAGATGGTACGATTGCAAGACATACAAACGGCGTTGTTGCCTGTTGTCGGTTGGCAACAGGATTACAACCCACAAAACCAAATTGACGATGCGTTGTGCCAAAGTGAAAGCGGGTTGACGTTCCAAGGTGCGCACCCGCTTGTTACGTTGGCCAATGTCCGGGCGATTATGCCGGACGATTATTTGTATAAATACCCGGATTGGAACAACACAACCGGTTACGCGGCCGGGGCCAAAGTAAAACACGCGAACGTTGTGTGGAAAGCAAAAACGGCCAATGCGGGTTCGGAACCGGCCGACGGCAACGACGATTGGGAACGATTCAATATGTTATCCGATTTCGTGCGCCAATTGACAATTAACGGAATCAATACGGCGGTCCAACAATTCATCCAAGAAAAGCAATTGCAACAGGAAACCAAGAATTTGTTGGAACGTCGCACGTTCTTTGACGGGGCCGCCCGATTGGCCGCCACGATAGACCCGACCGGAAAGATTGTCGGGTTTGAAATCGTCCCGGTCCGTTCGATGGGCGTTACCACGAAAATTGAACGAATCGGTTTGCAAATGGTTGGCGCAACGGGAAAGGTCAAATTGTATTTGTTCCATTCGTCCCAAATTGCACCAATGCGCGAAATCGAATTGGAATTTACCAACACCAAAGGCGGGTTCCAATGGTTTACCCCGACCGAACCCATATATTTGCCGTATATCCCCGGGACTGATGGCAACGGCAACGATTCCGGCGGCGCGTGGTTCCTTTGCTATAACCAAAATGATTTGCCCGCCGGGATGCAAGCGTTGAACGTTTCCAAGGATTGGTCCGTGGAACCGTGCCAAACGTGTCTTGGCGGTTCGATTGAATCTTGGCGGCAAATGACCAAGTATTTACAGGTTTCCCCGTTCGGGATTCACGCCCCGTTGGACTTTGCCGAATACCCGGAAATGTTCGATATTGGCCAAATCGGTTATACCAACACGATGAATTACGGAATTAACGTTGAAATATCGGTTGGTTGCGATTTAACCGATTTCATCATTTCCCAACGGCAAATATTCGCCACGGTCATACAAAAACAGGTTGCCGCCAACGTATTGCGTACAATCGCAATGAATCCGGACGTTCGCGTGAACCGCAACCAAGTGAACGTCACGCGTGACGAACTGTTGTATGAACTTGACGGCGCACCCCAAGGCCGGGCAACCGGGTTGGGTTATGAACTGAAACAGGCGTACCGGGCTTTGTCTTTGGATACCCGTGGATTGGACCGGATTTGTTTGCAATGCAACAACCACGGCGTTAAATATCGCACGGTATAGTTAATTTTGCAAGAAATGGCGTATAACGGGCGTTCCCGTTCGAAATGATAAATTACTTGTCTTTTCGCGGAAACGCCCGGAAATCGCCGGAAAACGGCCAAAAACAGGATATGGGAATATTGAACGACTTGCGGACCCGTGTTGCGGGTGTTAATGATGGGTTACAGACCGGCGAATTGGTCCGTAACGTTGTCGTTAAACACCCGGACGACATTTTGGATTTGCAAAAACAACAGTTGTTCGCCGGTTTGGCGTCCAATGGTCAAGACATACGCCCGTATTATTCGGAAGATTTGAAACCGTCGGGATATTTTTACACGGTTGAATCGGCCAAACGTTATTCCGCTTGGAAAGAATCGGGCATAAATTACCCGTATTCGGCCCAACGCAACCCGGATGCGCCCAACCTGTATATCAATGGCCGTTTTCACGACGAATTGGGCGTACAATTTGACGCGGACGCCGTTGGAATCGTCGGGACAACCGGGTATTCCAAAGGAATTATTGCAAAATACGGCGTTTCGACGTTCGGTTTAATGATGGCCAATTGGATGGTCGTATTTGTCGAACGTGGCGCATACAACGAATTGATGGACGAATTAAGAACACGACTTTATGGCAACTAACAACGCACCCATAATCCAAAACCCGGTAATGTTGGACCGCATCATTGGCGAAATTCAAACCGGATTGGTTGAAAATATCCCGTGGTTGGACGTGGCGTTTGGCCGGTCCCAACGTCTTACAAAGATGTTGAACGGGAAACGCATAATTACCCCGAACGTGTATTGCGGCGGATGGAACGGCCACGGGCCGAATGATTATTTAGAGGTTTCCCCGGATTCCAAGATTGGCAATTTTGCGTTCTTTGAAATTGAGGACCCCCAAACCATTGACGCCGGGCCGTGGGCGCGTGAAATCAAAGCCCCGTTCGGACTGATTGTTTGGTTTGACTTGACCCGGGTTTACAACGTCCCTGACAACCGCAACACGGAACAGTTGAAAGCCGACATTTTGCGCGTCTTGAATGGCCGGGCCGGTTGGCATTTAAGCGACGGCCGTATTGTCATCAACAAAATATACGAACGTTGCGAAAATATTTACCGGGGTTATACGTTGACCGAAATTGACAACCAATTTTTAATGCACCCGTTCGCCGGGTTCCGGTTCGACGGGCTTTTGGAATTTGCCGAATTATGTGTGGAATAACTGATTTTGTATGTTGGGTTGCGGTCGTCGCGTTGGCGGCCGCGTTCCTGTTGGCATTGGCCGCAAAATGGAAATGGTTGGAATGGTTACAGGTCCACGCGCCAAATGACTTTTTCGAACAACTGTTTAATTGTAAATTCTGTTGTTCTTGGTGGGTTTGCGTCGTAATTTCACTAACTTTGTGCGTGGCAACCGGTCATTGGATATTGTTGGCCGCGCCGATTTGTTCAACGCTGATAACCCGGGAATTATGGTAACGGCAAAGATTGGAAAACACACCGTGGAATTTTACGACACAATCGAAGAATTGCCGATTGTGCGTTTTCACAAATACCAAAAGTTGTTGTTGGTTGATGCGGGCATTGGTTCCGACATTGCCGCGTTCGACCAACGCATTGAAAAAACACGCCGGTTCCTTATGGCCGGGAAACCCGAACAGGCACAACAGGAATTGGAAAATATGCGCCAATGCGTGTTTTTGATTCAATCGGGCGTCAATCCCAAACACCGGGCGTTCGCCGCGTTGGTAACAAAGATTGACGGCCAAGATTGCACCGACATTGGGGACGATGCGTTGGCCGCCATTACGGAAAAGTTGAACGACGTTCCCGAAAGCGAATTGACCGCCCAATTGGAAGCGGTCAAAAAAAAAATTGACGGGGAATTAACATTGTATTTTCCGGCCCTGTTCAACGATTCGGACGTGAAAGAATATTACGACATTTTACGCAAGCGAACGTTGGAAATCTTGAACGGGATTGTTGCGGGGGTTGACGACCCGGCGGGTGCGGAAATAGTGGACAAATTGACGACGGCGTTAATTACCTATTCCCACCCGAAAATGTTTACCGGTTCCGATGGCGTGGAAATACAGTTTGACCGCCAATTTGAAAACCTTTGTTTGGTATTGTCGGAACAATTGCACGTCGAACCCAAGAAATATTCCGTTTTGGAATTTTACAACGCGTTCGATTTTGTCAAGGAAAGGGCGAAACAGGCGGAAAAGGCCCAAAAACGGGCCAAATTTAAGCGATAACGACCCGGGACGTGTAATTTATCATTTGAGAAACAAAACGCCGTTAAAACGGATTTTTAACGAAAATAACTATTATGGACAACCCGAACCCAATTTATTACCGCGATTTGATTACGCCGGACGATTCGATAACCAATTTGATGGACCAATTGGACGAATTGATTACCAAGTACGACGGGGCAAAACAAAAAATACAGGGCGCGGCCGCCGAAATTGCCAAGGGTATGCAAAACGTATCCGGCGCAAGCGAAGAACAACGCAAGACCATCCAATTGGCAACCGAACAATCCGAAAAGTTGGTTGCCGAATATCGTGACGTCACGACCGCCCAATGGAAAGCGACACAAGCGTTTGCGGAAGCCGCCGCCGCCAAAAAGGAATCGGCCCAAATTGACAAACTGATTACCCAAATAAATACGTCTGTTGAGGGTTCATATAACAGGTTGTCCGCCCAATACCGGTTGAACAAAATTCGTCTTAACGAAATGTCCGCCGCCGAACGTTCCGGGACGGAAGCGGGCCGCGCATTGGAACAGGAAACCGCCGCCATTTATGAGGAAATGAAGCGGTTACAGGAAGCGACCGGAAAACATACGTTGAACGTCGGTAATTATGCGGATGCGGCCAAGGGTTTGAAAATGGAATTAACGTCGTTGATTCAACAAATGGCGTTTTTGAAAACCCAAGGCGAAACCAATTCGGAAGAATACCAAACGATGGCCGCCCGGGCCGCCGAATTAAAGGACGCAATGGCCGACGCCCAAACAGAGGTAAAGGCGATGTCGTCCGACACACAACAATTGGATGCGACGATGGGCGCGGCGTCCGCCGCATCGGGCGGAATGTCCGCCGTTACCGGAACAATGGCGTTGATGGGCCAAACATCGGAAACGGCCACGGATGCACAAAAGAATTTAGGCGCGACCGTGGGTATTGTTTCCGGATTGACCGCCGTTCAAAACGCATTGCAAAAGGAATCCAACCTAATGACGGGTATTCGCATATTGCAAACCAAGGCGGCAACCAAGGCCGAACAATTGGATACGGCGGCCAAGGCCAAGAACACCGCCGCCACGGCCGGGGCCACGGTTGCGCAACGCATATTTAACGCCGTTGCCGCCGCAAACCCGTATGTCCTGTTGGCAATTGCGTTGATAACTGTTGTTGGCGCGTTGGTTGCGTTCGCCGCCGGGGCCAACCGGGCCGCCAAGGAACAAACCAAGTTGAATAAAGCGTTGGCCGCCCAATTGGATTATATGGAACAATTGGCCGCATCGGAAACCCGGGCCAATAACGAACGAATCCAAACGTTGCAAAACGAATTGGATGTGGCCAAGGCCCGCAACGCGTCCATATCCGAAACCCGGGCGTTGGAAGATGAAATTTACAACGAACGCGTCAAGGCCCACGACAAACAAATGGAAATATACGGCGAACAGGTTGCCGGATTGGAAGCGAACCGCGCCAAGGTTGAGCAATTGCAAAAAACGCTTTTGGAATTGCAACAGGCCCAAGCCGCCGGAAAGAATCGTTTGCGCGTGGATGTTGACTTGGACGGAAAGGTTGAGAACACCAAGATTGACAAAGCAATTGAAGCCGTCCAAGGCCAAATTGACAATTACGGCCGTTCCGTTCAAATCGCCGTTGACTTGCAAACAGAGGGCGCACAAATTTCCACGGACCGCGCCGTACAGTTGGCCCAACGCCGCAAGGAATCCCAAGATATTGCCAAGACTGAATTGGACGTGTTGCGTTCGTCGCAAGACGCCCGCATTGCGTTAATAAACGATTCTTACAAGCGCGAATCCGCCCAACTGAAAGAGAACGCCAAACGCCAAATCCAAGACATTCAAACCCGGTTAAATACTGAAACCAATTTGACCGTAAAGGCCCGCCGGGCTTTGAATGACCAAATAAAAGCCATTCAAGCAAAATACAACCAAGATTTGCAAGATTTGCAAAACGCTTTTGCCGCCCGGGATTTGGCCGCCCGTCGTGAAACCCAAGACGTGCAAATTGCGTTGATGGCCGACGGGGCCGAAAAGGAACGTACCACGTTGCGCGTTGGGTACGAACGCCAAATTGAGGATTTGACGACCGCCATTGCCACGCAACGGGATTTGACCGAAACCGAAATTGCGGAAATGTACAACCAATTGGTGCTTTTGGGCGACCAATACCGCAAGGAACTTGCCAAATTGAATGAGCAAATAACCGTTGACCAATTGAACGCCGATGCGGCCCGGATTCAATTGCAATTGGACGCCACGCGTGACGGGTCCCAAGAACAGGTTGATTTGTCCATTGAGTTGTTGAAAAAGCAACGTGACATTGAATTGGCGCAAAACGCCCAATTGGCCGCCGATGTGCGCCAAAGCGACGCGGACATTAACAAGAAATGGGACGCAATCATATTGAAGCAAACAACCGAATTGACGTCCAAACGGGCAATGATGTTGTTGGATGCGCAACAGGAATTGGCCGCGTCGGAATTTGCGTTGTTGGATACCAACGAACGCCAAAAGACCGAATTTCAATTGCGGATGGAACGGGAACGTTTGCAAAAGATATTGGAATTGGATGCGGCCGCCGGTTACAAAATGACCGAAACCGAACGCAAGACCATCGAAAACACCATTGCCGCCATTGAAAAGGAAACCAAGAAATTGCCATATAACAACCTGTATGAACTTATGGGAATTGGTTTGGATTCCGACCAACAGGACGCATTGAACACGGCCATTGATTCCGTGAAAGAATCCATTGCGTCAATCGTTGATTCTTGGAACGCCGCCGCCGATGCGGCATTGAACGCCGCCAACGCCCAAGTGGATGCGGCGCAAAAGACTTTGGACGCCGAAATTGAAGCCCGCAACGCCGGTTACGCCAATGAGGTAACGACCGCGCAAAAGGAATTGGAATTGTCCAAGAAAAACCAAGAACAGGCCATAAAGGAAAAGCAAAAGGCCCAAAAGGCCCAATTGGCCATTGATACCATTACGCAAGCGTCGTCCCTTATTACCGCGTCGGCCAACATTTGGTCGTCGTTGTCCGGAATCCCGTATGTCGGTCCGGCATTGGCCGCCGCCGCATTGGTAACAATGTGGGGTTCCTTTGCGTTTGCCAAGATTAAGGCCGCCCAAGTTGCCGGGCAAACGGAACAATACGGCCAAGGTACGGTTGAACTGTTGCAAGGCGGTTCCCACGCAAGCGGCCACGACATTGACTTGGGAACAAAGGCGGATGGAACCCGCCGCCGGGCAGAGGGCGGCGAATACTTTGCCATCATTAACAAACGTAATTCCCGCCGTTACGGCCATTTGATTCCGGACGTAATAAATGCGTTCAACGATGGCACGTTTGCGGACAAATACCAACGTGCAAACGCCGCAATGGGCGGTTATGCCGTCGGGTTGGTTGGCGGCGGAAATACGGACGTTTCCGGGCTTGAAAAGGACGTTGCCGCAATCCGCGAACAGGGCGACCGCACCCAATACGTGGACGGCCAAGGAAACACCGTTATTCGGTACAAGAATTTGACCCGCAAGATTTACAAGAATTAACAAGATGAACCCGATTTACAAATTTCAACTTTCCGCCGGGACTGATACCCGCCAAGCGTTCCCCGTGTATAAGGACGATTTGGCGATTGATTACGCGTTGGAACAGAACCAAGAATTTTACCGGGGCAAATTGTCCGGCAAATTGACGTTCCAAAAAGACGATTACTTGTTTATTCGGTCAAAGGCGTTCGACACGCAATTTGACGTGGTAATATCCATTTCATACGATGGCGGCCAAACGTGGGCCGTATATTGGTCCGGGCAATTTTGGAAAACCGATTGCCAATTTAATGAGGACGACCAAACCGCGATTGTAACGCCGAACGTCAATGACCGTTACAACGCGGTTTTGGCCGGTATGGATAAGGAATACAATTTGATTGATTTGGCCCCGGTAATCCAACCCGTAAAGTTGGACAAACGGCCGATGATTCAAGTTTACGTCCCGGGCCAAACCGTTATCGGTTGTTTCCTTTCCGGTATGTGGTGGGAACAAGAATGTGAAAGCGTGTTGGAAACCGATACGGTCGAAATTGAGGGCCAAACGTACCCGGCGTTGGAATACAAATACCATTTTGCGTTCAACAAAGCACAACGCCAAATCAATGTAACGCAAACGGGCGTACCGGAAATTCCGAATATTTTTTACGGGGCCGTTCCGGAACATGTAACGACGGGATACGAATTTACAAATGGCGACTATAAATTTAGATATACGTGGACCGCACCCGGTCAATATGTTAAAGTTGATTTTGAAATTGTCCGCATTTCTGATGGCGTAACGCTTTGGTCGTACACCTATACCGGAATAAACCCACCGATAAATTACCCAATAACGGTGACGTTGCAACCCGTTTCGGGAACCGGCGCGACGGGAACCGTGGAATTGTTCATACACGACGTTAAGGTTTATTCAAGATATATTACAGACGTTGAACAGGCGTTGGGGTTAAATACATATCCAATCCCGGATGACGATTTGGTGGAAAATAACCGCAATTATCATTATGCAATTGGTTACTATTTCCCGAACACAATTTGGTTTTCCGACTATCTTACAACGACGCCGACCAAATGGGGAATATATCAACCCGGATTATATTATGATGATGGGATACCCGCAAGCGTTGGCGTTGGCGAAGCGTTCCCAATTGCCCGGGCGGCTTGGGGCCGAACGTCTATGTGGTTTGTTTTCTTTGCTTTTGATTCAATTGCGGAATCGTATTGGTGCAAGGAATACACGTTAAAAGATGCGTTCCCGATATGGTCGGTTATATCGGTTTTGTTGGCCAAGATTGCGCCCGGGATTATGCACGACGGAACAACGGATTATTCCCAATTCCTGTATAATATAAACCCGATTACATACATTGACCAACGTTTGTTTATTACGCCAAAATCAAACCTTATTGCGTCGGGTTATGACCAACCGGCACAAAAGGCCCCAATAACGTTAAAGCGCGTTATGGATATGTTGCGCGATTGTTTCCGTTGTTATTGGTTCATTGATGAACAAGACCGGTTCCGAATTGAACATATATCGTATTTTATGCGTGGCGGAACATACACGGGCCAACCCGTTGTTGGAATTGATTTGACGCAACAGGTTGTAACACGAAACGGCAAACCGTGGGCGTATGCCCGTAACCAATACCAATTTGACAAACCGGAAATGGCGGCCCGGTATCAATTCGGATGGATGGACGATGTTACAGAACTATTTGATGGATTCCCGATTGACATTATTTCCAAGTACGTCAACCCGGAAAACATCGAACAAATTGATGTTTCGCAATTCACGTCCGACGTTGATTATATTTTGTTGAATCCCGGGGAAATATCCAAAGATGGATTTGTTTTGTTGGCCGCACAAATTACGTCCGCGTCGAGAACATCAACGCCCGGTAATATGTTAGATGTAATCGCGTTTTCAGTAAAAGCGGGCGACAAAATTACATTTATCAATTCGGCCGCGCAATATGGATGTGGTTTTTATGTGACGTTGCAACATATAACAACCGTATATTATGAGGGAACACGCGAATACACAATTGTTGAAGATGGCGATTTACATATTTTTGTTGACGATAGAAACACCGTTGCGGTAAATTTGTATGTTGCATTGAACAAGCCAAAATTGCCGTATGTAAATTTTGATTTTAATGGAACCGACCATATTTTGCAAAATGCTTGGGTTTCGTTTATGTTCTTGCAAGGTTATTATATGTATGATATGCCCGCCCCGGACGTCGCAATTAACGGAGTACAACAATGGGTTCGTGGAATCAAAAAGTTAAAGACGCAAACCATAAAATTCCCGGTTTTGACGGAACCAAATTTAACCAATTTAATCAAAACGAAACTTGGCAACGGCGTAATTCAAAAAATGTCCGTAAATTTGTCGTCAAGGAACGCAAACACGACGTTAAAGTATGATACCGAATAATAATTTAAGCGTGTTACCGTGGTACACGTCAATCGAACAACAGAACGCCCGTAAATGGTGGATATATGGCCGCATATATCCATTGTTCACGCCCGCAATGTTTATGTTGCCGTTCCAAATTTTGCGCGAACATCGGTCCGGTACAACCATAACATCATTTTTTGTTTATACAAAAGACGGGGAATTAGTTGGCAATTATACGCAACAAATAAACGATGCGGGCATTTACGTTAAATCGTTTGCGGCATTGGGATATGACGTAATTGTTTTTCCGGGGTTATTGCCTGTTTTTACGTCGTTTCAAAACGGGCAATATTTTGCCACAATTTCCGATGGAACCCAAACGTGGTATTCCGAAATTTTCACGGTCGTAAATGACATTGAACCGTATTTGAAAATTGAGTGGTGGGACGTCGCGGATTTTGTTATGGATGCGGGGACAATTGTTTATACGTCCCCGGCGTTCAAAAATATTTTATATTTGGATTCGTCCATTGCAAAACCGGAATATCCTTTTGAGGAAGAGGGCGAAACACGGGACGGTTACTTTTTCCCGTCAAAACAGATTTCCGAAAAACATTACAGGTTCAAATTTTTTGCGTCCGAATACCTGTTGGACGTAATGCGATTTATAAGGATGGCCGATTATGCGGAAATAACATACCACGGTCAACGTTATAGTTTGGACACGTTCTTAATTACGCCGGATTGGGAAGACAACGGCGACGTTGCAAGTGTTGAAGCGGAATTTGACACGGCAACAGTTGCAAAGAAAATTGGATTGGGTTACATAAAGGCCCAACGCGGCGATTTCAACGACGATTTCAACAACGATTTTAACAACCAATAACAATATGGCCGATTATTCAATATTGAAATCCGCAATTGCGGCCGTCATAAAGCAAAACGGGAATAACGAAATTACGGGCGAATTGTTACAACAGGCCCTTTTGTCAATGATAAATTCATTGGGCGCGGGCTATCAATTTGCCGGTATAGCAACACCAACAACAAATCCGGGAACGCCGGATTATAATGTTTTTTATCTTGCAACAGACCCCGGCGTATATGCAAATTTCAATGGCGTTTCATTGGGCGAAATGCAAATTGGTTGTTTTTCATACAACGGGAATTGGGATTATAAGATTTGTAACATACAATCGTATGTCGGACCACCAACGGTCGTTTCAATTCCGTTTGTTGGCAATACCGATTTGGATATTGTGGACAACAATGGCAATGTCATTGCGCGTTTTAACGGCGGGGATTTACAGACAAAAAATTTTGATTCCAAAAACACGCCGGGCGAAGCATTGATTTGGGGTAACGATACGGATTTGGACATTGTAGACAAAAATGGAAATGTTCTTGTTCGTTTTGCTAATGGCGGAATAAAAACAAAAAATTTTGATTCGCAAAACGTTGAACGTAATAATTCCAATTGTATTGTTTACGACGCAAAACAAAACGATTATTCCGGTTTTGTATTGACGGGTTGGACAAAGACAAACGGGATAATAAACAATGGCGGGAATTATGGTTATAACAATATGGCCATATTGAACACCAAAGAATTTACCGTATTTGGCCAACGTCAAATATTTGATTTTACGCCGTCGCAAAATTGTGTGGCTTACTTTGGCGGTAAATCGGTTATTCGAAACACGGGAAATTGTAACAGTCTTGTGTCGGTTGATTTCCCGAACGGAACATTAAACATCCATTACGGAACAACAACGTATCAAATAACCAATGTTGCCAAATCCGCGTTGTTCAATTCGGATTACATCAATATTCCATTCCGTATTGTAATTAAATGGGTATTCCGAACATTGACGGCGCAATTGTATCGTCTTATTGATAACGCGTTATTGGCAACAGTAAGCGCAACCACGTCCGAATTGACAATGGACGTTAAGGGCGACCGCCCGTTTGTGTTTTCGACGGGCGGGGATATTAGCGTTTCGAATTTCATTATTTCGGAACCGGCCGATGTTAACCAAAAATGTTTAATGTACATTTGCGGCGATTCCATTACGCAAGGATATTGGGCCACGGAACAATCCAAATGTTACGCCGGATTGGTTGCGGATGTATTATTTGGACAAAATAAAATGGTCGAAATTGCCGGGCGTTCGTCGGCCAATATTGACAATTTGTTAATGAGTGTTCCAAGCGAAATTCCCGCCTTAAAACCCAAATATGTAATGGTTACAATTGGAACCAATGGCGGAAACACGGTCGAAAAGTTGGAACAATTATTGACGATAATAAAGAACAACAACAGTATTCCAATACTGAATCATATTCCGTCCCCGGACAACACACGCGACGCGGTTAATGCAATGATTGATTCCGTAATTGCGGATCATGTCGGGGAAATATATTGTGTAAAAATGGACGTTGCGGTAAGTACAAATTACGATGTACAACAGGGAATGGACCCCGCCGCATTTGCTGATTATGACCACCCGAATAACGTTGGACATCAACGGATGTTTGAACGGGTAAAAATTGATTGTCCTTTTTTGTTTAATCTTTAATTATAAATGATATGGCAAGCGCATTGGTAATTAAAAACGCGGATTTTTCACAAAACGCATTGGACCAAGACGAAATTATGAACAATATTTTTACATTAGAACCGACATTTGCAACGGGCGGTGTAATGTGGGATGGTACGGGAAACGGCCTTGCGCCGCAAGTGTCAATCCCGCACGCATCAAAATTGGCGTCAATTCTTTTTGGGGATACCGAAAAAACGGGCGTTCGTGTTGTGGTTGTTATACTTGACCCAACAAACCCGTCATCGCCGGTTGTATCAACGTCGGACGAAATTGTATTGAACGGTTATCGTACAGACGTTTCGGCGTTAAACATAAACGTACCGGCCGGTTGTTATGTGGGATTCCGAACAATGCAAAATACAAACAATTGGGCCTTTAATACGGCAATAACAAAATACCAATGTATGTTCACATTTTCGCCGTACACACAAAATTATTTGACGGCCGGATTAAACATTGGGTTTGAACTTGTTTATAACGATTGATATGGAAACATCAATTTGGGTTACTATTGCAACCGGCGCGTTGTCCATATTTGCCGGGGCGGGGTTTTGGTCTTGGATTAAAGCCAAAGAGGACAAAAAAGAAACCCCGTACAATATGTTTATGGGCCTATTAACAGAAATGAAAACTTTTTACGCCCAACGCAACGCGGACTTTGAACGTGAAAAGTTGGATTCGGCCGAAAAATCGTCGGTCATTATGCAATCCCATTTTTGCAAACACAAATACACGGACCAAAACGTGGTTTGTCCTGTTGACTTGGCCAATGACGAAAGATTGAAAAGGCGTTGCGACCGGTTGGGTTACGGTTGCCCGTTTGAACACAAAGACAAAGACGATGAACAAAATTGACGCAATCGTTATTCATTGTTCGGCAACCCGGGCGGGTCAAGACGTCCGGGCCGCCGACATTGATAAATGGCACAAAGAACGCGGCTTTGCCTGTATTGGGTACAATTACGTTATTGACTTGGACGGGACGGTTGAGGTTGGCCGCCCGTTGAACAGGGACGGCGCACATTGCAACACGGCCGGATTGTCCGGCGTGGCGTACAACAAACATTCCATCGGTATTTGTTACGTGGGCGGGTTGGATGCGTTCGGGAACCCGGCCGATACCCGGACCCCGGAACAAAAGTTGGCGTTGGCCAATCTTGTTTACAAGTTGATGGAAGAATACCCGATTGTTGAGGTAATCGGCCATCGTGACGCAAGCCCTGACAAAAACGGGGACGGCGTAATATCCCGCAACGAATGGATAAAACAATGCCCGTGTTTTGACGTAAAAAGCGAATTTCCAATTGCGGTTTGTATTGGCCGCCGGAAATAATAACAACTTATCATAAACCATTAACGTTAATTGCCTTATGATGCAAAACGAAATTATGGCGTTGATTAACGCCAAGGTTGCCGGACAGGGCAACCAAATTGACATTGGCGGCGCATTGCCCGCCATCCTTTCCGCCCTTGCGGCCGCCGCCGCGCCCATTGAGGTTGACGACATTACGGCGTTGACCGGCGAACAACTTGACGCGTTGGAAACCGGCGCAAAGGTTGCCAAGAAAACCGGAACCGCCAAACACCTGTACGTCGTTTCGTACAAAGACGCCGAAAACGGCGGTTTGTGCTTGACGTACACCGATGCGTCCACGGTCGAAACCGTTTCGTATGACCATACGGAAAGCGGATGGGCATACAATTCGACCGACAAAGGTTCCATCCCGCCCGCCGAATAATGAAAACGTGGGTTAAATTCGCCGTCTTGGCCGTCGTTATTGTTGCGGCGGCCATTTCGGTTGTATGGGCGGACCGAACCATTAACAGGTTGACCGCCGAACGGGACAAATACCGGAACAACACGGAAACGTTGTTGTCCGACGTTGAAACGTATCGGGTCCGGGATTCTTTGAACGCCGCCCGGGTGCAATCGCTTGAATTGTCCGTAAAGGAATTTGAACGATTCCGGGCGGCCGATGCGGCGTTGATAAAACAGTTGAAAGCCCGCAACCGGGATTTGGCCGCCGTCAATAAGACGCAATCCCAAACCATCATTGAATTACAGGCCGCGCCACGGGACACGTTCATTGTCCGGGATTCCATACCCATCCCGGCCGTTGCGGTCCATTGCGGGGATGCGTGGTTTGATTTCGACGGCCTGTTGACGGCAACAGAGTTTACCGGGACGTTGGCCAACCGGGATTCGTTGTTAATCGCTGAATCGGTCCAATATAAACGATTCTTGGGATTCCTTTGGAAAACCCACAAAGTAAAGGACCGCCGCGTGGATGTTGTAAGCAAGAATCCGCACACGTCCATTTTGGGCGTTGAACACGTCGTTATCGAAAAATAATCGTATATTCGCGTATCAACAAATTTACCATTACACCAACCGGGTCCCGTTGCGAAATGTGGCCCGGTTTTTCCGTGCCGTCCCGGATTTCGCATTTTTAGGCCGTTTTTAGCGCGTTTCCCGGTCCGGGTGGTACAAGTTATCGTCCGGGCCGTAAAAGTGTCTTAAATCGAATTTTCGGCAAAATTAACTTTTTTGTGTAAAAATATGGTAAAACTTTTGGAAATTAAATTTATTGTTGTACCTTTGTACCGTGGTTGATGAAACAACCCAACGGCCCGGGCCGGTTCCCGGAACAAAACAACAACAGTTATGGCAACGTTAAAATACACCACCCGCGAAATCAACCGCAATTACAAAATCAAGGTTTCCGGGCTTTATGAGGGTTCCAAAATCAACACATTGGTTGGCGTGTCCGGCCTTATCCGCTTGGTGGGCGACATCGAATTAACCAACCGTCTTTTGGACCGTGCCTTTAACGATATGACCGACGTTTGCGTTTGCAAATTGCGCCGTGGCATAAAGATAAGTTTTTACGTTGCTTAAATTCTTTAACTGTTAAATTCCTGTATTATGAAAAGGACTAAAAAGGTTTACCGCGTTGTGGCAACGATTGGCCGCAAAGTAAATGTTATTTGGGAATCAAAGCCGTTTGACGTGACAAATGGTAACGTTGATATGAACGAATACCGAAATGCGGTGCGTGAAAAAAGTAAATATTGTATGAAATTATACGCGGATGGGTATTCATATACAAATGATGGGCGTTATTTCCATATCGGTAAAAATATTGACGCCGGACGCATTGAAATATTCCTGTATTCAAAGTAAAACCCGGGCCGGGCAACCAGCCCACAAAATGCGATACGATGAAAAAAATTATTTACACGGACCGATACACATTCGGCGGATTTGATTGGAACGGAAACCGATTGTTTTTCGTTATTCCCTGTTTGCGAATTTCATTTTGCCCGTATGCTGATGCGTATTCGCTAATATTCGGGGTTGGAATCCTATTTTGGGAATTTGTATGGACTATTGAAATAGAAAAGTAATATGAAACAGATTTGGCAAGATTTCAAAGAACGTTGGCCGATGGCCGTATTGGGTGCATTGTTTGGGATTGCCGTTGCATTGCTTTGGTAATATGGCAAAGAAAACCGCGAAATCAACCCGAAAACAGACATACCGGGAAATATTGGACCGGGCCGGAATCCGGTTTGAGGATTGCCGCGTTTTGGCGTTCACGTTCGAACGGCCATTGGGTCCCGAAACGTTCCATTTGCATTTGATGAACGCGGACCCGCGCCCGGAATACCATTTGTTTGACTGTTGGGAAAAGACGGCGCAAATAATCATTCCGAACGATGAACCCACGGCCGCCCGGGTTCAAGAATTGGCCGAACAGGTGGGCGGGAAAAAGACAACGGCGAATCTTATATGAACCGGGAACAATGCAAACATTGCGGCCGCCATTCGTACAGGAATGGCCGTTGTTATGCGGACCGGAAAACGAAAGGTTTGCCAATATCCGAATATGTTTATTGCGATTGGGCCACGCCGCCACACGCGTTGCCCGGACGAATACTGAAACCAATAAAAGGTAAAAAGACAAAACACAAAATTTGATGTAATATGAAAATAGGCGATTTATTCTATTGGAAACACCGCGTATTGTGTGAATTTATCGGTATCGCAAAAGATGGCCGATATATGTTCAAAACAACCAATGGCGGGACCATTTACATTTATCCGGACAAATTGGGAACAGACATAACAAAAGAATGATGGAAACAAACCGAATCATTGATGAATTAAAGGCCGTTGCCGGGTTGGATTGGAACCCGGAACAAAAAGCGTTTTACGAACAGAGGGCGGCCGACGCCCGGCCGGTTGAATGTGTGCCGATGCGGGACGTGTTCACGCCGGAACAATTGCAATTCCTGTTCAAAAACGCCGGTTACAAGACACAACAAAAAATGTGTTACAAGAACGCGGCCGATTTAATACAGATAATCGAACAATGGTATTTCATATTGGATTTTGATTTACCGACAAAATACGTTGAGGGTTACGCATATTGTTACGGCCTGTTGCCGATTGAACACGCATTTGTTAAGATTGGCGACAAATACATTGACCCGACGTTTGAACGGGCCTTGCATCGTGACGTTCGAAAAGAAATGTACGCGTCTTGCATCGAATTGGACCCCGAAACGATGGCCCGTTACCAATTGGAAACCGGCTTTTACGGGGAATTGTACGTGTACGATTATATGTGCAAGAATCGGCCGGAATTGGCGGAACAGATACGGGCGCGGAATCCACACAATCGTTGATAACGCAAAACCCCGCCCGGACGAATCCCGGCGGGGCGGTCAAAATACCGTTGTGGGCGATACGATGAGGTAAAAAGACGCCACAAAGATAGGGAAAATTCGGCGATTGGCGAAATTCCCTATTTCTTTTTGCTTTGTTGGGGCTTTTCCCTGTAACCGGATGCGTAAATTGCGCGGCCTTGCGCTTCCGCTTGTGTTTTGGTTGGGTAAACTTTCCCGGATTGGCCCCAACGCCAACCACTTTGCGTTTTTTGTACGGGCATAACTGTTTGATTTGATGGTTACGCATACAAATATACCGGGTTCCGGGCGTATTCTTTCCGGCAAAATGCAACTTTTTTCAAAAAAAGTGAAAAAAATAAAGAAAAAGTTTTGGAAATTAAAAATATTGTTGTACCTTTGTATCGGGTTAAGGAAATAACCCGACGGCCCGGGCCGGTTCCAGGTAAAGAACAATGAAATGAAAAATCTTGAACTTTCCGATTCCGAAATCCTTGCAATCATCAACAAGGCTTTAAACGAAAAATCTATTGAAGAAAAGGCCGCCGCCCGTCGTGCAAAGGTCCGCGCCGCAAAAGTTGATTTCTTCAACCTTAATGCAACCGATTATTGCAAATTCGTTCCCGCCGAATAAATAACCCCGGCCCGGGGAAACCCAGGCCCCAATAACCACAAATCATTATGGAAAAAGAAATTGTTAAAGGATTCAAAGGTTTTGATAAAGATTTGAAATGCCGTGGATACCAATACGAAATTGGCAAGACGCACATAATGGATGAAGATGTAAGTATTTGCGAAAAAGGTTTCCACGCCATAGCGGCCGAAAATTCCCCGTTTGCCGTTTTTGGTTATTATTTGCCGTCCGACGAAAACGGAATGAGCCGGTATTGTGAAATTGAAGCGTCCGGCAAAATCGAGAAAGGCGATGACAAAATTGCCGCGTCAAGATTGAAAATTGTTGCGGAAATCGGAATTATTGGAATCGTGAAAGCGCACGTTGAATGGGTAATGTCCCGTGTGAAAAAAGACGGTAATAAATCGGCCCATAAAGACGAAGAAGGTACGATTGCCACCAACACGGGCGATTAT
>JAZROX010000031.1:0-3385 GCA_045648945.1 Candidatus Enterousia sp. | reverse complement strand
CTTTTGACCCGCCGTCAAGGTCAGGTAACACTGACCAATCTTGCTGCTGCTTGCAGCACTGTACGGATATGCTGTCGGACACCCAGATATACCACCATATGTTAAATGTGTTGAACTGTGTGTGCCACCATAGTATATCGTTGTTCCGCCGCCACAGTATCCCCCAGAACAATTAACTTCGCCCGCACCAACACCATTGCTTGGAACATACTTGCCCGCCGTAGTGGTAAGGTAACAATCATTGATGCTGGCCGCACCGGTGCCACTGTTCGGATATTTGCCACTGGTTGATGTCGAACAAGAGGTGCGCGATGTCGAGGTAGAATCTGAATAATATCCATTTCCAACGGCAACGCAAACTTGACCTTCCATGTCCGCGACGGTCGCCGTCCATTTAACATTGGTCGACGGATTATCGTATGGCGCATATCGTCCGGCCGCGCACGATGTCACGTTGCCGGCCATACAGCATGTTGTTCCGCCGCAAGAAACCCCGTAATCATTGTTTGCCATAGAACACGACAGCCCATAATTTCCCGTTGAATCGTTTTCGGTTATGGTTGCACGACATCCGTTTGCCGTATAGTGAACACCGCTATCCGTCCAATATCCATATCCGGTTACACGACTTGCGTATGTTGTGGCGGCGGGGCAAACAGAGCACGATGATGCCCCTGTTGTTTCGCTGTATGTTGGTCGGCCGGTTGTGCTATCCGTGGTGCACGCAGAACAAGAACTGGTGCTACCGTAATTCACGGTATGCTGCGCCTTGGCATATCCAGCGGCGCATGTTCCCCAATTTGTGCTGTTTTGTCCGGCTTCGGCAATATAGTGCCCACCACTCACGGTGATAAAACATTGATTTTGCGCCCCGGCCCCGGCATTAGATGTATATCCCGACGGACATCCGGTGATGCCCTGGGCCGAGGATGCGTTATAGGAATATGATGATGCGGAAGCGTCGCAGTATGAATTGGCGGTGCATGTCGCGCACGCGAACCCGGCGGCAGGCAGGTATTTCCCGGCGCCACAGTCCGCAAGGCACGCAACTTTGCCGTTCCAGGATGCGTAGGCGTCGCTGCCTTCATATCCGGTGACGAATTGCTTGGTGCCGGTTGGACATGTCGTAACCAGGCTGGTATTGGCAAACGTATTGTACCACATATAGGTTGCGGTTGGGTGATTGTTTGCAATCAAACCACTGAACGTCGATGGCGGTATATATCCGGCCAAATTCGTGCAATTCTGAAATGTGCTGTTAAACATACCCTCCGCCGATGTAGTAACCTTACTAAACAATCCCGTCGGGATGGATGTTAACCCCGTGCAACTGTAAAATGTGTAGTAAAACAAATATTCCGCCCCGGTAACCGAACTTGCATTTGGAAAGAACAGGTTACTTGGTATACCACTGCTGGTCAATCCTGTGCAATTCTGAAATGTGCCCATAAACATACCGCTCGCCGATGTTGTAACCTTGGCAAATAATCCCGCCGGAATGGATGTTAACCCCGTGCAACCGAGAAATGTGCTGCCAAACAAAGCGTCCGCCCCGGCAACCGAACTTACGTTTGGAAAGAATAGGTTCGCCGGTATACCACTGCTGGTGAGTCCCGTGCAATTCTGAAATGTGCCCATAAACATACCGCTCGCCGATGATGTAACCTTGGCAAACAAACCCGCCGGAATGGATGTTAACCCAGTGCAACCGTAAAATGTGTTGTAAAACAAACGTACCTGTCCACCAACCGAACTTGCGTTTGGAAAGAACAGGTTCGCCGGTATACCACTGCTGGTCAAACTTGTGCAACCGTAAAATGTGCCGGAAAACATAGATGTTGCCGCGGTGGTATAATTTTGAAATAACGTTGCCGGAATACTGGTCAGGTTCGTCGCACCACGAAACGTTTCATAAAACCGCGGCTGTGCACCGTCCGCGGCGTTCCCCGAAATATACGGGAACATTGCGGACAGGTTCCCGGACATAGATGCGATTTTTGCCGCAGAATTATTGGAACTTTGATAAAAACTTATCGCTGCGGTTGTTGTGTTCGTATTATAATTCGTTGCGGCGCCGCCGAATCGAATCGTCCTGGCACTTGTCGTGCCGGAATATGTACATGTATACGTCGTATTACTTGTCCCGGTGCGCGTGATGGTGTTGGCCGATATAGTGCTGCCGCTGGTGGTGCCGCTCTGGCTTAGGGTTCCGCCGGCGCCGCAGTTGACATAGAAAGTTCCCACCGTGGACATCTTGAATTGGAACGTTCCGCCGCTGGCGATACTGGTGGTCGTGATGCTGAATTTTTCGGGTTCGCATTGGGTGCCGTCGCCCAACACATCGATGTATCCTGACGCGCATTCACACGAAACCTTGCCGTTCCAGTCTGTGCCGTCGCCGGCGGTGCCTTCGTAACCGGTGGTGTATTGTGTGGTGCCGCTGGGGCATGTTGTAACCAACCCGGTGCTGGTAAACGTACTTCCCCACATATTGCTTGCGGTTGGGTGACCCGCCGCAATCAAACCACTGAACGTTGTTGGTGGAATATATCCGGCCAAATTTGTGCAACCCTGAAATGTGCCGAAAAACATATAGTCTGCCGATGATGTAACCTTACTAAATAATCCCGTCTGGATGGATGTTAACCCGGTGCACCCGTAAAATGTGTTGTAAAACAAACTAGTTGCCCCGGTGACCGAACTTGCATTTGGAAAGAACAGGTTGCTTGGTATACCGGCACTGGTCAAACCCGTGCAATCGGAAAATGTGCTACTAAACATACTGCCTGCCGATGTTGTAACCTTGGCAAACAAACCCGTCGGAATTGATGTTAACCCGGTGCAACCGTAAAATGTGCTGTTAAACAAATTTGCCGCCCCGGTAACCGAACTCGCATTTGGAAAGAACAGGTTCGACGGGATACCACTGCTGGCCAAACTTGTGCAACCGGAAAATGTGCTGCTAAACATAAAGCCTGCCGATGTTGTAACCTTGGCAAACAAACCCGTCGGAATTGATGTCAGACTGGTGCAACCGGCAAATGTTCTGGTAAACAAATATTCCGCCCCGGTAACCGAACTTGCATTTGGAAAGAACAGGTTCGACGGGATACCACTGCTGGTCAAACTTGTGCACCCGTAAAATGTGCTGTGAAACATATATTTTGCCGCGGTGGTATAATTTTGAAATAATGTTGCCGGAATACTGGTCAGGTTCGTTGCACCATAAAACGTTCGATAAAACCGCGGTTGTGCGCCGGTTGCGGCGTTGCCCGAAATATACGGGAACATTGTGGACAGGTTCCCAGACATGGATGCGATTTTATCTGCGCCCAGATTATAAAAACTTATCGCCGCGACTGATGTGGATGTATTATAATTCGTT
>JAZROX010000030.1:0-1714 GCA_045648945.1 Candidatus Enterousia sp. | reverse complement strand
GCTTTTGTTCCTCAACGTTGTAATCAAGGGCGTTTCGGTCAACGTTCAAAATCTGTACGGGGTTGCGCAAATCGGGTTGGTTTTCTTCCGGATTCGGCACGGGGATTTCCACAAAGGAACCCGCGCCAATAATGCGTTTGTTCCCGCATTTCGGGCAACGCATCAACAAACCGGCCATATCCAACCGGTAACGGCCTTGTTTGTCGCGCAAAAAACCGCCGTCGCAATAATCCCCGTTTTCCGCGTTCGTGAAATCGCAACTTTGTTCGTACCCGGACAAAATGGGATATGCGCCCATAAGGTCCAATTGGCGTTTGGAAATGTGGAAAAATTCGAACCAATCCAAACTTTCCAATTCGGCGGACAACGGGGACGCCTTTACGTCCGGTTCATCCAACGAAATGGGTTCATTCCAAAAGAACCGGGCCGGGCAATAACCCAAGTCGTGGGCGGCTTCGATTATCGGCATACCGACCAATTGGCCGGTGTGCTTTTTATCGTCCCAAACCCTGTACGTCGCATCGTCCAACACAACGATTTCGTCACGGCGACGGAACACGATAAAATCCATTTGGCCCGTTGTCGGGTCGGCCTTATACGTAATTACGTCGTCAATCGGCAACCAATAAAAATACGGTTCGGGTAATTCTGTTGTCTGTTCCCGGGCGACGTCAACGACCAAAACGGAATTGATTTCGGATTTGAAAAATTCCCATCCTTTCGTTGACCATACGTCGGGTTCGTTCAACTTGGTTTGCCTGTATTGTTCCCAATCGTCGCGTTGGGCGGAATTTGCGAATTGATAATTGAACGCCGGGTTTCGCCCGTCGAAAATGCGGCTTAATTTGTCAAAGCAAATTTCCGTTATTTCATTGGTTTTAATGGGATAACGGAAAAGTGCTTTGAACAAAACAAACTTATCGTGCGGCAAGATATTTTCCGCCATCGCAAGAAATTGCGTTAACGGAATGGAAATGTACGGCGAATTGAAAGACGTAACCCGCTTTACCGTGTGAAATTTGATGCGCATTTGGTGCAATTTCGCACGGGAAAGAACGGCGGAACGCTTATTTTCCGCTATTTCCTTTTTTATCTTGGCGACGTCGTAACCCATAATCCACAAATTCGAATTTCGATTTTTCCGGCAATTGCCAACCGCCGTTGTTCGGCATCCTCAACAACCGTTCCGCGTGGGAAATTTCAAATTCCCGGGTAACGCCATTGGCGATTAACGTTACCGTGGTTGTCTTGGCGTTCATACTATTGAGAAGCCGGGACCAAATCGGTAAGCGGGTTAAAGTCGGACGGCGTGACAATAACCAAGTCGTCGGAATAATTGTCGGGATATTGCCAAGAAATGGCGTTGGAATCCTTGGCGTCGAAATTGCCGTGAATCTTGGACCCGATGAAAAGGCCACGAATCGGAATCGGGTAATACGTGGTCGCGGTCGTTTGGTCTTGCAACGCTTCGATTTTCCCGTTTTCGTCGAACAGGAACACGCCAAGATTTCCGGCGTTCGCTTCGCATTGCAATTCTTTCATCAACTTAATGACGGATTGCGGGACGGAACGCATTTGGCCGTCGAATTGAACGGGATTGCCGCCCAACACTTGGGCCACGCCGCCCAAATCATCGTTGCCGCCGGACGTCATACGGGCGTCGCCGCCGGAATCGGCCGGGGCGTTGATGTACGGGGAAATGACGATTTTTCCG
>JAZROX010000029.1:0-2770 GCA_045648945.1 Candidatus Enterousia sp. | reverse complement strand
CTTGGCGCCCCAACTACCCCTCCACCTGACATCACCCACAAAATTTTTCAAATTTTGCGGGGCCCGATTGGTGGCCCTCCCCTTCTTCATAAGAAGGGGACTAGAAAAAATCCGCCCGGCCACTAAGTCCCCTTCACGTGGTGAAGGGGGGGACCGCGGGACGCGGTGGGGTAGACAGAGGCGAAAGCCTCGGCGCCCTTGGCGCCCCAACTACCCCTCCACCTGACATCACCCACAAAATTTTTCAAATTTTGCGGGGCCCGATTGGTGGCCCTCCCCTTCTTCATAAGAAGGGGACTAGAAAAAATCCGCCCGATTGGGCGGACACATGAATTTTTGCCAAAAACTATTAACGAGAATAGAATTCGACGACCAATTCTGGGAACATCTGCACCGGGTACGGCACATCTGCGAAAGACGGCACGCGCGTATATGTCGCGACGAAATTCGCACTGTCCACATTAATATAGTCCGGCGTATTGCGTTCGCCCGATTCCAGCGCCAAAACCACCAACGGCATTTGCTTTGCCTTTTCACCGACGGTAATGACGTCGCCCGGTTTAACCTGGTACGAAGCGATTTTAACGCGTTTGTCATTGACATAGATATGCCCGTGACTTACCAATTGACGTGCCGAAAACACAGTTGGCGCGAATTTTGCGCGATATACGACGGCATCCAACCGGCGTTCCAATAACCCAATCAAATTATCCGGCGTATCGCCCTTCATATTGTCCGCCTCCAGGTAATATGCACGGAACTTTTTTTCGCCGATATTGCCATAGTAACCTTTCAGCGTCTGTTTTGCGCGCATTTGCCGTGCATAGTCGGTCATATTTCCGCCGCGCGAAGTTGGCCCATGTTGTCCGGGTTTATATTTACGCTTGTTAAACGGAGATTTCGCCTGGCCCCACAGGTTGACGCCCAACCGGCGGCCGATTTTCAGTTTACGGGTATTACGTTTTGCCCCATCTCTTGCCATTTTATAATCCTTTTGGTTTTTATTGAGCCGGGCGTTTGACAGGCACCTTATCGTATGTGGGACCAAAATGCACCACCACTTAATCAGCCCTGATATTACCCAGCGCGGGCATATTATAACATTTATTTGGCAAAATCAAGGGAAAATTATGTTAAGTCCCCTTCACGTGGTGAAGGGGGGGACCGTGTACCGGGCCCCGCAAAATTTGAAAAATTTTGTGGGTGGTGGCAGCGGTGGGGTAGACAAACAAGTCCCCTTCACATTGTGAAGGGGGGGACCGTTGAAAACGGTGGGGTAGACAAATAAGTCCCCTTCAGATACTGAAGGGGATTTAAAAAATATGAAAAAAAGTGCTTGCGTGGGGGAAGAAAAATTTGCTAGGCTTGACCTTAGAAAGGCATAAAAGGAAGGGAAATGAAGCAATTTTTTGCTGCGTTAGCTATTGTTTTTGCTGCGTTTTTCGCCAACGGTTCGGCATTTGCGGCGTGCACATCGGCCCAGATTGATGTCGCGGGCGATGGTTCAAATTGCCAAACGGCGCATTTTAGTATAACGACGATAGAAATTGCCAGCGGCGGAACATTCCAATTCAGCCTGACCGCGGTGGGAACATTCTATGTTGATTGCGGCACCGGCGGAACGCTGTCCGGCACCGGTGTTTCCGGAAACACCATCACACGCACCGGGACAAGTAATACGACGTATACATGTACATATTCCGGGACTACGAGTGCCAGGACGATTCGATTCGGCGGAACCGCGACGAATTACAACACAGGCACATCAAACGCGGCGATAAGTTTTCATAATCTGGGCGCAAGCAAAATTGCATCCATGTCCGGGGACCTGTCCGCTATGTTTCCAAAATTAAATACATCAGCAACCGGTGCGCAACCGCGGTTTTATGGCGCGTTTCGTGGTGCAACAAACCTAAGCGAAATTCCGGCAAAATTGTTTCAAAATTATACCACCGCGGCAACATATATGTTTAATAACACGTTTTACGGTTGCGGGGGACTCACCAGCAGTGGTATACCAAGTAACCTGTTCTTTCCAAATGCAAGTTCGGTTACTGGGGCGGGAGGATTGTTTAAAGGCACATTTAGCGGTTGCACGGGCCTGACCAGTATTCCAACGGGATTATTTGCCAAGGTTACAACATCGGCGCAAAGTATGTTTAGCCAAACATTTAACGGTTGCACGGGGCTGACCAGTGCCGGTATACCAAGCAACCTGTTCTTTCCAAATGCAAGTTCGGTTGCCGGGGCGGACGGTTTGTTTAGCAGCACATTTTCCGGTTGCACGGGTTTAACATCCATTCCGGCGGGTTTGTTTGCCAAGGTTACAACATCGGCAACAGAGATGTTTTTCGGCACATTTTACGGTTGCAGTAATATTGCCGGATATATTCCACCATCTACATTTTCGGGTTTAATTGCAAACAATCACCCAACCGGAAGCGATATGTGGTACGATACGTTTAGTATGACCGGGTTGGTTACGACATGTCCAACCGGCACCAAGCAATTCACCACCGGTTACGAGGGCAGTGGCGGTACCACAGACTGGGGTGGCAAGGTTTCGTGTGAATGCGCGTCGGGATACATCGACGCCCTGGGCGACGGCACCCAATGCGAACCCGAAAAATTCAGCATCACGACCACCAGTATCGCCAGCGGCGAAACATTCCAATTCAGCCTGTCCGCCGTGGGAACATTCTATGTTGATTGCGGCACCGGCGGAACGCTGTCCGGCACCGGCGTATCGGCCAACACAATCACGCGCACC
>JAZROX010000028.1:0-1105 GCA_045648945.1 Candidatus Enterousia sp. | reverse complement strand
CGCCGCAAAAGGGAAGGAAGACGACGCAACCCGCTACCAAATACACAGGGCAATAGAAGCAAAAAGGGGGAAAGGCTATTGATAAAGCACAAGGAAAACCCGGCGAAAGCGTACTTGTCCCGGTATCGCGGTCTAAAAATGAAGTGTGCCGCCCTTGAAAGGGCGATTCGAGAAGCAATGGAAGACGCGACGAACACAACCGTTGCGCTAAAAGAAATTTGCGTTCAATCGTCCGGCGGCGGCGAAGCAATGGCAAACGCGGTTATCAATGCGATGGACGCAACCGCGATTCTTGAGGATAACCGCCGGGAATGTCAACGCGTTCTTGTCGAAATCATGGACGCCATTAAAAGCGTACCGGACGAAGTGCAACAGACCGTATTAATAGAACACTATGTAAACGGTCGGACGTTGGCAGATATACAGACAGATATCTGTTACGAGAAGCGTAATACGATAATCATTCACGGGCGGGCGCTTTGGGCGGTCTTGCAATGGATGAAGGAAAGGGGGTCTTGTGAATGACTTACGGGGAGATTATAGAAACCGGGGAAAAGATGATTAAAAACGCCGAAAGGGTGATTGACGATTGCCGCCCGTCGTACTTTAACCCGGAAACAAGGGAAATAAACGGGGCCATAACGGACAGTTGCGTTATAATTCCGAACGCGATTACGTTCGACTTGAAGGACGGAAACAAAATCGTTTTTATCATCAAGAAAGGGGGCGGCGGGGTGTGCTAATATTGCCCATAAAAGCGAAATGGTTTGATATGATTCTATCCGGCGAAAAAAGGGAAGAATACCGGGAATTAAAGCCCTATTGGGCGACACGCTTTCGTAACGCCGGGTTGCTTACCGACGACGGGCCAACAGAGAAAACGGCGACAGCGTTCTTTATCAACGGATACGCCCCGAAAGGCCCTGTTATCCGGGCGCGTGTAAAACTTTCTGTTACAGTAGGGTTGCCCGAATGGGGCGCGGAACCCGGGAAATATTATTTCGTGCTATCAATATACCCGGATTTGGCGTCGTGGGCCGGGTTTGACCGGAAACAGATATTCGAAAGGGCGGCGGGATAATGGCGGCATTTATTGCAATTAGCC
>JAZROX010000027.1:0-137178 GCA_045648945.1 Candidatus Enterousia sp. | reverse complement strand
TACCGCGCCGGGATGACGAGAATAGAAGGAGAGGATTATGAAGAAATTTTTGATATCGGTAATCTGTGCACTGTGCATGTGTTCCGCGTTTGCGGCGGGCGAAAATGTCGCAACCAGCAAGGCCTTTGTTGACACCGCGGTTGCGTTAAAACAGGACAAAATCCCCGCAAATGTTAATGGCAACAACGGTCCCGACCAGGTTTTAACGAATACCGGTACCGCCGGCACAGTCGGCACCAAAGATATTTACAGCGCGTCGGGCGAATACGCGACCCAGATGGGTTCCCTGGTTGACGCACAAACCATGAACGCCGCGGTGCAAAACGCCATCAACGCAGAATTCAAATGCGTGCAATATAACCCAAATGATTCCAGCGATTGCTGGTTGGTGGACGTTTTGGGCCAAACCGAAACCCGAAGTAAAAATTTATTCGACATAAGCCGTGTCCCAAATACCGGTTCCATTATAAATAATGGTGATGGTTCGATTACTGTAACTGGTCAACCCACTAATAGCGCAATGTCTACAGGTAGAAAATTATCACAATTGGTCCCGGATTTAGAGGTTGGAAAAACATATATATTGAGTTTTGTTTCGGAGTATATTAATGCTAAATTAACACTGATTTACAGCACGGGCGACTGGTATCATTGGAATAAAGATACATCAGTAACCATGACGCAACATTTGTTGGATTCAGGGGCGTATTTCCAGGCGCCAACAAGCGGGGTGCCAATTACAATGCGTGACATCCAAATCGAAGAAGGTACGGTTGCAACGCCGTATCAACCCTATGGCGCGAATGTTTATATACCGTCAAACGATTAACGTCCGCGGTCATGATAGATTTTATTAAAATGCTGTCTGCATACGGATTTATAGTTTGAATCGCCCAACGCAAATTGTTCCCCGTTATGTATTACATGCCCGTCCGGGGTAAATCGCAAATGGTGCGTGGCCAATCGCATACATCCCGGAATTTGGCAACTGGATTCCAATCGGTGCAGTTTTGCGCCAACCTCGATAAGTCGCCGTGATGCGGGAAACATTTTTTCGTTGCTGTCCGTCATTAAACCATAGCACATAACAATCACGTTCTGGGCGTCGGCAAATTCCACCAATTTATCAATATCGCGCGGGCCAAAGAATTGCACTTCGTCCACAAACAAAACCTGGGTTTCCGGTTTTAATTGAAATTTGTTCAGGTTTTTAATCGCCACCGCATCCACCGCCAAATTTCCGGCACGCGATTTTATTTGTGTCGCGCCAAAGCGGTTGTCATACGCGGGTTTGATGATTTCGATATTTGTTTCTTTGATGCGAAAATTAAATGCCTCGATAATCAGTTTTGCCGATTTAGAACTGCCCATAACGCCGTAATGAAAATGCAGGTTTGCCATGTCTTTTTCTCCTTGCCATAAATTTAAATAACCATGGATTCCAATTTTTTGATTCTTTGTTCCACCGGTGGATGTGTTGCAAAGATTTCGCCCAAAAACGCCCGATTACGTAACGGATTCGCAATGCACACCGATGCCATAGTATTTTGCCCCGATAAAGACTTAACGGCCGAATTGCCCGATATCTTGCGCAGCGCATTCGCCAACGCAATCGGGTTGCGGGTAATGTGCGCACCGGTCGCGTCCGCCGTATATTCACGTCGCCGCGAAATCGCCATGCGCAGAATCGGCGTAATAATCACATTGAACACAGTGAACGCCAACCATACCATCATCATAACGGCCGCACTGTTGTTTTTATCGTCGTTGCGCGGATTGGAATACGTAATGCCACGCAGAATCGCGTCCGCGATAAACACGGTAACCCCAATACCGGTAATAATAAACATATCAAGGCGTATATCGCGATTGCCAATATGCGCCATTTCGTGGGCGATAACGCCCTCCAATTCAATGCGGTCCAGTTTCTGAATAATTCCGCGCGTTAATGCAACGGTTGCGTCGCGCGGTGTTCGCCCGGTCGCAAATGCGTTCATGCCACTATCATCCATGACATACACGCGTGGTGTCGGCAACCCCGCCGCCAATGCAACATTTTCCACAGATTTATACACATATTTGTAATCCGGGTCGGACGAATCGATTTGTTTTGCGCCCGCAATGGTCAGCATCATCGAATCGCCAAACACCCACGAAACAATCGTCCATATCACGCATGCCACCGCGGTCGGCACCGCCACGGCAATTGCGGTATTCATCGCCGCATTCATTGGTTGCACAATCCACGTGAATAAAAACACCAGCGCAACAAATATAATCGGGAACAATATCACAAGAATTGCGGTCTTGATATTGTTTGCCCTTATGTGATCATAAACGGTTTTGATTTTTCTCATGCCCGCATGATATTAAAAAACAACCCACCAATCAACAGATTTGTTCAAGAATTTATTTTGCGAAATTTTACCGCGAAACTGCCGTTATTCAATGGTTCGCACGAAACAATGTACGGGCTCAGTACGCTTTCACGAACCCATTCTTGGAATTTGATTTTAAGTATCCCACTGGCGCCGGTGATTATGGTTGCGGTTTTTGTGCCGGATGTCGCAATTTCCATTATTTCACTCCACGCCTGTTCAATCGTGTGCATGTGCAAATCCAACGTGGCGTGTGACGGAACGGTTACGGTTTTTGGAATGCGTTGCGACAATTTTAATTCCCCGCGCACGCGCCGGCGTGTCGCATCATTGTCGGGCGCAAAGGGCGCACCAATCATATCTGCAATATCTTGGTCGGTAAGGCGTCGCATATTATTTTTTTAACTTCTTTTCCCATTTGGTGCCGGGAAAGTTCAATTTTAACATTTTTGCGTAACCTTCTGCCTGTTCCGGCAGGCCAATCGCGGTATACGCCTCGGTTAAACGATACATGGCTTCGGCCGGCATAACCGTTTCTTGGGCATCGGTAATAATAGATTGGTATTTTGAAATCGCACTGGTCCAATTTTCTTGGTCCATATCGTTGTGCGCAGAATACATGACTTTCCCGGCGATATAGTTTTTCAAGATTGCGATTTTATTCTTTGCGTTCTTGGCATATGGCGACCGCGGGAATCGGTCAACCAACTGTTGAAATTGTTGCATGGCGTATACAGACATTCCCGGTTCGCGACGAACATCGCTGACCTGGCGATAATAGCACATTCCGCGCAGGTATAACACATACGGCACGTCTGTGTGTCCCGGGTGAAAGCGCATATATCGATCTGTGGTCAAAATTGCGCCGGCAAAATCGTCATCCATATATTGCGAATACGCCGACATAACCAACGCGTCCGCGGCCCACGGACTTGCCGGATATTGGTTTTCCACGGCCAAGAATTTTTCCGCCGCGTCGTCATAGTCGCGGTCTTCAAATTTCGCATATGCGGCATCATAAAGGTCCGTTATCGGTTCCGGGGAAACAATTTTCTGGGTGTCGCCCGCGCATCCGGCAAGCATCGCACCAACCAAAGTCGCAAAAAATATTTTTTTCATATCTGTTTATTCCTGTCTTGATTTTGTTTATTTGTATCCAGTATAATCCAAACTATGAAACTTGGCAAACATATTTTCGGGGTCGGCCTTATGACCGGGATAAGTCGCGTGTTTGGCTTCATTCGCGACATGTTGATTGCGCGCGTTTTGGGGGCGGGACGGCTGTCCGATATATTCTTGGCGGCGTTCAAATTACCGAATCTGTTTCGTGACCTGCTGGGCGAAGGCGCATTGTCGGCGATATTTATTCCGATGTATGCCGATTCAAAACATGACGAATCGTTCGCCAAAAATGTGTTTTCTTGGTTGGCGGTGGTATTGCTTGGTATAACCATAATATTCGAGATATTTATGCCAATCGTGGTATGGATTTTGGCGCCGGGCTTTGCCGACGTGCCGGGCAAAATGGAATTGACGGTTGTTATATCGCGCATAATGTTTTTCTATGTGATATTTATATGCGGTGCGGCGTTTTTATCGGCGGTATTAAACGCATTTTCGCGGTTTATGCTGGCGGCATTTATGCCGGTGATGTTGAATATAATGCTGATTTGCGCGTTGTTGGTGTCTATGTTTATCGGCGCGTCGAATACGGTGCTGTATATAATGGCGGGGACGGTCGTGGCGTCCGGAATAATCCAGTGTTTGGTTCTGTGGGCGCGCATTCGGCATAAACATTTTGGACTGCGTTTGGTTGTGCCGCGCCTAACGCCGGGTATCAAGACTATGCTTAAACGTTTCGGGGTAAGTATTATTGGCAACGGATTTTACCAAATAACGATAATTTTGGGCACGCTGGTGGCCAGTTTTGAAAGTGGTGCGGTTTCGTGGCTGTATTATTCCGATAGAATTGTTCAGTTGCCGTTTGCGATGATAGGCCTTGCGGTTGGAACGGTTTTGATGTCTTCTATATCGAATGCGTTGGCGGAAAAGAATTTGCGTAGTGTGTATATCCAGCAAAATTCTTGTATGCGTCAATCTATGATGTTTATAATGCCGTGCGTGGTTGGGCTTTTTGTGTTGGCGGAACCGATAATTAAATACCTGTTTGAATATGGTGCATGGACACCCGAATCGACCCATGCCGTTGCCGTTGCAATAATGATTCAGGTTTTTGTTTTGCCCGCCATGTTGATAAGCCAGATTTACAGCAAAACACTCTATGCATCCCAAGATGTCAAGACGCCGGTGAAAACCAGTATAACATCATTGGCGGTGGCGTCCGTGATTTATGTTGCTTTGTTCTGGTTCGTGGGATATTTGGCGATACCGATTGGCGTGGTGATAAGTGGTTACGTAAAAAATTATCTGCTTGCGCGGGCATGCCGCCGCCGTGGGCTTTCGCACACAGATTCGCGCACCGTGCGTGCGATGGTTTTGTTCGGATTTTTGTCGGCGGCACTTGGTGTGGGGTTGTGGTTTGCCCCGATAACGGGTATCGTCTCTTTGGGATTGGCCATTGCGGGCTTTGGAATCATATATCTGCCGACGGCATTTTTGCTGAACCGAAAAATATAACAAAATAAAGTTGAAACCATCCTTTTTATATGATAGAATTGTTACATAAGAATGTAAGGAGTCCATAATGAAAAAATTGGTATCATTGGCGGTGTTAACCGCTTTGCTTGCGGCGTGTGCTGAAACGACAAATCCGTCGGGTTCTGAATATGGAACGGATGGCTTTGGCGAAGAAACACTTGTCACGGAAACAAATGACGCATATTTGACGGCGGCGGCCCCGCGTTACTATATCGGTAATGCGTATAAAGTGGAAGATGTGCAATACATCCCGTCCGAAGATTATACATATAACCAAACCGGTATGGCGGGTATAATCCCAACCGAATTGAATGGCACGAAAACCAGTAACGGTGAAACATACGACATGACCCAGATGGTCGGAACCAGCAAGACTTTGCCGTTGCCGACAATTGCCAAGGTAACAAATCTGGAAAATGGTGAATCGGTGGTCGTTCGTGTGAATAATCGCGGGCCATTTGTGAATACACGTATTATGGATTTGTCGCCGGCCGCGGCGGGTAAAATCGGCATGACGAATCAGTCCAAGATCCAGGTCCAGGTTTTGCCAGAACAATCCATTGCGGTTAAAAATGCAACCGTTGGTGAAAAGGTAGAGCCGGTTGTTGTTGAAGAAACGACGACAACGACCGTTGTTGCGAAACCGGCACCGGTTGTGGCCGCCACGGGTGATTACAGTGTTCAAGTCGCCGCGTTCTATGCCGAAGACAGCGCCGACGCATTGGTCAAGAAAATGCGCGCGTATGGTGACGCAACCGTCGTCAAAGAAGGCGATATGTTCAAGGTTCGTATTGTGAACCTGGATGCGGCATCGGCCCGTCGTGTAATCGACGCCCTGCGCAGCAACGAAGGTATGGCGCCCGGTCTGTTAAAGAATGGCCGTTGGGTCAACGCGGACAGTATTTAATAAGTTGCGTGTGGTACACATCTCCTAAGTCCCCGTATCACGGGGATTTTTTATTGACTTTATCGTTACAGGTGCTATAAAAACCTTAAAAAAAGATAAGAAGGTTATGGCAGATAGGGAAATTTTGGCATGTCGTAAGAAAATCGGCAAGAATATTTTTCTTGTTTATTCAACACGCATCAATAACAGATGGCAAGATATTGGACAATATAGTATATTCAATTTGCCTGCTGATATGCCCGCAAAGATGAATAAATTGGATTTGTCGAGGTTAAATTGGAAAGAGTTGCCCGATTTATCAAGCTTGACTGTTAAAGATTTTGATTGTTCTCATAACAATCTATTAAAATTAGACTATTGTCCGAACGTGACAGGGAGTTTTAATTGTTCTTATAACCCAAATTTAACTGATTTTGATTGCGTGTCACAACATGTTGGCACATTAATATGTGTGGCGTGTGATTCATTGGAAAGCCTTATGGGGGCACCAACCGCGGATAATTACATAATCAATTATAACAAATCATTAAAGAACTTAAACGGTATGAATCTTCCGGCAAAGAAACTTATATGCACCCATAATGATAGTTTAATCGATTTAACGGGTATAAGTGACTGTATCAATACATTGGTCGTGGCAAATAACCCATCATTGATTGGATTGAATTGTGCGCATACCAGTGTTGGGCAATTTGAATTGATTGGAAATAACGCTCTGCAATCATTAAACGGTGGTCCAAAATTTGTCAAAAAGTATATTATACGCAACAATGCGGCCCTAACCAGTTTGTATGGCGCACCGACAACAGTGGAAGAGATTGTTATTGAAAATAATCCGATTAATAACTTGCTTGGGGGCCCCACCAAGGCAACTGTATATAAATTGTTACACAATTCAAAATTGACTGGTTTAATGGGCTGTGCCACAGATGTAGAAATATTCGTTATGCACCATTGTGATGCTATTAGAACATTGGAATATGCGCCTCTTAATGCTAAACGGTATGAATGCAGTCGCAATCCGCAATTAAGAAGTTTGGGTCAAATCCTGCCAAACCCAGAACTAATAAATTACAATGATTGCCCGATGGTGGAAAACGCACCAAAACAACTTTCACATAAGGAAAAGTGTGAACAGCTAAGACAGGCTTATATTGACAATAATCAAGAGTATATAAAAGATTTTTACACAAATAGGAAATGATCGACTTCCCCGCTGTCTGGGCGGGGATTTTTTAATTACTGTGTTTATTCGTGCCAAGTGATTTATATATAACGCCGGCCTCATCAAACATCTGAAACGAAATGTCAAGTTTGTCACGCCAACCGGGAATATTTTGGGTTTTGTCATCCGGCATGTCCATATAGATAACCTCGCGTATGCCGCTTTGGATGATTCCGCGCGCGCATTCTGCACACGGTGGAAATGTCACATACATTACACAGTTTTTGACCGACGCCCCGTACAGGCCCGCATTATAAATCGCATTGCGTTCCGCGTGTTCGGTAAATTCGTATTTAGTCGGGCGACGTTTGCGGGTCGGAACCGTATCATCAACGCCACGCGGGAAACCGTTATATCCGGTTGAACGAATCTCTTTATCCGGCCCGATTATAACGCATCCGACCTTGGTACTGGTATCCTTGGACCACGTGGCAATCATTTTTGCCAATTCCATAAACCGCCGGTCCCATTCTTTTGAAAAAGTGAATTTTTGTTTCATTCGCACTCCTTTGTATAAAACTTACAACAAATCGGCACATTTTCAAGTTTTTTGTTCACTTTTCAAATTTGTATGCTACTCTTTTAATCATGACAAAGACATATTCTGGATTTATTGCAATTGTGGGACCGACAAATGCCGGCAAAAGCACCCTGATTAACCAAATTATGGGGCGCAAGGTTTCAATTGTTTCGCACAAGGTTCAAACCACGCGAACAAACCTGCGTGCGGTGAAAATGGTCGGCCCGCGCCAGTTGATTTTTACCGATACACCGGGAATTTTTCGCCCAAATCGGCGCCTGGACCGGGCGATGGTTGGTGCGGCGATGGACGCATTGTCGGACGCGGATGCGGTGTTGCTGATTATCGATGCAACGCACGGAATTACCGACACGGTGCGCGGTTTAATCGAGAAAATTCGTGATCATAAAAACCTGTTTGTGGCACTGAACAAGACCGACGCGGTTAAAAAGGGCGGACTGTTGCCCATTGCGGCGGAATTAAATAGTCTGGCGCCGTTTCGTGAAATATTTATGATTTCGGCCATGAAAAACGACGGTGTGGCGGAAATGTTGAACGCGTTGGCGGATGTTATGCCGGAATCCCCATATTTATTCGATACCAAGGATAGTGTCGATGTACCGGATAACCTTTATCTGGCGGAATTGACACGGGAAAAGATTTATCGTTTTATCCATCAAGAATTACCGTATCATATAAACGTTGTGACCGAACATGTTGACGTCGACGAAGAAGGTGTATTGGACATTTATCAAAAAATTGTGGTGGCCAGTGAGGCGCACAAAAAGATTGTTGTTGGTCGCGGTGGCGCGCAATTAAAGCAAATTGGCACGGCCGCCCGTCATGATATCCAAGATCAATGGGGCGTAAATGCGCGCCTGCATTTGTTTGTACGTGTCGAAGAAAATTGGGAAGATATGGCGGAAAATTACACCGACCAAGGATTAGAGTTTAAAAAGTAAGGGTATATGACATGAAAAAACATCAAAATTTAAAAATTCGTCCAGGTTATAAAACATTTGCAGCGATTTTGTTATTTGGATTGGCGGGTTGTAAAAAGTACGAACATAAAAATGTAATTACAGGAATGGGGACGATTGAAAATCAAAAAGTTCTTTTGTTAGATGATGTCGAAACAGGTATCGAAAGAATTTACAATGTTCCTGAAATTTATGATTTTTATGACTGGTTACAATTGGGTGATACTGTGATAATTTATGTTGGTCCTGATGTGTATCCTGGACTAGAGAAATATTATCAAAGAGATCGTATTTTAGACAAAAGCTTTGCTCGTCTTCGCTACAATACTGACAGTATTTACGCAAGGAAACAACGCAAAGAACTTACCGATATGAAACAAAAAATGTTTGAAGAAAATCAAAGATAAATGCTGCACACATCGGATTTTGATTTTGAATTACCAACGGAATTGATTGCGTCACATCCATTGGAACGCCGCGATGCATCACGTATGTTGGTTGTTGATCCAAATTCCCCTCTGGCCAGAGGGGTGCCGGGTAGCACCCGGCGGGGTGTCGCCCAAGACGTAGTATACCGTACATTACCATTTAATTCAAAATTAAAACAACGTGCCCGCGAATTGCGTCACGCCGGAAGTTTACCCGAAGCATTATTGTGGAAAGAAATAAATGGTAAAAAAATCAATGGACTAAATTTTAATCGCCAGACAGTAATCGGAAATTATATTGTTGATTTCTTTTGCCCTATGACGGGCCTTGTTATCGAAATAGATGATAAAACCACACACGACTTGAAAGGTGCATATGACGAAAAACGCGAAAAATTTTTACTTTCCCTGGGATTAACAACTTTGCATATTCCTGCGCAAGACGTATTAGAAAATATAGCGGTTGTTGTTGATATGATAAGGCGACACCCCGGCACTTCGTGCCACCCCTCTAGCCAGAGGGGAAGTCGTTTCGGATTTCAAAATAGGCCCAGTTCAAAAACACAATCATATATTCGATCAGTGTGCATCGATACATTTCCAAATTCCCCTCTGGCCAGAGGGGTGCCGGGTAGCACCCGGCGGGGTGTCGCGTTGTATGATAAACATATTCGGGATTTTTTGGATTACCTGCGCCCGGGTGATGTTGTCGTGTTTAACAATTCGCGTGTTATTCCGGCGCGCTTTGATGCTTGCCTTGATTCCCCTCTGGCCAGAGGGGTGCCGGGTGGCACCCGGCGGGGTGTCGCATATGAAATCACACTGCATACCGCGGTTGATGATAAAAATTGGTGGGGGCTGTGCAAGAAATTTAACAAAATCAATATCGGCGACACATTGACAATGACGGATGGCACAACAATCACCGTTGTTGATAAAGATGATGAAAGTGGTTTGTTGCTGCGATTTAATTGCGACAATGTTTTCGATGTTTTGAATCGTGTCGGCAAAATGCCATTACCACCGTATATGAAACGCGATGCGGAAATTGCGGACCAAACGCGCTATCAAACCGTCTATGCCGAGCCATTGGGGTCTATGGCGGCGCCGACGGCGGGCCTGCACTTTACCGATGAATTGATGACGGAAATTGAAAAACGTGGCGCAAAAATTGTAAAGATAACTTTGCATGTTGGTGCGGGAACATGGATGCCGGTAAAAACAGAAAACCTTGCTGAACATAAAATGCACAGTGAATGGTGCTGTATCACCCCAGAACAGGCGGAAATAATAAACCACGCCACACGCATAATTGCCGTTGGAACAACATCATTGCGCACACTGGAAAGTGCCGCGATAAGTTCCCCTCCGTTGGAGGGGTGCCGGGTAGCACCCGGCGGGGTGGTTAGAGACACCGTAAATTATCGCACATTACCATTTAACCAAAAATTAAAACAACGCGCACGAGAATTGCGTCGCGCGGGCAGTTTGCCCGAGGCATTATTGTGGAACGAGATAAAGAATAAGAAATTAAACGGTCTTGATTTTGATAGACAAAAGATAATTGGGAATTACATAGTTGATTTCTTTTGCGCATCTAAATTTCTGGTAATAGAAGTAGATGACAAAACGCACGACTTTAAAGTTGAATGCGATAAAGATCGTGATGAATATTTGAAATCTTTAAATCTAACTGTGATTCATGTTTCGGCAAAAGACGTATTGCAAGACCCACACGGTGTTTTTAACTGGCTATCTAACCACCCCGGCACTTCGTGCCACCCCTCCAACGGAGGGGAACGTCGGCGGGTTGCACCAATTTGCCAAACCACGGATATTTTTATCACGCCGGGTTATAAATTCCGTGTGGTAGACGTGTTGTTAACCAATTTTCATTTGCCAAAATCTACATTGTTTATGTTGGTGTCGGCGTTTTCGGGTCTTGATGAAATGAAGACCGCATACGCTCACGCCGTCGCAGAACGGTACCGTTTTTTCAGTTACGGCGATTGCTGTTTATTGTTTAGAAAGGAATCATAATGTTAAACCCAAACAATCTTACAAAAGAACAAATGCGTTCAATACGTAATCGTTTCGCCGGTACAATATTCGGTGTGGCGCTACATTTGGGAATATGGTTCGATGACACAGAGATAAAATATATTGAAACCAAAATGCAAACACATAAATTATACAGATTGGTGTCTGGTAAATCCGCGGGTATAGATTGTCGTGATGTATCAGCGGCGTCATTGTTTAAATTTCAACGCGAATGGTTATTGGGTTTTATGGATGACCCAGAATTGCCGATTGGCGTTCAGGCATTTATATATTATTATGTTGGTCATGAACAGATGGTAAGGCAAAGTTGGAAATATAGATATGATAATGTCTGCGTTGCGGACAGATTTTTAGCACAAAGGTGGATGGAAAAATGTCACTAAAATTTGATTTGATTGCAAAGGATGGAAATGCACGGCGCGGATGTGTGCATACTGCGCATGGCGATTTTCAAACACCGGCATTTATGGCGGTTGGCACGGCGGCGACCGTCAAGGCATTAACCATGGACCAGGTTCACGCGACCGGAACCGAAGTAATTTTGGGAAATACGTATCATTTAATGATGCGCCCCGGTGGCGATTTGATGGAAAAAATGGGCGGTCTGCACAAATTTGGCGGTTGGCATGGCCCAATTTTAACGGATTCTGGCGGGTTCCAGGTTATGTCGCTGTCGAACCTGGTCAAAATGAAAGAGCAGGGCGTAGAATTTACATCCCATATTGATGGCGGTATAAAACACTTTCTAAGTCCGGAAGATTCTGTGCATATTCAACATCAATTGGATTCAAATATTACAATGGTTTTGGATGAATGTCTGCATTTGCCAACAACGCGCGAACGTGCCGAAAAAAATGTAGATATGGTGACGCGTTGGGCGGCGCGCAGTAAAGCCGCATTTGTTGACCGCGACGGATACGGAATTTTTGGCATTGTCCAAGGTGCCGATTTCCCCGACCTGCGTGAAAAGTCTGCGCGCGCGTTAACGGAAATCGGGTTTGATGGATATGCAATCGGCGGCCTGGCCGTGGGTGAACCGCAAAGTGTCATGTTTGATATGATATCAACGGTTGCGCCAATGTTGCCTGATGACCGACCGCGTTATTTAATGGGTGTTGGAACACCATTGGATATACTTGGTGCGGTGGAACGCGGGGTCGATATGTTTGACTGTGTTATGCCGACGCGCGCGGGCCGCACGGCAATGGCATTTACGCGCCACGGCACAATGAATATGCGTAATGCAAAATATCGCGAAGATGACACGCCGCTGGATGACAAGTGTGGGTGTCCGGCGTGCAAACTTTCGCGCGCGTATATTCATCATTTGATAAAGTGTAATGAAATTTTGGGCGCGACATTGTTGACGCAACATAACCTGTGGTTCTATCAAGACCTTATGCGTGGCATTCGTGAATCAATCGAGCAGGGCCGTTTCGCCGAATTCAAATCTGAGTTTATAAAAAACTATACTAATCAATCGGAGTAATAAAATGTCAAAGCAAAAACCAAATACATCAATCAAAAAACCAAGATTCGTTTTAACTGACGAACATCGTTTTTACCTGGCAACGAAAGAAATATCGGTTGAAAATCCGGACGGGCTGTTCTTTATTGCGTCGTTATTTTTACCAAGTGGCAAAGGCGCATTTGGGACGCTGCATACCGAAGTTGCAACGTTTGACGATGGGGAATCTGCGGTTGTTTATCGCGAAACCATCGCGGCCATGGCCGCGGTTAATGCGGAAACCGCCACGGGCGCGATATTCCAAGAATATGTATCTAAATTTATGTCACAATCAAAATAAATGTGTTGCAAAAAATATTTATAATCAGAATAATACTGCATATTAAAACGAAAGAGGAACACAATGTCAAAAGAAATAGAAGTAATTGATCGCGGCGGTGCGAAAACTGTCGCAAAAAAAACATCTGTGGTCACACATGCGAAACGCACGTTTTTAATCGTGTCGGTGGTGTGGTTGGCGTTTGTGGGATTGTTCCCGTTGTATGTAAAATCACACTATGCGGGGCCGATTAAAAAGTCTATGGTTGTGTCAATGTTTTTTGACCTGCAACGCAATATTGTTGAACAGTATGAAAAATTGCTGAACGGGATCAAGGGCGCAATCAACATTGAAAAACCGGTCGGTGTCGCCATAGAAAAAGTAAAAATTGTGGAAAAGCAGGTTGATAAAGTAACCGATACAACCGCCAAGGCCAAGGCGCAAACCGCCAAGGTCAAAGAACAAACGTCCGGTGTGCGCGCGTTGACGGGACTTGCCAATAAATTTGGTGTGAAAACCGATGCGGTCGATAATGCCATAAACAAGGCCGACGGCGCGGTTGATAAAGCAAATGCCGCCGTGGACAAAGTTGATAATGTTGCCAAAATGGTGAACCAAAAATTGGACAGCGTTGAAAAAGAACTGGTCAAGTTGACCCAATTAGAGGTCGATAAAGTAATCGATGCCGCAATCAAGAAAGAAATCGATAAAAGTACGGGCGGCCTGGGTACCACATTGTTGACCAATTATGGGGTTAAACACGTATATCCATGGCGTCCGTCTTCTTGGCCGGTCGGGGTGAAAATCTATAACGATTTGGAAAAATCCAACGTCGGTGTAGTGCAAATTCTGACCCGCACGGTGAACAAGTACTTCGGTTATGTTGCATGGGGATTGGTAATTGCGGCATGGGCAATCGGGCTTTATATCTGGATGTTCATGTATAAAAAGTACAAGGCGACAATTGCACCGTTCATCGTATGCCCGCGTTGTGGCCACGCGTTTGCGGACCGTCGCACGGCGATGAGCATGTTAAAACTGCTGCAACCGTGGAAGTGGTTTTAGTGTGATTATTAAATAACTTCGCCCCGTCCGGGGCGATTTTTTTATAGGAACAATAGGTAAATTATGATAAAATTTGCATGTATAGAATAAAAGGAAATAATTATGCAAAAAAATACATCTATAAAAAACAAAGCGCGTAAAGCCGCATTTTGGACGGCTACATTCGGATTGTTGGGTTTTGGTTCGGCTAGCTGTGGTCAAAATAATAGAAGTGAAAATCCTGATAAGTCTAAAAATACAGAACAAAAAACGTCCCAGCAGATCGATTTTATATCTTATGCGATGACAGAATATTATCCAGAATTATTCATCGCAATAGAAGAATTGGAAACAAATCGTATTAAACCCACCATACACCAAAGCGAATCCAGATATACATATTGGAATGGGTTAACATGGGTTTATACTGTCGATAAAAAAGGAGGCATTCATCAACATCCTTGTACGGGAAAATATAAAACCATGGCCGAAAAAATGAATCGTGAACGGCGCGAAGAACAATTCCAATTACATTTAAAATACGAAACTTTTAAGTGTTTAGAAAAGGCGTGTAAAACAAATAAAAATCTTGATCATAAAATGGCGGTTGGTTTGTGTATGGCCGGTTATCAATTATCCGGACATATGTCAGATATCGCCACGCGCCTAAACAAGGCGAAAAATACCCAGGAAATAATGGACGCATTTAAGTATAAATTGCCGCCAGACGAATTGTTCCGCGAGGGAACATTAAAACGCCGTTGGTGGTGTGGGGCCTATGCCGCGGGCTTGATTACGATAGATGATATATTAAGCTTGGAAAAAGACGCTTTTACAAGAATAGAGTTGGCCAAAATCGCCACGGGTGTTACCAAAAATAAAAATAATAAGACGGTTATTGGACACTATAAGTATGACAAAAAAACGATAGAATATGCCCTTAGTATGGCGCGTGGCCAAGGTGGTAAAAAAACTGTAAAAGAAATTTTAGAAAGCCACCAATCGGGTCGTGATGCAATATATTATGCCAAACATCCGGGAAAACGCGTCGCGGCGACAATATCGTTCCCGGCGGCCAAGCAACAGATGGATTATGATATGGCCAAGAAATCTTTCGCAAAAAAAGATTACAAGTCCGCGATTGCACAATATACTGCGTTATTAAAGGCCGAGCCAAAAGATGCCCTATTGTGGAATGATTTGGCCGCATCATATAACGGTGTTGGTGAATATCAATCGGCTTTGGAATGCACAAACAAAATATTTAAAGAAATTAAAGATACAAAACAATATGCGGCGGCGTATTACAATGCCGGCGTTGCGCGCGAAGGACTTGGGGAATATGAATCAGCATTGGCAAATTATCAGATGGCCAAAGAAAAAGGTAATAAGGCCCAAGAAGTTGACGTTGCAATTAAACGTGTTCAGGCCGTGTTAAATAAAAACGGTAAAAAACGGGCGTATAACAGCGCGACACAAAATCTGAATACGCGTATGCAGTCGAAAGAAAACATTCGTGCCATTCAGTCGCATGAACGGCGTGCTTAGTGTAATGCAAAATATTATCTTTCGTCCCATTTGGGGCGATTTTTTTATAGAAACAATAGGTAAATTATGATATAATTCATCCATATAAAATAAGGAAGTCAACATATGGTAGACAAAAACAAAAATCTAAGAGAAGCACTTGGCAGATTAAGAGAAAGATTATACGAAGATGACGAACGCTCGGCCAAAGAACATCGTGGGCTGGCATTTAATGTACCACAAAGGGCGGAACTTACAAATGATATGTCACGATCAGATATACGTGATCGTATTATCAAGGTATCAAAGAACGACGTAGGAAATGTCGGTGTATTTGTAACGGCTTGTGGTATTTTTGCTATTGGATCGGCAACCTTATTTAGTGCAGGTGATTATGCATATAACGAAAAGACCGGATATCATGACCTTGAAACCGATGCGACGCCAGTACGCGGTGTTGGATTATCCATGATGGCCTTGGCTGTGGTCCTGTTTTTGGTCGGTGTTCGTAGCAATGTAAAAGCAGAACGGCAACTAGAAGAATCGGTTGACTTGATGTTAGATATGCGTGAAAAATACCCGGAAATTCCGGTCGATGTTGATGTCAAAAAAATGAAAAGATTGTTGACGGTATTACCGATTATCAAAGAACATTTAAAAGAATCAGATAGGGATGTTTTGGACAGCCTTTTGCGTGCCGATAAAAAATTGTTACAAGATGACAAATGGCGTGACATGGCGACTAATATCATGTCCGAGCATTTGAAAAAACATCCAAAAGATTTGGATTTGCTAATGAATGCGTATCGTGGGGTTATGACATGGGATATGGCCTATCAGTACGCAACACCGCATAGAGAATATTAAAGGATATTAAACAACATCGCCCCGTCCGGGGCGATTTTTTGTGGGTTTATTTTTTGCTTGCAAAATGGATTTTTATATGTAAGAATACACGGGCAAATGCGAGCGTAGCTCAGTTGGCTAGAGCGCAACCTTGCCAAGGTTGAGGTCGAGGGTTCGAGCCCCTTTGCTCGCACCACTGTTTTTAGAAGCTATCGATTTCTAGGTCTCTTCGGAGGAAAAAATGAAATCGGTAGCTTTTTCTTTTCCATGTGATGCCAAAATGATACCACCTGTTCGCAATTTGTCTTTGCGTAATGGGGTGTTCTATTTTCGGTGTATGATTAATGGTAAACGCATTTATAGATCATTGAATACTTCTGATCCTTATTTAGCCAGATATTTATTGAAAATTGCATTAATAGAAATTAAACGTGTCAGTTGGGCTAGTAATAAGGAAGATTTTTCAAAATTGGTTCAACCTGTTGATCATAGTGAAAAATTAAACGCATTAAATGAAATTAAGTTCGTGCATTCTGCATCATGCGATGGCATAAATAACCTAGGTAAAAAAATAATAACAAAAGAGGTAGAAGATATGCCACGTAAAAAGAAACATGAAATAATGAAAGTTTGGAACAATGAAGTAAAACATAAATTTCAACATGTAAGAGACTATAATACCGCAACACTCAGATTAGAACGTGCTGTTAGTTTTATGGGGATCATTAATGTTGAAGACTTGGAAAAACAACCCCAAGTTCTAGATACTATGTTTGAAAAACTATCACAATATATTCAACCAAAAGGGAAAAACAAGGGGCTAGGACTATCAAAACAGGTTATAAGAGATACGGTAAATTATATCAAACAGGTAGTAGAAAAAGCTGAAGAGAAACAATACATACATAAAACTAATGAGATATACAGAAAACTTAGCCTAAAAAAGTATGTTTATGCTAATTGGGAATTCAAAGCTGCAATTAAACGAGAAGCAGTTGCAGAAGATGACTTTAAGATCATATTTGAAGCTTTGTATAAATTGCATAAACACGATCTGTCATTTGTTGAAGCGGCTATTCAGAATAAACTTGCTGAATCAAAAGTACTAAACCGTATAATAGAGCACCCAGATATAATATTTTATGCGGTATTAATAGCATTGTTTTCTGGCAGTCGTGCAAATGCTACCATAACACTACGCCACAGTGATATAGATATAGTAAAGAAAACAATCTCAATACATAAAGACAAAAATGATAAGGTTGGTAGAGATCAATATAAAGCCTTGAAAACGGATGTGTCCGAGAGAGATTTACCTATACCAGAAATCTTGGTTGAATTGGGTTTTTTATACTATTTATCACGTCATGAACAACAATTTGGAACAGATGCGTTTATTTTTGAAGAGGCAATAGTAAATCAATCTGGAACAGGATATAGAACAAAGAACATTAATGAAGCTGTAAACGCCTTATGGAAAATCTTAGGAATCAAACCAGCAAAAGATTCTAAAGAAATTCTTGATATGCATTCCCTTAAAACTTCTTTTTATAGTTTGAATGCGGAAGTTTTGTCTACCAATATGTTAGAAGCTTTGGCAGGTAATGCACCGAGTGGCAAAGGGCAATCGGCAAAAACATACACAAAATTATCTATGAAACGAACAAAAACGCAATTTGTATTTTCTATGAATCAAATAAGGTTCCCACACATAGAAGAATTATTTGGTGGATCGTTAATGATGCCTAAACATTTACGGTATTTGACTACATTGACTGATAGATCTGAGGATTTCAAAAACAAGCCAGATCCTTTTGGAATATCAACAGCAAAAAAACCGATAAATTGGGATCTTTCAAACACCAATGAATCTGTTGAGCAATGGAAGAAAAAGGGGGAACAAAACAGGATGCAAGAAATGTTCAAATCTATGCAGCGAAATGGCGGTGTTATAATGTTCCCCTATAAATCTTGAATCCTTCGGTAGTGTCAGTCTCTTTGATTGCGTTGTTCAGTCCAAAAATTGTTTGCTGGTCAATTGTATCAAAATTCTGGGGGTTGGCACTTCCTTCTTTTATGGGTTCAGCAATTTGACATAAAACAAACGATCTATGTCCACCATCTTTCTTATTTTGGGCATATACAGCATAACCTGTCGTTCCAGAGCCGGCAAATATATCCATAACACGAGCATTTTTATTGTTTATCCAGTGTAAGAGATCCATCATTAATCGTAGTGGTTTCTTACCTGCAAATTCTACCCCGCCTTGTTTTTTTATAGAATTCTTGAACATTTGGTAGTTTTTCCATACTGTTCCACGTGGTATTGCATTTTGCTTTTTACCATCATTATCCTGCAATCTCTGTAAAAATGGTTTAAATTCTACTACAACATCGTTTTCTGTTTTTAGCAATAACTTATCACCAAAAGAAAAAACTGTGTTCTGGGGCTGATTTTGAGCTTCTTTTGCGTATGTTTTGAATGGTGATGTAGATTTGTATAAAAAAGGTACAATTTCTTCATAAATATACGCTTCAAATTGCTGAGAAACCTCCATCAGATTACCTATGTTGTTCAAGGTTAGTTTTAGTTTATGATCTTCAAATTCTTTTACTACCCATTCTTCTTGTTTTAAGCGGTCAAGTAAAGGTTCGTGTTTCAAATCTTCTGTTATTATCGTGTTGTATTCTTTTGCAAATTTCTTATCTACCAAATCATAAAGTCTATTGAGAAAACGGATTTTTTTACGATCTTTGGCAAAAACAAGTAAGTAAATTTGGTATCTGCAATAAATTTGTCTGAATGAGAGCTATATATACCAGCATTTACCCCAGATTCTACAACGATTGTATTCAAAAAGCCATTTGGGAAGATCTCAGAACATATCAATTTTGTGTTGGCTACTTCATCTTCACCAACTGCCAGCACCAAAAGCCCCTTATCATCGAGTAGTTTTTTTGCATAACATTAATCTTGGGTACATAAATTGCAAATAACCAGCATGTTCGTCATAGGTATCTTGGTATTGACGTGGTTTTCTGGATTCTTTCTGGTTATACACAACATCGCCAAAAATTAGATGAAAAGGTTCGGATTTTGTTTTTACAAGGTACTTAAGAAGGTCAATATTATCACAGGCATAAAGGGAATTTTTGCTGCGATGGTTGTTTGGTTTTCTGTTATGTACTGCATCTGGTCTAAATTTGATCTTGGTTGAAATATTGGCTTTTGCGATGGTTTCTTCTCTGCCTGCAAACGATAAATAACATCCTTGTTTGGTTTGATTTCTAATATCGCCTGATGACAATTCTTTGGCGGTTCCTAAAATGCTCGAATAGTAATACACCTGCCAGCTTTTTGTGGGTCTTGTTGGGTGCATAATACCAATATCTACCATCTTTTTGACTGTATTTGTAATGGTGGGTCTTGGTATTTTTGTTATGTTTACAAGATCTGTTATGGTTACTTTGGGTTGGCGACATAAGACATTAAGTATAGTAGCGGCAGTTTTTCTAGATCTGCCTATATGTTTATCTTTTTGAATTTTGATCATATCCTTAGCAAATATTTTTTCGTTTGCTTTAGATAATGATGCTCTAAAATTAGATTCTTTTTCAGGGTTCATGTTGGTTATATTATCCTATAAAGCGTTATTTTCAAGCTCAAAAATAATGTTTGTTTGTTATGTTTTCCTAAAATGCGATCGTGTAAAAGGTAATTTGTAATAAAACCGCTTGTCAAAAAAAACGAAAAAGGTTATAATTTTGGTGTGATATAGTAAGGAAACAATAATGCAAAACTTGTTACACAATTTAGAACAGCTATTTGCTGATAAGCCTGAGTACATGGTTGATGGTAAATTGATAAAAAATAAAGTTATCGAACATGCGTTGGCTATGGATGGCGATTTGTTAGGCTTATTGTTATCAGATCCTGTAATAAAGGAGCATTTCTTCGTTTCTGTCGGAAAAACATTAATCTTTGATAAAATTAAGTTCCAAAATTTTGTGTCCAACAAGGCTTTTTTACCAAATTCATACACTGCCTATAAAAACAAGATAGGTCTGGTTGATAAACGAGGTGATTCTTTTATACACAATAAGGATGTGGTACTAACATGGGCGTATAAAGATTGCGTCTTAGAAGGTGGACAAGATAAAGAAGATGCAAAGCGAGACGAAATTTTCTATAATGAAACGCTGGCACCGGATGATATTACACGTTTATACGACGCAAAAGTTTTGACAGGATTTGAAAAGTGGGATAAAGAATCAGTAAAAACAAACAAAGCAAAACCAGTAACGAAATTCAATCGTAATGAACATGGTGTTATTATCGACAATTTGCTGGTGAAAGGAAATAATTTATTGGTATTACACACACTAAAAAGTGAATTTGCTAACAAAGTAAATTTAATTTATATTGATCCGCCTTTCAATACTGGCAATGATAGTTTTGGTTATAACGATTCTTTTTCAAGGTCTACATGGCTTACGTTTATGAGAAATCGCTTGATAGTGGCACGTCAATTATTAGCAGAGGACGGAAATATTTTTATTCATATTGACATAAATCAGGGGCATTACCTTAAGGTTATATGTGATGAAATTTTTGATGAGAAAAATTTTGTAGAAGAAATCATTTGGTCTTATGGGTCGCCATCTGGTGGGCGTGCTGCTAGTGCTAAACCTGTTAATATTCATGACTATATTTTGCATTATGCTAAAAATTACTCGCAACGCAAGGCGAATAAAGTTTATATACCATATTCTCAGAAATACATAGAGGATTGGTTTAAGTATACAGATGAAGATGGACGTAGGTATCAAAAACGTCAACGTGGAAAAGATAGTGATGGTAATGCAATATGGGAAAAGCAATATTTGGACGAAAGCAAGGGTGTCCCTTTATCTACTGTATGGACAGATATAAAGCAAATTTATGCTGATCCTCGTGCATATAAAGATAACCAATCTGCACATACAGAACTTATAAAAGAATTTGTTGGTGGGCAAAAACCTGAGCATTTGTTAAAAAGAATTATTGAAATGTGTACTGATGAAGGTGATTTGGTTTTAGATTATCATGCTGGCACAGGAACAACTCTCGCTGCAGCCCACAAAATGAATAGACGTTGGATTGGCGTAGAACAGCTGGATTATATAAAAAATATGCCGGAAGCAAGATTGAAAACGGTAATTGCTGGAAACCAAGTTGGAATTTCTGAAGAAGTTGGTTGGACAGGTGGGGGAGAATTTATATATTGCACATTAATGCAATGGAATGAAGCTTTTGTGCCAAGAATTTTAGAAGCAACGACTGAAAAGGACTTGCAGGCTATATACAATCAGATGAAAGAAAAAGCTGTTTTGCATTATGATTTTAATCCAGAGGAACATGGTAACCTTGAGTTGTCTGAATTGCCCTTAGAAGAACAAAAAGCGGTATTATTGGAACTGTTAAACAAAAATCATTTGTATGTTTTACAATCAGAAATAGATGATAAAAAATTTGCTGTATCGGAAGATGATAAAAAATTGAATAGGGATTTTTTCAAAAAATTATATTCAGAATGGAATAATAAGTAATGTTGTATCAGGATTTTGATTCTTTGGAAAAAATGGCGGGATTGTTGAGTGCAATTCAGATTCCTGATGCTATCGCAAATAATTTGAAGATGGAGCTGCGACCATATCAAAAAGAAGCGTATCAACGGTTTGTGTATTATTGCGATTCATATCCTGTCGGAAAGAATAAATCTAATAAACATTTGCTTTATCACATGGCAACAGGTAGTGGAAAAACATTGTTGATGGCTGGCTTAATGTTGGAGTTATACAGTAGAGGATATAGAAATTTTTTGTTTTTTGTAAATTCTAGCAATATCATAGAAAAAACACGTGATAATTTTACAAATCCGGTTTCGGATAAGTATTTGTTTGCGGATACAATAATCATAAATGATAAGAAAGTTTGTATTCGTAGTGTTGATAATTTTGAGGAAACAGATTCAGATGATATAAATATTTGCTTTTCTACCGTTCAAGGTTTGCATAGTCGAATGAACACCCCAAGAGAAAACTCTATTACGGAAGAGGATTTTGAAAACAAACGGATAGTGTTAATTGCTGATGAAGCACACCACATTAATGCGTGGACAAAAAATGGTAATTTAGCAAAAGACGAAGAAGAAGGTAAGCATAGTTGGGAAGAGACAATAACCAATAAAATATTCTTGAAAAATCCTGCTAATATTTTGTTAGAATTCACAGCTACATTAGATGTGGCTGATGCTAATATCGCCAGAAAATATGACGATAAGCTAATATTTGATTATTCGTTGAAACAGTTTCGTTTGGACAAATATTCAAAAGAAATTTGTGTTATGCAGTCGAATCTATCGCCTTTAGAAAGGGTTTTGCAAGCTTTGGTTTTATCACAATACAGGATGAAACTGGCAGGTTATAACGGTATTTTTATAAAGCCTGTTGTGTTACTGAAATCAAAAACAATAAAAGAATCTGACGATTTTTATGAAAAATTTTATTTGTTTTTGAAAGAGTTGGATGCAAAGGCGGTACGGAAAATTCAGGGGATTGCAAAAGGTACCGAACTTGCAAGAGCGTTCGCTTTTTTTGATAAAAACAAGATAACGGATGAAAATTTGGTGCTAGAATTGCAGAATGATTTTTCTGAGGAAAAAGCTTTGCAAGTTAATAGCAAAGCACAAAGTGAAGAAAAACAATTATTGGTAAATTCTCTTGAATCGGAAAACAATGAAATACGTTTAATTTTTGCTGTGGACATGCTTGATGAAGGCTGGGATGTGCTGAATTTATTTGATATTGTTCGTCTGTATGATACAAGAGACGGTAGAAACAATAAAGTTGGAAAAACTACTATGCGAGAAGCCCAATTAATAGGGCGTGGGGCAAGATATTATCCTTTTGTAGCACCAGATAAACCAGATGCGGATAAATACAAACGAAAATATGATTCTGATAACGGTAATCCTTTGGCTGTTTTAGAAACGCTTTATTATCATAGCGTTCATGATCCTAGGTATATTGCAGAAATCAAACAGGCTTTGCGTGAAACGGGTATCATGTCTGAATCAGAGCCTGTAGAAATTCATATAAAAGATTCTTTTAAAAAGACGGATTTTTATAAGAACGGTCTTGTGTACACCAATGAAAGAATAAAGAATAAAAGAGAAGATAAGCAAAAGTTACTGGATTATCTAGGTGATCATTATATACATTATCCAAATGTATTTGATACGATAAGCAATACACAGATGCTTGCCATGAAGGAAAAAGAAGAATTGTCTTTAGAATCTGCACAACAAATCATGACAAGGAAAATAAAATTTTCTGATCTCGGGAAGTCAGCAATGTTTTATGCATTTGATACCAATCAATTTTTCTCGTACAGTAATTTACACAAATATTTCCCACATTTACAAAGTTTAGACTCGTTTGTTGCACAAGATTTAGCAAATCTTGAAATACAAGTACGGGGCACAAAGGTAAGATTGGACAATTTAACGAAACAAGAAAAAAGAGATATTGCATCTTTTGTTTTATCTGATATAGCCTCAACGATACGTGGAAATGATGTAGAATTTAAAGGGACTAAGTCATTTACCCCAAAGGCGATAAAGGATGTTTTTACTGACAAGAAATTTGTGCCGCAAGGTGATAACATTAAGGGTTGGAAAGAATATGCTGTTGTTGCGGGATTACAGAATATAGATTTGTTTACTAGAGAATGGTTGGTGTATGATGATAATTTTGGAACTAGCGAAGAACAAGCTTTGTTGGATTATTTTGCTGGCAAAGCGGAAGATATAAAGCAAAAGTATTCGGAATTTTACCTTATACGAAATGAAAAACAGCTAAAAATGTATAATTTCGATGATGGTCGAGCAATGGAACCAGATTTTGTTTTGTTTACAATTAATAATAAAGACCAAAAAAATTCTGTATGGCAGATCTTTATAGAACCCAAAGGAGATCATTTGTTGGAAAAAGACAAATGGAAGGAAGATTTGCTGGAAAGCATAGAAAGTCATGCCGATATTGCTATGCTGGGGTTGAATAATTATTATTACAGATTATCAGGTACGCCTTTCTTCAATGTTGCAAATAACGAAAAACGCTTTGATGAAGCGATAGATAAAATTTTAGATTTGAAAAATACAAAGAATTAATGTGTTGTATACAATATTCGGCATCAAGAGTACTAATTAATCTATCTGAAATTAGGGTATAGCCCAGATTCAATTTCAAAAAGTATGAAATATAACTTTTTTCTTGACTTATTTCATAGTATGAAGCATAGTCCTATTAGTTATAATTCATACTAAAGGATATAGAATGATATTTAATTATTTGAGAGTGAGCACAATAGACCAAAATACCGCTAGACAGTTGGTGGATATTCCATGTGATCGAGAATATATTGATAAAGCTTCTGGTAAGGATGTCAAAAGACCAGAACTTCAAAAACTATTAGACAATGTCCGTCAAGGTGATGTTATCAACGTACATTCGCTAGATCGTATGTGTAGAAACGTAAAAGATTTGTTGCTTTTAGTGGAAGATTTACAAAAAAAAGGTGTTACTATCAAATTCCATAAAGAAAACCTTACTTTTGCCCCAAATACAGAAGATCCATTGAATAAGGCTGTTATGACCATCATTGCCGCAATCAGCGAATTGGAACGCAACCTCATATTAGAAAGGGTTCGTGAAGGTGTAGCTCAAGCAAAAAAAGCTGGGAAATACAAAGGTCGCCAAGATTCATTATCAGAGATTCAGAAGGATGAATTACGTTCTATGATTGGTAAATACAACCGTTCCCAGATTGCGAAGCATTTTGGTATTACAGTTAGATCTACTTATCACTACGCCCCTGTAACAAAAGAATAAAGGAATGAACTATGGCATATCGTGTGGTTATAAATGGTTGGGTGCTCGGAGTTTTTGCAACAGAGCATGAAGCTTACGAAGTCTACAAAAAACATTATACAACAGCATGTGCACTACAGCCAAAAATAGAACAGTGTTAGATAAATTTGGATAAAAAAAGCCCCTGAAAGCACAAAATCAGGGGTTTTATTTGTTCTATAAAGTATGATATAAGGGAGTAAATTATGCAAAAAGATCGTTATAATATGCACTACAAGAAAACCGGTAATGACGTAATAGAAGTAAGCAGGGAAAATAAATTCAAAATCTACTGTCAGGGGGTAAAGTCGACTAGACATACAAGTCTTGGCATCGAGCTTACCCCAACAGTTATAGGTGGACTCAAATACGTGATAGATTCCAACGGTCATAAGAGATATTAGCAATTTATTGATTTGTTGGTGTATTCTTTTATTCTGATTTTGTTTTGACTACTGATTAATGCCTTCTGTTCTAGTTCTTGTTCAGAAGGCGTATGTTTTCGTATTTTGATAAAGGCACGATGTTTTGAGTGTTTTAGCATTTGGGTGGGGTATTTAGAAGATAGTTTATTTTTATATGCAATTCTTTCATAGCTGTGTTTGATAGCCTTTTGTTTTAGTCTTGCCTTTGTTTGTCTTTTGTTAGGGGCTTTATATTTTGTGGTTCGTGGTTGGAACAGCAGATCTGATATGAGTATTCTGTCTGAGTCCACAAAACCTTTGAATATCAGCTCTTTTATACAGTAATCAGAAACTTTGTACATATTTCTTACTAGTTGTATATCGTAATCCAAACCATATTTTGATCCATATCGATCTGTAAAATGTTTATTTGCTTTTTCCATTGCGTTATACATCTTTTCTAAAGGGATGCGTTCTTTTGTTTTGGGATCGATGAAGCTACCTAGTATATGAACATGGTAAGTGCCTTGTCCAAATAGGTTCTCGTAAAATCCCATAAATCTACAATGATGTTTGATCCATTCTTCATTACCATATTGTGAATGTTTTTCAAATTTTCTTAGAACATACGCAAGATATTTTTCTGTTATATCTAGACTTAGGGATTTAAATGCAGGAGGTAATTGTATGGTAATAAAGTAACCAGAGTAATTATCTGCTATGAATTGTATTATTTCATCTTTTTGTTGTTTATTCAGTTTCATTTTTGGTCCTTTTGAGTATATTTCAGGGCTTGTCATAGTTTTTAGAATATGACATTTTTATTGGTTTTCTGCCAGTTTGGTGTTGCATATAGATTCCACATTGCATGGTGCTAACACAAATCGGTCATCCTGCGGCATTGGGATGATAAATAGCTCAAATCATGGTGTTTCTTCAGGTTTTCATTGTATATTCCTTATGTTTTTAGCAACATTAAATTACCGAGAGCTGTTTGAGACGAAAAAATCACCTAAGCGAACGTGGCTTTGAATTTGCTGTTGTCAGATTTTCTTTTGTACTTGGGGGGATTTTGCTATAAAAGGAATCCCACCAAGCAGCTCATAAATACTTGATGGGATCGCATTAGAAACTTTCATCTTTGGTTATGAGCCACCTCGCAACGAATGTTCGCCTGCAGATTTCTAATGCCGAACAGTCATTACTTACAAAATAGAACTACGATGAATAAATTTTTGTGTCTTGGTGTAATTTCTGAATTGTATAAAACCATCGCATTTGGATATTTGACATATTTGTATCAGATTGTCTCTTAAAGGGCGGTTTTGTTGATAGTATTTTACTATAAAAAATTGTGCTTGAAATGTATCAGCTTTTTATGCATTAATGACTGGTGAAATGATGTAAAAATGATACAAAAAGGTACAGACCAGATTATCGAATAGTGCAGAAAACTGGGAAAAATTGAGCGAAGCCAAGACCCCCTTTGCTCGCACCAAAATTTTAAAAAACACCGGGGACGGTGTTTTTTTAATTTTGTCGGCAAAGGGGCGAGTTGCGAGGCGAGTTGCGAGGCGGCCCCGGCATTTTTCGCCGGCAATGCATCCACAGAATAATTCTAATCAATTACAAAACTGCGTGGATAAAAATCGCGATAGAACCGGCCATCCATAGCGGTAAATTTCAAAACACAATAATTGGGATCGGTGACACCGCCGGGATAATATTCTGTATCGCCATCACGCCAAATCATTTCTTTGGTGTGCGCATCTGTCAAAATCTCCATAGTGCCACGCAACATTATACCAATAAACCCATCTGAATCACAGAAATATATGCTGGCCTTTGGATTAGCTTTATAGTGCGCAACACGCAGGGAAAAAGTATTTGTAGTAAAATAAAACACCTTGATTCCTTCGCGTACACGAGGCGACAACATAGCCTTGGTCCAAGGAAAGCCGTTTTGATCAACCGATGAAATAAAAGTCACCGGCAATGTGTCGGCCATTTTGGCGATAAGTTCTTTGACCCCCGTTAAATTCGGATTTTCTGGGATGCTATCGGCAATTGTGATTTCTTTGCGCCAGCGTTTCAGGTGCGGGAAATACATCTTCATTTGGCCTATGTATTCTTCTTTTGTAATTGGGTGTGGCAGTCCTTTATTTATTTCTTTAATAAACTGTGCGCAGTGCTCAATCATTTGCTCCATTGTGAAATTTTGAACGAACTTGCCATCCTTATAGCAATAAATACAATACTCTGAATTTTTTGAACCATCCGCATTTGTCCCGTATAAAACATCGTCCACCATTGGCATACCGCAACTTTGACATACGTGTGACATGATATTCCCTTTTTTACATTGTCTGCACTGTTAAATATAACACGGCAACAGTTCAAAATCTAGTGATTTTATACATGTAATACGGATGCGGGGCGGCCCCAAAAATATTACCGTTTTTTTATCCCCAGGTGTTTTGTAATATTGTCTTTGAATTGTTCGCGCATGGCGTCCGCGATAAAGCAATCTTTGCATTCATCTTTGTCACAGAAATAATAGCATTGGTTTGGTGGAAATTCCCCGGAATAGTCCAAAAAGTCTGCACCCCTGTGCGAAAATTCTTTAACCCAGTATGTAAATATTTTTGAATATGCCGGCCGACGTCCTAATTCGTTCAGAAAATAAGAATAATGTTGAACGTGCGCGGTCTGATATTTTTTTATTCTGTCTTGGGAATTTGATATGTTGGACAGGGTGTCATTGTGACGATTATAAAAATATGTTACGTTTGGCACCGTCGCGACGCGTTCCGAATACAATACCGCCAACATGCAGAATAGAATATCTTCGTCCAGTTTCATGTTTGCCATAAAACGCAAATGGTTCATGTTTAACAACCTGCGACTGTATAACGCAAAATTCGCATTTTCACGAACGGCCGCCTGGCGCAGGACGGTATGTTTGTCTTCTGGACCGGTTTTGTATAACTTACCTTGGTTATAGGTATGGCGACGCGTATACATTGAATCGCGATTGATTGTGATTTTCCCGCCCAATATCACATCTGCATTGGTGTCATTTGCGGCATTCATCATATTTACAAAATATTTGTCGTCAAAATTTTCGGGCCTAAACAATGCCAGGGTTGTATGAACGGTAGATATGTCCATATTTCCAATTTCTGAATGAGTGCCGTTCATAAAATACGGTTCAAATGCGTCAATATTTAATCCAACCATATCGTCACAGTCAACAAAAGTTACATATTTGCCATGTGATGCGCGAATGCCATTGTTTCTTGCAACCGACACACCTTGATTTGCCTGGCTTACTATGCGAATGTTTTTGTTTTCTTTGGCGATTTTTTTCAGAATTTTACCGGTGTCGTCTTTTGATCCGTCATTTACAATGATTATTTCACATTTATCAATATCGCGTTGGCGAATAATGCTGTCCATGCACCGACCAATATAATCTTGGCCGTTATAGACGGGAATAATAATAGATAACTCCGGCTTTTTCATACGTTGTAATATAACACAAAATTTAAAAATGTCAAATATTGTGTGCGTCAAATTTGCACTTTTGCCGGGTGGCGATTGGGGCAAAAAACGCCCCCGTCCGTTTGGCCGAGGGCTTATTTAGTGTTTTATATTTATTTGCCCAATTGATTCAACAAATCTTCGGATAAAGATTTTGCCAATTTCTTGGTCATTGTGGATACGGTGCCCGAACATCCGGAATCCGCGCCCAGTGTCATATCTGTTGAATCGGAACCACTGGCCACTATGTCCATGGTGGCGGTTTCAATCAATTTATATGATAATTCCATATTTGCGGTCCCACGGGTTACCTTTTCACCGGTCAATTCGATAGTTTTCGTCGTGGTTGACGCGTTAAAAGAATCGACCGAAACAATTAACAAATAATCCGCAATCGCAATTTGTTTTAATTTATTTGCGTTATCCGGATTCGCCAAATCTTTGTTCAACAAAGACAATTCTTTTAATTGTTTGTCTATGTTTTCGCGATCCACAACAGACACCTTTTTCGAATTGACAATTTTGTTTGTTATGTCTTTGATGGCGATGTCTTCGATATATTTACTGGTTTTTTTACCGCCGATGCACTTCCATTGACTCGTGTTCCCGGATGATACGATGGCAACGCGATATTTCGCCTTGTCAACCAAATCTGGGGAAACATATTCATCCAACTGTTTTACCTTGGCATTGATTTTGACGGTCCATTTGCCATGGGATTCTTTAGAATCAATCACTTCGTAACTTTCGATGGCACCCCGATATTTCATTTCGATTTCGCGTGATACAGACGTATCATGAAATTCTTGGTCGCCGCCTTTTTTATCATACGAATACGAAGATTCAGTCACGGAATCAAAAGAACCCGATTCATGTGAATCGCCACCGAACCACCCCTTGATTTTTGCCCACATTGATGTCTTGGTATGGGATGATGCCTTGGCCCTTATTTGTGTATCGTCTTTGGCCACGATATGTGTTTCGGACAAATCCACATCACCAATGTTTTTGACATCCACTTTATGTGTTTGTCGAACCGCGTTATCAATTGCATCCATCGTTGCCGCATATTGGGAAGCCCCCGTCCCGACGGCGGTGGTTTCAATGATTTTCGCATCTGCCGGAACCGCGATAACCGCGGCCATCATAATTGCGATAAAATATTTAATCATTATCAATCCTTTTGATTACCATGTTTGAGTGTTTTTGTCGGTCAGTTTTGTGATAACCTTTTTATCACTCCACAATTCTGTTCCATCGGCCATGTCAATCAGGTTCAGCGAGAATATATATTCAATCATTTTATTCCTGCCAACGGTGCTGTTTCTTTGGGCAATACGACCTTCCAGTGTTAAATCAAACGCTTTAACAGTATTGTTCTTTTTAACGGTTGATTTATCGACCATCGCGGAATCATTCAATTGACGTGCCAGTGCCACATTTTTGCTTCTGTTTTCGCCAAATGCGTCCGTCGTTTTAACGCGTCCACTTCTGCGCAATTCTTTTTTGATATAGTCCGTCAAATCGGCGGTGTTGATACGTTGCATAGTATCATTTTTAATATCACTTATCATCATGACATACGGTTTGCCGTCGGCCTTGGGTTCGGACAATTCGTTTGCCAACATGTCATCCAGCATTTCTTTGGCCGCCGATTCAAAATCATTATCTGATAAAGTCGCGGTAATCAATTCCGAAGATTCTGCACGCGAAACGACCCGTGTTTCGGTGGTGCACGCCGTCATGGTTAATCCCAATATGGCACATAATACACATGTTGATATTTGTTTTTTCATTTTTTTACTCCTTTGTGTTTAAATTATTAAATTGCGCGGTCCGATATATACACTTTGTATGATCTGGCCCTTTGACTTGGCGCGACCGCCGTCCAATAGAACGGTTGGTTTTCCCGCAGATGTTCCAATGTCGATTTTGACAAAGTTGTATTGATTTTCATATTATCCCTATCAAACCATACAACCGAATAATATATTGGCGCATCAATATAAGACATACCCTGGATGGTCAGTTTTTTAAGTTCTGAACCCGTCGCCCATGTTTCATTGACCGATATGTTTTGTATATAACCCGATGCCGATTCACCGGTTAAAAATATTTTATCGGGGTTCATGTTTTCTGTCCCGGCACAGCCACACAAAGCGGCCAACACGGGTAATGTAAAAGCAATTTTTTTCATCGATTTCATCCTTTGGTTTTTATGTTAATTAAGTGTCCCGACCACTACGCCCGGAACCGAATTTGGTGTTGGAATACGAATAAACACGATTGCGTTTTTCGCATCTTTTGGAATATCTATGGAAAATCCGTTGTTTATGACAATTTTATGGTCATTCGGCATCCCCACGCGTGCGGTTTGGATTTCATTCGGTATAGAATCCCAAGACCGCAAATCCCACGGTTGTTCTACACTCATAACCGCCGTCACCGCGGCCAACGTCGCAATACCTTGGAACGGTGAACCTTTGGTTGCGCGGTGTGCCGCAATACCCGCAACGGTGGCGGTGGCGATTTTGCCCATTTCAAACGCCACAGACTTCATAATATTTGCCGTTTTATATTTATCCAAATCTGTTTTTACAATGGAATCCATACTTGCCAAAAATTCGGTGTTCACCTGTTCGGCATTAGTCTCGACTATCAAATAATTAAACGCCTTGGTGCCCGGGAACACATCGGGTATGGTCAATTCAATTCCCGCATTTACGCCAATCGCACTTAACGGTTTTGCCAACGGTTTCAAAGAATCCGGTACCAAAGAACGTTTTTGAACCGGACCAACTTTTCCGTTTTCGAATACGATATATACGCTGCCTTTATTCAATCCTTGGATGTCCGACTTTATAAACATATTTTCCGGCGCAAATTCTGCAACGCGCTTCATCCCATTGGTGGCATTACTGGTGTCGCCCGTCGCGCCATCGTACAGAGCCATCAACCAAGTTGTGTATGGATTTGCATAGTCTTTCATTGGTGCAACCGAATTATTGATATCGATTGTTTGCGATTCTATTTCTGCAATAAGAGAATCCATGCTTGGCACATCGACTCCGCCGGCCTGTTCCAATTTCTTTTGGTCTTCGGCAAATTGTTCGCGCAGACTTTCGATTTCATCACCGCTATCGTTAATATTATCGCGCTGCAGTTCATATGCCTGGTTAAATAATTGTTTGGTGAATTGGTCCTGTTGACTTATTGCATTGATGCCTTGATACGTCTTGGACATAATCTTTTCGTAACTTTTTATTTTATAGTCAGAATCATCGTCTATTTCCCCGGCAATTACGGCATCCGATGCCGCAAAACATCTGTCCGACATTTCTGGATTGTTGGCCCAAACATATCCATTTCCACATTGCAATCCGCCCAGATAGATATTATTTGCCTCTTTATTCATAATTGTTGCGTTGGCCATTACATCGGCGGCCGTGCCATATTCGCCTTTATCAAAGTTGGCATGAAACTGTTCGTTGGCCTTATCAAAACTGCCCGAACACGCCGATAGTGCCGCGGTTACCCCAATTAGAAACAGTGTTTTTTTTATCATATGTCCCCCCATTTATGAAAAAAAGCCCGTCAAAACAGACGGGCTTTTGATTAATATTAGAACGCGGCCTGGGCGTTGCACTTTTTCGAAGAAGACGTCAACAAATTGATACAAAATTCTGTTGTCTTTTGGTCTTTAAGGCAAATCGGATGATCTTTCTTAAGGTTCTTAACATCTTTCACAAATTGTGTTGCCTCTTGCGCCGTCAATGTAAGTGACCCCGGAACATTTTCACACGTCACAACCATTTTTGGTCCCAGATCAGAATTTACCCAGGAACAAGCCGCCGCGGATAATGCCACCAATGATGCCAATGCAATTTTTTTCATAGAAGATCTCCTTTCTTATTTAGATTTTTGATAAAAGCGTTCATATACGCCCACCTGGAGGCGAGTATAGAATAAACCATTTTTCAAATCAATAGATTTTTTCCTATAATGTATGGATGTTTTTTATTCCTTGAAATCGCCGGCGTTATCTGATTATAATGCGCGGCAAAGGGGAACGTTATGACTCAGATTTTACACGAAACATATCTTGATTATTCTGATATTTTAATTCGGCCGAAAATGGGCATAAATTTGAATTCGCGTCGCGATGTAAATTTGCAACGCACATTCAAATTCAAACACGGCGGGCTTCGCACCGGTCTTGGCGTATTCAATGCGAATATGGCGACGGTTGGCAATTTTGTTGTGGCGAAAAAGTTGTTGTCGCGCGGAATGTTTGCCACACTGCACAAACATTACAGTGTCGATGAAATAGGCGCATTTTTTGAATCGTGTCATGGTGAAAATATCCCGTTGGATAATTTGTTCATAACAATCGGGTTAAGAAACGCGGATGCGGAAATTCAGAAATTACAAGAATTGGAATCAAAATACGATTGGGTGGCGCCGCGTAACATATGTATCGATGCGCCGAATTTTTATATTCCAAATGCGTTGGATGTGTTGCGTCGCATTCGCGGTGAATTTCCTGATGCGGTGATTATGGCCGGAAATATCGCAAGTGGCGATGTGTGCCTTAAACTTTTGGATTACGCGGATATTATCAAATGCGGCATAGGCAGTGGTTCCGCATGCCTTACGCGTAAACAGACGGGTTGTGGCACGCCAATGGTATCGTTGATTCTGGAATGTGCAGATATTGCGCATTCTGTAAACGGACATATCTGTGCGGATGGTGGTATTGTTGATGTTGGTGATATGTGCAAGGCTTTTTGTCTTAATTCCGATTTTGTTATGGCGGGTGGCATCTTTGCCGGCACAGACGAAGCCGCGGGCGACATAATCGAAAAACACTTTGAAACAAATGAAATTGTTGATGGCGCGCATGTTATTCAAACCAAATATTTCAAAGTGTATTACGGAATGTCATCTGAATATGCGAATAATAAATTTGCAGGTGGCATGTCGGACTATAAAACATCCGAAGGTCGCGAATTGCTAATACCATACACCGGCCCAATTGACAAGATTCTGCAAGATATCACCGGTGGCATCGCGTCTTGTTGCACATATATTGGTGCGACTTCGGTAAAGCATATGGCAAAATGTGCCACAATAATTCGTGTCCATAATCAGTTAAACCGAGTGTTTGAAAAATATTCTGTATAATGGTAAAATGTCCAGTATAAAAAGGTGCATATTATGAAACGTGTCAAAAATACCAAACTTACGAAATCGGCCCTTGGACTCGCAACGGCTGCGTTGATCGCGGGTGGCGTTGTGTTATATGGAAATAAAGGACGCACGTCCGACAAGGTGCCCACATCAAAAGAAAAAAATAACGCACCTGATTTTAACCAAATTCGCAAAAATTTGACCTTTGGCGAATACAAAGAAATGTTGGCCCCGATTACGCCATACGTTATGGTGGAATTGATTCTGAACGAAGGGTTAAAACTGGATAAAACGGGAAAATATTGTATCCCATACCAAGATCCACGTGGTGTTTGGACAATCGCATTTGGTATAACCACAACCAGTGATGGTAAAAAGGTGACCAAAAACACTAAACCGATTCCGATTGAACGTGCGTGGGATGAATCGATACACTTTCTGGAAACACGTGAAACGTATTTTTTGATGTATTGTTATGATGTTGGTTGTGATGGTCTGCGTTTGGATGATGCGGCCCACGCATGTGCATTTGCGTCGGTGTTTTATAATGCCGCTTCAAACCTTATGGAAGAACCAAGTGATAAAAACCATCGTGCCCGTAATACAACATTACGAAAATTGTACAAGTTGCACGGGGATAATGTCACCGCGGATATGGTGCGCGAATGTTTTGCAAAATATCCGATTGTTGCGCCGCGTTCATTCGGTGCGCGTGCGGTTTCTGGTGCGTCGGACCAAGATGTGGCGGATATATTGGGGCTGTACGACGTCGGTGGGGGTGGACTTTGGGCACGTCGCTGGTTAGAGGGACAAATTTTAATGGGTAATATCGCACCCGGGGATTTTTTGAATTTGCCGATACAGGCTACGTACGAATTCTTTCGGTTAAAGGGTGGGAATCGCGAAGTGTTTTGGACGGGCCAAGACCAAGATATCAAAATAAATATGACGATATTACCGGAATTTCAAAAATGGCTTAAAAATCCGGTTATGCATGACGGAAAAACCAAATTTTCCAATAAAACTATTGGGCAATTACTGGGAGACATAAACCCAAAGATTTTGGGGAATTTTGAAAACGGTAAATATGAATTGGGTGATATTACACGATTTGCCAAACGGCAAAATTCTAAATCAATGATGGATTCTTTATATTTCTTGGCAAAGTCTGAATTTATGTCGGGGAATTATGTGGCCGCCGCGACCCGGTTTGAAACACTTGCGGAAAAAAATCCGAACAATGCGCAAATCTTTAATGATTTGGCCGCGACGTACAATAATATGCACGAACCAAATCGCGCGTTGGATGCGGTCAATCATATTATTAAAGAAATCAAAGATAAATCTGCGTTTGCGGCTGCGTATTATAATGCCGGTGTGGCACGTGAATCACTTGGTGAATTGGACAAAGCATTGATAAATTATCGCAAGGCAATCAAAAATGGTGACAAATCCGCCCGCGCGTCCGCCGCAGTGCGACGCCTGGAACCTAATAAAAATATTGCGGTGCGCACCAACGATAAAGCACATTCTTAATACTTAAATTTTTTTGTTTACAAACCTATCATGATTATGCTACACATGTCTATGTGAGTGGTTTCTTATTTAATAACTTAAATCAACCTAACCAAAGGGGAAAGGAATGAAAAAAGCATTGATTTTAACATCTATCTTCGCGCTGGCCGCGTGCAGTGGTGGTGGACATCATCATTCGCCTGCGGGCCCGGATGCACCGGTTCGGCCGGCGGTCACGATTCAGGGATTTAGTGGTGGAACAACCGTAAATGCAAATAATGCCGACCTGACCAATATGTCGTCATATACGGTTGATTATGCGACCGATGAAAATACGTCTAAACAGGCGATGATTGATTATGTAAATTCGAAATTGGCCGGTGTGCGTGGTGGCAACACATCGCGTGCGGCATCGTTGAATCGTGCGGCAACAAATCGTGCGGGCGGTATCACACGTGTTGATGATACAGAATTTGCGGACGCGGACGCGGCGATTGCCGAAATGAAGTCTGTTCTTCACGATATGGTTTTGATGGGCGATAATGCGGATTCTTTGAATCGTTACGTCGGTCGGTACAGAGAGGCCGTAGTTCGCGCATTGTTGTTGGCAAATCAAAGTGTCGCAACCGACGCCAGTGTCGCAGATTTGGTTGACGCGTTTAACACATTCAAAGAAACAAACGGTACAACGGCCGACAACGTTATGGCACAACTGGACCATTTTGATCAAGAACAGTTTGGAATCACAAAAACCAGAATGGAAGACGACTTAAAGGGTGTGAAATTGCGTGATACCGGTATGGATGCGTATTTCAAATTCAAATTGGATGACGGTGGCAGAATCGAATCTATATCTTTGTGGGAAAATCCGACCGATGACTATGGTTCTTCGTGGTCGAACAAGAAAATCGTTATCGACGATAATGGCGACGTTGTGGCGGTCACATCTACCGATTTGAATCCGTTCGGTGCCGACTATTTGAACAGTGATGCCGGCGATTTAATCCGTGATGGCAATTCATTCACAAATACATTAAATCACTATACGTTTACTTTGGGTGAATATGCCGATGGTGGTTTCTTGGAAGATGATATATTTAGCGAAGTCGCGATAAGCAACGTTGGCGAACGTTTGACATTGGACCAGGCAAAACAGAAATTAAAAGACTATATTATTGCCAAGGTTAACAATAAATTGCACAATCAAAACGGTGGTGAAATCCAGGCCGATTTGGATGCCGCGGTTGTCGCAATGAATCATTATATTCATGACGTGATAGACAACCTTTCCGCAGATGAGGTTACGGCGGCATTTGATGGAACATTTACCCAAACCGCGAATATGGACGGTGTTGGTAAAGACGTTGGTTTGAAATATTCCGACTTTGGGTACGCAACAATGGTCACCGATATGGGCGAACATGGAACCGAAACCCAATACCTGACATACGTTGGTGGTTACGGACAGCGCCGTATGGAACTGGACAATAACAACCTGGAATCTGGGGCAACATTTACCGGAACCGGTATTGTCACGGTCGAAGACGAACACGAAGATAAAAACAATCACAGCAATGACACATTTGCGGCCGCGTTGTACAAAGACACCGGCGCCCAATTGGTCTATACCGTGGATGGTGGCATCGCAACGCATACTTTGACCATGAATAATCTTAAGGCGTACCAGGGCGCATCCGCCAATTCCGATTGGTACAAGATGGAGGTCAGCGGCACCGAAGGTAACCCCAACGTTGTCATGAAGTTTAATGCGGACGGCAAGACCATTGACGACACGTATAAGTTCTTTAAGGTAACCGATGGCGTTGTTTCGCGTGACCAAGACGTTGTTGCAACAAATGGCACCGCGGTCAGCATTAATATGACGGACGGAACCGCACCGGACGCGCCGTATAACAACAATTATCGTTTGCACGGCAATGCGTCCGCGGAATACTATGGTCAAGACCCGGCCAATCCGACCGAGGCAACCGCGGGGTTCCATATGAGCGAACGTTATCATAGCAACGATAACAATGTTCAACATGAATTGTCCATATACGGTGCATTCGGCGGTCAAAAAGACTAAGCCACATCGGCATGTCAATAAAACCCACCGTTTGGTGGGTTTTTCTTTATCGTACTATGCCGCGACGCCTTAATGCCGTTATTAAATCGGGATAGTATTCAACCGTTCCGCGTAAATAGTGATTGTATGGTGTGCCTTCGTTTGAAATCATGACGACGTCGATATTGTTTTTTATACAGTCACGTACAATATTCGGCGAATCATCAAAGCACAAATTGATGTGATAGTCGCACAGCGCACCAATTTTTGGCTTTCGGTGCACTATATTGTTCGGATTAAAGATAATTCCCGCGTTTTTCAATTGTTTTATATCCATATGCGCCGTCGCAACAGGGCGTTCAGTGATAAAATAGACATCTGTATCGGGGCGGGTGATTATATAATTCAATGTTTGTGGAATTTTTTGGTTTAAAACCGGCATATTCCGCAACTCTGGTGAATCAAACGCGCGCATAATTTCATCTGCGACATTTTGTGGAAAGCATTGATATACGTCGTATATAGTCATAGTGTTAAAATCAACATTGTTTCGTGCACATATATCACGAATCATACGCGTAGTATCAAACACGGTATTATCTAAATCAATCGCAATCCGCATCAAAAATCCTTTTATGGGGGTATTATAGTCGCGAAAATCCATGCAATCAAACAAAAATGGCATTTTTTTAATAATTACTTTGACATTTGATATAAAAGACGGCATAATGGCACAGTGTCACGGCACAAAGAGCGATATAATGCGTCAATACGGTAAGAAATCTTTATCATAATGGTGCGACCACAATGGAATTTGCGGGCGCACCTTTGTGGTGCCCCGCTTTTTTAAAACAAAAAGGAAAATTTATGTCAGAAAACACAACAATGTCCACAAACGAATTAACGGCCCGTCTGCAAAAGGCCGAAAATATCCGCGCACGCGATGGCGTTGTATGGAAGGATAAATTTGACCGCACCCATACAATCGCGGAATCACGTGAATTGGCGGACGGTACGCCTGTGAAACTTTGCGGCCGCGTGACGGCGTTGCGTTGGTTGGGCAAATTGATGTTCGGGCGCATTTATGACATAAATGGCGAGATTCAGTTTTCCATGTCGCGCGAAGAATTGGGCGAAGAAAACTATAAATTTATGAAGGCCAACGTCGATTTGGGCGACTTTATCGGCATTACCGGCGAATTGTATCATACAACGGCGGGTGAATTGACCGTACGCGTGTCGGCATACGAAATTTTGGCAAAGGCATTACGTCCGTTACCGGAAAAGTTTCACGGCCTGACCGATATGGAAACGCGTTATCGTCAACGCTATTTGGATATTATTTCCAACCCGGATTCGCGTGCGGCGTTGTTGGGCCGGTTCCAAATGACCCGGCATTTGCGCGATTTTATGAATGATCATGGGTTCTTGGAAATCGAAACCCCGATTATGCAGAATATTGCATCGGGTGCGGCGGCGCGTCCGTTCACAACGCACCATAATGCATTGGATGCCGATTTCCAATTGCGTATTTCTCCAGAATTGTTCCTGAAAATGGCAATTGGTGCGGGATTTGACCGTGTGTACGAGGTCGCCAAAGATTTCCGCAACGAAGGCATGGACGCTATGCACCTGCAAGAATTCACTATGATTGAATGGTATGCCGCGTATTGGGATTATAAACGGAATATCGAATTTACATGGGACTTGGTCCAAGATTTAATCATGCGCGCACGTGGTACATTACAGATTGAATACCAGGGAACCAAATTAGACTTTTCAAAATACGAAATGATAGACTATACCGCGAAAATGAATGAATTTTTCGGTTGCAACATTTTGGACTTTGACGATGTTGATGTCTTGCGCCAAAAATTGGTCGATGAAGGTATGTTCCCGATGGACGAATTGGAAGATTTGAAATCTTTGGCGACATTGGTTGACTATGTCTATAAACGCAAAATCCGTGACCAGATAGTCCAACCAACAATCCTGTATAATTATCCAACCTATATGGTACCATTGGCGCGTCATAATAACGAAGACGACCGGCGTTTGGATATGTATCAATTATTGGTGGCCGGTGGCGAATTGTGCAAGGGTTATTCCGAATTGGTGAACCCGATTCAACAGGCCAAGGCCTTTGAAGACCAGGCCAAGAGTATCGCCGGCGGCGAAGAAGAGGCGTTTAATCCCGATAATGACTTTGTTCGTGCGATGGAACACGGTTTTCCGCCGATTTCCGGCGTTGGTATGGGAATCGACCGTCTTGCCGCGATTGTATTTGACCAACCGACATTGCGTGATATAATATTGTTCCCGATAATGAAGTAAGAAAATGCAACCAGACGTAAACCTTTTGACCGCGGATCATGACCGGCATAATATTGCCTATATAGATGGCGCATATCAATCGGGCCGCATCAATGCCGAAACGGCGGAGTATATGAAACGCCTTTACGCCGATGGCATGCAATCCTATCGCGAGGTGTTTCACGTCTTGGGCAAATGTTTTGGTGCACCCAAAACGGCGGTGACGGAATACGACCCGGTAACCGATTCTTCGATTGATAAGCCGATTAAGATTGCCGATATCAATCCGCTGTCGTCGTATTTGGTGAATCATCGTTTGGACGCCGACCCGATGCGGAATCAGTTTTTTACGTCGGGTGCCGCGCATAAAATTGATTTGTCTGTATCTTCGATTGTGACGGTTATTGTTGCCGCACAAAAAGATGTCGAACGCGCGCTGGACAAAGTCACGGGAAAGTATTACCGATTTTTTATTGATGATGTTGTGTCCGCTGTGTCACGTGTGGTATTGGAATCGACCCAATATCAACATGTTAAAGAAATTGAACAAAAAATCCGTGCGCGATTTGCGGAAAAATATGTAACCGATGCCGCCCAGGAAGTTGTATCTATCCTTGGTCAAAGTGACGATGGTTTGGTTGTTAAAATTGTCCGTGAATTAGATAATGTAAAAAAACCGTATCTTTACCTGAACGACGTTTGGCGTGTAAAATGTTTGTTCGATTTGATACCCCAGGCGCGAACATTTATCGAACGATTAAATGTTATGATGCCGGAACGAATAATGACCGTGCGCGATAAATTCTATGATATCGGTAATCCGCGCAATTATCGTGATTCCAAGGTTATTGTGAACATCGGCACGGCGGATTGTAAAATCCCTATGGAAATTATATGCCAGGTTCGAACATTTTTTGAATTCGAACGCAAGACACATGATTATTATGCGCTGATTCGTGAAAATCCAAATATGGAAAGTGCAAAGATTGAACAAGAATTGGCGGATTTTATGGAAAACGGCATACGCGAATATAACATGATGATATGTCGTTGCTTGGACGATTTGTTTGACCGCGTCGGTTGGAATATTTTGTACAGTCATGCCGGTGATGTCGCTTTGTTCGAAGGTTTCCCGCGTGAGTGCAAACTGTATTATCCAATGCACATGTTTGATACGATAATGATGAAGTTAGATGCGGCGGTTAAAAATGAAATTTTCCACATTACAAATTCTTCGTCGAAATTGGATTTAACGCAACAGATTGCGATATTCCGTTTCATGGCGCGTTTCGTTTTGGTTTCTGCATTGCCGCGTGCGCGTGCGGGTGCAAATATTCCGGGTGATACGTTGGCAATACGCTTGTTTAATTTTATTATGAACGAAATAGACCGGTATTACAAAAAGTAGAAAAATTTTTCGGACAAATATCCTTTTGGTCACGTATGATATTTTCTTGATTTTACATTTTAATTGTGACAAGATTCAATTAGATTCAACCAAGGAACGATTGAATCATAAACAAGTTAGTAAAGGAAAAAAAGATGCGCCAAGGTAAAGTAAAATGGTATAACGGCAAAAAATGTTTCGGATTTATTGCACCGGACACGCCAAACGAAGACGGCAATACAGATGATGTGTTTGTTCATTCCAGTTCTTTGAAAAATGCAGATTTGCGTTTTCTTAACGAAGGCGATATTGTAGAGTTTGAAGAAGAAGTTCGCAATGGCAAATTGTCTGTGACAACAATCAAATTGATCCAGCGCGACGAAGAATCTGCAAGACGATTCCAAGAACATCGTGCCGAAAGACGGCGCGCCCGCGAAGAAAGAAGAAATCGCGAAGAACATAAAGAAAAAAAATCTGGCTTCGCATTTTGGAAAAAATAAATTTTTAATACTGACGAAAAGTCTCGTCATCCCGGCGAATGCCGGGCTCTCTTTTTTATTATTTGCTTTTTAGCCAATTTATTATAAAATGTGTGTACAATAACAAAAAGGATGAAATATGTGGACAACGATTGGAATTATTGCGGTTTTGGTTTTATATATTATCGCGGTTTATAATGGCCTTGTGTCCCGCCGGAACCAGGCGCGTGAAGCGTGGGCCACAATCGACACACAATTAAAACGCCGTTACGATTTGATACCGAACCTGGTTGAAACGGTGCGTGGCGCGGCGGCACATGAAAAAGACACGTTGAGTGCGGTTATCAATGCGCGTAATGCGGCAATGTCGACAAATCCGTTAAATGGTGCGTCGGCGGAACGGGGACTGACCGGGGCGTTGAATAAATTGTTTGCCCTGGGCGAGGCATATCCGACCCTGCGCGCGAACGAAAATTTCTTGGAATTGCAACGCGAATTGACCGATACAGAAACAAAAATTCAATCTGCGCGTCAATTCTATAACACCGTGGTAATGGCCCTGAATACGCAAATTGAACAGTTCCCATCAAATATGGTTGCGCGTGCGTTTGGTATAACGCCGGAAAAATTGTTTGAAATGGATGAATCCGAACGTCGTGCCCCAAAGGTCAGTTTTAATAAACAATAATAAGAAGATAATAAAAAAACAAACACCCGCAATTGCGGGTGTTTTAATTTGCGAAACTAAAATTTTATTTAGTCTTCCATTTTCTTTTCGTGCATATCACGACGCATTGCGTGTTTCACAGTGCGAAATTCTTCTTCGGAAATACAACCATTTGCATCGGTGTCCGCGTTCGCCAATTCTTCCGCCATTTTCGGGCATTTAACAGATTGCATATCCAAACATCCGTTCACAAAAACCGGGTGCATACGATGCATGCCCATTTTCATTTTGTGATGATGATGGCACGGGCACGCCAAGAAATACGCGGCGACGAATCCCAATATAAACATTCCGCCCAAACAGAAAACCTTTTTCAATGGGCTGCATTTGCAACCGCATTTACATTCGTGTAATTCCGGCGTTACGGCCTTGACCGGGGCGGCGACAGGTTTCACAACCCGTTTAGTTGTTGTACGTTTTGTTGTTTTTTTTGTCTTTGGCATAGTTCCTTCCTTTTTGTTGACGGGTATATTGTATACAAATTGAATTTCAAAGTCCAGAATTTTTTTATGTTGATGCCCAATTAAAACGGAACAGGGGTATTATTCCAGAATGCCGTCATCCCGTAATTATGTCGTCATCCCGCGGAAGCGCGGGACCCATCGCGGCTTTGCGAAGCAAATGCCGTGACTGCGTCGCAGACAGTGTGTAAAAGTTTGCGCGCATGTGCGCACAAATTTCCTGCAGAGCAAGACGTCGCTACGCTCCGTCTGGGTCCCGCGCTTCCGCGGGATGACGGGTATCTGGAATTTTTAGTATCACATTTTAATGGCGCATTAACATCCAAAATTTTTTTGTTGATAAATTTTTTGCATTAAAATACAATTCAAATGAACGCGGTGAGTTATCGTGTTCGGGGTTAACAGCCCACGTCCAAAGTGTCGTTGTTCGACATAAAACAACTCCAACCAATTTGGGTTGGAGGGCGCGGTGATATATTGAAAGCCACGCACTATACTTTGGAATAGCTGTTAACCTCCAACCACATTTCCTTTAATGTGGTTTTTAAATTCTTGGGGGGCGGCGTGTCACACAAAGGCATATTTTTCATAATACTGGTTGCGCATTGTGCGGCGTTTGCCGATGATTGCCCGACCGGTTATTCCGTTTTGGACGATAGTGGCCTTTGCAAAATACAGTGCAATGCGGGATACTATGTTGCAACCGCCGGCGGTACATGCGAACCATTAAATTGGGTTCAATATTATATAGGTGCCAACACCGTGACATACGGCGAAGTGTCCAGACCAATACAATGCCCCGATGATGGGTTCATCCCCAGCGCCTGGAACAATGGCGGGCATTCCAGTATAAGCAGATGCATTAAAACAATTTATGGTTTGCGATTTGTTATGCACAATAAGTATTGTTCAAGTCCTAATTATTCAACCCATGGAACGGGGATCGCACCGTGTTATTGGCGTTGTAACCAAGATAACGAATGTGGTTATAATGCCCCCGATCCGAATGGTAATCCAATGGGCTGTGTCGGTGGCAGTGAACTTAAAACCTGTGATGCGGGCTATTATGCCACTATCGTTTCAAATGGCGAGGGATTGCAAAACCATCCATGTGTTCCGGTGGGAATGGGATATTATTCGCCGGACGGTGATTTAAATCGTTACGCATGTCCGGAAAATACCGTCACATGCGGGCGGGGCGATTGCGCCGCGTCCGTGTCCGATTGCGTGCCATATAAAACATTGCATATTGGTGAAATCGAAATAAAAATGCCGTCACGGCAATATACCACGCCGTCCTTGGCCGCGGCGCATCCCGACGGGAATGTTTATTATGCACAATCGTCGGCCCGCAACATTGCGCATGGGTTAAAGGTCAAATACAACAACCAAACATATTCAATCATAAACGCCGAAGACGATTTCTGTCCGAACGGCGCCGATCCCAACCCATAAAAAAACGCCCCGTGGGGCGTTTGTGATTATTTTTGAACAAAGTGCACACTGTATTGCGGTTTTTTGTCCGACCCCAATGCCGCCCGCACAACCTTGTTCGCCGCGGTTTGCACCGTCCGACTCAGGTTGTCTTGCACCTTGCGCTCTGTCTTGCTTAGCGCGTCGATTGCCTTGGTAATTTCAATCTGAATTTGCCGTTTCATAAACCCGGTCGTGTCGGATTCAAATATACCGGCACTGGAAACCTCTGGCGTGCCCTTTAAGAATCCGCGTTTATCGACCGGCAACGTCACAAATATTGCGCCGTTCGATGCGATTTTCTTGCGGTTTTTATAAACCTGGTCATTGGCGCTGCGCTCGGTTTCACCCTCCATAACAACAAAGCCCGTTTCGATTGTTTCGCAAACATACGGTTCCGTCCCGTCCGCCAATGCGACCATTTCGCCGTTACGAACCAACATCATATGCTTGGCCCCGCCGCGTTCCATCGCCATTTTCCCGTTCAGCATTTCGTTAATGTAATCGCCGTGCATCGGAATTGACACCTGGGGATGAACCATGTCATAGAACCGTTCAAATTCGGGCCGGCCGGCGTGGCCACTGGCGTGCACATGGTCCGTATCATAAATCGTATGTGTGCGAATGCCCATTCGTGCCAATTTGTTATACAGGAAAGAAACATCCTGTTCGCGGCCCGGAATAATAATAGAACTGAATACCACCGTATCGGTCGGCATAAGTTTCATTTCTTTTACCTGGCCCCGGCAAAGGCGCGTCAGCATCGCGAATTTTTCGCCCTGGGACCCGGTCAGGAATATCGCCTGTTTTTCGGCGGGCAAATCTTTGATTTCGGAATGCAGGTAAACATCACTTTCGTCCAGGTATTTAAAATCAATTCCCATTTCGCGAAATTCCGGCAATCCTACGTATGGCACGGGACTTGGGTTGCTGCGTTCTTTGATTGACGCAACGCGCCCCGCGGCATGTGCGGCATCGGCAAACATCTTGATACGGGCCAGACTGCGCGAATATCCGGTAACGATAACGCGCCCCGGCGCATTTTTCATAATTTCGGTCAATGTATCACGCACCTGAATTTCGGTTGTTTGAACCGTTTGGCGCGAAGATGACGTAGAATCGCATGCGCACGCCAATAATTTCGGATCAGATCCAATCTCGCGCAACCGCGCATAGTCCGTTCCCGGTTCAATCGGGTTGTCATCATTGAAAGTCCAATCGCCGGTATGCAGAATCTTGCCCGCGCCGGTTTTGATAATTAACATTTGCGCCTCGGGCACAGAATGACTGACGTGGAAAGTTTCAACGGTAAACGGTTTCAAATCCAACGTCGCACCGGCCGCATCAAATTCAACAATATCTTTTTTGGGGTCAAAGTCCAATTCAATCCCGCGGAATGTCCGACGCAGAATTTCCGCCGGGAACCGCGTGCAGTAAATTGGTTTTCTAAACTTCGGCCAAATGTATTTTAATGCGCCAATATGGTCTTCATGCCCGTGTGTAATAACAAACGCGACAACGTCTTTCTTGCGCTTTTCCAGCCAGGTTGTGTCACAGTATTGCACATCACCGGCACCGATTTCTTCTTCCAAAAATCCCATACCGCAATCGACGACCAAGAATTTTCCCTTATACTTATACAGGTACATATTTTGGCCGACGTGTTCCAAACCGCCCAAAGCCATAAAATATACTTTGTCATCATTGTCATCCGATTCCGGATTGATATGTTTTTTATTTTCGTCCTGGTCTGCCGAGATTTGCAAATCCAGGTCTTCGTTTGTCAAATCGGCCTCTTCGATTACCGGTTCGACATGTTTATGTAATTTAACCATTTAATAAAATCCTTTTGTTCGGTTTAACATTTCCGCAATCACACGAATCCATTGCGAATAGGGCACTTTGCCATATTAGTAGTGAATCTGTGATTGCGGGGCTTGTGCGGCACACAACAATCGCACCGCACATATGATAATACAGGATTTTTATTCAAAATACAAGGAAAATCAAAAACGGATGCCGTTGCATCCGTTTTACTATTCACTAACACTATCCACTATCTCTGCTTTGCAAACGAATATTGCATTTTCAGGTGGTTCGCATCGTATGTTTTATTCATAATACCCAATGTGTCTTCCACGATAACAATTTCTTCGTTTGTCGGAATCATAAAGATTTTAACGCGACTGTCTGGCGTGCTGATTTCGCATTCGCCGGCATCCAGACGCGCCAAGGCTTTTTTGTTCTTTTCTGGGTCCAATTTGATGCCCAATTCTTCCATTCCTTCACAGAATTTCCCGCGCAGGTAATCGTCGTTTTCGCCAACGCCCGCCGTAAAGACCAACGCGTCGACATGGCCCAATTCTGCCATAAACGCGCCGATGTATTTCTTAACGGCATGCACCTCCATTTCCAACGCCAATTTGCAGTCCGGATTTGTGTCGCGGTTGCTTTCGACATCGCGGCGGTCGGCAAAGCACTTGGTTATACCAAGGTGCCCCGAATCTTTATTCAAATGCTTGGTCATTTGTTCCGGTGTCAATTTCAATTTTTCCATAACATACAGCAACGCGCCCGCATCAACATCGCCCGGACGTGTTCCCATCATCAAACCCGCCGTCGGCGTCATTCCCAACGTAGTATCAACCGCAACCCCGTTTTTAATCGCAACGCCCGACGCGCCCGACCCAATATGCATGGTAATAAGGTTGCATTTATCGGCCGGTTTGCCAAGCAACGCCGCCGCGCGCTTGGAAACATACAAATGGCTTGTCCCATGAAAACCATAGCGTTGCACGCCCAATTCACGATACCACGCATCCGGCACCGCATAGCGATACGCGTATTCCGGCATAGTCTGCATAAATGCGGTATCAAACACGGCAACCTGGGTCGCGTTCGGCAACATTTGGCGTGCACTCTCGATTCCCATTAGTGAGGCCGGAATATGCAGCGGCATTAAATCGCGCCATTTTTGAATTTCGCGCATCACATCGTCGGTAATCTCAACGGACGAAGCAAATTTAGAACCGCCCATAACCACACGGTGTCCAACACCACGAATTTCGTTCATGTCAACCGATGCCTCACGCAGCATACTCATAACAACGCCCAACGCTTCGTTATGATTGTTCATAGGCACTTCTTTTTTCTGCTTGGTGCCATCGGGATATTTTTGGGTAATAAAGGAATCATCAGAACCGATTTTTTCGACATTTCCGCCGACGATTTGCTTTTTAGAATCCGCATCAAAGATTTGATATTTCAAACTGGACGAACCGCAGTTCAACGCCATAATATACATATTCTTTCCTTTTGGTTGAATTATTACGTGGCAAAGTCTAGCACCCGCGTTCGCAGATTTCAATACAAAAAAACGCCCGCAACCCGCGGGCGAAAGTTTATCGTGGAGGTATCCCATTACTATATTTTGCAAAATATGCTTCTTGTTGCGTTTTCTTATTTCCCCACCTGCTGTACATACCGCCAAATATTCGACCCAAGTGTATATCACGCCCCTTTTCTAGTTCATTCCAGTAATTAATAAGTTCCTGGTATTTATCTTTATGATCATCATCCCAACTATCAAGTTTCTTTTGATTTGCCGCCAACTCGTCTTCGGCACTTTTTAAGGTATTAGCCGCATTTGTAAATTTTTGTTTCTTTTCCTGCGCGTATTCAAGATCGCGTTTGGTAGATTTTAATAAAATCCGAATATCTTTTGCTGTTTGTTTTATACCTTCAGGAAAATAAGGAGAAATATCTGGCAAATTTTCTCCACCATTTATATAATCGTTATATTTATTTACAAAATCTTCTACTGCACCCATCTCTTCATCTGTGCCTTTAGCCTCCGTCAAATAACCAATCAAGTCTGGTAATAATCTACTCTTTATATTGTCAATTAAATTCGTCCAAGATGTTTGGGCTGCTACGTAGTTTTGCTCAATTTTGTCTTTGTCGCCATATTTCATAACAAAAGCGTCATGTTCTTTCTGTTTTTGTGCGAGATTCCTTGTTGATTTATCGAGTTTATCTTGTAATACGGTTTTACCGCCTTGGTTTTCTTTGTTTTTTGCGTTATGAGCTGCGGCAAGATCTTTATTTTCGTTACGAATTTTACTACCCATTTTACGAATACTGTTGACGGCAACGGTCGCCATAGTTGCAATTGCAATACCACCAACCCGGATGGTTTTGTCCATTGCACCAGTTACGAATTTGACACCTTCATTTTTGTTCCAAGACAAATCTTTATTTGAAAATATATTAAATAATTCCTTGTCTTCTTTAATTGCGTCAAGTGTTTTACTGGTGGTATTTTCATATTTCATAACCGATAAAATTTCCAACGCGGTTTTGGCCTCAGAAATTTTGCCTGCGCTAACCGCATCCATAATCAATCGTTGCACCACTCCACGCAAAGACACTCCGTGACTAAGGCAGGCCGCAAAAGCCTTTTCATCTGCGTCTTTGATAACCTTCATTTCTTTTAAGAACCATTCAAAATGTGAACCTGTACTGGTTGATTCGTGTTCTATCTCTTTTTTTATTTTATCGGCATTATTTAATATAGCATCCAAGCCGTCTGTTCTTTTAATTCCGGCTTTATTAATTCCCTTTACAATATCGCGCGCCGGTTTAGATTTAAACAAGCGATCGCCACCAAAATTGTTAAAATACTTTTCAAGATTATTCTCGTAAAAATCGTCTATCTTTTTTTTCAGTTGTTGTGGTACATTTAGATGCTTTTCTGTTTTTGGATAAAGGTAATTAGGCTGATCAGCAACATCATAATTAACATCTGCACGCGCATTGTCCAGTGCAGAGATAATACCGTTACTGTCGTGTTCTGCAAAAAGTGCTTTGACTTTTGGTTTCTTATATATGCGTTCCAGAATATCGCCATAACTGTGCTTGAAACGTTCAATTGAGTCATTAGATGGTTCTGGTCTTAACCCGTCAACAAGTTTATCACGCAGATTTCCCGTGAAATTATATAACGCGTTTTTATTAGGATAATTTATACCATCAGGTGTATATTCTAACCAACTGTATGGGGCATAAGATTCAATATTTTCAAACAGAGTTATCAATTGCTCCCTGAAAGCACTATCTTTATCGTAATCTCCTTTCTGTATTTTTTCGATAAGTTTATCAAAGGTTAATTTTTTTTCGCCACCCATATGTTCAAGTACTTTTTCAACGGGGGCTTTCAAAACCTGTAAAGCACCGTTTGGCTGTTTAATTATTTCCTGTAATTTGTCATTTGTATCTGAAGAAACTTTGATAATATTGAATACGTTTGCGTGCTTAACCGGCGGTTCCCCAACTTCAAACTCGCCATAGAAATCATTAACAAAGGCCTTTGCCGTTGCAAACTCTGTATTGTTGAGTTTTTTATCTTCCGCCATACCGCTTACGGCCGCGTTCATGTATTTATATAAATCTCTAATTTGATCATCTGTTAAGCCTGGATCCTTTAAACCAGCATCAACCCTTTCTTGATTTTTCCCTTCTTCGATGTTTGGTAAATCAAAATTTACATATTCACCACTTTCTGGAGCGGTTTCGTGCATAAGCTCACGCCGCCAATCTTTCATTGACCAATTTAGATCGGGCAGCTTCATATACTCTGCCCAACGCGCACGTACTTCTGGCGACATTGAATTAAAATGCAACTGTTTAAAATAAGTCGTTAAAAAACCATCAATACTTGCCATCGTTCGACCTTTTTGGTTCGTTCACCACACATATACTATTATAGTACAAAAAAGGGGAAATTTCAAGGCGTTGATGGAAAGCGTCGCCGGCCGCCGCGACGGCCATAAAAAAACGCCCAAACGGGCGTTTTTTCTTTAGAATCCGAAAACCATTCTTTGTTTCGATTGACGTTTCTTTTCGTTGCGAACGGCTTCTTCTTTCAAACGTTTGCGTTTTGTTGTTGGTTTTTCATAACGCTGGCGTTCTTTCATTTCGCGATACAGCCCTTCTTTTTGGGACTTGCGCTTTGCAACGCGCAGTGCCTGTTCGACGTTATTATCACGTACCAGAACTTTAACCATAAACTATTCACCCCCTTTTGGCGATTTATTTTACAAACTCTATTTACGCCAGTCTTCGTTCGCGTTGCGAACTCCGCCGTGGCACTAAATTTTCTTAATTGTACGCGTGGCGCGCGCAATAACGAAAATTTGTGGTGGAGCTGATGGGACTCAAACCCACGACCTCCTGAATGCAAATCAGGCGCTCTAATCAACTGAGCTACAACCCCAGAACTCTGTGACGCGTATTTTATGCGGTTTCATGCCGAAAGTCAATAAAAAAATAACCTTTACACGTTCGCCACAAATTTTTATAATCAAACCGCTATGAAGAAAATTATAAATTCTATTAAAAAATTTTGTCACGGCGATAAATCAAACGCCCGCATTAAATGGTCGCTGTACGGCCGCGTATGGCGCGAAATCGGCCGGCCCCAGTGGAAATGGTTGGCCGCAGGAATTGTTGCGACAATCTGTGCCGCCGGCGCCGAAGGATATACTATAACACTGGTTCAACGTGTCGTGGACCAGGCGTTCATTGAAAAAAATATGCAATCGACGTATATAATCGGCCTTTTGATTATATTGGCGTTCGCACTAAAGGGCGCATTCGGGTATGCGCGTGCGTTGCTTATGGCCAAGGCGGGACTTGCCGCGTCTGCGCACCTGCAAAAGCGTATATATTCGCACATGATACGTATGGATATTGCCGGGTTCTATGGGGACGGAATTGGTAAATACCTGAATTATTTTTCGGTCCAATCGGTTGCGGTGTTAAATCTGGTTACGGTCACGATTGTCAAAACGATTCAGCAAATTGCCACATTGGCGATAACGTTGGGCCTTATGGTGTATTATGCGCCGCAATTGTGCGCGGTGTTGTTATTCTTGGTGCCGGCACTGATGGTGCCTATGATTGCGATTATGCGCAAACGCAGGAAATTATCCCGCCAGTCTTTTACTATTGCGAACAGTGTTTCGCAACAACTGAATCAAACATTGCGCGGTATACGGACTATCCAGGCGTTTTCCAATCAAAATACGGAAATTAAACGTTTCGAAGGCGTGTTGAATGATTCTGTGGTGAATGCGTATAAAAGCACCCAGGCCAATGGGTTGCGATCGCCGCTGATGGAATTGGTGATTTCGATTGGATTGTGCCTGGCATTGATTTCCGGGGCGCATTTTATTGTGACCGGGGCGATAACGACCGGCGATTTTACGGCGTTTTTGCTGGCATTGACCGCCGCGTATAAACCCGCAAAATCTATCACCGGCGTCGGTGACACGGTCCAGCATGGGTTGCTGGCCGCCGAAGTGTTGTTCAATTTCTTGGATACGAAACCGACTATTCGTGATGCGCGTGGTGCCACAGAATTGCGCGCCGTGCGCCCGTCGGTGGAATTTCGTGATGTGAATTTTTCCTATGTGCCGAACGAACCGGTGCTGCGTGATATAAACTTGCATGTGCCGGCAGGACACATTTGCGCGCTGGTCGGCCCCAGTGGCGGCGGCAAGACAACATTATTCAATTTGCTGGAACGGTTCTATGAACCGCAAAGCGGGATTATCGCAATCAATGGCCGCAATATTCAAAAATATACACTGGATTCGTTACGTCGCAATATTTCCGATGTTTCCCAAGATGTATTCTTGTTCAACGACACAATTGAATCAAACATTAAATACGGTGCACCAAATGCGACGCATGACGCGGTGGTCGCCGCCGCGCGCGCCGCGAACGCACATGATTTTATTATGGAATTTCCAAATGGGTACGATTCCGTTGTTGGCGAAGGTGGCGCATTACTGTCTGGTGGCCAAAAACAGCGTATCGCAATCGCGCGCGCAATATTAAAAGACGCCCCGATTTTGTTGCTGGACGAGGCCACATCCGCACTTGACACCGAAAGCGAAAAATTGATTCAATCGGCGCTTTCCGATTTGATGCGCGGTCGCACGACGTTTATCATTGCGCACCGGCTTTCCACGATTCTGGATGCCGACATAATTTGCGTTATGAAGGACGGCCATATCATAGAGCAGGGCACCGATGCAGAATTGGTGGCGCTGGGTGGCGAATACAAAAAACTGCGCGATATTCAATTCAAGGGGAAAAATAAATAATTTCGCCAGGATAATTTAGCCGTTGAACATATCCCATTCTTGATGCCTACGATTACTAAGGCCTGTCATTATGCGTCCGCCGGATTTATTCCATGCTTTCCATGCAGATTCTAAATTTGGGTACACAGAACTGTGAAAATTTGGATTGTTAATATATTTTACAACCGTTGATGTGGCAAAATTCTTAGCGCCGATATTATAAGCCAAAGACACTAATGCATCGTACTGATTTTGGGATAACGGAACGGTAATATTGTTTTTTACAGCACGTTCCGCTATTGCAATGTCGGCACGTAACAATTCTGTAGCTTTGGCTTCAGAAATTCCGTTTCTAAAATTTTCACCTTGTGTTATCAAATGTCCATAACCAATGGTTGCACCACGTGGTAACGGTTCGTTCACATCCACGGGCTTACCTGTTTTGTCATCGTATATAACGTGTTTATCACCCAATTTAACATAACCCTCAAAGCGTTTTAACATATCTATACCCTTATCACTTATTCTCATAAAAATCTCCTTTGTTAAAAATAAAAAATCCCACCTGTCGGGACCACGTGCAGCATGGATGAACCTGCGGGACAAAATAATCAAAATAACAGCCTTATAGGCAAATAATTTTTAAAACCGAACACAACATAAATTGCATTATGAAAAATACTGGCACACCCAATAATGGAATAAAAAAAATTTTTTTCTGTAAATAGGGGCAAGAACATAACCAATCCACATTAACAATCCAAGAATTATAAATATGCAAAAAATATCGCAGTTTGCCATACAGACAGGCACTCTGTCTATATCTGAGACCTTATTACATACATTCCACCATATTTCTTCATATTTACCAATTCGTCCAAAAACCGATAAATCGCCATAAAGAATGTATAAAATTCCAGTAAACAATACCGCACCCCAAAACATAAATTTTTGTTTTAGTGTGCGGTATACAACATTTGAATTATTTATATTATTTTGGTTCATATCAATATTTTACATTAACAATTAAATCGCATCCTTTAATAAAATAATAAATATTCTATCAGATTACAAATAAGAAAAATTATGACAGGTAACACCATCAATAATAGTGCTAAACCATATTTTTTCTTATGTAGATTATAAACACTTAATATAAAAAACGTACAAAGTATTATGAAGTGTCTGATTAAAGCAGCCAAATACGCATTTGCACTACGCCATCCCCAGCCCATTGATTCAGCCCCCCAAGGACAATAACCAAACGGAAACGCATCACGGCAACTTTTGATAAAAAATTCGTAATATTCATCCGCACACACCCAAATCAAAAATACGTTTAGTAATAAGAACAATGAAAATGTTATAATATAAAATACTTTTTTCATATCAGTATTCTACATTAACAATCAGATCATGTCCATTATTTTTGAAGCTATTTCCGATTGAAATAGAAACGACAACCGTCTGATAAAATATAAATAGAATCTTGATTTGATAAGTAAAATTTTTCTGTTAAATCGTTATTGGTTTTTACGAAAAGTTCTTGAGCATTTTCGTCTGGATCATATTCACCAACAGTAACATTTTGAACATCTATTTTAACAGAGGTATTTGTATAGAAACGCTGAGCAGTGCTTTCACAATCTGTGGTTATATATCCAGCATATTCGAACCTATCAAAAGACCAGTTGCCACATAAATCACATGATTGGCTGTTAGCAGAACTACAGCCGATTAAGAACGCAAAAAACAACAAAATCTTGTTCATACATAACAGTATAAATATTATTGTTGTAAAAATCAAAACAATTGACTATTGGTACACATTAAATTATCATACAGAACATGAAAAAATATTGCTTGTACATAGTTTTTTTTGTGTCACTAGGATGTTCGGCACAAGATAAACCCGTTGAAATAGAACCTGTATGTCACGAAACAGGTTGTATTAAATGGACCGATAAAAAGCAAGCTGTTGAATACTATGAACTACTTCTTGATAGTGCCGTCTCTCTAGAAACAGCTTCGCTGACATACGACCAAATAGATGCAATGTTGTATCTATCGTATATTTATTTAACAGATGGTGAGTATAAAGATATAACCAAAGCAAATAATTTATTGGCTGTTGCTAAAAAAGCAATATGGCAAGATTGTGACGGATATCATGGACATTATGATAATTTTTGCTATTTTCAATATTATCAGGATGAGATTCCAACTTTTGTAAATAATCTAGAAGAAGCAACAATCATTTATCAAATGACGTTACCGTGTATTTATATAGATATGATACAGGAAAATGAAAAAGCAATCGGTATCATAGACGGCTATTTTGGCAGTTCCAGAGATGCAAGTATACCGACATTATGCGATACTTTTAATCCATATGATGTTGCGAATATGGATGATATAACTAATTTAATATCTTATAGTTTTTTGAAAAATTTAAATAAAGCCCCTGAAACAGAAGGAACTATACGATTTGGTTTTCAGCGAATGAAATATCATGATTTTATACACATGTTAACATATCCAGCACATTATTTTAAAACAGATAAATTTGAAGAATTACATATTCAACAAACTGATATGGATGACGACAAAAAAACAAATTTCTTTGCGTATCAATTAGAACAAGAAATTGATAAGTATCATGATTTAAAACAGGCATATAGTAAAATGATAGATTCTATTAAGCAACACTATGAATCATCTTTGAAAATGAATAGTAAAGATGCTGCCAATTATGCCCGTATGACAGCATCTATGATAATTTTACAAGATATATTTATTAGGTAAGTCTTTATTTTGCATCCATAAACATTTTATAAGTCCATTCCCGTCTTGATTTTTGCACATCTTTTCTTTGGCTTGCTTCCTTTCCTGCTGTCTGCCAATCGCGATTATCAATCGCTTTAAATAATTTTGGCCAATTGTTATCAGAAAATTTTTTGTTTCCCATATTAAATTGCATATCAACCAAAGCCTGCTTAACTGACGTCGGAAATTTATCAAAATTATCTATTTTTTGTTCTAGTTCGTTATAAGATTTTTCTAACATTGTATTAAATTGATTGTAAATGTCGTTTTTTGATATTTCTAAATTAGAATAGTTTTTTTCTTTAAAGGTATTGTCAGATATCTCTTGCATAATTTGAGAATACAATTGTTCTTTTTGGGGCTCATCTAACATATTACCTGTTTGTGTGTCTAGTATGTTTAACTCTTTGAATTTGTTTAATTCACTAATATTGTGACCGATGCCCACTGTAAGAATATTTTTAGAATCTAAATAAAAATGTTGTTTAAACCCTTCAAATTTCAAAACTTCTTCTTTAAATTTTTTAGTAAGTACATTTTTCATAATAATTTCCTGTTTTAATTCTTCATTTATTTTTACTTCTGTCCAATGACCGGGTTTTACAGCGCCATTTTCTTTGATTTTATTTTCGGTTCTGAATTTATCTATCGCATTGAACAAACCCTGATTTGGATATTGGTTTAATTGTGTTGCAGATTCACCGGCACGTGTGTCGGGTTCGTAATATCCCAATTTAGTCAATGCCTTTTTTAGCCATTCAACATCATGCGTATCAACATTTCTGTCACTGGCGACATCTTGATGCAAATGAGAATCATGATAACGTGCGTTTTCTACATCAGACACACTTAATGTACAACGACAGTTTGGATGAAATGGTGGCCCCGACACGACTTCATCGTCAACAATCAAGGCCACACAACCACCACAATCGCCACCGCAATCTATGGTTGCATAGGTATGTTTTACTTCGTCCTTGTCATCTTCTTCGTCAAAATCGTTTTCCGAATATTCATCAATACCATCGTCGGTTTCTTCTGTTGGTTGGCCGGCATAAATATCTATGACCAGTTCGCCATTTTCGTTCCAAGTGGCATTTCCCCATGTATCACTCATATCAAAATCTCCTTTGTTAAAAATAAAAAATTCCGCGATTGGCGGAATAAAGCGAAAAAAGGCGGCAAAATGCCGTCCGTTCGATTATGGACATTATATCACAATTCGCGTAAAAAATCAACCAAAATTAAAACCGACACAAGGTCGGTTGCGAAAGCCCGCCTTCGCCGCTAATCACGAGAATTGTTTCACTGGTTACAAGTAATGCTATGGCGCGGCACTAAAAATTTTTAAACCCACGCTTTGTTGCGTGGGTTAACAAATGTTCGCTCGGTATAAATACCTGCGCGCAAATTTGTAGTTGCTTGAACTGCGCATTTGCTTGTTCTCGCATACAAATTTTTGTGGTGGGGCCACAGGGATTGCACATCCCATCCGCCCGGGGCGAGATGGGACCCTTCCACTCGTAAGACTCGAACTGCGCGCGGCTTGTTCTCGTCAACTATCGTGTCGAACCCACGGGTTCTCGTCTTGTTTACCCACGGCCAAAATTAAAACCGACGCAAGGTCGGTTTGAATTTTGGTGGGGCCACAGGGACTCGAACCCTGGACCCAATGATTAAAAGTCATTTGCTCTACCAACTGAGCTATAGCCCCAGAACTCTTTTTCCAGCAGTTCGGGGCAAATTATGACACACTTTTATGAAAAATCAAGAAATTTTATTCTGATGGCGTATTTTTTGTTTTTGTGTCGTTTTCCGTCGTAGTCGCGGCGGTCAAAATGGCGTCGAAGTTTTTTGCAACATCCGCCCCGGAATCCAGCCAATCGTTGATTTCTCCGATAATGTTTTTTATGTGCCGGGCCACAATCCGGCGATTCCCGCCAAGTCGGTGCATCGCGACCAATCGCGACATATCGCGCGCCATCGCGGACATAAGGTTCACTTGTTCTGGCGACATGGCGTTTTCTTTGCCAAACCCGATAATCATATTTTCCAATTCTTCGTAATATTGCCGCAGCAAATCTATATATTCCATGCGAATCTGCATTTGTCGCGCGATACGGCCTTCGGTCCAATTTCGCATGGCCATTATGCCTCCGTGGCCAAGGCGCCCGCGCATCTTTAACATTTTCCTTAGAATAAGAACCAGGTGCAACATTATCGTGTTTATCTTGTCATTCATTCCCGCAACCAGTGTTTCATGCAGTCGCCGCGATACACGTGTCGTCGTGTAATCATACAGCAGAAAGATCAGCGGTATCGCCAACAATGATGCAGAAATATTGCTAATAAGCCCTTCGACCGCCGGGTCGGTCACTTTGTCCAGTGATATAGAAAACAGCAGCACCCCGCCGGCAATTGATATCGCATACGGCAAAGCGCGTAACAAAAAATCCCGAATTTTGTTTTTCATTGGTCACGATTTTGCCAGAACTGTGCACGCCCCGCCATGGGAATCTTGCCCGCCGTGCACATCCCTGGATTTTATTTGCAATTTGGTTGGCTATTAGGTATAATATGTATCGCACGGATGATACCGTTGCGGGGTCTAGAAAATCCCAGCATTAAATAAAAACTCCACTTGGTTGGAGGGTTGCGAATATATTGAATAAGCGACACTGTCTTATGCTGCAGTTTTCTAGCCTCCAACCGTCAATCCATCATTGACGGTATTTTATTCAAAATCAAAAGGAGGAGAAAAATGGTGGTATTGGTTGATGCAAAATATTATGGTGCAATGCTACGTCGGGCACGACAACAACAGAACATAAAAAGACGTGACGCTGCAAAAATATTTCATGTATCTTTACGCGAATTCGGCAGATATGAACGCGGGCAGGTGCCTATCCCAGAAGATGTTCTTATGCGATTGCTCTATCGCGGATTCTGCATGTTTAAATGTCAAAAGAATGTTTAGATACAAAAACGGTGGTGACCGCCACCGTTTTCACTAACCACTAACACTAATCACTAATAGGTATTTGTTCGTATTGTGCGTATGTTGTTCGCGCGATATAATAACATCGTCAATTATGACAAAACCAACAATAGCTAGGAGAAATAAAATGAAAGGTATAACAGATTACATTCTTGCGCCATTAACATTTATTGGTGCAATTAATTGGGGTTTGATTGGCATATTCGGCTTTGATTTGGTCGCATGGCTGTTTGGACCCGCAACAATGGTATCCAATATCGTCTATGCGATTATCGGTGTTGCCGCGGTTATATGGCTGATTTGGATGTTTATTGATCGCCCAATACGATAAAGCATAAAAATACATCAGAAAACGATTTTAATTTGCACCATCTGGACCCGTCGGTACCACACCGGCGGGCCATTTTTATTTCACAACGTCGTGGAATATTTCGGCGGGAATCGTGCCGCCGGTAACGCGCGAAGACATCGGTGTAAAATCATCATTGCCAACCCATACGCCAAGTATGAATTTATCATTCGCGCCAATGAACCACGCGTCGCGATTTTCATTACTGGTCCCGGTTTTGCCACCAATAACATCATTTGCCGCCGCGCGATGTCCCGTACCGCCCGGTTTAACAACGTTTTCCAATAATTCCGTCATAAACGCCACCGTGTCCGGTGATAAAATTTTGATAGTATCCGACGGGTTGCGCTCATACAGCGTCTCGCCACGTGCATTCACCACACGTGTGATAGAATATGGCCGAACCGAATTTCCATTATTCCATATCACGGCATATATTGTCGTTAAATCCAGCAAGTTCATGTCTGATGCCCCCAGTACGGTCGAATATTCGCGCCGCAATTTATTTCCAACGCCCAATCGCGCCGCCATAGACAGCACGGAATCCAATCCATATTGCGTGGTCAGTTTTAATGGCACAGAATTTACACTTTTCGCGAATGCGGTTGCCAAATCTATATCGCCGTAATATTTTTCGTTATAGTTCTTTGGGTTATAGTCACCAACGGCAAAGGGCGAATCATTTACAAAACTCTCGGGCGTCATACCATTTTCCAACGCGACCAAGTACACGACCGGTTTGAATGCGCTGCCGGGTTGTCTGCGTGCGGTTGTGCGGTTAAATTGACTGGCCTGGTAATCGGCGCCACCAACCATTGCACGAATTGCCCCATCACGGGAAATCGCAACCGCGGCGCCCTGGTACACGCCCAGGTGTTCCGGCATAACGTTGGTAATTTTGTTCTGCAGTTTCGAATCCAACGTAGTGTAGACATATACGTCGGATTCCATAATACCGATTTGCGATTTTAATTCTTCGGTAACAAAATCGGTCCAATATCGATATAAATTTGTATCCGGCGTTCCCGGCGCAGGCGCCAATTCCGCCGCCGCCGCACGTGCCGTTGTTATATCGATGTATCCTTGGCGCACCATTTCCTGTAAAACCGTTCGTGCGCGTTCAAAGTTTTTATTTGGATGTTTGTACGGGCTGTATATCGTTGGCGCCTTTAACATTGCGGCAATCTGGGCCGCCTGGGCCACGGATAATTCGGACGCAGACCGCCGAAACAGTGCACGTGCCGCCGCATCAATTCCGCGCATTCCGCCAACCAAAGACACGCGATTCATATACAAATCCAAAATTTGATTTTTATCGAACCGATTTTCCAACCAATAAGACAAAATCAATTCTTGCACTTTGCGTGAAATTTTTTTGTCGCGTGAAAGGAAAACATTTTTTGCGGTTTGTTGCGTAATTGTTGAACCGCCCACCGCGAAACGTCCACGAAAGACGTTCAATGCAACCGCACGAATCATCGAACGCGTATCAAATGGGCCATGTTCAAAAAACCTTTTATCTTCGATTGCAACAATCGCCTGCCATACATGTGGTGGTAAACTCTCAATCGATACCGGCGTCCCCATAATTTTATTTGCAGACCGAATTTCGCCCCCGTCTTTGTCCAAGAACACAATCGCCGGCGCGCGCGTTTCGTTCAAAATCGCATCCAAAGATGGCATTTGAAAATATATTACCGCGACATAAAGTATTACGCCCAACCCCGCGACCAATAACAAATTAAAACACCACACAAATATCCGCCATTTCCACGATACCGGTTTTTTATCGTTCTTTTTATCGCGTGCCATCCGTTCCCCCCATGTTTTTGATTGCGCGTTCAAAGTCCGCCTCACTCCAAATTGTAATACCCAACTGTTGTGCCTTGGTCAGTTTAGACCCCGCGTCCGCACCCGCCAAAACAATATCTGTTTTTGCCGATACCGATTCCGAAACATGTGCACCCATGCCTTCCAAAATTTCGCGCGCGGCGTCACGACTGTAATTCGCCAAAGTCCCGGTCAGGACGATTTTTTTGCCGGTTAATGCGGTTTGTTTCGTATTTTTGACCACGGATTTTACGGCAATGTGTTTCAGTAGATTATCAATCACCGCGATGTTACGTTCGTTCCCAAAGAAAGAAACGATTTCCCGTGCCATTGTTTCGCCAATTCCATCGATTGCAACCAAATCGTCCATGGTCGCATTGCGCACGGCGTCCAAATTTCCAAAATGATTCGCCAACAATTTTGCGGTCGTTTTGCCCACGTCGGGAATTCCAATCGCGGTCAAGAATCGGTTTAGTTCTATTTCGCGTGCGCCATCAATTGCGGTCTGTAAATTTGCGACCGATTTTTCACCGAAACCGTCCATCCGTTTAATCTCGTCCCCGTGTCGCGTAACCAGTGTGAAAATATCCGCCGGGTTTTCAATCCAACCACGTTCAACAAATAATTCCAATTGCTTGGTCCCGATGCCTTCGATGTCGAACCCGGGGCGCGATACAAAGTGTTCCAATTCGCCGATTCTTTGTGCCGGACACCCCAGTGTGTTTACACATCGATTTGCCACCGCGCCGTCCGCGCGCACAACGTCGCCGCCACACACCGGGCATTTCATCGGAAATTCAAAAGGCGTCGCACCCGGCGCGCTTTCCGCCACACCAACAATTTGTGGAATAACATCGCCGGCGCGTTGAACGGTTACCTTGTCCCCCACGCGCACATTCAATCGTGCGATTTCATCCGCGTTGTGCAGGGTTGCACGCGACACAACCACGCCGCCAATGTTTATCGGTTCCAATTCCGCCACCGGGGTAAGTACCCCCGTCCGTCCAACCTGAATCGTAATCCCGCGCAGCGTTGTCACCGCGCGTGCCGCCGGGAATTTATATGCGACCTCCCACCGGGGACTGTTGGCGCGGGCGCCCATGCGTTCTTGGGTCGCGACGTCGTTCACCTTGATAACAAGGCCGTCAATATCAAACGGAATATCGGCGCGTGTCATGATAATATCGTTATACATCGCCTGAATTTCATCCATAGACGTCGCATGTCGCGCCCACGTGCGCGTGGTCTTGAACCCCCACGATTCCAACCGGTCGAAATATTCCGATTGTGTCTTCCACATCTTTTCAGACACCACCCCATACGTGTACCCGAACGCAGACAATTTCCGTGACGCGGTAATTTGCGGATTCAGTTGACGCAACGACCCCGCCGCCGCATTGCGCGGATTTGCGAACACTTTGTCGCCGGATTTTTCCGCCGCCGCATTTAATGCGATAAAATCGTCGCGCAACATATAGACTTCGCCACGCACCTCTATCACATCGGGAAATTCGCCCGAAAGTTTTTGCGGAATATCATGGATGGTTTTTATGTTTTCGGTTATGTCTTCGCCGGCGACGCCACTGCCACGTGTCAATGCACGCACCAGAATCCCATTTTCATACCGTGCGGCATACGACACACCGTCAACCTTTAGTTCGATGAACAAATCTTTGCTTGGCAATTTGTTAAACCAATCGGCGACTTCGTTTTCGTTAAACACATCGGAAATGGACAACATAGGCACCGAATGCGGAAATGTCTTAAACTTTGCCGACGGTGCGGCGCCAACATGTGTGGATGCCCCGCCACGCGCCAGTTCCGGATATTCTTCTTCGATTTCCAATGCGCGGCGTTTGGCGACGTCATAGGTTGCGTCATCGACAACCGGCGCATCATTTTGATGATACGCAATATCCCACGCATTCAGTTTTTTAATCAAATCTGCGTGTTCCAAACGAATAAACAGGTCGGGTACCTTTGCCATAATTTCATTATAGAAAATTCGCAAAACAAACACAATTGAAAAAACATAAAAAATCTGATAGAATAGGCATATAGTCATAAAAGCCAAAAGGATAAAATATGGCGATGATTTATTGTCGTGAATGTGGTGCGCGGCACAGTGACCGTGCGCGGGCATGCCCAAAATGCGGCTATGTTGAATTTGACGCATCCAAATCCATGGGGATATATTTGTTATTGGTTTGGTTTTTTGGCATATTTGGCGTTCATAAATTCTATGCCGGCAAAACGAACCAGGGTATTGCGATGTTATTGATGGGCACAATTGGCTGGTTGCTTATTTTACCGGGGCTGGCGGCGTGCGTTTGGGTCTTGGTCGATTTAATTGTTGGCGTATGCAATATCAAACATCCCGAGAAGATTTTTGTAAATAAAAAATAAAACCCGCGATTACGGGTTCCTTTTTATTTTTCATCCATCGCTTTTAGTAATATGTCTTTCAATTCATTCGGCATCATACCGGTGGTAGAATAACCACAGTCCACATGATGCACTTCACCCGTCACGGCCGATGCCAGGTCACTGAACAAATACAGCGCGGCGCCGGACACATCGTCCAACGTCATATTGCGGCGCAGTGGTGTTTGTTCCGCATTCAACCGCAGCATGGTCTTAATTCCGCCAACCCCGCTGGACGCCAGGGTCAGAATAGGTCCGGCACTGATTGCATTGATGCGAATTTTATCGCGACCCAAATCCGACGCCAAATATCGCACCGAAGAATCCAATGCGGACTTTGCAACGCCCATCACGTTATAATTCGGCACAGACTTTTCCCCACCGAAATAGGTAAGGGTGACAATCGACCCGCCATCCCGCATCAATTTCGATGCGCGACGCGTCAAATCGACCAAAGAATAAACGGAAATGTCCATCGTGTTCTTGAAATTTTCGCGCGTAGTATCAACATACCGTCCCATCAATTCATTTTTATCGGAAAACGCAATCGCGTGCAGCATCCCATCCAAATGCCCCCATTCGCGTTCGATATTTGCAAACAAAGAATCCATTTGTTCGTCATTTTGCACATTGCATTCTTGAACGAACTTTGCATCGATGGATTCAGCCAACGGGCGAACACGTTTTTCCAACGCCGGCATAGCATACGGCATGGCGATTTCCGCCCCGTTTTCGTGTGCGCGCCGTGCGATGGCCCATGCCATAGACCAATCATTCGCGACACCCGTGATTAAAATCTTTTTACCTTTTAATAACATGATTTTTCCTTTTTGTTACGGACGGCATAGTACCACCAAAAACCCAAAATGGCAACAGATAAAATATGCGTGGGATTTTATTTCTTGCTATTGTCGGTGCCACGTTCGTTAATCAGGTAATTTCCAACGGCGCCACCACCAACACCAACGACGGTCGCAATACCACCCGCCGTTACTTTCTTGGTGCTGGTCTCTTTTTGTTTGGCCAATGCGGTGGCATCTTCACTTTCTGGGCCATCCATAATCGCACGCGACAATGAAGCATATCCACCACCCGTTTTGCCAACACTGGCATTTTTATACAGGTTGGATTCGGCGCGTTCATATAAAACCTCAGATTCGATTCCGGGGCGCAGTCCCAATGCCGCCTTGGTGTTTTTCAAATTGTCCGCCAGTGTTTTGTATTTTATGTATAATTTCGACAGTTCATTTCCACCCGGCAAAAAGATTTCTTCGTTTCCGGCGATAATATTTTGCCCATTGCCATAGTCGCATTTCATGGTGGTGATGTATGCGCGCATATCCTCTTCGGCCTTGGCATCGTTTATTTTTTCAGAAATACCTTCGGCCAATTGCATCGCGCCCAATCCCGCCGCCGCGGTTGACACCGCGGTCAGACCCCGATTTGCCCACGAATTTTCTTTTTCTTTCGCCTTGTCCAACGCCGCCTGGGCGGTCTTTAGTTTTTCTTCTAATTCCGCTTTCTTTTCGGCCTCTTGCTGTTGTTTTGCCTCTTCTTCGGATTCTGCTTCCACAACTTCTGCCCCCGCTTCTTCAACTTGCGCTTGTGCTGGATTGGTTCCTGATGTTTCTGTTTGGACGCAGCTTGCGCCTGCTTCACCTTCCTTGCATTTTTTTTCGCCCGCCTCTTCCTGTGGCTCTCCTTCCTGGCACGCGCTTTTTGCTTGTTCAGTATCATTGAACGGAACCGTGCAAACATTTATCACAGCATCAGTGTCATCACCACCAGCGTCATAATAAAAAGCATGAGCATTCCGAATCTTACAAGCACTCTTCTGAAACTTGATGAAGCGCCCCGATTGGTCACCAGAACAACTTTTTACGGCTGTTGATCGCCAAGATCCATTTTTCATGCAAGTATAAACCCTATAACCTTTAGGCCCATAGTCTATCACACTATCGCCGGCTTTACATCCTTTGTCTGATTCGGCCATATTTCCGCAATAATAACATGTGCGCGTTTCGCCACCCGCTGGCAAGTTATACGTATAACACAAATATTGTGTGCCTGTTGTGTCTGTGCCATTGGCCGGAACAATAGAATGACATCTATTTTTGGTTGTAGTTTTTTCTGAATTATTTTGTGGCTGTTCTTTTGCATTTTTGGCGTATTGGCAGTAACCTTGTCCCTGGACCAGGCTATAGCCCTTGGCGGTATCACAATCCTTTGCAACACAAACATTACACGTACGACCAACATTTGCACACGCCCATTTGGTCGCATGATTCGGGTGGTGGTTTTCATCGCACCCATTGTTCCCATCACACATATAGAATCCAAATCTATCTTTCTTTCCGGGTTCACATCCGTTTGCGGATGGGGCTGCTTCCTGTGTAACATCTTGTAGTGAATTTTGTTCAGTTTGCGTCTGGTTTTGTTCCGTCTCTTGCTCTTTACTACTGGCAAAAGCCGCACACACCACCAATGGTGACAAAATCACAACGAACATTCGGGCAAAAAAACGCAAGAAATTCCCCCTTTGATTCCTTTACGGAAATTCTATCACAATTCGCAATTTTAATGCAAGCTAAAAATAAACATCAATTATTCGTCATCCCGGTTCTGAACAATTTCGTAATGAAAAAACATACTTTAAAAAAAGAATTGTCATTGCGGGCCCCGACCCGCAATAGGGGTGGCCGGAGTATTCATATTTATTCCGAATACCACGGCATAAATTTTATAGACCCTATGGCGGACCGCCGGGCCCCACAAAAAACAAAGTTTTTTGTGGGTGGTCCTTGCCCGCCATGACAATTTAGAGCATGTGAAGCGTGCGGATAAAAAAATTATCTGGAATTTGTTTCCATGTCTACCCCACCAACATTCGTTGGTTCCCCCTTCACAGTGTGAAGGGGACTAGGCCAGCGCCCCAACGGACATCGTTATACGACGAATACCGCTGCTGATTGACTTTTCTTTATTTATCTTGGCGTGGATAATTTTACCTGTATGGTCTATATGCGTTCCACCACACAGTTCGCACGACACATCGCCCGCCGTTATAACGCGAACAACATCGCCATACTTTTCACCAAACAATGCCATCGCCCCGCGTTTTTTTGCATCCGTAATCGGCATTTCTTCGTGTGCGACCGGCATGTCCGCGGCAATCCATTCGTTCACCAAATTTTCCACAGCGATTTTCTCGTCTTCCGTCATCGCGCGCCCGAACGAAAAATCGAATCGCACAGAATCCGGCGCGACGCGCGAACCGCGCTGTTCTACGTCCGTATTCAAAACGCGCCGCAACGCCGATTGCAACAAATGCGTCGCGGTATGCGCACGCGCCGTCGCCGCACGATTTTGCATGTTCACAACGGTGCGCACGGTGTCGCCAACGGAAATCTTGGCCGTGACCACACCACGATGCAGAACCACACCGCCCGAACGCGCCGCCTCACTCACATTCAGCGCGACCGTGTCGCCGATTTTTATCTCGCCCATGTCGCCGACCTGGCCACCCTGGGTGCCATAGAAATTCGTTTTGTCCAATGCGATTTCAACCTCGTCCCCGGTGTTGGCCGAATCGATAAATTCGCCGTCACGCAGTATCGCCAACACCTTTGATTCCAATTTTTCATCCGGTGCGTATTTCGTCGCGTCCACCGTGGCCGGCAAATCGCCGCGCGATTCCCAGAATATTTTTGTCCCGCGGGTGTTTGCGCGACTGCGTTCCTTTTGCGCCGCCATCTCGGCCTCGAACCCGGTGACATCAACGTCAATGTTTTTATCACGCAGAATCATTTGTGTTAAATCCAACGGGAATCCATACGTGTCAAACAGTTTAAATGCAACGGTGCCCGGTAACACATTGCCGTGAATTTTTGGCAACTCGCCATCTAACAATTTCATGCCGTTGTTCAACATGTCGGCAAAAGAATTTTCTTCATTTGTAATAATTTCCACAACGTGCGCCGCGTTTTTGCCCAGTTCTGGATACGCCGCACCCATCTGTTCCACCAACGCCGGATACAGTTTCGATAGCAACGCACCGTTGTGCCCCAACATTTGCCCGTGCCGCATCGCCCGGCGCAAGATTCTGCGAATCACATAGCCGCGATCGCTGTTCGACGGAATCACGCCGTCCGCGATTGCGAATCCAACCGAACGCAGGTGATCCGTGATAACCTTGAAACTGGTTCGGTTTTCGGATGTCTCGCCCACGCCCGTAACATCGGACACCGCGCGTTTCAAGTTCACAAATAAGTCCGTATCATAGTTGTCAATTTTGCCCTGCAACATCGCCGCCCAACGTTCCAGTCCCGCACCCGTATCGACATTTTGTTTCGGCAATGGCGTCAGGTTTCCATTCGCATCGCGGTCATATTGCATAAACACGTCGTTCCAGATTTCGACATACCGGCCACCGTCTTCGTCCGGTGTTCCCGGCAATCCGCCCGGAACATTTTCGCCAAAATCATAGAAAATTTCACTGCATGGGCCGCACGGACCGGTGTCGCCGGCCGACCACCAATTATCTTTGCCCAAACGAATTGCCTCTTTGCCGGCAACCTTGCGCCAAATTTCGGCGGCTTCGTCATCAGATTCGTGTGCGGTCACAACAAGTTTAGCCGGGTCAATGCCGATAACATTGGTCAATAAATCCCACGACATTTCTATTGCGCCCGCCTTGAAATAATCGCCAAAAGACCAATTCCCCAACATTTCAAAGAACGTATGATGACGTCCATCAAAACCAACGTCTTCTAAATCATTGTGTTTGCCACCCGCGCGAATGCATTTTTGAACATCGGCAACGCGTGGCGCAGGCGGGTTCTCGGTACCCAAAAATATATTCTTCCACGGCACCATTCCCGCAACGGTGAACAGCAATGTCGGGTCGTTCGGTATCAGTGATGCAGACGGAACAATCTTATGCCCGTGCGATTCAAAATAATTCAAAAATAATTTACGGATATTGTCATATGTCATGGTCTTGTCCTTTTTTAATTCGTGCAGATTATAGAACTTTATTGATTTTCCGCAACCATATTTTGCGTTGCGGCCACTTCTACCAATTTTGTAAACTTTTTAATTGTATCAGAAACCGCCCGATGGGCCGCCGGTGTGTTTGGAATAATTTTATCGTACTTGGTTGTGCCACGCCCCATCTTGATTGCAACATAATTTGCCCTGTTCATATATATGGGTGACATTTCCGGATGGCGTACATGCATGAACGTACACAACCCCGCCCACATCAGTGTCGAAATAGGCATGCGATATTTCGTGTGTGCCAATAATTCATTTGTGTCGCCCACAATTGTCCGCATAAAGTCAACAAATTCAAACAAGGCGTGCGCGCGAATCATCGTTCCGGTAATATCAAATCGTGGCCCAGTTTTTCCAATTGGTGCATCATGTGTCCACGTAGGCGATATTTTGAATATGTCGGTTATTGATTCAGTAAGGGTTGTTACATCCTGGACAATTGCGAAAATATTTTTATCAACATTCGCCGCGTCCGTATCGATTAACACATCATCATCGTCAACGAATATAATCCAATCGCATGGAATTTTTTTGTCGCGAATATATTCAATGATTCTTATGCGCGATTCAAATTCGCCGACATTTTGCTCTGAATTTATAATGTACAATTTGCCGCGCGGTCGTATTCCATATAATTTCCATCGCGTAAGACGTGTTCCCGGATTGTCATTATGAATCACCATGCTAAATTTTTGGTGCAATCGACGCATCGGCGGCAAAGACACGCGCAGCGCGTCAGAATCGAACGTAGTAATGGCGACAATAATATGCGGTTTGGTCTTGAACATAATTAAATTGTAAATAAAACTTAGAAAAATTGCAATTGGTTAGTTATTTGTGATATAATGGTAACACAAGGTGGGACAAACAGCATGAAAAAGCCGATGCTTTTTGCTATAATTTTTCTGACCGTCATTATATTGATGGCGTCGTTCGATTTTTCGTTGGACGGTTCGCCACCGATTCAGTTGCCGGCGGATATACGTGGTCGCGCGCTTTTTATATGTCCGGCGGCAAGCGGTTTTTGGAATTCAATTGCATCCGGTTTCTCATTTTTTGCGCGTTATATTTTAATAGGATTCTTTTTCGCAACGATTGTTTTGGCGTTTATGTGGGGTTGGGCGCTGTATCAAAACCTTTTGAAAGACTCGTTTAATAAAGATGCGTTTTCAAAACCATGGGGATTTACCAAGTTATTATTTTGGGCCGGTATAATAATGTTGATGATTTTTAATACACCGAATCGCTATCGTGCCGTGACCGTGACGGGTCGTACGGGTGATTATGTTTTGTGTGAAAATACGTCGCCGGGCGCGGAAATCGTGCGCAGCGACCTGGTTCACGCAAAATAGAAAAATAAAAAAATTTCGAATTTTATAAATACATCTTGACATAAATGGCGGAATTCTCTACGATTCGGTCAGGCAACACAGGCAATGCCCACAGAAATGGTTTGATTCGGCAGCGTGATTTGTTGAATTGGGCGTGAAATATGGTTTTTGTGGGCATTGCCGTGTGATGCTGGGATACCTTAAATAAATTTATGAAAGGAGAAATAAATGAACAAACAACAATTGATTGAAGCAATCGCAAACGAAGTAGATGTAACCAAAGCAACAGCTGCTGCTTGCTTGGATGCATTTATCAACACTGTCACCAAAGTTCTGAAAAAGAAAGGCGACGTTCGTTTGGTCGGTTTTGGTACATTCACAACCGCAAAGCGTAAAGCCACCACAGGCCGCAACCCGCAAACGGGTGCTGCCATCAAAATTCCGGCTTCTACTCAGCCGAAATTTAAACCTGGCAAAGCTTTGAAAGATGCTTTGAATTAAACTATGGTTTGATTGCATTTACACCGCCCAGGTCGGGCCCCACAAAATTGAAAAAATTTGTGGGTGGCACCTGGGCGGTGTTTTTTGTATAAAACTTCTTGTATTTATATAATTTTTTGATATGATTAAATTACTGGCGGGTATTCCGTCGGCGGGTCTCAGAAAACCCTAACACCAGGTAAACGCCAACCAACAGGTTGGAGTATGCGAATATATTGAATAAGCATGCGATACCTGGTGTCGTTTTCTGAACTCCAACCACTCGAAATTTTTTCTGGTGGTTTTTTATTTGAAACAAATGGAGTTAAAAATGCCGGAGAAAATGACTTTTGCACGTGCGATGAATAAATTTTTGCAAACGCATCCGAACTATAAACCGACATTGGCGGATATGAATGAATGTATATATTTTATATCGCGGTATTATATGCCTCTGTTTTGGTCCGTGGATGGCGAAATACCACGTTTGCGTCGCGCTATTGATGACCGCAATCAAGAGATTGCCGAATTGAAACGCCAAATTGCCACAAAAAAACATAAAACAATGGGCGTGGTAAAATCGCGCCCATGCTAAATTACGCTAACTATTAAAACAAATATTTAATATTCACGCCACCGAACCAACCACGGCGTCCGCCGTCATGACGACCGGCGTTCAATCCGAAATCTAAATCGCCAATCGATCTTTCAATTTTAATTCCGTATTCAAAATAGTCTTTGGTTTCTAGCTTTGATATCGGTGTATAATCCACATATGTCCGGCCGCCATGAACAAAGTTCATAACATATGCACCACGTGCGCCGATGTTCCAACCGTCACCGACCGATATTTCCAAATCAATCGCCGGCGTCAATTCAAACATATTGAAATTTTTGTTGTTGATATCTTCGCCATTTCCCGCCTCATAGTTGGGTGAAAATATCCACATATATTCACCGCGAACATTCGGGCGCAGTGTGGCCACGTCGGCAATTACTAAATCATATGCCACATCCATATTCAATGCGAACCATATATTGGTAAAATTATCCGCAGTGGGCAAATGACGAACATCGTTGGTCATCAATCCAAAATCTGCAACCGCATTGACGTTCAGGTTTCCGATGCTTTGATGCGCCAATGCGCCGACAAATCCGCCGTTTTGTTTGATACGTACTTCATCGTTTTTGATGTCGCCACCAACATATCCACCAAAGAATTTGAATCCCATTATTCGATGGTGCGGTGTATCATATTTATCACCAAGTTCAATCATCCCCAAATCCATAGTGGCGTCCATGTGCGAATAAGATTTGAATTTTACATTTTCGTCTATGTGTTGCCAATCGGCGCCAATATACGTGCCCGCCGAATCACCGCCGTTGCGACCAACCAATGGCAAAATCCCCGTGTCATCACCATATTCGCCATAGTAAATCATTTCGCCGTACGCATCATTTGTATCTTCGTCTTTTACAGATTTTTGCGATATGGGCGCCGCATTGGCATGTGTTGGCAATACGACGGCACGATTCGCAATCATGTGCTGCATCGCCATAATGTTATGTGCGGCAATTCCGTTCGCGCTGTATCCCAAATCAGCCGCCATTGCGCCGCCGCAAAAAGTGGTGATTAAACCAAATGTCAAATATCCCGGTTTCATAGGCTCTCCCTCCTGTTGTTTTTTGCCTTGATACTATAATCATATCACATAACGACGCCTTTTGAAAAGTTTTTATTGTGCAAATATAATTTTTTATCTAGAATGTTCGGCATGAAAAAAGAATCTGTGATTAAATTGGACCGGCCGATTGTTATGGTTGGGCTTATGGGCGCCGGCAAAACCAGTGTTGGTCGCGCGTTGGCGCACCACCTGGGCGTGCCATTTGTCGATTCGGACAAAGAAATCGAACGCGCCGCCGGTTGCAGTGTTGTCGATATATTCTCGCTTTACGGGGAAAAGGAATTCAGACGCGTCGAACAACAGGTCGTATCGCGTCTGTTGGATACGCCGCCCGTGCCCAAGGTTTTATCCACCGGCGAAGGCGCGTTCATAACGCCCGCGGTTCGGGACAAAGTCTTGGCCCAGGCGGTCAGCATATGGTTAAAGGCGGATTTGGATTTGTTGGTAAAACGAACCCGGTTTCGCGATACGCGCCCGCAATTGTTGCACAATGACAGTAAAAAAATCCTTGCCCAATTGATTGCGGAACGGTATAACACATATGCATTGGCGGACATAACCGTGGAAACGTTTGACGAAAACCTTCGAAAAACTTTGGCCAAGGTTATCGATGCATTGGAACAACATTTGAAAACAAAAGGAACAAAAAATGGCAAAAAGTAATTTTTTCAAAGAATTTCGCGCTTTTGCAGAACGCGGCAGCGCAATCGACATGGCGATTGGTATCATCGTCGGTTCTGTGATGACCAGTGTTGTTAATTCGTTGGTCAAAGATGTTATTATGCCTCCGATTGGGTTATTGGTTGGTGGTGTTGATTTTTCACAATGGTTCTTTGTGTTGGCGGGTGGCAACGGTCAAACATTTAATACCATTGCCGAGGCCCAGGCCGCAGGCGCCACAACATTGAATTTGGGCATATTCTTGAACACGGTAATCAGTTTCATTATCACAATGTTCGCGGCGTTCTTGATTGTTCGCACGGTGAACAAAATGAAATCGAAACAGGCGGTTACGACAACGACATGCCCGTATTGCAAACAAACGGTTGATATCACGGCGACAAAATGTCCACATTGCTGTTCTGCATTAAAGGCCGGCGAAGTCAAACCCGCAGAAGAAAGCGATTTGAACAAGGGTATCAAAAAATTGAAAAAAATCGTAAAGTTAAAGAAATAATAATTTTACCACTATACAAAAACATCGCCGACTGGCGGTGTTTTTATTTTCAATATAAAAAACTTGAAAATCGAATATTTTGATGATAAACTGCCGTTTGCACATGGCGGATGTAGCTCAGCTGGTTAGAGCGTCGGTTTGTGGTACCGAATGTCGCCGGTTCGAATCCGGTCATCCGCCCCAGGATTCAAAAATGCCCGTTTGGGCATTTGTGAATTCTCTGGATGGATCGGATGAGAACCGGAGGTTCGACACGATAGTTGACGAGAACGAATGAAATGAAGTTCGAGTCTTACGAGTGGAAGGGCCCCGACACGAAGTGTTGGGATGTGCAATCCGGTCATCCGCCCCAGGATTCAAAAATGCCCATTTGGGCATTTTATTCACAAAAGGATAAATCTATGCAAGAAATTATAAAAATGTACGCCGCGTTGGAATCCAATCCTGTCACGGTGTCTTATCCCGATGGCCAGATTGCTGCAAACGATAAAAATATTCTGTCCTATACATATGATAACAATTTTATAACCATTTACACATTTGGACCATACAGACTTGTGCACCACGATGTATCACGCAAGACGGAGCATTTTAATGGATATGACGAAGAATTAGTGTTCACAAAACCAGGAACCACATTATACATACCGGTTCAAATTGGCAAATTTACACGTGAATTTAAAAAGGATTATATCGAATTATATCAAGCGATTAAAGCCAAGGCCAGCAGTAAACCATTTACGAATCCGTATGTAGAACGCGCCAATGATGCGGTATATTTTTTGCAAAAATATATGCTTGAAGCACCCAAAGAATTACTTGGCGGGCAGGATAAAGACAACCTGTTAAAACAGTTGGACAATATACGCACATTGATATTAAAAGGTCAAAATGCAATTACGAAATAGCAATCGGTAAAAAGGACGAACATATGATATACAAAGACGAATTGATAATAATGTACGCTTCGTTGGAAAAAAATCCTGTTGTGATATCATATCCCGACGGGCAACCATCGAAGTCCCCAATAGACAAACAAGGAAAATGGGAATTAAACAATTTTATGCAAAATAATCGCTTTACAACGATATATACATTTGGCAACTGCAAGATTGTACACTATGTGTCGGATATATCTTACAGGTTTTGGGGACATAAACCTGTGCAAGAGTTGCGTTTCTATACGGACAAGGAAAGGGTTGATTTTGCATCACTGCGATATTATCACGTGACGGATAATGTTCCAGACTATCATGAACCATTAATGCAATTATACCAAGATGTCAAACACAAATCGCGTGGTAAATCATTTACAAACCCAATCAGCAAGATAATGCAACAAAATGTATTAGAATTGCAATCATATGCGCGTAATGCGATGGCGGCACAAGACGCCGAAGAAATAATCGCAGATTTGAATAAAATCAAAGCTCGGTTATTAGAAACCCGGCATATAAAATCTGGTGGTAAATAACAATCGCCCCGAACGGGGCGGTTTCTTTTTCCCTTGCCTTATGCGGCAAATTTTTAGTATTTTTTATATATAATGAAGAAAGAACTATTCGATTTTCTGAACATGGACCTGCAATTCATCCGCGGGGTGGGGCCGGTTTTGGCGGCGCGCTTTGCCGACTTGTTGGGTGGGCGGCGAATTTTGGATTTTATGCTGCATATTCCCGTCTATGTCAAAGACCGTGGTATGATTGATTCCATAGCCACCGCAACACCCGGTGAAGTTGTCACGGTTATGGTTCAAATTAAATCCCAGAAACAGGGCCGTTCTTTTGGTCGCCGGCGCAGTCCCACACGCATAACATGTGTCGATCGGGCGGGGCAAACATTGGTGATTCAGTTCTTTAATGTGAATTATTTGGATTACTGGTTAAAAAAATTACCAATTGGCGAATGGCGGATTATCAGCGGCAAATTGGAATCGGGCGCCACGCCAACGATAAATCATCCGGACTTTATCGAAGAACCCGACAACGCAAGCAAAATCCCCCGGGTCCAGGCGATTTACCGTTCCGGCGAAGGCATCACCCAAAAAACATTTATGAATATTCGGGACCAGGTTTTTGCCGCCTTGCCCGACAAATTGGCGGGCGCGGACCCGCAGATTATGGAATTTTTCGATGCGCTGCGCCGTGCGCACTTTGCGGAAAAAAATGAAGATTTGTTGCCGTTGTCGGACGACATAATAAAGCTCGCATATTTTGAATTGTTGGCGCATCAGACGGCCATAGCAATAAGTCGCCGCACACGCACAGACGCGCGCCATCGCCGCGCCGCGCGCACAAAAAAATATAACTTGGTGGAAAAGTTTTATGCGTCTTTGCCGTTCGATTTAACGGCCGCGCAAAAATCTGCAATTGCGGATATAGAACAAGATATGTCGCGCGAATTCCCGATGATGCGCCTGGTCCAGGGTGATGTTGGATGCGGCAAAACAATGGTTGCGGCGGCGGCAATGGTGTTGATGGCGGAATCCGGCGGGCAAACGGCATTGTTGGCCCCGACGGATACATTGGCCGCGCAACATTATGCGAAATTAAAACCGATTTGCGACAAATTGGGTCTGGTTTGTGACATTTTGACCGGTCGCGACAAAGGTGTGTCGCGTCGTGAAAAGTTAACATCGTTGCGTTCGGGGCGGACGCGTTTGGTTGTTGGAACACATGCACTATTTTCCACGGATGTCATTTATAAAGATTTGGGTCTGGTCATTGTGGATGAACAACATCGTTTCGGCGTGACCCAGCGTGAGGCCCTGCGTGATAAGGGAAGCAATCCGGACGTTCTTGCGCTTTCTGCGACGCCAATTCCGCGCACGCTTTCTATGACGATTTACGGCGATATGGATGTTTCGATTATAAATGAAAAGCCCGCCGGCCGCATTCCAATCAAGACGACGAAATTGCCCCTTGCGCGCATCGATGCGTTGATTGACCGCCTGCGTCCCCAGGTTGTATCTGGTGCCAAGGTTTTCTGGGTCTGTCCATTGGTTGCGGAATCAGACGGTACGGATGCGACCGCCGCCGATGAAAGATACAAAAAACTTTGTGAACATTTCACATGTGTCGGCCTGGTGCATGGGCAAATGTCACGCGAAGAACGTGATAAAATTATGGCGGAATTTGCACGCCCCGGGGGTGATATGAAAATACTGGTCGCAACCACGGTTATCGAGGTTGGAATCGATGTCCCCGATGCAACGATAATGGTAATTGAAAACGCGGACCGGTTTGGCCTTGCGGCGTTGCACCAACTGCGCGGGCGTGTTGGACGCGGTTCGGCCCAGTCTTTCTGTATATTGCTGTATGGTGGTGCGGTATCGCCGGATGGCCTTAAACGATTGGATGTGCTGTGCGATACGGACGACGGCTTTGTTATCGCAGAACAAGATTTAATGATGCGCGGTGTTGGCGAATTGTTGGGAACGCGGCAAAGCGGTTGGATTGATTATCACTTTGTTGATTATCGTGCGCATCGGGATTTATTCAAATTGGCAACGCGTGCGGCAACAGATATGGTGACGATTGAACCATGGGTGCGTGATTTGATGTTTGTGTTTGATCGCACGGCAACATTGGGGGCCTAAGGGTTTATGAAGAAAATACTTATAATGATTTTTTGCGTTTTGATTGCGTTGCCCGCGTGCGCCGCATCGATTATCCAAGATACCGAAATCGAATCTGTTATCTCAGAGATTATAAAACCGGTGACAACCGCGGCGGGCGTGCCGAATGCACGGGTTCGCATTGTGGGAACGGACGACTTTAACGCTTTTGTTATGGGCGGCGAAGATATTTATATTTACACGGGGCTGCTTACACGCATTCGCACGCCAAATGCGCTGCGTGCGGTAATCGCGCACGAACTTGGGCATACAATTGGCGGGCACATGGCGCAAATGTCCGCACGTATGGAAACCGAAATGCGTCGCACCATGATAATCCAGGCTTTGGGCATGGGGCTTATGCTGGCGGGTGGAAATCCGTCGTTGGGTGCGGGTGTTATTGCGGGTGCGTCGGGCATTGCAAAGCAATCTATGTTGTCGTTTTCGCGTGACGAAGAACGTGTCGCGGACGACATGGGTTTTGATTTAATGGTGCGCGCGGGTTACAATCCAAATGGTTTTATTGATGTATTTGACCAAATAAATGACATGACGTCTTATACAGAATCGCGGGTAAATCCAAACGCGATAAATCACCCACTGACATCGGAACGATTGAAAAACGTGCGTGACAAATTGGCGAATAAAAATATTAAATCAAAAAAGTTCAAAACGGATTCCACCGCATTGGCCCGGAAATACGACATGGTCCGGGCAAAGTTGGTTGGTTACATGGACGACGCGACGCGCATAAAAACCCTGTATCCAAATGAAGACAAATCAGACGCGGCAATTTACGCCCGTGCGATTGCTAATATGCGATGGGGCAACCTTTCGGGTGCGGCGGTTGGAACGCGAACATTGGTTTCGCGTGATGCGAAAAATCCGTATTTCTATGAATTATTGGGCGATTTAGAATATCGGTCCGGCCACTATGACGACGCGGTCGCCGCATATGAACGCGCATTAAATTTGCGCCCAAATTCGCCCCAGATTGAAACGGCATTGGCCTTGGTCTTGGTGGAACGGGGCGGGGCGGGGGACGCGTCGCGCGCCGCGGAACTGTGTCGGCACGTTATTTTGGTTGATGCGTCGCCAATGGCATATTGGGTGCTGGGGCGGACGTTTGATGCGGATGATGGTCGCGCCGATTGGGCCATGGCGGAATTTTATAGGATGCAGAACAATACCGAAAAATCACGTGAATACGCGCGTCGCGCGCGTGGCAAACTTAAACCCGGGTCACCGGAATACATAAAATCAAATGATATATTGAACGCCGGGGACTAAGGGCGGTTCGTTACGCCAATACCTGTTTTTGCAATTCAATCAGTTTTTGTGCGCCCGCGGCCGCCATATCCATCAATTCGTTTAATTGCGATTTTTCAAACGGATGTTGTTCGCCGGTGGATTGAACCTCGATAAACCGACCGGATTCAGAAACGACAAAATTCGCGTCCATTTCGGCGACGCTGTCTTCTTCATAGTCTAAATCCAATATCAATTCGCCGTTCCAGAGCCCGGCGGAAACCGCGGCAACGTGTTCCCGGATTGGATTTTCGCGTATGCGTCCGGCGTCAATTAACCAACGGACGGCCAAACTAAGTGCGACAAATCCACCGGTAATGGATGCGCAACGCGTTCCGCCATCCGCCTGAATCACGTCACAGTCAATTGTGATTGTATGTTTGCCCAAAATTTCCATATCAACGACACTGCGCAACGCGCGTCCAATCATGCGTGATATTTCGGCGCTGCGATGGTCTTTCATAATTGCGTCGCGTGTTTTGCGTGTGCCGTTTGCGCGTGGCAACATAGCATATTCCGCCGTCACCCATCCACCGGTTTTATTCTGCATGCGTTTCCATGTTGGTTGATTTAAATCGACACTTGCGGTACACAAAACCTGGGTCCCGCCCATTTTGATTAAACAAGACCCCTCGGCCCATTTATTGACGCCGGTTTCCATAGAAACGGGCCGCATTTGATTTAATTTTCGTAAAGACGGACGCATGAACACACCTTTTTTAATATCATTGGACCACCAGTATATATAAATATGTCCCGATTGCAATTTTTTTATTGCGTCGCATCCGAAATTTATAATAAGATATCCTATGAATCGGATGGGATTCCGTTTCGGGGCTTTAGCAGGCCAATGTACATCCGGTGCAATGCATCGTAATCTGATAAAGATTTTCACGTATTTGCACCGCAATATTACCCCGCGTGTCGGGGTGCCGATGACGTATATATAAATGTTATCGGAATCGTTGATGTACATGATTTGCTAACACCCCGACCGTCAATTCCATTGACGGTTTTTAAATCCCAAAAGTCCCCTTCACATTGTGAAGGGGTGGCACACGAAGTGTGACGGGGTAGACCAAGGAGAGCAAGCATGAAAAAATTTTTAATCTCGATAATCTGTACGCTTTGCGTGGGTTCGGCATTTGCGGCGGGCGAAAATGTCGCGACGTCCAAGGCATTTGTTGACACCGCCGTTGCACAAAAACAGGATAAAATCCCCGCGAATTCCGGTGTGCCTCAGGTTTTAACAAATACAGGCACCGCGGGCACCGTCGGAACAAAAGATATTTACGATTCATCCGCCGCATACTCGGCCCAGATGGAATCCTTGGTTGATGCGGCAACCATGAACGCCGCCGTGCAGGCCGCCATCGACACAGAATTCGAATGTATATCTTGGGCGAATCCAAACGATCGTACCAGTGATTGTATGTTGGTTCAAATACGTGGCGCGTTGCCAAGCGGTTATACCGCACTGAAATACCTGGAAAGCGACGGTGGACAATATATTGATACAGGAATAGTCCCAACCAATAGCACCGGCATTTCCATAAAATTCAACAGGTATAGCTCCAGCGACCAGGTTGTTGTTGGCGTCGTAACATCAGCAGAAAATGGTAATATATATGTTAATCCGGCAAATCATATTTTGATGCCGTTTGGCGAAGGCTGGAACGCCGCCGTCTTTGAGGAGACAGTTAATAATACAGATTATGATGTTCAATTAAATTTCATGAATGACCGCAAAAGGTATATTAATGGTGTTGCGAAATTGGATATAACACACACATTGGCTGAATATCCTTATACAATATATATGTTTGCTGCATCGGCTTCTGGTCCCGCATGGTATTTTTTCAATGGCCGAATTTATTATCTTAAAATTACGGACGGTCGTGACATTGTTCGTAATTTCATCCCTGCGCGCCGGGACATAGACGGCGTGTTGGGAATGTATGATACTATGACGAACACTTTTCTAACCAATTCCGGCACCGGTAATTTTATCGCCGGCCCGATGATATATATGCCATCCGGCAACTAACACCAAACCCGGCCGGGTGGCCGGGTGCAGTCTCGGCGCAGCGAAGCGGAGACGGATAACCACTAACCACTAGCCACTATCCACTACTTGCATTTTTTTATCCTTGGTGTTATCATTTGCAATTGCAAGAAGGTTTTTATGTCATCTAAAAAGGCTTTTAAGAAATTATTGGGTTATTCCGGGATAGTTTTCTTTTGTTTGGCGGCCGGAATGCTGTGGTGGCAATTGCGCCATTATTCTTTGTCCGATATCGCGCGCGCGTTGTTGGATATTCCGTTTATAAACCTGGTTTTGGCATCTGTCGCGTGTTTGGCGGGCTATGTTGCGTTGGCGTTGTATGATTTCTTGGCATTGAAATATGTCGGTGCCGGCGACAAAGTTTCTTGGTGGAAATGGATGTTGGCGGGCATGTTGGGCTTCGCAATAAGTAACAATGCCGGTCACGCGGTGGTGTCGGGCGGTGCGATTCGTTACCGCCTTTATACCCGGTGGCGTATTCGTGGTGGCGACATTGTAAAAATCGTCACAATCAACGGATTTACTTACTTTTTGGGCGCGACGGCAATCGCGGTTGTGGGCTATTTCCTTATACCACACGACATTTTTGCCGAATCGGTTGGCGCCAGTGTTGGGTTAAACACGCTGTTCATATTCTGTTTGGCGGCATTGTTGGCATATTTCGCGATAACCATCGTCTTTCGTAACAAAAGTGTGAAAATCGGCCAATTAAAGTTTGACGTTCCGTCCACGCAAATGGCGTTTTTACAAACTTTGCTGGGCATGGCGGACAGTGTTTTGGCCGGTCTGGTGCTTTATTTTTGTTTGACGCCGTTTGTTCATATTCCGTTTGGAACATTTATCGGACTGTTCGTTGTGGCGCAGACAACGGGTGTGTTCAGCCAGGTTCCCGGTGGTATAGGCGTTTTTGAAAGTGTTTTCTTGCTGGCGTTGCCCGATGACGCGGACAAGGCCGGCGTTTTCGGCGCATTATTGGCGTATCGTATAATTTATTATGTGTTGCCTTTGATTGGCGTCGGCGGATTGTTCTTTATATATGAACGATGGTTGCGCGCGCGCATGCGTCGTTGGTTGGACGAGGCGAAAGAGCACATGCCCCATTTTCCGCACATTTCCAAGAATAAAAGCGGCGACGAATAAAATACCTTGCGAATTAAAGTTTGTTCTGTTAGAATTTTCACCAACGTATAACAATGGGGTAACAGTGGTGTTTATTTTATCACTTGTTTCTTTAATTCGATTGGCATTTTTGGGTATCGCGATGCTATCCCTTGGCATGGGCTTGGACGCCCCATGGGGACGGGTTATTTCCCATAGGTACGTAATTAACACAAAAGGATTATTTGATGTCAAAAAAGATATATGTGGACGCAGTCCACCCGGAGGAAACGCGCGTTGTCGTCGTAGACTCCACGAATAATCGTGTGTCGGATTTTGATGTTGAAACAACCACCAAGCCCCAGATAAAAGGGAACATTTATCTGGCCAAGGTGATAAGGGTTGAACCATCGCTCCAGGCCGCGTTTATTGATTATGGCACCGGTAAAAATGGGTTCTTGCCGTTTTCGGAAATCCATCCTGATTATTACCAGGTCACCCCAGAACAGAAAAAGAAACTTATCGAATTAGCGCACGCGAACATTGTCGACGACGATGACGACCCCGATGACGAGGCTGATGAAGTTGCCGACTATGATGATCACAGTGCCGGCGAAGACAACAAAGAATTTGCCAAACGTGCACGCGAATTCAAAATCCAAGACGTTATAAAACCAAAGCAAATCTTGCTGGTCCAGGGCGTCAAAGAAGAACGCGGGCAAAAGGGCGCGTCTATGACGACGTATCTGTCGTTGGCGGGACGTTTCGCGGTTTTGATGCCGAATTCCCGCAAACGCAACAGTTATGGTATTTCTAAAAAGATTTCGGATAAGGCCGAACGTGCACGCCTGCGTGAAATTTTGCATACGTTAAAGATTCCGCGTGGCATGACGGTTGTTCTGCGTACGGCGGCGTTTGGCGCCACCGCGGCGGACATTTCGGCGGACTATGATTATTTGGTCAACCTTTGGAATGAAATTCGCAAAACTACATTGGAATCGGTGGCGCCGGTAACAATTCATACCGAAGATTCGCTTCTGCGCCGTGTGGTTCGCGACTTTCTGTCGTCCAAAGACGATGTTCTGACCATCCAAGGCGAAGATGCGTTCGAGGCCGCCAAGACATATTTCCAACAAATGTATGGCCATGCGCCACGCAAACAGTTGGTTTTGTATAAAGATGCCGCGGTCCCATTAATGACCAAGGCCGGCGTTGAAAAACAATTGGAAGGCTTGCATGGACCGTACGTTCAATTGCCGTCCGGTGGTTCTTTGGTTATAAACCAGACCGAAGCCATGGTGACAATCGACGTCAATTCGTCCCGGGCGATTAAGGAAAAAGACATCGAACAAACCGCATTGAATACTAATTTAGAGGCCGCCGAAGAAATCGCACTGCAATTGCGTCTGCGTGATTTGGCGGGCATTGTTGCAATTGACTTTATCGATATGGAAGAAGAACGCAACAACCGCAAATTGGAAATGAAAATGCGTGAAGTTATGAAACATGACCGCGCCCGGACCCAGGTTGCAAAAATCAACGCGTTCGGTGTTTTAATGTTGTCGCGCCAGAGATTGCGCAGCAGTTTTATCGAATCTTCGTATGTTGCCTGTCCGCACTGTATGGGCGCGGGTGTGGTGCCCAGTATTCAAACGGCGTCGATTATATTGTTCCGCCATTTGCAAGAAAAATTGCTGGCCAAGGCGGCGCAAAAAATAATCATGACCGTGCCGACCGATATCGCGATTTATATCCTGAACCATAAACGTGTCGAATTAAATGCGATGGAGAACGAATTCGGAACGGAAATTGTTATCGTCGGCGACGACAGTTTGATGAATATTGACCAATATTCTATTCAACGCGTTGCCCCGGAACAAAATAAAACCGACGATTTGTTGATGGCGAACGCGCCGTCCACAGACGCGAAAAAGAAAAATGCGCAACATGTCGAGGCAAAAAAGACCACGATGAATGCGCCGCATCGTTCGCGTAAACGTCCCCAGCAAAAGGGCAAAAAGAAAACCAGCCTTTGGAAAAAACTGGTTGGATAAATTTGTGGCAATAAATTAAACATCCCCCAATGCGGGGGATGTTTTTTACTTCAACTCACTAATCACATCTGCGATTTTATAAGACAGACGCGCAATCAATTTGCTCTGTTCTGAAACAATGGCATCATAGTCCGGTTCGCCATACGCGCTATCTGGCGTGTCCGCCACCAGCGTCGTCTTTTTTTGCACCAATGTTTCACCACGGGTATTCGCGACCGTCCACCATGCGGCGATTGTTATTTTGCCGTCTGTTTCGGTTTCAAAGCGCACAAAGTCAACGGATACAACATATTTTTTATTCGTGCCTTCCGCGGCAAATCGTTTCGGTATCGCGTTTATGTTTCGCGCATACAGATTCATGTTTTCAGATATGGCCACGGGCAGGGCGGTATTCAACCCTTCGACCCACCGGTCGAATTCCGACACACTGACCATGTTGGAATTCGCATGTTTAATTACAATCTGGGGTCGGTCAACCGATTGCGGTACCGACACATTCGCGATTGATACAGTGGTTGATTTTGCCGGACCGCGTACTTGATTTACGGTGGGCGTAGTGATGGCATAGAATCGTGAAGGCGCACTGGCGTGGTTCCAACTGCATGCCGCCAATGTCGGGATAACAATCGCCATAATAATATTTTTCGTATTCATTTTAATATCCTCCTTTGCCTTTTAATAATGCCTCGGGATGCTGTTCAAGGTAATCGCTAAGTCGTGACACGGCACGCGCGGCGTCACTAACATCGCGTATCATTTTGTTCAGGTCTGATATAGTACTGGACCCCGGACCCGATATAGAATTCGCCAATCTGTTGATACTGGCCACCGCCTCGGTCGATTGTTGCAATAGGGCGGGCACATCGTTATTCAGGTTTTGCAACAATCCGTTCATGTTCGTAGAAATGTCAGAAATTGGTATTTTGCCCAGGTTGTGTGAAATCTCGTCTAAAATGGACGGTACGGTTGGAATTTCCGTTTCATCAATATCATACTTTTGTGCCAAATTGCGACTTGGATATTTCGGATAGAAATCCAGTTCGATTGTCATTTGTCCGGTCAAAACGCTTTGTGTTTGTAATTTTCCTTTTAATCCATGCCCAACCAAATCGGCAATCCACTTTTCCATTTGGGATTTAGACATTTTTCCATTTGCCGTCATGCGCGGGTCAATGCGCACATATACCGGAATAACAATTTTATCTTCGTTGTTTGGAATCATTTGAATTTTTTCAACACGTCCAATCGGCACACCACGAAAGTATACATTTGAACCAACGGCCAAACCCTTGACCGAACCTTCAAAGAATAACACAGGTGTCACATAATTTCGTTCCAATCGGCCACCGAAAAAGAACACCAGTGCCCCGATTGCCAATAAAAAACCGAATATTAAAAATCCACCGATTGCCCGTTTGTTTGGTTGTTTCATTTTTTTCTCCCACTTTGTCCGCGTGTCAAGAATTCCCTGATTTGCGGATTTTTTGTTGTCTTTATAATATCTTTTGGTGCGCCCGCCGCGGCGATTGTCTGGGTTTTCGCATCCAAATAAACCGAATTAGTCGCGATAGTCATAATTGTAGGCAGTTCATGTGTAACCATAACAACCGTTGTTCCGTGCCGGCGATTTATATTCATAATCAATTCATCCAATTCTGCACTTCGCACCGGGTCCAATCCCGCCGATGGTTCATCAAAGAACAGCACTTCTGGGTCGTTAATCAACGCCCGCGCCAATGCAGTACGCTTTATCATACCACCACTTATTTCCGACGGGTACAGGTCCGCGCATCCGTCCATTCCCACAATTTTTAACTTTTCGTGAACATGTTGTCGAATCTTGTTCGCCGGCATGCCCGAACCCATTTCCATTGGCAACGCGACATTTTCGCCAACCGTCATCGAAGAAAACAATGCACCACTTTGAAACGCCACACCGAACCGTCCGATAACCTTTGCACGTGCATCCGCGTCCACCGCCCACATGTTCACACCATCAATAAATATGTCGCCGCATTCGGGTCGTAATAACCCAACCATAGACCGCATAATCGTGCTTTTCCCGCAACCGGACAATCCCATTATCACAAATATATCACCACGGTTTATCGTAAAATTTGCATCGCGCACAATAGCGCGTTCACCGTAACCAAGTGATAAATCTTGTACAACGATAAAAGGTTCACCCATCTTCTTCATCTAAATATCCAACCAATTAAATACCAGTGTTAATATTGCGGTTACGATAATGCACCCGACGATACCGGCGACGACCGCACGTGTTGTTGCGCGTCCTACGTCATCTGCGGTTTTGGCGGTGTTCAATCCAAACCAACATCCGGCAATTGCGATGACCCATCCGAACATCCATCCGTGCAGAACGCCAACCGCAAAATTATTGAAACTAAGCCAATCCACCGTTGTTTGCCAATATTCTGCGATTGACACATCCATTATCATAATTGCAACACACATGCCGCCCAATATCGCAACAATGTCCGCGATGATGGTTAATATCGGCATAGTAATTGTTAATGCCAAAACGCGTGGCAACACCAAGAATTGAATTGGTGACACGCCCATGGTTTTCAACGCGTCGATTTCATCGTTTACACGCATGGTTCCAATTTCTGCGGCATACGATGCACCGGTGCGCCCCGCCATAATTATGCCGGTCATAACCGCACCCAAAATTCTTATCATAGAAATTGCAACCAGTGCCGCGACATAAATTTCCGCCCCGAACATCGCCAATTGCATATGCCCAACGAATGCGATAATAAGGCCTATCATAAAACTAATCAAACACACAATCGGTACCGCCCGCAGGCCGGCCTTGTCAATTTCAATCCACAAATCAATGCGACGGGTTGCACCGCGGCGACAAATCATATTACCAAACGCATGAAATATTTGAAAGACAAACCGGGTAACGTTTCGAATACATTCGGCAAAGCATATTGCACCATTGCCGATGCGTTCTATTAAATCTGGCCTTTTAAAATACGTGTCCCTCCGCCGCATTTTACCTACCACATTTTGTAACCCGGGTTACATGTACGTACACATTTCTTTTGACTTTCATTCCATTCCATGTGGCCGGTCCCATCATCCGGTTTATTACATATCGGTTCGCATCTGTCGCCTTCAAGTGCATACTTTTGACCTTGGTACATGCAACTTGCGATTTCGCATTCTGTTGCATAACTGCTGACCGCGATTTCGCCATCGACGCGACGGTTCGGGCATTCAACACACGTGTTGCCATTGTCTATGAATCCCGGATTACATTGTGTGATTTCGCAATCACCCCATTTGTTGCCGTCCCATACCTGTTCACCACGACCGCCTTCAACGGCGCAGGCCCGTGTATCCGCCGTGCACGCATTTGATGCAACGTGATAGTTGGTTTCGCATGCCGCAACTATGCATGATCCATATGCACGCAACGTTTCATTCCATTTTCGTGAGGCATTGGTTGCGTTTGGCGCATCGCATGGAATAACGTCATCTTTGCATTCGCCGTATTCAACATGTTGACCATCCGGGCAACTGACCAAGAAACATGCGTCCACCCCGACCGCACCCCGGATGGAAGAATAATTTTCCGGACACGGTTCGCATTTCGTTCCATCTTGATAATATCCCGCATCGCATATAACGCTCAGAATTCTGCATTGCTGTGTTTCGGCGACACATGGTGCCTCATAGTACTGTATGCCATCAAATGTTTCTTTTGATTTTTCGCAACTAACAGAATGTTCTGGACACAGCACATCATCGCACGGCTTTTCGCATGAACGATAACACTGGTTTTGTCCGGACGCGCCCGCATCGGATCTGTAACCATCCGGACAATCCGTACAGGTATTGGCGTTTTGATATGTTCCGGCCGGACACATTTCCCATTGCGCAATCAAAGTAGTGTCATACGGGGTATTATACGCGGGATATTCATGCTTTAATAACGTATACGGTGCAGACCACGCGGTCATTATATAACCCGGACTTGTGAATATCGCCCCCTTGGTTTCGAAACTTTCGGAATATGTGACTTCCTGGGTTTCGTTTTGTGTTGCATCCTCGTTTGATTTATAGGTGATTGTATATTTAGTCGGTTTGCATTCGTTCCCCTCCAATGTATATCCGTCATAGCAACTAAGTGTCATCTGACATATAGAAGATTGGGCGATGCACACATTTGAATTAAAATACCATTTACCATTTGTTGCTTCATGCGTATATGTACATGTTCCGGTTCCACTTGCAATCGGACAGGTCGGTTCGTCACAATCATGTTGACAAGATTTATAGCATTGCGTCTGTTGGGTTGCATTTGCATCAGAGTACGGATAACCGTTCGGACATGCTGTACATCTGCCATTTTCCAGATATTCTCCGTCCTCGCATGGCACACATCTATTCCCCATTATGCCATAACCATCATCACAGGTAAATTGATACACACACTGTTCTGGAAAAATCGGTTCATTGGTTGTTTCGTGATAACATGTTCCTTGGGCCTGTTGGGCTTGTATCTGATTTACAATACCGATTTGACTGGCCTCTGTATGGGTGCAACTTGCGTGATCTGGACACATAGAATCGTCCCATTCGCATGCCACAGAACAACTTTTTGTGCATTCCTCGGGTCCGGATGCACCGACGGGCGATGTGAAACCTTCGTTGCAATGTATGCATTCATTGTTATGCTGGTATGTGTTCACGTCACATTGTTGCCAACGCGCATACAGGTTTCTGTCGCCGGGTATAAGGCTGCTCATTGTAACACCAACACCCTGTGCGTTTTCCGCATTCAGTTCATAATCATCATCGACGCGCCTATTTCCACCGGTTTGTTGATCGTAATATCCCTTGAATATTTGACCCGAAACCGCGGTGGCGGTTGGTGCCACATTTGCCGGATACGTTATAAATGTATATTGATCATCCGGGTTGTGGTCATCCAATTCCATCTTTTGTGCCGGGCCCACAATCGCACTCCACATATTACCACTGACCATGGTTCCGTTGTTGGCGCCCGTGGACCAGTTCCCCAATCCGATGACGTGACGTGTCCCAACGCTTGGCCACCCTTCGCCAGAATGGAAATCTGCCATAACCGATCTTGGCATATCGACGTTTTCGGCCGAACAGTCCAAACCGTACGGACAATACGGCACATTCGTCGCATCGCATGTTTGCACACCCGCATCATGATTCCCCTTGAATTCAATTTGTGTGCCGGCCGTGTTCCGGAATGCCTGGGCACTGCAACCACCGATGTTGCCTATGATTGATGCAGATGGAACCGCGCATTGCACATCATTTTGACATGAACGCCAGCATTGATCCGCACTCCAATTGAATGGCGGTGTGCTGTTCGGGAATCCTGTGGTCGAACAATATTCGCATTGGACACCGTTCCAATATTGTCCGGCATCACATGCCTCGCACGCCGTGCCGGCGGGGTTAGAATGATATGGCGGCACACATTCCCATTTTGCCCAGAAATCTACATCGCCGGTTGTTCCCACCGGTATAGTGTGTGTCATTTCACAGTTGGTTGTTAATGCCGCATCCGTGCACCATCCCATAAATGTGCTGTGCGGGCGTGTCATGGCTGCGTCGATAGTCAATGGCAAATTGGTAACCGTATAAGTGTTCGGAGGATTGCCTGTCCCCCATGTCGCATTATCAGTGTTATGATAATTGATGTTATATGCAATCGGGTCATCATTCCACTTTGCAGTGAATGTTTTGGATTCCGTATATTCCCACGTAAATGTCCCGGCGGCTCCCGCGGGTTTAACCTCATCCGTGCCCGACACAATCCATCCCTGGAATTCATACCCCGGTTTTTCGCATGTGTTTTCACGCGGTGTTACAGATTGATTAATGTGTATACCGGTTTGCGATTCCGGCACCGTTCCGCCCGTTGCTGTGCCGCAACTATAAGTGATAGAATATTCGTTTTGGGTATATCCATTACCCACCGTTGCATACAAGTGGCGCGCCGTGTTCGAATCACCGGACTGACTGCCTAATACAGATTGTGCATTGGTCGCGTTCAACGCGTAATCGCTGGCAACATACTGTTCTCCACCGGTGCGTGGATAATAGTATCCATTAAATGTGTATCCTGGAACCTCGGCATCCGGGGCATTGTATGTTGGGTATATGATATGTGTATAGTAATAATCCGTCATAACACCACCAACCTCGTTGTGTATCACGTCGGTCTTTTGACCCGGACCCGCCATAAAGCTCCATATTTTGTTGGAATCGTTGCTGGACAAATCAATTGTGTCATGCCCGCCGCGCGAACCGAATATGTACCGTGCACCAAGGTTTTCTTCTGGGATTTTTCCATGGAATTCGACCGGTGCGGTCATTGGTTTGAATGCGGTATTCAACGGGCACCCAGATATACCACGCGGACAATACACGTTTTCAACCGCATTGCACGTATTTTGACCGTCGTCAAAATTACCCTTGAATTCAATCTGTCGTCCGTTCGAATTGGCAAATTCTTCGAACTTTACCATTCCGGTGCATACGCTAAAGGCGCCCATATCAGGATCGGTTCTACACGTTTGTCCCGGCGTACCCAGGGCAGTATTCGTCGGACATTCGCGATAACATTGCCCTTCACTCCATGTCATTGGGTGTTTACTGTGCGGGAAGTTTTGCGGACAAGGATCGCAGTGTTGTGTCGACGAATTCCACCAAGTGTCGTCCGGACATGCCACACACGCTGTGCCTTCTGGATTAGAATGATACGGGCTTATACATTCCCATTTCGCCCAGAATGTTTTATCGCCGGTTTCGGACGCAGAAATTGTTTGTGTCATCGCACAGTGTTCTAAACTTGCATCTGTGCACCAACCCTGGAATTCGCTAAGCGGCCGTGTCGGTACACCGTTTATCGTCGCACCCGTTCCATACACGTATGTTGTTGGCATGCCGGTCGCGGATGCTTCGGCATTCGTCATATTTTCATAGATAATATTATACGTGTTCACGCCACTCCACTGTGCGGTGAACGTTGGATTTGCGTCCGTATATTCCCACGTGAAATGCTCGCCTTCATCATAATCGGTACCATTCATATATTTCCAACCCAAGAAATCGTGTCCAGTATATTGACAAGGCGTATCTGCAAGGTACAGAACGTCATATCCGTCACCGTATGTTGCAGTGTTTGTGGTGTCCGCCCCCGACCCGGCACCACATTGATATGTTACGGTGTATTCATTTGAATCATATCCCGCATACAGGTCGCGGTGCAAATCACCGGTCGCAGCGTTAATTCCATCAACCGCGCTCTGGGCAATGGTTTTGCTTAATTCCGCGTCGTCCTGGACATATTTGTGTCCGCCACGTGGATTGTAATATCCATTGAACGTATATCCGGCCGGTTCATTATACGGTGCGCTGTATATTGGATACACAATCGGCACAGAATAATGGGTATTGCCCGAAACCGTGAACTGATACTTCTGGGCCGAACCGACAATCTGACTCCACAGGAATGCCGCCGCCACATCATCAGATGTGTTGCCCGCACCAACAATATGGTATGTATCAACGGTAGCATTATTATTATCGATAAAGTTCACCGGAACACCACGAACCTTGAATACATATGTGTCGCCATCCTTGATGACATACGGACAGTATGTAACATGCCCACATGTCCCGGGATTCATTGTGCTATTTCCATAGAATTCAACCTGGAGATTATCACTTTCGAATTTCTGTAAATCGTAACTGGTGTAAAGCTGTGTTACGTCTGTGTTCACACAGGTTTCCGAACATTTGCGATAGCATTGGTCAATACTCCAATTATATGGGGCTTTACTTAGTTTATATTGATTACCGGTATTTTCCGCACAACTCAGGCATGTGCCGGTGGCTTCATCCCAATATTGTCCATCCGGACAGTATTTCCATTGTGCAACCAGCGTAATCGATTCGTCGTACGGCCATGATGCAACGGTTTCGTTCTCGTCAAAGGTCACACTTTCATCATCTTCTTTGACCCAGTTTTCCAATTCATATCCATAACCATCGCACCCAACCGTCGAGTGATCTAATACGCGATATTCATCTTCCATATAGGAGTAGGGCGGTTCATTATAAACCTCTGTGGCGTCCGCACTGCATTTATAATTGACGTATTTTGGACAATGCGATATTGCGGTTATATTAAACTCGGTCACATTTGCCCAGTTAATTTGATTCAGGTTATAATCCCGCTCTGCGCGCCAACAATTGGTCCCCGGTATTTGTGTTACGTTCGGAACCGCGTTGTTTCCCCACGTGCCACAGAATTTCAAATATCCACGTGCATCACCAGACGGATTGTGGCAATGACCACCGCAATTGTCATGCAGCCAATTATTGACCATGGTTGACGTTTGGTTCTGGGTGTCGTATGTTATCTCAATTGTGCCCGTGGTCCCGCCGGTGCCGCAACTGATTTCGATGGTTTTTGTTATCAATTCATCGTCGGGTGTAAAGGTCAAATTCGTCGGACAGTTCCAATTAAATGTCGTGCCACCATTGGCCGTGACGTTGCCCGCTGAACACGTTGCACTTGGAACCGGGGTCTCCATTGCCGCGGCATAGATCGTGTTCCATTCCGAATTTGTATTTACCCATCCGGCGTATGCCGATTTCGGCACACAACTCATTGCCGGCATGGTCATACTGTCGCCCAGTACTACCGTTTGTGTCGTTGGATTCCCGCCACTGGGTGCCTGCCAATGATCTGTGTTGCAATCAAATGTCGCATTATACACCGGCACAAATGTTGCATTGTTTCCATACGACCAATTTGATATAGTGTCACCCTCGCTATACTCAGTACCATCACCGCTAAATAACCATCCATTGAAATAATCGGGCATAGAAGAATTCTCGTTGATTTTGCAGTCTTCATACCAACGTATTGGCTGCACAGTATAATTTGAATGCGGAACTTCGTTGTCCACCTTACCATTTGAATCGTCTTTATAACATTTGTATTTTACAGAATATGTATCTTCCACACAGTTCGGAACAAATGTTATCTTTGTTGCATTATTATAGTCCCCACCGGTAATTGTTATTGGTGTGGCATGCGGAGAATCATTCGATAACTGCGTCAAAGCGGCATTCAAATATATATTCCAATCTTCTTGTTGCCAATTTGTATTACACCGGGGGGCGTTTTTACATGCCTCTGCTAAATATGCATCTGAGAATTCCATGGATTCGTTGTACGCTAAATAAGTTAATGTAAGAATGTTTGTATCCTCTGGATTACATTTAACCCGGACCTCATACGGTTTTTGAACACATGCTTTTGTTTGCGAATCCCAATTATAATTCGTATCGCAATCCCAACGGGCATACAGGGTAACCGGCGATGTGGCCGTCCCAGAAATTGTCCAACCGTTTCCGGCACTGGTCGCGTTACCATGACCGTCAAAAACCCGGATCCCACTGGTTGAATTCTTTTCTGTATAATAACCTAAAAATGTTGCATGGTCGTTCGTCGGTGTGTACGCCGTTGGGGTGTTTAGTAACTCTTTCCCACATGTGGTGTCCATCCATGCGGCATTTCCGATTTGTTTATGTTGATGGTTCTGGCTGTTGACATTGGTGCCAGCGGCATTATTATCATCAAATTGTATTTCCATGCAATTACCGGTCCAACCCGCAACCAAGTTGATTTTGGCAACATTGCAATTATTTGGCCATAACGGTGTTGAACGATACAAGTTGCTATCATAATACATCGGTCCATTATTCTCCCCAACATACCCATTAAAAGTATATCCGGTCCGTATCGGCCTACATCCCGCATTCAAACTGGCCGGGGCTGACCATGTGTTTGTTGAAAAATCATATATTGGGTTTATTTCACCGCTGCATGTGTTTGTATTAGTAAAATCCCCACCGTTTGGATCAAGCGTCGCTGTACTATCGCATGCTGATTTTGGTCCTTGTTCTACACATTGGTTCGTCGTCGAATCCCATTCATACCCCGTATCGCAATCCCAATGCGCGTACAGCACGGTATTCGCATTAATCGTCCAGTTGTTACCATAATTTGTAGGGGCACCACTGGCATCAAACACTTGGTCCGTATTATCTGTATTATTCGATGATAAATAGAATCCTTTGAACACTCTGTGTCCGGTAGTGTCCAGTGACGTTACGCTTGCGGTCACGGTACTCTTGCAGGTGCCGTCATACCAATCCGTATCCGCGGTTAGTTTGTGTTGCGATACACCCGATATAATACCGTTGTTTCCATAGTTCTCATTAAATGTTATCTCGTTACACTTTGCTGTCCAATCCGCCGTTAAAACCGCACTATTTAAATTGCATGCGTCCCATGGTTGGTTAGAGACAACGTTTAAATTATCAGCATAATACCGATTGTTATTATATGTATATCCGGCAAAAGTATACCCATCACGCGTCGCAGCGCAACCGGCCGGTAATGACGACGGTCCTAAATACCATTGATTGTCGTTCGTGTTCAGTGTCAGTGTTAATGCCGATGTGCCATATGTGCAATTACTGGCAAAACTGCCACCGTTGCCGCTGTCCGGGTTAAGTGTTACCTGGGTGTCACATGTTGGTGTCATTACACATTGGTTCGTCGTCGAATCCCATTCATACCCTTCATTACACGTAAAGCTGAACTCACACGCAAATGGCATAATTTGGTTGCCACCAGAATAACATTTGTCTTGGTCTTGTGTTTGGTTTACATTTCCACTTAAACTGGATTGTGTGTGTGTGCATGTTGCGTTGGCTGGACACATGTTATCATCCCATGTGCATTGGACAGAACAATCCTTTACGCATGTGTCCGCCCCGCCCATGCCACCATTGTTAGAGAACCCGGAATTACAAGCTTTGCAATACGGGTCATCATAGTACGAATTTGCCGGGCAACTGGAAATTTCGCACCAACTTGCATTTGTGTTGGGAATTTGGCACCCGGTGTTAGTGTTACAATATTCTTTGCCATCAACCGAAGAATTAGTATATTGGCATTCCGCCGACGGGACGGCGCAAAAATCATTTGGCCGCATGCAATCCGTTTTACATGCCTGATAGCATTCGTTGATATTACATGCCCCGGCATCAGATGTATATCCATTGCCGCCACACTGTTTGGCGCAAGATTCGATTCCTTGGTCGGCGTTATACGGAACCTGGTTCGATATAACCCCGGAACAATACGATCCAATCGGACATTCTACACACTGCACATAACCCGCCGGTATGTATTCTCCACAATTACAACCTCCATGGTTCCATAATGCAATCAATACAACTTTGTCTTCATTGCAAAACGGCCACGTGCCAACCGCGGTCAAACTATCGTCATAATATTGTGTATAGGTGCCTGAGTTTTCATCATAGTAATAATATCCGGCAAATGTTACGCCATTTTGTGTCGGTCTACATCCATTGCCCAGTGGTTGCAACACCCAATCCCCATTGTTGTTTTGCACAGGTGTCGGCGCAAACCCACTGCATATTCCGGAAAAACTTCCGCCATTCGGTTCTAACGCAATCAAACTGCCGCATGTGGCCTGGTATTGGGCATACCACCGCATACCACCGGTGACGGTGGAATTATACAGTATTTTCCCTTCGCGGTCAATGTATTGCGATCCGGCCGATGTGGCGGACCAATACCCGTCAAATTCGCCCGCGGCCGAAGACGGCTTGGTAAAACTACATCTGTCAAATATGTTTTGAGTCGATAGAATCTGTGTTGTTGCCGACGACTCGCAATAGAAATTCCCATTTCGGTGATATATTGCATAGTCAATATCGCCACCGTTTGACCGCAATTGAATGGTATATGTGTTTTGTCCCGTCCACTGTGCGTATATGGATCCGTTCTCGCTTAATACCGTTAATGCCGCGGTTGTGGTTAAAAATTCACCCGATGAGTCTATAACCTGGGTCCCGCCGTTTGCACGTTTTGTAAATCCACCAAAAGTGTACCCCGGACGTTCCGGATTTGTGGTCAGATGCGAAATGGATGTTGTTGCCGTCGCATCACTGAACCACCCGGTGTTATATTTCAAATATACGGTCGTCGGGTTGGAATCTGTAGCACCACTTGTCGAATTATTTTTATCCAACGTGATCGTTAAAACTTTTGGCGTCCACCGTGCATATATTGTTGAATTCTGGGTGAACGTGGTGCTTGTACCAGTTTCGAAATCACCATTTGGTTTTACAATCATTGTGCCGCCGGTACCTTGTGAAACCGTCCAATATCCCGCAAATGTATAACCGGTCCTCTGTGGCGTTTGATATATTGAAGAAATACATGTATTTTGCTCTAACTCATTAGTGTTGAGTGTAGGGGCGACGATAAAACAATCAGTTCCATATCGTTTATATAATGAATACCCAGAACTTGAATACACCTGGCCAGCTCTTGTTATGTTGTCGCCGTTGTCATCCAATTGTATCTGATAATTATTTGGTGCCCATATGGCGTAAAGCGTGGTATTGTTCTGTCTAAAAGACGTTAATGCCCGTTGGTCTGTAAAAAATTGTCTGGCAGAATTTATAATTCTGTTCTCGGTATTTGAAATAGTATAATTTTGATCAAGTGCATAACCATAAAAATGCACGTGTGGGACCGTTGTTGTTGGTGCTTCAGTAATCACGGGCGGATTAGTCGAGGTGACCGGGGTGTTACCAGCCCCCGGAAGCGCTTCGAATCCTCTGTCCTCATTATACCCCCACGCCACTCCGTAGTGTAGTAAGCCGTCCGTTTTATTACCAATAACTCTGCCCCCGCTGCCTCCGTTATCATTCAGCGTGAAAGAATAATATTCATCTCCGGCATGTGCGTAACCAAAACCCGTACATAAAAACAACGCAAACAGCCCGAAAATCCGCAGAATTTTCATTTCTTCTCCCTTTCGTTTGTAATCAGTTTAGAAAAAAGTACTATACCAATGCAAGAAAAAAATATTCATTAGTGATAAGTGGATAGTGTTGGTGGTTAGTACGGACGCAAATACGTCTGTTTCTTATTTGCCACTAAAACAAAACCACGCCGCGGGTGCGGCGTGGACGATTTTTCAATTATAATTGAGAAATCTTCACATCTTTGCCATCGGCAAAGACGGATGGTGGGTTATGTAGGACTCGAACCCACGACCAAAGCGTTATGAGCGCTCCGCTCTAACCAACTGAGCTAATAACCCAACGGCAATATTATTATACATTTCTTTTTTACTTGCAAGTAAAAATTGGTGCTTATTTTCATAAAACACCCACTAACCACTATCCACTAACACTAAGCACTAACGCCGGTTACTTTTCTCTTTATTTCCGTGGCCGTTTATGCCAAAATGCCGCTATGTCTGAAATCGTTCCAATTTTAAGCCCCGAACAAATGGCCGCCTTTCGTACAATCGAAGGCACAAATTCCAATGTGTTGATTCTGGGCAGTGCCGGAACCGGAAAGTCGACCTTTGTCAATTACCTTAAATCTGCAACGACCAAGCGGGTTGTGTGTGCGTGTCCGACGGCGGTGGCGGCGTTGAATATCGGTGGCGCGACAATTCATTCTTTGTTCCAGATTCTGCCGCGCGATTTTATTTTTCCGGAATTTTTGGAATTAAAGGCGCGGGTCCGGAATGTTTTGACCGCGACCGATATATTGGTCTTGGACGAAGTTTCAATGATTGCGCCCGATTTGATGGATGCGATGGATATCCTGTGCCGCCGCGCGCGGAAAAACAATGAACCCTTTGGCGGAATCCAGGTTGTCGCGATTGGTGATTTGTTCCAATTACCGCCGGTTATAACACGTGACGCGCAAAAATACTATGCAGATGAATACGGCAATTCGCGCGCGTATTTCTTTGACAGCAATGTTTTTCGGCGCGCAGATTTTGTTCGGTTTAATTTCGATTTGGTTTATCGTCAAAACGACACAGAATTATTGGAAAAATTAAACGCGTTGCGCGGTGGCGATGCGTCCGCAATTGGTTTCTTTAACGCGTGCAGAATCGCGGATGACGCGCGTCGCGCAAATTCGGTATTGATAACACCATTTCGGGCGGTGGCGGAACGTATAAATGCCGAACGCCTCGGACAAATTGCCGCGGATTCTGTTTTCTATAATGGCGAATTGTCGGGCAATTTTGCCGAACGCGATGTCCCGGCGCCAATGAATCTGGAACTAAAGGTCGGCGCATTGGTCGTCTTTGTTAAAAACGGCGACAAATGGCACAACGGTTCTATGGGCGTAGTGCAAAAATTGGGCGCACGCGAAATCATTATACAATTGTTAAATCGGGAACGTGATACCGTTTCTGTTCGTCCCGAAAAATGGCAAAAGGTTGAATATCTTCGTGACGAAAATGATCGATTGGTTGAACATGAAACCGGCGCATATAAACAATTCCCGTTGGCATTGGGATACGCAATGACCATTCATAAAGCCCAAGGTAAAACATTGGATTCCGTGGTTGTTGATATTTCGCGTGGTGCATTTGAACACGGCCAAACCTATGTCGCACTGTCGCGCACGCGTGCCGCGGCCGATATGCATGTTGCAAGGCCTTTGTCGCCCCGTGATGTTATCTTTGACCCGCGTGTGTTGGAATTTGTAGGTAAATAAAAAACAGTATTTACCGTTTTTTGGTTTGACGACTAAACATTAACCACAATACCATTGGATGTTTTTTTATAAATTGTTGAATATGTTTAATACAAACATCCACAGTAAGATTGTCTGGATCCACATAATCAGAAAGAGTAAGAACGGAACCGGCGGCATTTTGGCTTGGTGTTCGGAACCCAAACATTTTTTCAAATTCCATCCATAATTCTGCAATATCCAAAGAATCTGCGCCCAAATCGTATGTAAGGTGTGTATTTTTCGTTATACTTTGTGGCAATAAACCAAAATGTTCCGCAATAACGGGACGAATTTTATCAAAAATTTGTAGATCTGTCATGATTCAGCCTTTTGTTAAATCTCTTTTTCCATCAAAATCGCATCGATACCGTCATAATATTTCGGGCGGCGACCGTTTTCGATAAACCCCTGTTTTTTATACAGTGCGATTGCCGGCGCGTTTTCCGCGGACACCTCTAAAAATATTTTCTTTGCCCCCGCTTTTTTTGCTTCGTTTTCCATAATTCCAAGCATTGCGATTGCAATTCCCGCGCCCCGTGCATCCGGATGAACGCCAATGGTTATAATTTCGGCCTCGTCAACAACGGTGCGCCAAACAATAAATCCATTTTCACTTGCGACGATTTCACAGCCCGATTGTTTAAGCCCGCGAAATTCATCCGCACCCCATGGCCGATGCGGAAAACATACTTTATGAAGTTCGGCAATTTTATTAAACATTTTTAACGATGCTTTTGTTTATATAATGTGTTCATATACACGAATAAATCTTTTGCGGCCGTGGTGTCTTTTTCATAATATCCGCCGGATGTATTGCTGGGGTTTTGATAAATGGATAAAACATAAGACACACCGTTATGTTTTCCAAACCGTTCGTATACAATCATACCGCCTTCGATATAGAATTTATTTGGCACCCGGATGATGTAATAATTTCCGGTGGCGCGTTCCATATTCGGCAAATCAAAACTAAAATTGTTATAGCGAATTTTATTTGCATATAATTGCACCCAATCTGCTACGTTGGATGATTTTTCCATTTTAATCCGTTTTGATATTGCCGATTTTTTAAGCATTTATTTATCCTTTTTCTCTGCATAACTGGGCCGCAGATACATTGGCACCACGGGTTCCAAATTGCCGCACTCTAATTTTTTACGAACAATTTCAATTCCCCGTTTCAAATCAAATGGTTTATGGCCAACCGTGCACGGACATTTCATCTGTTCGGTTTCCAATTCTTCAATTGTCATTGTGCATGGCGCATGTTGTGGTGACGCCACAAAGAAATCTCCACGTCCCGAATCAATTGCGACAAACGCGTCGGGCGCATCCGCCAAATACAATTCGAACGCATTAATGCCAACAATCGGGATGTTCAACCCCATGGCCAAACCCTTGGCGTATGCGATTCCCATACGAATTCCGGTAAAACTGCCGGGGCCAACGACAACGCCAATCGCGGTTATGTCGCGCCACTTTGCGCCACATTCGGCCAAGAAAGATTCCGCCGCCGTGGCCAAGGCGACCGACTGTTTTTCCACTGTGACGGCTTTGTGATTACCATCCAACACAAATTCCAATCCCGCCCCCGAAGTGTTTATAATAAATATCATTTTTGTCGCCCTCGTTGTTGCTTGGCATATTCTTTTTTAAGTCTATGATATAAAATGCGCGCCGGCAATCCAGTTTCGGTTGTTTTATAAAGACCATGTTTTAACAGACCGCGGCTGTCGTTCATTTTCATAGTAAAACTAACCGGTTCCAGTTCTTCAATACCAAACCTATCATACTTGGTGTCCGAAAAATGTATTCCGTGACGTTCGGCGATAATGATATTATGTGTTGTCTGTTTTTTTTCCAAATTGATACCGTAAATATAATAACCAATAACACCCACAGTATAACACGTCTTATCATGTGTTTCCCAGCATTCATAACGCAGTTCTACACCAGAATTCCGACGTAATTTTTTTATATCATTGCAAATTTTTACTGCCTCAAAAATTTCCATTATAGCCTCCCAATGAAAGAATTAATTCGGTTCGTTGAAAGTGGTGAATTTTCTATATTTATAATAAATATCATTTGCGTTTTTCCCGTTGTTGTTTTAGTGTTTTATGCCAATCCGCCAAGTGTTCTTTTTTGATTCGATTATATATCAATCGCGCGGCAATTCCATGGATAACATAATCTTTTTCCATTGGCGCGTGTGGCAGCATCCCATTATTGTTAAATGTCACCGTAAATTCTTGCGGAATTGTCGCATGATCCCCTTCGGTCCCAATAAGTGCGGTCCAGAAATTAACCGGCACAAATTCATTGGGTGACAGCGATTTTTCGCGATAATGCGATTCCAGGATTTTACCGTCATTTGGTGTGCGAATTTGGTACCACGTGCTGTAATTCCAAGATGCGAAATCATCTTCGCCTTTGTTTTGATACAGTCTTTTTATGTCGCCACAAATTTGCATGGCCTTGAAGATATTCATTTTTTTGCCCCTAGATACTTACCCCGAACCCTATGCGCTTTGAAAATCCGGCCGATTGTTGCAGCGATAATAAATCGTCGATTTTTTCGATTGTGAAATCCGTTGCCACATCTTCGCCGTCATTTTCCAATAGGCGCCGCCGCAGAATCGCCGTTAATTCGCGTTGCAGTTGCCGCACACCGGCCTCAGCCGTATATTTACGAATTATGTGCCGAATTGCGTCATCGGAAATTTGAATGTTTTCTGGATTCCACCCAGTGTCATTCGCCGCACGCGCAATCAAGTGTTCGCGGGCAATTTGTACTTTGTCGTCTTCACTGTAACCCGGAATCTCGATAATTTCCATACGGTCTTTTAATGCGCCCGACAAATTCAAACTGTTCGCGGTCGCGATAAACATAACGTTGGACAGGTCAAAATCCACCTCAAGATAATGGTCGCGGAACGCTTTGTTCTGTTCTGGGTCCAATACTTCCAACAAGGCGGATTCTGGATCGCCACGCCAATCGCGTCCCATTTTATCAATTTCGTCCAGAACAATGACCGGGTTGTTTGCCTTGACGCGTTTCAATGCGTCCATAATACGTCCCGGTTGGGACCCGATATAGGTTTTGCGGTGACCACGGAAATGCGCCTCGTCTGAAACGCCACCCAATGATATGCGGTGATATTTACGTCCCAACGCGGCCGCAATAGATTTGCACAACGACGTCTTGCCAACGCCCGGCGCACCAACAAAGCACAGGATGGTCCCCTTGGCAGAGCCGGTTTTTTTCATAACGGCAATGTGTTCCAGTATACGTTCTTTGACCGGGCGCATTCCGGAATGTTCACTGTCCAATATTTTGCGCGCAGTGTTTAAATCAATTTGTGTTTTATCCGATTTGCCCCACGGCATAGCCAACAATTCGTCCAAATAGGTTTTTATCAAACCGCCCTCGTTGGACATCGGCGACATGTTACGCATACGCTTCCATTCGGACAAGGCCTTTTCTTTAACATCGGCGGGCATAGCGGATTTTTCGATTTTTTTGCGCATATTGGCGGTATCGTTTTCGCCGTCGTCTTCGCCCATTTCTTTTTGAATTGCGCGCATTTTTTCCTGCAGAATCGCTTCACGACGGCCTTGTTCCATCTGCATACTGATGCGGCGATTGATACTGTCTTCAACCTTGGACGTTTCGTACGCCAACCGCACCTGTTCAAACAGCATTACCATTTTATCGTACCACGATGGCGTGGTTAAAATTTTGACGGCCGTGTCGGTATCAATTTCCATCGTTTGAATGACAGAATCAATAAACGCGGGCATCGGGTAACTTTGAATCGTGCTGCGCAATTTATCCGCCTTGAATTTACGGAATAGAGACATCGCCTGGATGGTTTCAAAAATTTTTTCACGCATTTGAACCGTGCGTTCGTCTTCCATATCGTTCATCATGGGAACCTCTAACACACGCGCAGAAAATACCCCGTCGTTTATTTCAATATCACTCATTTGCACAACATTTGTTGTACGAACGATGGTGTGTATTGTTCCGTCGGGCATACGCAGAACCTGGGCAATTTCGCCAATTGTGCCATATTCGTATATGTCTTCGGGCGCGGCGGGATACGCGGCACTGTGTTGTGGCGCAATAATTATCCGTTGGCGCGTAGACGCGGCAATATCAACACACGCAATCGATATGGGGTTATCCACATAGGCCGGCACGGTCATTCCCGGATGCACAACCAAATCACGACAAGGTAAAATATATTCTTTCATAGCAACATTAAATATAGACTAAATTTTATTGGTTTTCAAGCCCCGTATGATACCGATATTTTTATTTTCAAAAAAGTGCTTGCAATGGGTCGGTAATTTAGATTAAAATTTACACCAGAACCAGATGGGAGTCTGTGTTCGGGACTGTGAGAGGCCCATAAGATACCGGTGCAATGGCATCGTAATCCGTTGGATTTTCGTGTTTTTGCACCGCTTTTGAAAAATCCCCGCGTGTCGGGGTGCCGTTTGCATATACATAAAAGCACGGAGTCATTGTATCTTATGATTTCTCAACGCCCCGACCGTCAATTCCCATTGGCGGTTTTTTAATTCCCCTTCGCTGGCGAAGGGGTACGGTGTGGAACACCGGGGGGTAGTGATTATTGACGCCAGAAAGAAAAGAGAGAATAATTTGAAGCAATTTTTGGTTGCGTTTTTGGTGATAATGTTGGGCGCGTTCGCGAGCCCCGCGGCCAATGCGGCGTGCACATCGGACCAGATTGATGTCGCGGGCGATGGTTCAAATTGCCAAACGGCGAAATTCAGCCTTACGACGACGTCACTTTCCGCGAATGATACATTTGGGTTTTATATGTCCGCGATGGGAACATTCTATGTTGATTGCGGTGATGACGGAACATTATCCGGCGACGGGGTTTCGGGTGATACAATAACCCGCACAGGCACGACCGAGACACTGTACACATGCACATATTCCACCGGCGGCGTCAAAACAATTCGTATGGGCGGCGTTGCCACGGGTTGGTATAGATCAAGCACCCAACAGGTGGCAGTAATAAAATTTTATAATGTCGATTATCATTCAGAGGAAAAAATTGCCTCCGTATATGGCGATTTGTCTGCTATGTTCCCATACCTTTCCGGAAATAGTAATGATACTTCATTGCCAAATTTTTTTCTGACATTTAATGGTGCACAAAATTTGAGTGAGATACCAGGAACATTATTTGGTTCTTATAATAATATCCAGGGTACGTATTATATGTTCTCTTACACTTTTGCGAGGTCTGGTTTGACATCAATACCGGAAAATTTATTTAGTAGTGTCAAAAATTTTGTGGCCGGTGGTATGTTTGAAGGGGCTTTTTATGCCTGTGATTTGTTAACCAGTTTACCAGATAATCTGTTTAGTGGCATAACTGGAGCAGATTGGTTTGTATTTTCTAACACTTTTCATGATTGTTCAAGGTTAACCCATATACCGAATAATTTGTTTGCTAACATTACATACGCAGCTAACTATGCGTTTCAAAATACATTTGCTCATACCGGAATAACAGCAATCCCATCAGAAATTTTTAGTGGGCTTACACAGGTCGGGTCTAACGCATTTGGTGGAACATTTGCCAAATGTTACAATGTTACCGGGTATATTCCGCCATCCGCTTTTGCGGGATTAATCGCGAATGGTTCTACGTATGCAAACAATATGTGGCTGTCAACATTTGATGATACAAATCTTGCCACTACATGTCCGGCGGGTATGACGCAGTATATTACTGGTTACGAAGATTACTGGGGCGGGCATGTTTCGTGCCGGGTGACCGCGTCCCAAACATGTGCGGCGGGAACGTATTTGCCGGCGGCGTATAACGAATGCACTGCGTGCGCGGCGGGTTCATATTGCACCGGCGGCACCTATGATTTTAACGCCTCGGCGTCCCAGGGTATAGCCGCGTGTGCGGCCGGGCTTTATTCGCCGGCGGGGATGTCGAATGCGAACCAATGCGGACACATTTTGCACTTTGGCGACGCGACTTTGTATTTGCATGGCGTAAAAAAGACCACGCCGGCGATGCATGTGCGGGTCGGAAATGATATATTCTATGGAAATATGACGACGGCGGATGTGCCTATGAACGTTGGCACCACGCAAAAATTAAAGGTCAAATATGGCGGTGTGACGTATTCCATATACGATGATACGGTAAATGTGAATTAAAAAAATCCCCAAAACATGGGGATTTTTAAAAACTTTCGCGCGGGATTAACGGCGACGGCCATTAAAACCATGTTGTGCATTTCCACCGGCGCGCTTTGACAGGTAACGTGCCGCGATGATAACCAACCATTCCAACGACAACGCGCCCAAAAATGCAAATTTTCCTTCGGCAATTGCAACCCACCCCAGGACGTAAACCAATTGCGCCACAAAAGAAATATACAATACCCCGAATATACCACTAAAAAACAATTTTTTTATTTTTCCTAACATTTTTATTACCCTTTTGTTCCTGTTATGTTTTTTCAAAAATTACCGGGTTTCTGGTGCCAGGCACCCGGACGGCCCCGCAAAAAGCTGAACAGATATAATCAACAATTGCCAATTATATCCAACCTAAGTATTAGGCAGCCATTGCAAGACGAACATTATCGTTCGCATTCATTTTTTTATTGGTCTTTAACGACACCACGTCGGATTCAGCCATTTGCCTTTATTGCGTCTGTCGAAACTAATACACCCCCATAATTTTTATTGGTGGAGGTGCCGGGTACCGCCCCCGGGTCCAAAACGTCTATTCCGCAACGGGTTCAGAATCATCACCATTAAATGGCCCGTTGATTATAATCTTTTATACTGGAAATTGCAAGTTTTTAAGTTATAATGCACATTATGAAGTTCCTAGACAAAGCAAAAATTTTTATCAAGGCGGGTGATGGCGGCAACGGGGCCGCTACTTTCCGCAGAGAGAAATACATAGAATTTGGCGGCCCAAATGGTGGCGATGGCGGCCGTGGTGGCGACGTTGTTTTTCGTGCGGTGCCGAATGTAAATACCCTGATAGATTATCGTTTTAAAACAAGTTTCGCGGCCCAGCGTGGCGAAAACGGTATGGGTAAAATGCGGACCGGTGCGTCGGGTGAAACGCTGGTCCTGCCGGTGCCGACGGGAACGGTGATTTTGTCCGAAAACGAAGAAATCGAATACGCCGACCTGAACACGGACGGTATGGAATATTTGGCGGCCCGTGGCGGAAATGGCGGTTGGGGAAACCTGCATTTCAAAAGTCCCACAAATCGCGCCCCGCGCCAGGCGAACGACGGTCTGCCGGGCGAAGAGCGGACAGTTGTCTTGCGCCTTAAACTGATTGCCGATATCGGACTGGTCGGGTTCCCAAATGCGGGTAAATCGACATTGCTGTCGGCGGTGACGTCTGCGCGGCCAAAAATTGCGAATTATCCGTTTACGACATTGAACCCGCAATTGGGTGTTATGTACGCGCACAACCGTGAATTTGTTATGGTTGATTTGCCAGGGCTGATTGAAGGCGCACATACCGGCGTCGGCCTGGGCGATCGGTTCTTGGGACATGCTGAACGAACCAAGATGATATTGCATGTTATTGATGGAACAGAGGCAGACCTTGCGGCGCGTTATGCGGCAATTCGTTCCGAGATAGACAGTTACGGTGGCGGTTTGCTGACCAAACCGGAAATAGTTGTTATAAATAAAATTGATGCCATTTCGCCCGACGAATTGGCGGAAAAATTGACGGCGTTTAAAAAATCTTTTGGGCGCAAGAAAAAGCCCCAGATTTTGACGATAAGCGCCGCCGGCCGAATAGGAGTAGAGGATTTAATTCACGAAATAGAAAAACTATTCCAAAGGGTTGAAGATGACGGCCAATAATAAAGTGTATTCGGAAGAAGATCTGGAAAAAATAGAAATAACGAAACAAACGCCTTTGTGGGCGGCGATACAAAGGCAATTACAGCGACGCCAGGATAATGCCAACGCTTTGTATGCTTTGTTAATGGGCATTCGTGCAAAAAAATATGCCGGCGGTCCCGATGATAAAATCACGAATCCGCTTGCCATCAGTAATTATGGTAGCAAACCATTATACACCAATGTCGCCGAAAAACGTATTGCCTTTGAATTAGGGGTGGAAGACGGCATGGTTGCGTATACGGGATTCAAACAATCTATACCATTGGGTGGCCCGGGCGCAGAATTTAACGATGTTGAATATATTGCGGGCCTGTGGCGGGTTCAAAAAAAATTTCCATACAAAATCACAGATGTTCGTGACCGACAATTTGTTCTGGTCAAAAAATTACCGCGTATGGAAAAGAATAAATTTGAATATTATACGGCGGCCGGCGCGGTTTGGTCCGGGACCGGGTGTTCGGCGGATGTTGCGCACCCCGATTGGATTGTCGCAAAATGCAAAACGCCGCTCGGAACATATTTGGCATATGGTCAGACAATAGAGCAGGCACGTGCGTTCTTGGCCATAAGTATTTATGATGAACATCAAGATTTAATTCATTCCACAGGGCACACGAAATAATTGTTTTGCTTTTTGTGCCGGCACCTGTTATGATTGGGCGAGATTAACCCAAGGAGAAAAATTATGACTTCATTAAAAGGTACACAAACCGAAAAGAATCTGCTTATCGCATTCGCCGGCGAATCCCAGGCGCGTAACCGTTATTCTTTCTTTGCATCCAAGGCCAAGGATGAAGGTTACCAGGCAATATCGAAAATATTTCTTGAAACCGCAGAACAAGAACGCGAACATGCGTCCCGTTTGTTCAAATTCTTGGAAGGTGGCGCATTGGAAATAACCGCGGCGTTCCCGGCCGGCAAAATCGGCACCACGCTTGAAAATTTGCAAGCGGCGGCATACGGCGAACACGAAGAAAATACCGATATGTATCCACGTTTTGCGCAAATCGCGGCCCAGGAAGGTTTTGATTCTATCGCGTCGGTTTTGAAAAATATCGGCCTTGCGGAACGGTATCATGAATCACGTTTTCGTGCGTTAATTGATGCGATTGAAAACGGAACATTGTTCAAACAAGATAAAATCGTTATGTGGCGTTGCACAAATTGCGGTATGTGGCACATTGGAACCGAGGCGCCAAAGGTTTGCCCGGCCTGCCTGCACCCCCAGGGATATTTTATTAGTGAAGGCACAATTTCCCGTTGCGACACAAACGAAGGTTTCTGTGAATACGCAAAAATTGATGATTAATAATCGTTTCACGAACAAAAAACATCCGCAAACGCGGATGTTTTTGTTACATAGATTTGTTGCGATTATTGGCGGGGACGGTTGCGCGTTCTTTATCGATAACACTTGCCGTTCCGCGATTAAAGTTTTGTTTTTTATGTTTTTTATAATTATCTATCATTATTTTCAAAATATCATCCGGAATATTCGTATTCTTACCCGCAAGATATTCCGGTGCAATCATTTTTTTGGGGGTGTTCAAGTAGCCAAAAAAATAACTCGTCGCATCTTTTGGCGCGCCGACAAGGCTGGTTAATTGGTTGCCTTCGCAATAAAAATACCCACCAACACTTTTTGGTGCCCCGAATTGGTTGTAGATGCACATAAAATGCCCCCCAACACTTTTTGGTGCGTGTTCAAGGCTGGTCAATTGGTTGTAGCTGCAAAAAAAATCACCACCAACACTTTCCGGTGCACCGGTCAGGCTGGTCAATTTGTTGTGGTTGCAAACAAAATACCCACCAACACTTTCTGGGGCACCGGTTAGGCTGGTCAACTGGTTGTTACTGCAATCAAACTTACCAAGAACCGTAACGGTACTAAGGTCCGGCAATTCCGTTAATTCCATATCGGATAAATCTAAATCACCCTTTACCACAAAATTTTTCGGCAGGTTATATATGTCATATAATTTACCATCTTGCCGTATCAACCCAAGATTTTTTAAATCATTTACTATTTCAAGATGTTGGGATTCTATAAATTTTACAACCGCCGGAACATATTTACGTACGGGGGCACTGTTCTGTTTGCCCTTGATTTGGTGAACCTCGGTCCCGCGTACCTCTAACGTGACATGCGGTTCACCGTGTTCATCACGAATCGAATATATTTTTGTTCTGCCACTTGCCACATCCGCATCATACGCACCACGACCAACACAATGTCCCATGTAATCCGATTCAAAATCTAACGCGTCCGGTGTCATCAATTGATATGCAACCATACCATTCGGCAAATCCATAATATGTTGCACACCAACCAAAGATTTTTTTAATAATTCTTGTCTTTTGTTCCGTCGTGCCAATTCTTCGGCCATGTGTTCGTGCCATTGATGCGCCGCATCTAACGCCATATCAAAGGTCGCAAATTCATTACTGGTTTTTAAATAATCATAGCGTATGCGCGGTTTGCGCTTTGTATGTTTGGCCGTTTCTATGACTTTATCGACATACATGCCCGCCACATCATACAAATAATCACGCACGGTTATAATGTCTGTGCGTAATTTGTCGGACATTTTTGTGCCATCAAATTCGTACAGTTTGCCACCTTTGTTAAATACCGCCCCCGTCCAAGACGGTAAATCGGTCCGGTTTTCGTCCACTGGAATAAACGCGGCTTCGTTTTCCAGGTTCAAAATATAATCACGCACACGCAGTTTGATATACTGATTTAAAATCCCCTTGATGATTTCATCACGATGTTGATAAACATAGTCTGGACTTTCAAATTCGCCCCTAAAATTTTGTTGTTTTGGTGCGTGTTCGCCCGCATATGTGATATCGGTTAAATAATCATTAAAACTTTTATCATTTAATAGATTCAATGCAATTTTTATTCCTTTCGTGCGTAAATTATACCAAAAGATTATGTGATTATCAATGTAATTCAAAACGGCGCACTTATGCGCCGGTTTTGTTATCTTGATTTTTGGCTGGACATATAATTGCGCAAATTGTTTGCGTATCTGTTCACTTTTCTTTGAACTTTTGTCGGCATTGTTTCAATATCAAATGTATCTAGAATTTTTTGTGCGGCATCTGGATGCGATTTCAAATGCCCCAGTATAATATTTTCTGCCACATTTATATCGGCAACCGAATCCGGATTTTGCATCATTTTATCAAACAACCCCGGGTTATATTTTGAAATATGTTGCACCAGAATCCGCGCCAATTTATCACTGTTGATTTTATCGGTTAAATCAATTTGATAATTTGATTCATTCATATATCTGTTTGTTTCTTGGCGTATTGTCCAAATGTCTTTTTTAAACGCCTTTTGTATTTCCGGGGTCGCATAGGTGGCCCAGGCGAATGTCAAGGCGACTAGAATGCTGGTGGTTCCCAAAAGCAATTCTGGTTGTCTAAGTTTTTCTTCGTTGATTCCCAATCCAATAAATGCACCCCCGGAAATCAAAGGCCACACCCATTGATTCAACAAACCCGCCCTTACCATCAAAAACGGGGGCAGGCTTTCCGCCCGTTTTCTTTCGCGTACCACGCGTTCTTGTTCTTGCTGTACTATTCTTTCTTGTTCGGCGTTGTATCCCGGAAAGGCCTGTTTCGTTGTGTCACTGTTCATATTTTATCCTTTGATTATTTTTAATTTCCAATTCGTCCAAGAACCTGTCCAATTTGCGCAGCGAACTGTTTTGACAGCCGCGTCCGCGCCAAGACAAAATTTCTTCACCGGTTTTTTGGTCTGCGATGGACACACTAAATTTCCACCACCAAAACCCGTTGAACACGCACCACCACGGCATGAAAGATTCATCATGTTCATGCACGCGAACGATATATTTGGCGTCTTTCGGCATTTCAAATTTATCTACATCAACCGAAGACTCGTTTTTTAATTTGCCAACGGTGACACTAAAACCGTGTTCTTCCAACTTTTCTTTTATACTGCGCGACATTGCAAAACCGCCACGTTGCGCATAGACTTTGCTGCCTGCTTCCATTGTTCCCGGTTTGATATACACGCTGTTACACGCGGCAAGAAAAATTAGAGAAGATGCAAATAAATATTTCTTCATTTTAATTAAATAATGATGCCCCGGCGGATAGTTCGCACGATACACGCGAACATAATCGCGGCTCTGCTATGCAGAGACGGATGGCGCACCCGGCGGATAGTTCGCTTTGCTCACCACACGTAAGGCGCGAACTGCGCGCTTTGCGCTTGTTCTTGCCGACTATCGTGTCGAACGCGCAATCCCCGCCTTCGGAGTTTCAGGACTTATAAGATATAAAACTTATAAAATTCCCATATTTCCGCAGGTTGTGGCGGGTGCTCTTGTTTTGCCAAAACCGTCTGGCTAACCTATGGCTAACTTTCCGGATAAAACCAAACATAGTTTAAGCGAGTTTAATGGCGCACCCAGCAGGATTCGAACCTGCAACCTTGTCCTTCGGAGGGACACGCCATATCCAGTTAGGCCATGGGTGCACTTTCAACGGGTATTATTATATATAAAGTTAAATAAAATGCAAACATGTATTTCAATTTTTTACAATATTTCTTGGGCGGGCTACCCGAGCCCCCCCCACCGCAAGCCGTTGTAGTGATAGATTCGTTCATAGTATTTGCAAATAGGCGCTTTTTCATGTATAATACAAAATGAATCCAATGGGAATTGGGTTCGGGGCTTTTGCGAGCCCATACCGTTCGGTGCGACAGCATCGTTAATCCTGCCCGACAGAGAGGTCGGGAGGTGTTTGTTATAAAATAGGTTTATCCGAAGGCAAACAAAATCTACAACGGTATGATTTCGCAAACTTCCCGACCGCCAATTTCCTGGCGGTTTAGTTTTTCGCTAAGGAGAAGAGAAATGATATCGATTATTGCTTTGATATTATTGATATGTGGATTGACAAAGTATGCCACAATGTGTTTGTTGGCTGGAGTTGTAACTTGCCTGTTATGCAGCATCATTGAAGTGTGCTTTGGTTTATTTCCTGAAAATTCCATTCAACAGTCACTAAGTATGAAAAAAATTTTACGTGGTGATGCAGAATTATCCGATTATCTTGGTATGATAATTGTTTATTTTATTGGTAATTTGTTGTCGAGTTTTGGGTCTTTGACCAAAATGCCGTTGTTGTATTGGGTATTTTTTGTAATCGTTTTTGGGGTTTGTCTCATATAAAAAAGGTAAAAAAATGAAAAAAATTTTAATTATTTTAAGTGCGTTAGTTTTTGTTGGTTGCGACAAGTCGCCAGCCAAACCAGATTATTTTTCCAAAAAATTGGCCGATGTTGAATTGGCCTATGAACAACGTCCAGAGGATATAAACAAACCAGATGCAGAAGATACAACGCCTTTGGTAAATGCAATCATAAATAACGATGTAAATATTGTGAAATTTCTTTTGGCAAGTAATGCGGACCCAAATTATATTCCGAACCAAGAAACAGAAATAAGCCCATTGGGATATGCGGCTCTTAGTAAAACAAACAAATCTGATATAATAAAAATACTTGTAGAAAATGGTGCGGATGTAAACGGGCATACAAACAATGGTATTACACCAATTATGCACTCTATGGTGTCGTCGGATAATCATCCGAATATTGAAAATATTAAAACATTATTGAGTTACAAACCAGATGTTAACGTTGTAGACAATAGTGGTTATCCAGTTCTTTTTTGGGCAATAAACCACACTAACGATATGTCTGATATTATCAAGTTACTAATTGAACACGGTGCTAATCTTAACAGAAAATATCATGATGGTGGCACGACAATTCTAACTCAAGCTATCCACTTTGGGGAAGCGCATATCAATAATATAAGGACGTTGATAGATGGTGGGGAAAATGTAAATTTGCTTACAGATAACAAATGGTCTGCATTGATGGAGGCAGTAAGTAAAAAAGATAAAAATATTATACAATTACTATTGGAAAATGGCGCCGATATAAACATAATTACAACGCATGGGGATACTGGTCTAATGTATTTAGCGAGAGATGAAAACGATACATCAGAATTAATAAGACTATTTATAAAATCTGGTGCAGACATAAATAAACAGAATGAGTTTGGACATACACCGTTATTTTTTGCCGCTGAACATGGACACAAAAACAATATACAGACACTATTAGAATTGGGCGCAAACCCAAAAATAACCGAAAATGATGGAAGCACCGCACTAATGAAAGCAATTTTTGCCGAAAGGCCAACAGAAATTATAAGAATTTTAACGAAATACATAGATATGAATCAGGTAAACCGCCAAGGGGCTACGGCATTGTGTGTGGCAACAGCCAATCAGCAGTATGAAACGATTAAAATATTGGTGGATAATGGAGCAGACTTGAATCAATATTGTGATACAGTAACACCACTGATATTAGCAACCAATTTAGACAACTTACATATTATAAAATACCTGGTGGAACACGGGGCGGATGTTAATTTTACAGATTCAGAAAAATGGACACCATTAACTATAGCAGCAGAACGAGGACAATTAGATATAGTAAAATACTTAGCAGAACATGGCGCTAATATTGATTATGATTTGATAGGGGATTTGGTAGGCGAGAATAAGGATATTCCTATTCGTTGGACAGCATTAAATAAGGCGATACAACGCAATCATTTGGATGTGGCAAAATATTTAATTTCTAAGGGGGCATCCTTGGACGGAATAGTAACGGCCGCCAATCTATCGTTTGATATAGATACTATGCGCTACGTGGCAGATATAAGTACCGATAAAAGTGTAAAGAAATTGAAAAAGAAATTACAAACTTGCGATACTTTTATGGGCTACGTTGTGGAGATAATATCGCGGTTACCCGAAGAACAACAGAAACTTATTGCCGGCTCCAATTATTTTGAAGCTACGAATCTATACGTTTATTTGTACATGTTGCCACACCCAGAAAGATTAATAAAATTGTATGGCACCAAGACAACGAATACAGATTTGGCGGAAGCTTTTTTATATACTGTCAATGAACTAGACTATAGAAATTTATTGTTCGCAAAGGCCACTAAAGAATCTATAAAAGATATAGCCGATTATTTCGCTAAAAAAACTAATGCGGAAAATAGTATATATTTAAAAATGTTAATGGAAGAGCCAATCGCAATGCTGTGTACCACCCTTGATGCTTTTGTGCGTTCAGACGAGCCAGAGGATAAATAATCGTTCGTTTCCCAAAATTTCCCACTATATAGTGTGTGGGAAATTGGGAAATGTTGCGCCTATGCGCGGTACTTGGTTAGGATGCGCTGGACCTTTGATTTGGAAATACCGGTTTCATCAGCAATTTGCATAATTGTTTTGCCGGAATCATGAAGTTCCATAATATGCTTATGGACGGATTCCGCAGGGGTATCCTGCAATACCCATTTTAAACCGACGGTTTTTCCACATTCGTTTTTAACCGACACCAATTTGGCGGCAAATGGTTTTACATCGTCTCCACATATCCCCCTGGACTTATGATATTCAACCAATATGTCCGCCCCATCACTGGTTTTATGTGCCGGGGAAACTTCCAGTGCGATAGAACTATTCAAAATAGCCTCTATCGCTGATGAACCGCGTGGGCCACGATTTTTGTCTTTACCCGTGTGGTGTAACCACAAAATTGATTTGCCCATACTGCGCATCTTACGCGACCAGGCGTTATACCCTGTCCAACTATCCGCATCATTTTCATGACCGGCCGTGTATAAGGAAAAGATATTGTCAATTATTATCAAATTGACATCTTGGGTAAACGCTTCTATGTGTTTTTGTCCTTCTGGTTTCGCGATATCTGGCATGGTTGCGTTGTTTTGAAGCCCCGACAAAAATAATTTTATGTTTTCACGAATTACAATTTTGCCTTCAGATTCAAACCCATTTATTAACAAATTGATGCGCTTTTGCATTTCGTTCACGTCCATTTCACCATCGATGTATAACACCTTACGCGGTTTGTCCGCACGGAAATTTAAGAATTCAAATCCACCAGCAACCGCACAGGCAATAGCCAAAGCCATAAATGTTTTACCAGCACCACGTTCGGCATACAAGAGAGACAAACCATTTTCGGGAATCATAGGATACAGGACATATTCTGTGGGTGGTAATTCTCGGTCTAAAAAATCAGCGGCATTTATAACCCTGTACCCCCCAGTTAATGGACGCATCGTAAGTGCGAGTACCTCACTTATTTGATTCTTAACTTTGTCCAATCCCTGTGATACTGCGATATCATTAAAATCGGACATACCAGGGGTGTTTATATTTGGCACACACAATTTTGCACCCGTGGCATCGGCCGCTTTAGTGGCATAATTCACGCCCGTATTACTTTCTTTTTCCCAATCGTTATCCGCAGCGATTATCATACGAGCATTTGGATATTTCGCGCGAAGTGCCTGGGCAACCGGTTCTAAATTTCCGGCATCCATTGCCGCAACAGTATATTCCCCCACGGCGGCATAAATACTCGCGGCCGTGGCAAAACCTTCACAGATAATTATTGTATCATTGGGCGCGCCAAACGGACAAAAACAACCCTTTTTACGACCGCCAGCCATAAACCGTTTTTCGCCATTTGGCAGAATATATTGCAAACTCCACAAATTACCATCAGTATCGAACAATGGTATAACCAAAGAATTTATTTTTTTGTTGTATTTTGCAGGGCCGGCAGATACTTGTTTGCGATTCAAATACGGATGTGCGTCTGGTGCAACATCCATTTTTGCGTATTCGTGTCGTGCCGTTTCTGCGACAGCCAATTGCGCTTGTTTTTGTTCTTGGACAAACAGTTCTCGTTGTTTGGCGATTTTAATATTTAGTTCGCGTTTTTCGACTACACTTAATTCGTGGTTTGAATCTGGAAAAGCATAAAATCTATCGCCAGATACCCAATCCCCAAAAGCATATCCATTGCCAACGGCGATTAACCAATATTGCTTGTTGTGTCCCCAACGCGTAAAACCATCAAATTCAATATGGTCAGGGGTTGAAATGTTTTGTGCGTCTAATGCGTTTATTAAAAATTGTTCCATTGTTGTTTCCCCTTTAATCACAGTTAATTTTTTCGCGTTTTTGTCTTTCTAAATATGCCAGAACATCGGAACGCTCATATAAAACCCGCCCGCCTATTCGGGTCCATGGTATGGGGCAAATTTTACTGGTGCGCCATCGTTCAATGGTATTGCGTTTTATATGCAATAAGTCGGCCAACTCGCTGGTTGTTAAATAAAGATTTTCAAAATTCATTGTTCAAATCCTTTTTTAGTTAATTTAGAATTTTCCAATTTAACCGTGGCCACCGTTGAAATTGTTGATAACAATGTAAAACGCTATAAAAAAAATACGACCACTAAGAATCGTATTTTTGTAATTCCTTATTTTTACTAAATAAATACAAAAACGCATACGAATTGTATGTGAACCAAATTAGATTTCACGATTCGCGTTGCGAAACTTTTCAAAGATTCTCGGATATCGTTGACATATTTGTTGCTTGCTTGTGGTTGGTTGATATGTTTTTTTATTAAATGTGGTAAGCCAGGCCTTAACAGTGTTTAGCTCTGGAACGGATATGTTAAAGCCCGGCAATACGTCGGCAAGAAGTTTAGATAACGACTTGGCCTGTATGGGTTTATGCTTATCATAATAGTAAAAAGCAATATCGTGCGCTGGGCTATCACGCCTGGCAATAGAGTTTGGTTCTTTTGTTAATGGCGGAAACGCTTCACGCAATTTATCGGCCAACAAACAAACACCGTAATAATATCGGCCACCCATATCGACAACCATATCATCCGTTGCATATATTTCCATATCCGGCGCAAAACTTGTTATATTAACTTCGTCTATTTGGTTTGTTCCGTAATTTTCCACGCCCGCAACCGCTATAATTTCGTCATTATTTGACAAAAACTCATTAAAATCGGGTGTCAAATAGCCGTATAATAACTTGGCGGATTCTGCCAATAATTTGTCGTTTTCCATAATAAGGTGTTTCGGTGGCGTCGGGGTCCTAAACGCTATCCAATACAACGACTCCAAAAGGTCGTAATATTCTTTTTTCATTGTGTTGCTCCTGTGGTTGGTGGGGTTATTTTTGCGACGGCAAACATTTGGTCTGTGGCCCGTTGAATGCTTTGACGCACGGGGGCTTCAGTAAGGCGTGCATAAATCGGTATTACTGCCGGCGACTTATCGCCCAATGCTTTGCCAATGATTTCATTTGATGCACCCGTGCTTGCTTGATAACTTGCAAACGTGCGTCGCAAATCGTGCAAGCGTAAATTCGTTAGCCCCGCCCGTTCTTTCATTGCGCGCCACGCCACTTGTGGGTTTTCGAGATGTCCACTGCGCGATTGCTTGCTTGGAAATAACCAAGGGCCGGTTTTGAAAGTTTCCATTTCGCGTAATAAATCTATGGCCTGGGTAGATAATGGCACGGCCTGGGGCTCGCCATTTTTTGTTGTTTTTATGTATGCGACCCTGCGTTCGAAATTTATGTCCGACCATTGCAGAGCTTGGATATTGCGCCTGCGTTGCCCCATAAAAAGGCTTAGTAATATGAAATTACGGGATACCGCGTTTGGGATTTTTGCGACTTCTTGAAAAAACACGCCCAATTCGTCGGGTTGTAAAAATCTGTCGCGCTTAATTTCTGGAAATAGTTTGATATGTGCGGCGGGATTTGTGCAACGAAAACCCCAATCGATAGCCTTGTTAAACATTTGTCGCATAAGTTTTAATCCACGGTTGGCAGAATAAACGCTGTTTGTGCGTCGCCATATTTCATTGTGCATACGTTCCATATCGGTACGTGTTAACGTTAACATTTTTGCTCTTTTAATGTCGTCCGGCACATATAGGCGCATGGATACCGTATCCATTTTTTGTGTCTCTGTTTTTTTGCGCATTTTCGAATAGTCCGGGAAATAGTATTGGTCGAAAAATTCCTGCACGGTTATAGAGTCGCGAATTTGACGTTTGGTATCGTTGGGATTTTCGCCGCGGTTGGTTTGCTCTATTAGTTCGGCCATACGTTTCCGTGCGTTTTTTAATGACGTATTGTTGGCATCGCCAATTCTGTGAAACACCGTGCGATTACCAACCTTTTTGAGTAAATAATAAATCTTGTTGTTTGCACTAACGCGCAACACAAGGTTTTTGATTGCCGTATCGTAATACATGAAACGCTTGCCCAGTGGGGAAAACGGCAACGCGGCGACGGCGGCTTCTGTGAAATTAAATCTTCGTTCGGTTATCATGGTAGGCATCGAATTTGTCCTTTTGTCCTGGCTAACCAATCTGGCTAACCGAACGCGGAGGTGGCTAACCTATGGCTAACTTTTTTGATAAATTTCCCGCCTACTGTGTAAAGCATTTTACAACAATAAAACCTTGTTTCCATGGAAAAATATAAAGTTTTATAAATATTATGAAAGCCGCAGAAAACAACGAGTTTTTTAATTCGGAGGGCGATGCTCTATCCAGTTAAGCCACGGGTGCGAACGCCGACACATATTATATTTATCCCGAAACAAAAAGCAAGAAAATTCCCGCGTCACCCAAAAAGTGACGGAACCACACGGTAAACGTGGAATATGTTGCATAAGTTATTGATTTTACGTTGAAAAAAATAAAATAAAAAGTTCTTGCCCCTATCGATACAAACTTGCTAGACTCAGGTTGGATAAATAAGACCCCGCAAGCTTTTAAGTGGGGCTGTGTGTCGCGCAATGCGGCGCAAACCAAGGGAAAGGCAAGGAAGTCGGAGGGCTGTGTTGAAACGTTTTTTGGTTGCATTGGCGGTTGTGTTTGGTTGCACGCTGGTGCCGGTCATGGCGCGTGCGGCATGCACCACCGATGAAATCGACGTTTTGGGCGATGGCACCCAATGCGAAACGGCACATTTTAGCATCACAACAACAAACCTGAACGCGGATGATACATTCCAATTTAGCCTGAACGCCGTGGGAACATTCTATGTCGACTGCGGCACCGGCGGTGTACTATCCGGCACCGGCGTGTCCGGAAACACTATTACACTGGGCGCCGCAAATGCCACTACGTATACGTGCACGTATTCCGGCACGACAGGCGCAAAGACCGTCCGATTCGGTGGCGCCGCAACCGGGTATAATAGCGACACACATAACGCCGCGATAACGTTCGAAAACCTGGGTGCAAGCAAAATTGCGTCACTGGCCGGGAATATGTCCGCCGTGTTCAACCATATAGGTGACGGCACTAACGGTGCGACAAGCCAGGTGCGTTTCTATGGCACATTCAAGAACGCAACCAATTTGACCAGTATCCCGCGGACATTATTCAGCAGCATTATATACACAAGGACATATACATTCTTCAGCACGTTCGATGGATGCACCGGTCTAACGTCCATTCCCGCCGATTTCTTTGCCAACGTAACCAACGGTGGATACCAGGCGTTTTATCGAACCTTTGCCGGATGCACCGGATTGACCGCCATTCCTGAAGGTTTGTTCAGGGGTATGACCACGATTAACTCAAGATATGTTTTCCAAGATGTATTCTGCGATTGTACGAATCTGGTCGGATATATTCCGCCGTCCGCCTTTGCAGGCTTGATTGCAAATGGTTCCCCAACCACAGAGGGTATGTGGTCCGGCGCGTTTTACAACACCGGGTTGGTTACCACATGTCCAAGTGGCACCACACAATACATTACTGGCTATGAAGTCGCCAGTGGCGGCGCGCACTTGGACTGGGATGGTAAGGTTTCATGTATATCAATCGCCCCAATGGCAATAACGTTGGATACCACCGGGGCGGACAGTGCGGCCGTCCCGGCAACCGTGTATGTAAGTTATAATACCGGTTGGTATAGTGATTCGGCCGGGAATAATGCAATTTCGTCCCTGACCACTTTACCAACAAAATCCAGTAAGGTTTTTGCTGGGTTCTATACTGGGCAAAACGCCACGGGAACACAAATTATCAATGCAAATGGTAATTTTATAAATAATAAGTTTACAGCGGAACCCACAACACTGTATGCATATTTTGAAACAGGATATAGTGTAATGTATTCATGTGGGGACGGTTCGGGCACGCCGCCGGCAAATACCACGGCGGTTAGTGGCGGTATATTTAATCCGGCCGCAAACACATGCACAAAATCTGGTTATGTTTTCACCGGTTGGATGGTATCAAACACAAATGATATCGTTCAGCCCGACACCGCGTTTACGTGGGATTATACTGAAGATAAAACCTTAACACCAAACTGGACCCAGTGCGAGGCGTGTGCTGCAACGAATGCATCTTGCGAATTGTCCGTGGTGAATAACACATGTACATATACGACGTCATGCAATACTGGATACGGGAATATTCAAAACAGTGGTGCGTACAACGTGTCTTGTTCGCCTATGACGTCGCATAACATCACATACGTTATGAATGGCGGAACAAACTATGCCGGCGCGCCAACGACGTATTATGAAACCGTGGGCGCCACGATAGACGGCGTGCCAACACGATCGGGTTATCGGTTCGTGGGTTGGTGCACCGATGCGGAATTGCAAATCTGCGCGGCGCCCCAGGCAATTTCCACCGTGTCGACCGGTGATAAAACATTTTATGCAAAATGGGCCGAGGTCACGGCTAAGTTCACCCTGACCACCACGTCCGTATCGTCGTTCAAATTTAAAATCGCCGCGGCCGGAACGTTTTATGTCGAATGTGGTGATGGTGGGACACTGACCGGAACCGGTGTGTCCGATGGTGTAATCAACCGTATCGGCGATACGGCCCAGGCAACATATACATGTACATGGCCGTCCGCCGGCGCACATACTATTGAATTTGATGGCGCTGCCACCGGGTATAACACGGCCGTCGACGCAACGTCCGCCGCGATAACGTTTAACACCACATCATCGAACCCTGTTGCATCTGTGGTCGGGTCTTTGGGTGCAATATTCCCAACATTGGGTGATACGGTTGGCGAAACCCCAATATTCTATGGCACTTTCAAACAGTGCGACCAATTGACGACCGTGCCTGCAACATTATTCAGTGGTGTTACCGGTGCCCGTGACAGTATGTTCCGCGAAACCTTTGATCGATGCGGCGCTTTGGAACACGTTCCGGAACATTTGTTTAGCGGTATCGTAAACAGTGCATCCAACCCAGCACCGAATTTGTTCCGCAGTACGTTCTATAGTTGTTCTTCATTGGCCGAGATGCCGGCAGGATTATTCAGCGGGGTAACGACCGCATCCGATAGTCTCTTTAAGTACACTTTCTATGGAAATACATCAATGACGGGGTATATACCGCCGACGACATTCAAAGGACTTATCGATAATAATTCGCCGACCGCATCCAATATGTGGTATGGGACATTTACCGGTGAAAACAGCCTTGCGACTTCATGCCCGCCCGGAACAACGCAATTTATAACCAAATACGAAAAGTCATGGAATTCCAAGGTGTCGTGCGAACACGAAATTATATGCGAGGGCGCAACGTATCTGGATAACGGCGAATGTGTCGCGTGTCCGGATGGTTATACCGCCGATACCACAAATGGCAAAATCGCGGCCAGCGCGTGTAAAATACACTGTGACGCCGGGACGTATATTGCAAATGCGGGTGATGCCACGTGTACCGCGGTGGGTGTTGGGTACTATGCGCCGGCGGATGATGTCGCATATGGCGATTCTGAAACCCATACCGCATGCCCGCCCGGTACAACCACCGAAGGTTCAAATTCCACATCGATCGATGCGTGTGTATGGGCGATGTGCACGGGCGCAACATATGGTGGCGAAGGCCAATGTGCTGCATGTCCGTATGGGTATGACGCAAATATCACGGCCGGAAAAACACTAATAACCCAGTGCCAAATGGGATGTGCCGGCGGAACCGTGCCGGATACATATACGCCGGTTACATACCTGGAAAACAGCGGCAATACAACATCTGGTCAATACATAAATACCGGTTACACCATTAAATCAAATAATGTTATCATAAACGCCGTAATTGGGACCGCCGTAACCAGAAATGTGTCGGCAGAATACGGTAATCTGTTTGGAAACCAAGCGTCAAAAAAAGGTTTTAGTTCAAGTTATAAAAACCTGATAATTGGATTATGGGATAATTCTAATGGCAATAAATTATCAAGTAGCGTCATTTCATTGACGGCAGATGTTCAATATACAATTGATTATACGCTGAATGGTGCGGCACGAACAATGAATATTAGTTATCCCGGTGGAACAACACAAGAGTTATCAGATGACGGTGCCGCATCTATTAACAGCAGCACTCCTGTGCACTTGTTCTCGAACGGCATGGTTACGAACAATAACGATGGTACACTTACGTTCACCGGTGGGGACAAATTATTTGACCGTGGTCGTATATATTCTTTCGTATTGTATGATAATAATGTTCTGGCCTTGGACTTGGTGCCGGCACGGCGTAATTCTGATAATGTATTGGGTATGTATAATCGGGCAAATGGTGAATTTTATACTAATGCCGGTGTTGGCACATTTAACGCAGGTCCGGATGGCACAGTATTTGCCGGAACTACATGCCATAATGTGGGCGATGGATACTATGTTGCCGCAAATACAACGAATTGGGGTGGAATACCTGCGACGCCGAACAAGTGTCCAAACGACGCGCCAACGAACAAAGAGAACGCAACCAGTATATCTGAATGTGACCTGGTGAGCGTGTCATGTTCGGCGGGGCAATATTTGCCGGCGAACACGAACGAGTGCGCCACATGTGCATTGAACAGTTATTGTCCCGGTGGCGATTATGGCGTCGATACACCAAATGACCAAGGTATAACCGCATGTGGCGCGGGACTTTATGCGCCGACCGGAATGTGGGAGTCGACCCAGTGTGGTCATATCTTGCACATTGGAAACGATGTTGTGTATCTGCGCGCGACAAAAAAGACATCGCCTGCCGTGCACGTAAAGTTTGGTGAAAATATATTCTATGCCAATATGACGACCGCGGATGTGGTGATGCATACCGGTACGGAACACAAATTAAAGGCCGACTATGGCGAACAAACATATTTCATCTATGATGATACGGTTGACGTTGGGAACAATTAACCGCGTTGCAATAAATCAATCATAAATCGGTCCAAATCGCCATCCAAAACGGCGCCGGAATCCGCGGTTTCGGTCCCGGTACGGACATCTTTGACCAATTGATACGGGTACAGGACATAGTTTCTAATCTGGCTGCCCCACTCAATTTTTTTCTGGGCGGCCTTGGCGGCGTCTTCTTCGGCGGCCCGTTTTTGCATTTCCAATTCATAAAGGCGCGACCGCAAGATTTTCATCGCCATATCTTTGTTTTGAAATTGGCTGCGTTCATTTTGGCACGTGACGACAATCCCCGTCGGAATATGGGTTATGCGAACCGCGCTATCGGTCTTGTTCACGTGTTGCCCGCCCGCACCGGATGAACGATACGTGTCAATCCGCAAATCTTTTTCATTTATATCGATTTGTATAGAATCATCCACGTCCGGCCACACGTCAATCGACGCGAAACTGGTCTGGCGTTTGCCGTTCGCGTTAAAGGGCGAAATTCGCACCAACCGATGCACCCCAATTTCATTGCGCAGCCATCCATACGCCCGTTCGCCGATAATGCGCAGTGTCGCGCTTTTAATTCCGGACGTGTCACCTTCGTGTTCTTCGACAACTTCGACCGTAAATTCGTGACGTTCGGCCCAACGGGTGTACATCCGCATTAGCATCTGCGCCCAATCTTGGGCCTCGGTCCCGCCTGCGCCCGCCTGGATAAACAGGAACGCGTTATTTCCATCCGCCGGATTGTTAAACAGAGTGATATATTTTGCATTCTGCACGCGTTCGGCCAATTTTTCAATTGCGCCAACAACTTCGGCATCGTCGGGCGCAATCGCATAAAGTTCGGCCAGGTTTTTATACCCGTCATCCATCGCGATAAAATCATTCAATTCGCGTTCCAACGCAGATTTTTTTTGCAACAATGCGCGCGCCGAATCCGGGTCGTCCCACAAATCGGGTGCCAAAGATTGTTCTGATAATGCGGCAATTTGTTCCCGTAATTTATCGGGGTCAAAGAAACCCCCGAATTGCATTCAGGTTTTCTTTTATTTCGTCCAAGATTTCGTTCATTAAAATCATACCTAAATATTACCAGTAAAAATTTCAAAATCAACCATAAATCAAATGTTGCGTCGCGGGTTCAAATGTGATAAAATATTACATCAAGAGAGAGGTTTCAATGAAACATTTATTCAAAATATCGGCTTCTATTTGTGCGTGCATGATTGCGACATCTGCACATGCGGTGTCGGCAGGCGCGGTTGCGAACAATGGTGCGCGCGGCGTTATTACCAATACGGCTGGAATCGGCACGGCGGGCACGCTGCGCGGAAACCAAGGGGTGGTGAACGCATACAAAACGAACCAGCGTAATACTTACTATATGGTAAATGTTCCCGACGTGGACAGTGCATGTCGCACCAAGATTGACCAGTGTTTGTCCGATTATTGCGGCGACGTAACCGTTGTCCCGGGTCAAGTTTCCGGCCGTTGTGCATACGCCACGGAAAGTGAACTTTATAACTATGTTTTGCTGTGCCTGCGTAACGATACAACCATGTTATTGCCGAATTATGCGGCCGGCACCCGGATGGGTGTTGGTGGCGTAAATACGGCGGCGCACCTGTGTCCATCCTATGTGCAACAGGAATTAATGGCGTGGCTTTCCATGTCAAATATGGCAAACGAATTGGCCAAGACACATTCGCCGCAATGCCTGGAACGGCGCCGTGAATTAGAGGCGGCATTGTCGTGCCATTCGGTTGCGTTGGCGTATGGCAACGAAACGTCCAGTATGTTAATGTCTCAATTAACCGATTACTGTGGTGCGGGCGTTCCGGGCGGTTCTGCGGAAATGGTGTCACGATTCGCAAACGCCGGTAATGTCGGTGCAAACATTTGGGGTTGGGCGGAAAAGATTATAACGCTGGATTTAAATAAAAAGGCGTCCGATTGGGAAACGGCGGTCGATTCGGTCTTGGCATCATATACGAATCGCATGAATTTGGCGTGTGGCGAAGATATGCAACTGAATTTGCCGCAACGCGACAATTCGTCATCGTCTGCGTTGCAGACGGCCGCGGCGGTTGCGGTCGGCGTTGCGTTCCCGGACACGCAAAAAAAAACTGACGCCGGAAATGTAAGTATTTATATGGAGGTTAAATCCCGCACAGATATCTATGATTACAACACCGCGAATACGGTTGTCCAGGCGGGGCTTACCAATTCGTCGTTGACGCAAAACGCGTTCTTTACACCGGCCCAGATGGACGATATGCAGAACGCATATAAACGCGGCACGAAACTGTTTATATTGCGCGATTCGACGCGTTGCTTTATGGTCCCGGTCGCCGAATTGTCGGCCTCGGAACGTTCCATGATGGCCCAGCAATTTAGTACATGTATGTATAAATAGTGGTTAGTGGACAGTAGTTAATAGTCCCCTTCACATTGTGAAGGCGCAGTCTCGGCGTAGCGCAGCGGAGACGGAGGTGGCACACGAAGTGTGACGGGGTAGATAAAACCCGCAGGAAACTGCGGGTTTTGTATATGTGCGACCTGGGCATAAACGAACGTTTGTGTCCACATTTTTTTTAAAAAAATCGACTATTGATTTTACTTTGTTTTTTTAAGGGGTCCCCGGGTGGGCATAAACGTTCCTTTTTGCTACAGTCTTTTTAGTCCCCTTCAGATACTAAGGGGGGACCGGCGGAGCGTAGCGAAGACGGATGGGCTAGACAAATAAGTCCCCTTCAGATACTGAAGGGGGGGACCGCGGGACGCGGTGGGGTAGACCAAGGAGAGCAACCATGAGAAAATTTATAATATCGATAATCTGTGCATTGTGTGTGGGGGCGGCATTCGCGGCGGGTGAAAATGTCGCGACCAGCAAGGCCTTTGTTGACACCGCCGTTGCATTAAAACAGGATAAAATCCCCGCAAATTCCGGCACGGCCCAGGTTTTAACAAATACAGGCGGGCAGGGCACCGTCGGCACAAAAGAAATTTATGATTCATCCGCCGCGTATGCCGGTCAAAAGGACTCTCTGGTTGACGCACAAACCATGAACGCCGGTGTGCAAAACGCAATTGATGCAGAATTTCGGTGTATCAAATGGGTTGACGACGACCAAACCAAAGATTGTTTATTGGTCGAAATAAGAAGCATTTCATCACAAACCACTTTACCCGCCGGCTACACCGCATTGGAATATATCGAAAGCGACGGCGGGCAACGCATAAATACAGGGGTTCATGGTTTGAATACCGGCGATTGGAAAATATATGTTAAATGGATGATAACCGGCACACAAACCCAAACTTATCCGATGATATGTGGCACGTATGACGACGAATACACAAACACATATAGAATAATTTTAAATCAATTAAATCCCCAATCTTACTTTCTTTATGGGGATTGTAGGGCGCTGAATGGGCTTATCGAATGGCGGTCTTTTAATGGGGCAATGAATCAAATTCATACGGGGCTTATGGAAAGGGATTCGGTAACATTTGATGGTATAAAACATACTGGTTGTAATATAAAAGGTAGTACTATCTCCGCAAGTTCCGATATATATTTATTCGGATACAGTATCGATGCGGCTGGGAGGCCAATTGGTCGATTATATCATTCATGGGCGACGAAAGACGGCGTTTATCAATATAATGCCATCCCTGCGCGGCGGGACAGTGATGGCGAAATCGGGATGTATGATACAGTATCGAATACTTTCCTGACCAATGATGGTACAGGCGACTTTGTTGCCGGGCCGGATGCGGGCGTATACATGCCGTAATAAATCGCGCCGTAAAATAAATTATGCTGCGCGTCCGTTTTCTTTTGAAAATGGGCGCGATTTTTGATATAATACCTCTGTTATGAAACTATCGCGACGGAATCTTTTGCAAATTACCGGCGTTGGAATCGTGGCCATTGGTATGTTGCCGCGCACCGCGGTCGCCGCGCGTAACGCGTTGCGGTCTATGCGCACGGGACTGCAGCCGAATGGCAAAACCCGCATAGTTATCGAAACCGCGTCGCGGCCGTCATATACGCTGGTGTACGGCGAAAATACTTTGACGGTAAAGTTGTCCAATATGACGGGAAATGATTCTGTGTCGGCAAAATTGGCGTCGGGCACATTGGTTAAATCTATGACCCAGGCCCAGGTTGGCGACGCGCTGAACATTATTGCGGATTTGCGTAAACCTGTATCCGAAATTCCAAAGAACCAGATTATGATTTTGGAACCGAATGGCGATAATGATTATCGATTGGTGTTGGACTTTGTGGCGGGGGCGTCGACCAAAACGGCCACGGCCACGGCGACGCAAACCACCGATACAACCACAACACGTAAACGCATAATTGTCCTGGATCCCGGTCACGGTGGCAAAGATCCGGGCTGTATCGGGCGCGGCGGAACCAAAGAAAAGACGGTCGTGCTGACCGTTGGGCGCAAATTGCGAACCGCACTGCAAAACGCGGGTTTTGCGGTGTATATGACGCGTGCGGACGATACGTATTTGAAACTGGGCGACCGGGCGGCGATTGCCGAAAAGAAAAAGGCCGATTTGTTCATATCTATTCACGCGAACGCGAACCCAAGTCGTTCTATGAAGGGATTTTCGGTCTATACGCTGTCGGAAAAGGCGTCGGATGAAGAAGCCCAGAAATTGGCGGACGCCGAAAACGCGGCCGATAAAATCGACGTTTCTGGGTTCGAAAGTTTTTCCAAAGATATTCGTATCGCGCTATCGTCGCTGCAACAACACGCGGTCGCGGAAATGAGTGAAGAATACGCAAACGGTTGCGCGCGTGCATTCAAACGCGCGGGTATCGAGCAACAGCCGGGCAACGCGGTGCGTCACGCGCCGTTGGCGGTTCTGCGGTCGACAGTGCCGGGTGCGTTGATTGAATGTGGGCACCTGTCCAACAAATCGGAAGAAAAATTACTAAAAAATTCCGACCACCAGGATAAATTGGTCGCCGCCATCGTCCGTTCTGTCAAAAATTACGATTTTGAAGTGTAATATTCCCGTGTGCTTTGTGTGCTTGTTCCGAACCCTGCAACCAATGGTTGCAAAATAAAATAGCCACAAGGGCCATTTTTCATTTTTGCAGAATTGTCCGGCTCTGCACGGCAGACCCGCGACATTCCGTTTTGCAACACATCAAAACCGCTAATCGCGGCTTTGCCTGTGGCAAAGACGGATGGCGGAGATAGGGGGATTGTAATTCCCACGAACTTCGTTCGCGGGCCCCTTTCACTGCGCGCCCATTGTGCGCTTGTTCCGAACCCTGCAACCAATGGTTGCGGACGCTTCGTCCACGCCCAGTATGTCCGCCATAAATTTTCCCCGCATAAACGCGGGGCAAATTCCTGGCGGAGATAGGGGGATTCGAACCCTCGATACAGTTTCCTGTATACGCGATTTCGAGTCGCGCGCATTCAACCAGCTCTGCCATATCTCCGGTGCGCATATTATACACATACATATATCTTTTGCAAGTTGAAATATTAGTAAAAGATTATCGGGATATATTGTGCGCCTATGGTACGTTTTTGTTCGCCGGTCTGGAACTTAATTTTTTATATCAATTTATAATTGTATATAATTATAAATACAATAAATTATTAATTTGTGTATTTTTGTGTTTTGCCCCATAATCGTGCCAAAAACGTGTGTCGATTGGGCCGGTTTTATGACGGAAAACCGGCCGATCGGCAATCGGATACCACGGGTGGGGTTTTGGATGCCAATTTGGGTGCGTTTTTATCGATTTTTTACTTGCCAATGGTGTGGCGCGGCCGTGGTGCCAATAAATTAAAATTATACATTAAAAATCAAATTTAACCAATTAATATGACTTAACTAATTTAATTTATATATTTTTAATAATCTTGGGTAAAATGCGTAAAATTCACCGGTAAATCGTATGATTTGTCCGCTTGCTTTTCGGGTTCCAAAACGTTATAATAATCGCATGAAAAGTTTTAATGAAAGTGTTTATGAAATCGTAGAAAAAATCCCCTGTGGGCGTGTGGCGACGTTCGGTCAAATTGCGCGTATGATTGGTCGTCCACGTATGGCACGTTTTGTCGGTTATGCGTCGAATAATAAAGCCAGTTGGCATCTGCCGTGGCATCGTGTTGTATTTAAAGATGGGACATTGATTGGTGATCCGTTTCGTGATCAACAATATAAAACACTTAAATCCGAAGGCGTAAAATTCACACGCGATAAACGCGTAAAAATGGAAGAGTTTCAATGGCAACCGGAATCTGAATCAATGCCAGCGGACATTCGTGATTGGCCATTAAAGTTTTAGCCGGTGATGCAGTTGGATAGTGGCTAGTTAGTCCCGGAATGAATTTGAGACTACTAACCACTAACACCTGTCGCGGCACGCCGCGCCGCGGTCGTGACGGACTAATCACTAACACTATTTCTTTTTGGTTTTTGTTTTCTTTTTATCGTCGTCGATATATTTTCTATTTGTGATTTTGTTCAAAATCATATCCGGCGTCAAAGATTTAAAACGCAGGAACCAATCGCGTGCATTACCCGATTTGGAACGCGCACGTGCGTCGGCCGTGGTTGTTGGTGCGGGAACAATGACATCTTCGCCCGGAATCCATTCCGCGGGTGTCGCAACCCGAAATGCGTCCGATGTTTGCAGTGCGATAATCGTTCGTTTAATTTCTGTGATGTTGCGTCCGACGGATTTTGGATAATACATAATTGCGCGCACGGTTCCGCGTGGGTCGATTATGAACACGGCACGCACAGTATCTGTATTGCCCGCGGCATCATGAATCATGCCGTACAGGTGCGCGACCGCGCCGGCGGTGTCCGCAACGATGGGAAATTTAATTTCCATATTTTTCCACCCCTGAAAGTTTATATCGTGCTGAATTGCCTGAATCCATGCAATATGCGATGCGTTTGAATCCACCGACAACCCCAACAGTTCTGTGTTTAGAGCGTTAAATTCTTCTATCATAGATTGAAACGTCATAAATTCGGTTGTGCATACGGGTGTAAAATCCCCCGGGTGGGAAAAGAATACAACCCATTTGCCACGATAATCGTGCGGAAAATGCACATATCCGTTTGTGGTGTTTGCACCGAATTCCGGCGCAGATTCCCCGATGGTTGGTATGTGAACACATTCGCAGTCGTTTTCATATAAAAAATCATTCATAGATTCCCCCTTTGGTTTTGCGACATCATAACGCAACGAGATATAAATTTCCCCAAGACTGTATTCTCACATCGCGCCCAAACCACTATTGCTTGCTTTTTATTTGTTTGAGTGTTAAAATTTATGCCGATACGAACAAAATATACCAAGGGGTTACAGTTATGAAACGTTCTGATCTTATTCGCACGGTCCAGGTCAACTTTAAACGCATGCGTATGCGTGACGCTGCGCATGTTTTGGAATTTGTCGCGAACAGTATGATAGATTCCATTGCCAATGGTGACCGTATAGAAATTCGCGGTTTTGGCACATTTCAACCACGGCCACGCGCAACCAAGGTTGGATATAATCCGGTGACCGGCCAACCGATGCATTTGCCGGCAAACACAACAATTTTGTTCAAGCCAAGTCGTGAATTAACCAAAAAGATGAATGGATAAATTATGTTGTTCGGTAAAAAATCCGGAATTAAAAACAAAGATCGCCAAAGGTATGAACGCGTCCGCAAACTGATGTGGATTAAGTGCGAATCATGCGATAAATTGGTATATTACAAAGATTACAAAGATAATCACTACATTTGTCCGCGGTGTGGGCGTGCGTTCATAATGAATCCAAAACAGCGTTTTGATTTGCTGTTTGATGATCGGACGTGGGAAAAGATACCTTTATCGACGTTGCCCGACGATCCGTTAAAATTTGTTGATCGTATGCCATATACAGAACGTCTGGCCGAGGGACGGACCGATACCGGTTACAATGATGCGGTAACGACCGCGGACGGCACTATTGGTGGCATTCCGACAACAATTTGTGTTCTGAATGGTGAATTTATGATGGGGTCTATGGGCCGCGTCGCAGGCGAGGCGATTGTTGAGAGCGCCGAACATGCCATCAAAACAAATCAACCGATGATCATGGTCGCGTGCAGTGGTGGCGCCCGTATGCAGGAAAATATTTTGTCATTGATGCAGATGGCGCGCACAACCGTTGCGGTAAACAAATTGCATGCGGCGGGAATTCCGTATATTGTTTTGTTAACCGACCCGACATATGGCGGCGTGACGGCATCTTTTGCGATGTTGGGTGATATAAATATTGCAGAATCTGGCGCGCGCATTGGTTTCGCGGGTCGTCGGGTTATCGAACAAAACATTCGTGAAAAATTGCCGTCTAATTTCCAAACGGCGGATTATTTGTACGAACATGGTATGGTCGATATGGTTGTTCCGCGTGGCGAATTGAAATCGCGCCTGGAAAAGATTTTGGCGGTGTTGACCCGAAAACCGCATGCCCCGCACGAGATTAATGTTGCAACCCCGAATGCGTCTGACGCGTCAAAAAAATTGCGCGGCATGGGCGAAAATCCCGCGTATGACAAGGTTCTGTTGGCGCGTAATGAAAACCGTCCGCACTTTTTGGATTATATAAACGGGATTGTTGATGATTGGACATACCTTGCCGGCGACCGGTTGTTTGGTGAAGATCCGGCGATGTGTGGCGGTTTGGGTTATTGGAATGGTTTTCCCGCGGTTATTTTGGGACAAGAAAAGGGTCGTACCATTGAAACCCGTCAATTACACCGTTTTGGAATGCCGAACCCCGAAGGCTATCGCAAGGCGCAAAGGCTAATGCGCCTGGCCGAACGGTTTAATTTACCGGTTGTGTCATTGTTTGATACGGCGGGCGCGTTCGCGGGGTCCGCGGCCGAAGAACGGGGCCAGTCCCAGGCGGTCGCGTCATCGATACAAACCGGGCTTTCTATTAAAACGCCATATATCGCCGTCAATGTAGGCGAGGGCGGATCCGGTGGTGCCATTGCGATTGGCACGGGTGACCGTGTTTTGATGCTGGAAAATGCGATTTATTCGGTGATTGCACCGGAATCTTGCGCTAGTATTTTGTGGAAGGATAATAAGTACAAGGCAATCGCTGCGGCGGCAATGAAATTGACCGCGACGGATATGATGGACATGGGCGTGATTGATAAAATCGTATCCGAACCGGACGGTGGCGCACATACCGATTGGCAAAGGACGATGGAGAACCTGGCCACGGCCGTGTCTGAACAGATAAAATTGCTGTCGAAAACCGACCCGGCGCTTTTGCCGGAATTGCGTGCGGAAAAATTCCTTAGGATGACGCGCAAGATTGACGCAGAACCATCCAAAAAAGCGAAATAAAAAACGCCGCCCAAATGGGTGGTGTTTTTCTGATACTGAAAATTTCCGCCATTTTTAATACCCCTTGCGGGGCATAAAAAATGGCGGAGTGTATAGGATTGGACTCCCCTTCCGCTTCGCGGCGGGGATACCCCTCTCCACTCGCAACGATTTGACTGTGCTATGCTTGTCAAATCTGCTCCGTGTCGAACCTATGCGGTTCTCGTGATATTATATTTCCGTCATTTTTAATACCCCTTGCGGGGCATAAAAAATGGCGGAGCGTATAGGACTCGAACCTATGGACCGCTATAACACGGTCACGGATTAGCAATCCGCTGCATTACCACTCTGCCAACGCTCCGCAGGGCAGGGGTGATTATAACAAACTGGACTACAAAAAATCAAGATAAATTTACTGATTATAAAAATTCCCGCTCTTGCACGTCCGATGGGACGTATTTCAGTGCAATTTTGACCTTTTTACGAATATGTTTGATGTAATCTTCAACCTGATTCAGGTTTTTCTGTGCCAATTTCGAATCGCCTTGTTTAATACAATCAATTGCGACGGTAACAACGTCATCAATTTCGGTCAACGTTTCGTCGATACTAAATTGTTTGGTGGTAAAGGTTCCAGATTTCACATATTTCATTTGGCACCCCTTTGATATGCTTTGATTTTATCACGTCTGCGGATTATTTCAATCTAAATAATTTTTGAATATGCGCGGCCCACAGGCCACCGAATCGGCAAAGTATATTTTGCTTTCGTTCCTGTGGTATTTGGCCGCGGATGATAATAGTATGACAAGAGGAGGGCATAACCATGAAAATCACAAAAATATTACCATTAACTTTACCGATAATTTTCGGCGCGCCCGCGGTCGCCGCGACGCCAAATCCGCGTATCTTGGTTGCGTATTATTCACTAACCGGAAAAACGGAAAATGTTGCACGCGCAATCGCCGACGCATCGGGTGGACAACTGTATAAAATCCAGGTGGCAAAATCCTATCCCGATGATACCAAAGAACGCCGCGCCATATTGGAAGACGAAATCGCGGAAAATTATCTGCCACCGCTGCGTGCGACGGACATAAACCCGGTAAATTATGATATTATATTTCTGGGGTCGCCGGTGTGGGCGAATCATATATCACAACCGGTAAAAAGTTTCTTGGCAAAATATAACCTGGCCGGCAAACGTGTAATTCCGTTTGTCACGCATAGTGGTGGCGGCCGCGGACAAAGTTTTGATGATGTCGCGGCACTGTGTACGGGCTGTGTGGTCGATATGGACGGTTGGTCAAATTGGGGTTCCGGCACCGGACGCGGACTGACCAGATGGGTTCAAAAACAAATCCAAGACGTTGAATAAACATCCCGCATTCCGCGGGATTTTTTATTATTTTTTTTTGATGTGTTTATATTGTTACACAAATAAAAAGCGGGGTTTGAACCCCGCAAAAATCCTGGCTCCGGCAACTGGACTCGAACCAGTGACACCTTGATTAACAGTCAAGTGCTCTACCGACTGAGCTATGCCGGAATAACGACGCATATATTATACCCTTTCCCCGTATAAGTCAAGCGTTTTATAATGTCCGGCCCAAAGAAACAAAAAATATATTTTATAGATTGACAATGTTTGTTTTTTGTGCTATAAATACGCCAATAAATCACGACAAAAAGGATAAAAAATGGAAAAACAAGGACAGATTTTGACGATAAACCCAATGGGTGTGTTTGTTGATGATAAACCGGTAACCCAATACAATGGCCGTGATATCCGTGCAATGGACAAATTCAACATGGGTTTGGTTGGCGGCATTTTGGAAATCCAGGTTATGCAATCTGATTTAGAAGGGAAATATGCTATGGTCGGTAACCCAAAGCCTGATTTCGATGGTCGCTATACTTGGTTGCGCGCCAAAAAAGATGATGGCGTATGGTCTGATTGGTTGTTCCGTTCAGATTATGGTCCTTTGCGCTATGGCACATCATTGTTAAAACAAAATATCTTGGCGGATACTTTTATTTTGGCCAGTTCCAAAAGACGCGATTTCTATAACGCGTTGCGCGCAGACATTGAATTCAAACGGCAAAAATTGTTGGGAATGAAAAATGCGGCCGATGTAAACAATCCTGTAAAATAATATATGTTTTGTTTGTATATAAAAAAGCCGTCCGTTTGGGCGGCTTTCTCTTTATTCATTGTTTGTTTTAAATTGCATATCATACAGCATTTTATACACGCCACATTCGTTATGTACCAATTCATCGTGTGTGCCAACCTCGACAACTTGACCCTCGTTTACGACGGCGATTTTGGTGGCATTCCGAATAGTGGTCAGTCTGTGTGCAATCACGAACACGGTTTTGTCCTGCATAAGGTTTTCAATAGCCTTTTGCACAATTGCCTCGGATTTATTATCCAACGCGGATGTTGCCTCGTCCAATATCAGAATAGGGGCGTTTTTAAGGAACGCGCGTGCAATCGCAACACGTTGGCGTTGCCCACCCGATAGCATAATACCACGTTCGCCAATTTGCGTGTCCAACCCGTTTGAAAGTCCCCCAATAAAATCATCCAAATATGCCATTTTTACGGCACGTTCAACCTGTTCCGGGGTGGCGTTTGCGTTCCCCAACATGATGTTTTCACGAATTGTCCCGGAAAATAGGAAATTATCTTGAAATACAACGGCAATATTTTGGCGCAGTTCATGCAAATCTATCTGTCGGATATCCGTATCATCCACCAAAATTGCGCCATTGGTCACGTCATAGAATCGCGGCAACAGACTAACTATTGTTGTTTTCCCACCACCGGAATTACCAACCAATGCCAATGTTTCACCGCGATTTACCGTTAAATTCACATCTTTCAAAACCGGTACGCCCGCATTATATTCGAACGATAAATCTTTGAATTTTATTTGTCGGAAATTTGAATCAAAATGCTTTGGGTTTTCGGCGTTCTGGATTTTAGGTGTGGCATTCAATACGTCGAAAACGCGTTCTATGGCCAAAAACGACATTAAAACCGAGTTATAATTTCCACCGATGCTTTTCATTGGCTGATAAAGCATTATCAACGCGGTCAGAAACGACACAAAACTTCCGCTGGTAATCTTGCCGCTTAAAACTAAATACGAACCGAACCAAATGGCTAAACCTATACCAACGGATAAAATAATATGCATTACCGGCGTCAACCACCGCGTTTTTTTAAGCATTTTTATTCTAACATCGAATATCGCGCGCAGGCCTTTTTTAAATTTATCCTGCTGTAAATTTTCAAGGTTATATGCCATAATCGTTCGGTTGCCGGCATATGTTTCATTGTATGATGTTAATAAATAAGAATCTGCAATAATCGTGCTATTAAACACATCTTGGATTTTGCGTTTCAAACTTGTCATTGGTAACAACGCCCCGAATAAAACAATTGAACAAACCAACGCCAATTGCCAAGAATTATAAAATAAAACCCCAATCAATGAAATCGCAGAAAATATCTTTTGCACAAAAGATTTCAAATTATTCAACAACCCACTGCACGCCATATCCGCGTTATTATTAAATGTAAATAAAACGTCACCGGACGCAGTCTTGGTAAAATAATCTGTATCATATGTCAACATTTTGGCATACATATCGTATTTTAATCTGTGTGTTATTTTTGTTCCAACCCATGTGTTCAGATAATCGGCCGCGTATGTCAATCCGCCCTGGATACACGTGAACAATACGATAACCAACGGAATATACCAAGATGCCGACAAAGAACGTTCCACCATAACCAAGTCCATATACGGCTTTAACGATAGGGCAATAAGCGCATCCATCGAACCAATCGGAATGGCGACCAGTAATGACAATAACGCCCGGAACCAGTACGGTTTCACATACGGCCACATACGTTTGTAATTTGTAACAAACATATTGTGCAAAATCCGCTGTCGAATTTCTTTACTGAATTTATGCATCTGTTAACCTGTTCTTTTTGTTTTACCCTGCGCATAATACTATGTTTTTATGCATTAGTCAATATGCCATCTTAAATTAAAACCGTTGTTGGAATGTAAATTCCGCAGAATATTTATCATATTCGCGTTGCCAAATATTGGAATCGCGCCGTGTATACGCAACCGTTATGGTCGGAACAAATCCCCATATATCAAATTTATGATTTGATAAAGATATGGAATACCGTTGATTAAAATCATGCGCGACCTTTTGCGTAAAATCGCCATGATATACAACCCAACGTTCACCATCATAGTTTGTCCAATAAAATGAAGGTTCAACATAAACATCAAATCCCCACGGCAATGCGGCGCCAAATCCAACGCTAACCGACGGACGCCAATTTGCATAGACATCATTCTTGGCGGTTTCACGTTCAATTCCACCACGTAATATAACATACTTGGTTGCATCCAATGAATACGACATGCGTGCCGCCGCGCTGTAGGTTTGGCCATTCATCCAAACACCATACTCGTCATATTTATTATTCAAGAACCGCAAAGATAATCCGCCCGACAACTTGCGCGTAAAATCATAATTTATATCGGCACGTCCACCAATCGACCAACTGTACGCGTCCCAACCGTACCAACGCCGCGCGGCCATGCCCGCCAACCATATGTCGCCGTTACTCCACACATATCGTGGCCCTGTTGATGTGGACAGATATAAATCATCAAATTTATGTTTGTTGTAAATGTTGGTGTAAATATTCGCGTCGGATTTCCACCGCCAATGCTCGCCAAACTTGAATTCATAACTTCCGCCCAGCGTAAGGTTCATACCAATCGCCGATTCCGGTTCCACCAATTCCCGGCACATTGGACCATACGCGGTATATACGCACTCGGTCCCGCCGCCGGCCTGGTTCACATTTGTATCGGGTGCCGCCCCAAAGTTAAACCAAACATTCCAATTTTTATTTTGGCGCACGACATACCGATAATATGCCATCATTTTGCGCACATCATCCGACAAATCATCCCCGGCCATGGCCAGACGCAGATGATAATCGGCCCGATACCAACGTCCGGTCTTCATATAGCAAAGCGCCAATTCAAATCGAATCCGCGCCAGGTCCGGTTGCGCATCCAAAATCTTTCTAAAAATATCAATTGCGGTATCATAGTCGCCACGTCGTGCCGCAATTTGCCCCAACAAAAACCATCGTTCTATTTCCAGTGCGGCATTCTGCATGGGTGGCAATTTAGTCAGTATTGTTTCTGCGTTTTCAAAATCACCGCGTTCAACCAAATTTCCCGCCAATTTGACGGAATCCAGCGTGGTCATAGTAAATTCTTTCGAACCCGTTTTTTTTGCTGCGTTCGTCTCTGCCAAGCAAAGCGCCGGCATCAATATCAACAACAAAAACACAAGAGATTTTTTCAATACGTGCTCCATCAAACCCTACGCATGAATCCTAGTAGACCCAAGGAATGAAATCAAGATTTTTTTAATTTTAAACCGGCATGTTTATGCCGGTTTATTTTTTATCATCACAACGCGCTATCATCATAGATGGAATATACCGTATTCCCTATCTTGGCCTTTAATGAACGTGTTGCGCCATCACTCATGTGCAGGTTCTCGGGCGACATGTTTCCATAATACAC
>JAZROX010000026.1:0-14470 GCA_045648945.1 Candidatus Enterousia sp. | reverse complement strand
AACGTTTCACGTGAAACATACAAAATTTGGGAAAAACGTGATCTGCCGGACCGCGAAAATTCTTCTTGACACATTCACGTTTTAACGATATGATATATGATGCAGGAGGTACCAGGACATGAGAAAAACAAGATCAGAGATACAACAAGAACGCATGGAGAAATACGGCATAAAGGCCGCAGGAATCAAAGAGGGTGAATCACTCGAACATGCATACCGCAGATTAGCTAAACAAACCGATCAGCGGCTTGTGCGCCTTGAACAATTATCTGAACAACCTTTTTTCAAAGGGGTAAAAACATATGCGTATGGCCTTGCGGCAAAGGATGCGCGCGAATGGGGCGGGTCCGCAGACAAACCGCGTTTCAATATCGCGGCACCGGAGAACAAGAAACAATTGCAAGCAAAGATCAATGATATGATACGTTTCTTGAATTCTCCGACAAGCACGAAAAGCGGTATCATTAAAATGTATCAGAAACGAACCGATACATTGAACAAAAAATACGGTACTAATTTCACATGGCAAGAGGCGGGCCGCTTTTTCGAAAATGAAAAAGACAAGTTTGCAAAAGATTGGGTTTCATCGATGGTTTTAACCGCGATCGGTGTTATGCAGAAAAACCCGGAAAAATTCGTGTCAGATATGAAAGATTTTGCAGACAAGCATAAAACGGTATCGGATGCGGAGGTAAACGATGCCATTCTTGAAAAACTACACAAGGACGGAATAAACGCGGATATTATACTTGATGCGGAGGACGAACCCGCAGACAACAAACCGCAGGGCAAGACAATGGCAAAGAAACGTACAAGATCATCAGCAAAGAGCAAAAAGAGTTCAAAGAGCCGCAAGTCAAAATCAAGCGGCAATTCAAGATATGCAGGCAAAACCATTGCCGCAATTATTCGTGCCGTCGGTCGCGGCATGGCAAGGGGTGCGCGTCGTAGATAATGGGGCGCATGACCCTTGACGAACGGCGGTACAGTTATGCGAACAGTTTAATGCATGATGGATGGTCGTATAAACTGACCGATTATGCGACATTCCAATATAATCTATTAAAGAACATTGTTACATTGCATAAAAAGGCAAATTGGGAGAAACGCACGATAAACGATATTATCGTGATGTGCGACACAGAAACATCAAAGAATCAACCGACGCGATATACCAGGTTGAAAGATGGCACGAAAAAGGCCATAACGCAACCGAACCATATTGTTTGTTGGACAATCACATTGAGGGCCTGCGGGGTTAATATAGTCACCCTGCGGGGCCGTAAACCATCCGAATTTGCCGAATGTGTTTCTTTGATACATGATGCATTACCGGGCGATATAACATACTTTTTCGTACACAACCTGCCGTATGACTGGCAATTCCTCGAACGGCATTTGTTCGTAAAATTGGGGTTTCCCGAAAAGCAATTGAACGTTAAGCCGCATTACCCTATACAAATTGAATTCGGGGGCGGCATCATCCTGCGTGATTCGCTTATATTGTTGCAACGATCACTTGAAAAGGCCGCAGAAGATCTGAACGTTGTGCATCAAAAATGCGTCGGTTCATGGGATTATGACAAGATACGGCATCAAAATACACCATTAACAAGCAACGAATGGATGTATGCAGAATTCGACACGTTATCCGGTGCCGAATGCATCGATGCGTATTGTAAAGGCCTTGAAAAAGACCTTGCAACCCTGCCATTGACCGCAACGGGCATCCCGCGCGGCGATGTTCGGAATATCGCAAAGGCCTACCGATGGCGCGATAAATTCGAAAACATGGTTTTAACATATGAACAATATGTTGAAATGCAAAATGTTTATCACGGCGGGTATACGCACGGCAACCGGCATTTCGTTGATACATTGATAAAGGAAAATGTGCGGTGCTATGATTTCGCATCATCATATCCTTATACGATGTGCGCGTACAAATTCCCGATGGGGCCGTTTACTGCGATGGACGGTCTGACGGTAGAACGCGTATTGCGTAACATCGACAAGTATGCATTCTATTTCAAGTTTACGATGATCAAACCGCAATTGAAAAGTGATTCGATGCCGATGCCGTTCCTGCAATTCTCAAAATGCACCGGCACCGTCAATGCAGTTTGTGATAACGGCCGCATCATCAATGCAGAATATGCCGAAATATGGTTGACCGAATATGATCTTGCGATCATCTGCGAACAATACAAATTCAAGCAGGCATTTATAACACATGGCCACATGGCCATAAAGGATTATTTGCCGCGATGGTTTACCGATTATATATATGAATTGTTCCGCAGAAAAACCATGTTGAAAAACGGTGACCCCGTATTATATGCCATCGCAAAGGCGAAATTGAATAGTCTGTATGGCATGTGCGTACAACACACCATCCGCGATAATTGGGTTGAGGATTACAAGGCAAACACGTTCGAACCCGAACCCGTCGAGGACCCTAAACAACAATATGAAAACGAGATCAAGAAAACATCGCAATTTCTGCCGTATCAATGGGGGGTATGGGTAACGGCCATCGCAACATATAACCTTTTTCAATTGGGAAAATGCGCGGGTACATGGTACTATTCCGACACCGATTCGTGTTATGCGTCAAATTGGGATGTAAAAGCCATCGAGCGATACAATGATGGATGCAAAGCACGGTTGCAGGCAAACGGGTACGGACCCGTGCATCATAACGGCCGCGATTATTGGTTAGGTGTTGCAGAATCAAAAGATGGTGAGGACGAATACACCGAATACAAGTACATGGGCGCAAAGAGATATGCAGGCCGCAACAAAGAAGATGGAGAAATACACATCACGGTTGCAGGTGTTCCCAAAAAGGCCGGCGCAAAGTGTTTGCGGAATTCCTTAAAACGTTTTAAACCTGGGTTCATTTTCAAGGGGTCCATCACGGGCAAGAAAACGCATACATATATAACAGAAGATTGTTATATCGATTCAAACGGCAACGAATGCGGCAATAGCGTTGATTTGACCGAATGTGATTACAAACTTGATTCAACAACAGTTTACGAATGGGAGGACATATTATACAATGAAATTAACATCGCCGTATTTGAGGAATGATTATTATTTCTCGATAAAACCCGCACTTGAAAAGAACCCCGACGATATTATTTATATATTCGTCGGCGGCAGAAACACGGGTAAAACATATAGCGCATTACTTTATGCACTCGAAAATGATGCAAAATTCGTGTTTGTAAAGCGCACAAACGATGATGTGCATACTTTGTGCGCAGGAAATGGGAACGTGAACGCAAAGAACCGTAACCGCTATTCGGTTGACTTGTCACCGTTCGTTGCGATCAACCGCGATTTCAATTTGAACATCAAAGCATTTCGCATTCCCGATGTAACCGGCATCGGTGCGTTTTATCCATGTGACCAGGACGGCAACCCGTGCGCGGATGCCGTCGGGTACATTGTATCACTCAACGCGATAAAGAATGTAAAGGGTTTCGATCTATCGGCCTGCGACATGATCATATTTGATGAATTCATCCCGGAAACATGGGAACGCATCAACCGCAAGGAAGGTGATCAGCTAATGCAATTATATAAGACGGTATCGCGTGACCGTGAGCATCGCGGCAGGCCTGCATTGAAACTGATCATGCTTGCGAATGCCGAAATGATTTCAAACCCCGTTTTCAATACATTAGAATTGGTCGATACCGTGACCGAAATGCAATTATTCGATATTCACGAATACAACGACCCGAAACGCGGCATTTATATTTGCAGGGTGCAAACATCGGCGGCATTCCTTGATAAAGAAAAGGAATCAAAGATATATGCGGCGATGGACGGCACGCAATGGGCGCAGATGGCATTAAACAATAATTTCGGTTATGATGATTTCTCTGCCGTGAAAAGGATAGACATGCGCCGGTATTCCCTGCAATGTGCATTCAAACACAAACGCAAAATGTGCTATGTGTATTTCAATGGTGAAAAATGGTATATTACCAGGCACAAGAACGGCAAAGCGAATGCACCCGATGTGTACGACCTGGCACGGCAAACGGAGGTTGAACGGTTTTATTATGATGTGGTTATCAACATCCGACCCGATGCCATCGACGGCAGGGTATTATTTGAATCATATTCATTATATGATGTGATCATGTTCTACAAAAAACATTACAGAATAGGAGAGTTATAATATGAAAAAAAACAACATTGCATTGATCATCGAAAATGAACGCAAGGCGGCGGGCCTTTCCGTCAATGAATTATCGAAACGTTCCGGTGTTCCCTACTCAACACTTGCACAGATCGAAAAGGGTATTTGCATACCGCAGATCGTGACCGCAGAAAAGATTTTGAATGCGTTAGGGTATGAATTTATCTTGATGAAAATGCCCGTTGAAAAATCTTAAAGAAAATTTAAAATTTGTGTTGACTTTAAAATATAAGTGTGGTATATTATAGTTAACCCGAACGGGAATACGCCACACGGAGGAATCACAAATGAAACACATTACAACATTGCATGTCAACAACGACACATACCACATCATCAAACGCAATGAATACTTTTTAGCAATTCACGAAAAGTATCTTGATGATAACATGACCTTAACACAAACGTTAAACGGGTTTCAGATGTTCGCATCACACACATTAAAAGATTGTATCGAACGTGCAACACTTGCATCGAATATGAAAAAACTTATGTCGCAGGGCATGACAGACACTGACGCAATAAAGGTATTATTTAATGTAAAATAAACACGGCAGGCGACGACAACGGCAACCCTGCATCATTAAATATTAGGAGGTATCACATGAAACGCGAGATCGAGTTATTCGCAGAACAGGCCATCAAAAACGGCGGCACATGGGCAACCATCGCGGAAACACGCGATTATGTAATGGTAAAATCGCAATCATGGTTCATGGTAAAGGGCCATTTATACGGCGATACACCGGTGTTTCAGCTTTTCGACAAATGCACGGGCAAGAGGTTGCAGGCATCGACATCATCGGATGTTATTTATACCGCAATGGCAAGGAGGTAATACATGACAAGATACTATATCGTTATGTGTCGGATCTACACCGATACGGACCAGGTATTGCATGAACCTTTATCGGGTACAAAGCATACAAAGAGGTTCGCCGCATTTCTCGAAATGGAGCATGCAAAAGACAACCCGCAATATGCGGGTGAGGTATTCTACATAAAGGAGGTGCGCGAATGAACACACGGCCGATGAATTGCGGCACATGTAAACATAATAAGTGCGGAATATGTACGATATTACACAAACAAGCACTTGATGATTATTTCAATTTCATGTGTGATTTTTACCGCATGAAAACATCCGGTGCATTCCGCAGGAAAATGGCAAAGTTGAACGCGGGCAATGATGTAACATATATCATCGGCACCCGCGGTGCCGGTAAACGATATGTGATGGAGGACAAGACGAATGACAAATAAAGATGCGGCAGACATGGCCCGCGCAAAATTGCAATGCATCATAAATGAGCAAAGCGGTGTTTGCGATGAAATGTGCGACGAATGCGGCCTTTTATACATGCAGGGCAATATGGGCGAACATAAAGAGTGGTTATCATTAGCGATCAAAGCACTTGAAAAGGAGGATAAACCCGAATGACATTCGAAAAGTTATACGACAAAGCAAGCAAGCAGGACAACACACGATGCCGCATCTGCGGCAGATACATATACAAGAACGATGATGCGGTTGCGATCGAAACAAGATTAAAGCATGTAAACCTATTCCATCGCGATTGTATATGCAAGGAAAGCGGGCAGAACAAAACATTGATCTTTACGGAATTGCGGACCCGTGAAAAAACTACCATGTAGGCGGTGCGGGTTTTATGATCGGGATTATGGCACATGCACATGCCCGCAAGGTGATATGTGGTATAATTGCCCGATAGAATCGGAGAAACCCGAAAACAAGCAGATGATGCGCGATTATATTAAATGGATACAAACGGAGGTAAACGAATGCAGAGAAAAACAGACACGCATGGATATATCATTAGAGGATTACGCAGGGCGGCGCGTTCCGTCGCAGAATGCGTCAACCGTCACGAATTATATTTCGTGTACTTTAACCGCAACACGCAGACCGTCACCGTGAACGAGCCTGCACATTCCGACCCCGACCACATATTATTGATAGAATCGGGATATTACAAATTAAGTCAGCAGGATATAGCAAACCTTGCAATTCGTGCGATAGAATTAGAAAAAACACGGTTGACACTTTAACGTGAATGTGCTATCATACTATTGACCCGATGAAGTCCAGGCACCGGGGCGCACAGTTATCCTATACCACCATAATTTCATGCCGCGCAAGCGCGGGCGGGGCGAACCCATTGCCCTGCCGACATCCTGCAATGGATGTGCGGCATTGCAGTAACTAATCATGTGACTATTCCTTTCGTGCATCATGGCATACGGGCCGCACCGAACGGCGGCAGGGTTCAAACCCCTGCATGATGCATATTCCGGATGACATGATCAATCATTCGTTATATCGAGTACAAGCGATATTACATCATCATATCGGGATGCGTGGCGACATTTCGCGCGGCAGGGTTCAAACCCCTGCATGATGTAGGCGGCATAAAACGTGCTGACTATTTGAAAAAGGAGTGCAAAGCGATGGCACTAAACAAGAACAAGAAAACAGAAACCAAAGAAACCGAACAGACCACCTATACCGTAGAGGTGACCAGGGCAAAAGAGATCAAAGGTTCATACGCTTTTGATATGAAAGTCAACGGGGTTATGATCTATGGATGTTGGCTTAAAGAAACAAAGGCCGGTGAAAACTTTGTTTCGTTCCCCTCTTACAAGGGCAAAGATGACAAGTGGTATTCATACGCATATTTCAAGATCGATGCAGATACACAGGCCGATATTGAAAAGCAGATCGAAGCACTTGTATAACACACAAACCGAAATTGACCGGGTACAACATGCCCGGTCTTTTTCCTATTTAAGAAAAGGAGGAAAAGAAAATGCAGATCACATTGTATTCGGGTTTTTCAAAACGGCCGAATTCAACACTACAACCGACGGGCGGCACGACCATAACGGCCACATTAAAGGAACGCACGAGCATCGAGAACCCGACATTTTTGCTTGCGGCAGGTCTATCGGCATATGAGAACATCACGGCGGTAAAATGGGGTTCACGATATTATTTCGTTACTGATGTATCATCGGTTCATAATGGATTAACGGAGATCGTATGTAATATTGACCGCGGTGCAACATTCAAAACGCAGATCGGGAACACACCCGCATTTATTGAAAGATGCGCATCGGGGCATAGCTATGATCTGCGGGATGATCATGTATTAACCACGAACATAAACTTTTTCGATTCGTTCAGCGGTGGCCAATTATTCCCGAACGCATTATCAAGTGGTATAATCGCGCTGACACTTGCAAACATTTCACCATCGCAGGCAACGGGCGGTACATCGCAGGTTGTATATTTCGATGCGGCGGGTGGCACATATGCCATTTCGCAATTGATGAACGCCCTTTACGACCCGAGCGTTATTGCAAGCATCGAGAAGATATTAAACAAACCATACGATGCAATATTATCGGTCCGTTACATTCCGGGGTTCACGACAACAAACCTACTTGCAATGACCGGTAAATTTTCATCGAGCAATATATTATATTTCGGTGACCATGCATATAGCGGCACTATTAACACGGTCAAAACTACCGGCACGGCACCATGGACATTTACCAAAACATATGAATTCGACCTTGCATCGAATGCACATTTTAGTATATACAAGTGGCGCAACATGGCACCATATTCGAAATGGGATATGTTCCTGCCGTTCTATGGCACTATTTCAATCCCCGCGGATGAATATATTGATACATCGGGGCAAGGCTTAACGACATTGGTAATAAAGGCATGTGTTGATCTCACGACCGGTGAAATGGTATATACCAGGTACCGCAAAAGATATGTTGCAGGTGTCGCAACAGAATATTATGCGCAGGAATACAGAACGACGATCGGTGTAGAGGTGCCTATACAAAGTTCGAACCGTGACGGCCTGGCATTTTCTGCCGATCTTGCGGTTGCGGCGGGGTCCGTCGCGCTAATGGTTGCATCCGGCGGTGTTACGGCACCACTTGCGGGCGCGGCAGGCGGTGCATTAGGCAAAGCGATGGTTGATGCATACCAACAGAACATATATACGGCAGGTTCATTCAATGCACACGGCACGCAGATATGCACGGCCGAACCAAACAATGTGTATTTGATGCAGACGGGTTTTGAAACGCAGACGACCCCGACGGCATATGAAAACGTGATCGGTGCGCCATTGATGGAAAGCGACACAATTTCGAACCATCCGGGATATATTAAATGTATAAATGCATCTGTATCGATTCCCGGAACGCAGGCCGATAAAGATGCCGTGAACGCAATGTTAAATAATGGTTTCTTTTTCGAATAAATGTTTGACTTTTTCGGTAAAATATGGTATATAGATATTAGGGCATGTTTATAATCCTTGCATGCACTAACCGCGACGGCGGCGCAAGGTTGCCCGGTCAGCACATAAAAACATGCCCTATATTATTTTGACCAGGAGGACAACGACCATGACCATAGCTGACATCATAGCATTAGCAAAACAAGGGTATAAACCCGGAGATATTCGCGAATTGATAGAATTATCAAAGACCGTTCCCGAACCTGCACCGGAACCCGAACCCGAACCCGAACCGGCACCGGAAGATAAAAAGGAACCCGAACCCGATTATGCGGCAGAGATTGAAAAGTTAAGGCAGGAAAATGAAAAGATAAAAAATGACCTTGCGGCGGCACAAGAAGAAAACCGCAGGGCATCGAACCCCGAACCCGAAACGGAATCGGATGATGATGTATTAAAAGACATCGTACTTTCATTTATGAGGTGAATATCATGCAGGACATTGTAACTATTATCAGCACCGTAGGATTTCCCATTTTCGCATTTATCGCATGCGGTTTTGCACTCAAATTCGTATATGAACGCGAACGGCAAAGCCTTGATGCAACAATCGAAAAGATAACAAACTTGACACTTGCGGTCAATAACAACTCGGATGCGATACGGGACCTTGCGGAGTATATCAAAAACCGGGGGTGACCATATGACCAAAAAGGAATTTATCCGGCGCATGATCAAGCATGCAAAAGAGGATGAAACACTTTATGTGATGGGCGGTTTCGGGCAGAACGCGACACCGGCCAACAAAAAATATTTCATTGATCATTACGGGTTCAACCGATGCATCGACGCATATGGCAGGAACCGGCGCGAATTGATCGAGAACGCAACCCGTGAAACATTGTTCTATGATTGTGTGTGCCTCATTAAATCGACCATAAACGGCGATAAAGGGTACACAACCGACCCATGCCCCGATGTTTCTATTGCGGCACTTTTGCGGACCTGCAACGATGTGCGGGAGGTATCAAATACCATTCTGCCGCATGAGGGCGATCTTGTGGTGAATGTGAATTATTCACATTGCGGCATATATATCGGCGATGGCAATGTGGTAGAATGTACCTATAAAGATAAAGACGGGGTACAGATCACCAGGTATGCGGGGCGCGGATGGAAATGGGCCGGCAACCTTGAACCGTTTTTCGATGCCGAACCCGCACCCATTACAAAGGTATGGGCCGTGCAGGTTATGGCCAACAAGTCAAAATCGAATGCGAAAAAGTATCTGCGAAAAGGACAAAGCACATTTTTCGTTGAGGATCTTTACAAGAATGCATATGTATTTTCGAACATCGGAGAGTGCGAAAATGCAATTGCGGACATCCGGAAAAAGTACCCGGATGCATTTATCACGAATTACAATGCGGATGCATTAGTAATATTATAATTGGAGGTAAAAAAACGATGGCAAGAACATTGACACCAAAAGACGCGTATTCGCTTATGAATGCGCTTGTCAAGCAGGCAACCGGCAATTCGTCACTCACCATCACGAACACAAGCGATTTCGTGTCGGCAGGTGAAACCGTGCTTGCAACCGGGCAGGAAAATACCTTGAACGCACTTGCAACCGTTATCGGGCGCACATTCGTTGCGGTCCGTCCGTACAATGCAAAGTTAGGTATTATCAATGCCATTTCAACCGATGGTTACACGAACCGCATGCGCAAGATTTCATTCTATGAAAAGTATGCGGAACCGTCCGGCGATTGGAATACCGATCTGTATACCAACCTTGCAACCGGATATGACAACGGGCAGAACGGCGGCGCATCAACCGCAAGCATGTGGGAACAAAATTTGCCGATGCCGTTACAGATGAATTTTGCAGGTCAGAGTGTTTGGGAACTTTCACATACCATGCCGGAAACACAGTACAAAGTGGCATTCAGATCTGAAAGTGAATTCCTTGAATTCATTTCGGGTATTATGACCGAAAAGGCAAACGAGGTTGAAAAAACCAAAGAGGCATTCAACCGTATGTGCCTGCTTAACAAAATCGGTGCCGTACTTGATACCACATCATACAACAACGGTGCCGCAATCGATCTGATAGCAGGTTTCAATGCAGAAAAGGGAACGACCTACACACGCGCGGTTGTTTTACAGTCGCATATGCAGGAATTTTTACAGTATTTCACGGCCCTTTTCAAGACACTCTCGGAGAAACTCACCGACGATACTATCAATTATCATTGGGATGTTCCCAAAACCGTTGGCGGCGATACTTTTGTAATTCCCAGGCATACACCAAAAGATCGTCAGCGCGCTATACTTTATGCACCGTTTTTCACAAAGGCAAAAGCTGAAGTATTTTCGCAGATATTCAACCCGCAATACCTTGAGGATGGCGCAAAGTATGAAACTGTCAACTACTGGCAAGCAGTAAACGGCGGCCCCGCAATTTCCGTTACACCGGCAATTACGGATATGGACATCACATCAGCAACATACGGCACGCAGATCGCAGGTGCAAACGTTGCAGAGGATTACATACTTGGTGTTCTCTTCGATGAAGATGCGCTTATGATCGATTATCAGTTTGAGAGCGCAGACACCACACCGTTAGAGGCGCGCAAGAGATACCGCAACATGTTCTGGCATTTCTCAAAGAATGCCATCAACGACCCTACCGAAAACTTTATTGTATTTTTCCTCGGTGCGGGCGGTCCTTGATAACAAGCCATTCGGGGCGGGGGTTTTAGCCCCTGCCCTTTTTGGAGGTAAAACAATATGGAAATGATTAGAACATTTCGCATTGTTGCAACCGACAAAGAAACGTTCGAACAACGGGATTATAAGTACACGGAATCATACCAGGTTAGCGGCAACATCGCAACGGTATCATATTATGATGATGAATTTACATCGTTATCGACCGATACAATAGACCTTGATACATTCGATGTTAGGGCGATGCCGAACAAGACAAGCCGCAAGGGTGTATATTACAAGGCGCGGCCCCTGCCATCAATTGCAAGCCTTGCACCTATTGTTGCCGTATTCAAATATGTACCCGTCACTATTCCCGTTCGCATACCTACGGAACAAATCGAGATACCACAACCGATCATATCCATTACAAAGGCCGGGTATAAATCAATTGGTGTTTCCGTTCCTGCGGTCAATATTCCCGTTCCTGCGGTTGCAATAGCAAAGGAGGCATAAAAATGTATTTTCATTTGATCTTGAAAGACAAGCGAACATTTAATACTATCGATGTACCCATCTGCACGGCCGTTTCCGTGTCGGGTACCAACTATTCGATAACATACTACGACGATACATCGTTATCAACCCCGCACACGGCAACATATCCGTTTTCAAACTATTATGTATATGTTGTGCCGGTAGAATAGGAGGTGCCGCATGTACCTGCCGTATTTCGCTAAAGATATAAACAAGATGGATGCATTTAATCATCCATCGACAGTAAAAACAAGAAACAATAGAACATTCGCATTTTGGGAGAGGGCATTTTTTGAACGTGCGATGTTCTCAATTGAATTTGACAGATGGCCGGAGGAATGGCGCGGCCGCATCAAAGATTTTATCATTTACGTTTTGATGCGCAGAGGTTATGCGATGGTTGCGCGTGAACCTGCATTCGGTACATTCTGTCAGCCTTGCACATTATCGGGATACAATTTCGAATATCAACCGACAGAGGCCCTATTATCGAACCCGAAATTGAATAAGCGATACACCATCGGCAAAGATTGCGCCATCCTGCAATTGACACCCGATTATTTCGGAATATGGGATATAATCGACCGCTATGCGGGGCAGATGTCAAACATGGATAACGCACTTGATATGTCGATGATCAACAACAAGGTTGCATGGTTATTCGGTGCAAAGACAAAAGGCGCGGCAACGGCATTGCGCAAGGCATTTGATCAGATAAACAGAGGTGAACCCCTGGCAATATTTGATCAGCGCATTGTTGATGATGCATCGAGCAAGACGGAACCATTTCAACATGTTGATTTCAATGTTAAAGGCAATTATATCACATCCGATCTGATAGCAGATATGTGCGCGATCATGCGCAATTTCGATGCAGAAATAGGCATACCGTCGGTACCATATGAGAAACGCGAACGCATGGTAACGGATGAGGCAGAGAGCCGCAAGACCGAATCACAGGCACGCGCAACGATATGGATTGACACATTGAACGAAACCGCACGCGATGTCAAAAAACTATTCCCGGATATTGATATACATGCAAGGTTAAGGGCCGCAGATGATAACGGAGGTGATGAGGATGTCACACGCGACAATGACACTACCGGCATTATATGATTATGCAAAGAATGTTCATAACGTAGATATATTCGACGGCATGACGGTGCCATCACTCATTGACCGGTCAACCCTTATTGACCTGCTTATGTTACGTTCTGCACCGTTCGAATTGCTTTACCCGAATGTTGATTACATGCATGCGGCGATCACCACATGGGCATTGACGCACAAACGCACGTTCGATAAATGGGCGGATGCATTGCAAATCGCATATGACCCGTTAAACAACTACGATCGCACGGAGGAAAGCACCGAAAGCGGCATCGAATCCAGGACCCGCAAACATGATGAGAAGGCTCATAATACCGAATCGGAATCGAACGACACCGAAACGATGCGCAAGGGTGCGCAGAATTCCGCAACCATCGGTTCGACAAAGAACAACGGAACGAACGATGCGACAACGACAAATTCGGTCAGCGCATACGATTCTGCGGCATGGCAGAATAGTGACAAGTCCGTTTCCGGCACCGGAACGACGAACACGGCGGCAGATATGCAAGCCGTCAACGGTACCGACTCCGACGAAACAAGCACGCAGACCGATCGCGTGACCGATAATGTAAACAAGGTTATCGGCGGCGAGAACGAAAACGCATTGAATTCAAAATCATTGAAATTGCGGGCATTCGGTAACATCGGTGTTACAACATCCCAACAGATGCTCGAAAGCGAATTGAACATTGATGCATGGAATATCTACGAACACATTGCAGATTTGTTTCTTGACGAATTCTGCGTACTGCTTTATTAAAGGAGGTAAACAGATATGGCAATACCCATCAATGAATATCCATATACCGATATTCACGAATTGAACCTTGATTACATCCTGCATGAATTGCAGAGGATGCAGGCCGAAATTGACGAGCTAAAAGAGCGCGTCGAGGCATTGGAGAACGGAGGTTGACGCGATATGTGGTTAAGAAACTATTATAACATGCTAACGACTGTTTTCCTCGGTGACGATAGTACTACATCATCATCGACACCGACAGACTACGACCCGCCGATACGTGTTCAGTTACCCAACGGAACATACAGAGATCTCACATCCGAAAAACAACAGACTGGTGTCAATAGCAATGCATCAATTTATGGCACGTTTGCAAAAATGTCACCGATAACCATCGGAAAATCGCCGTGTGCCCTTGTAACAAATATGACATCATCACTCAATATAAACGGCATTTTTGGTTTGTGCCTGGGTTCGGGTTCAACACCGGTTACATATGATGATTATACAATGGATACATTGATCACATCCGGTCTATCATTAGTAAATGTCAACGGAACGCTAACGCAATCATCAAGATATGACCCCGTAACACATAAATATTCAAGTGTTCGATCATTTACAATTAACAACACGAGTGCATCACCGATAACCATAAGCGAATTCGGTATAACGGCAAGATACGATTATAGTTATGCGGCCCTTATATATCGCGAGGTGTTAGCAACACCCGTTACCTTGAACCCTGCAGAATCGGTTATTATCGAATTCACACATGATGCAGAGGTTTACAATTACACACCATACTAATCCGGACACATTCCAGGGCCGTATGCAGATCGTCAGATCGGGCAT
>JAZROX010000025.1:0-2436 GCA_045648945.1 Candidatus Enterousia sp. | reverse complement strand
ATGGGTTTCGTCGCCATACAGGAATCCGGCCAACACGGCGCAAACGTCTTTCACGTAACGCGGGCCGGTTGCAATCAACACGGATTCGCCCCAATGGTCGTTCGGGTCCTCAATCATTCCCGCGTCAATCAACGCGGCGCAAAGGTCAACCGCGAATGGTTCCATTTCAACGGGTACGACCGATTCGGCCGCAACCCGGAACAAATTTTTGTCAATCTTGAATCGCATAACAGTTCCGGGAATCCGCCCGGTCGGGGTTTTATTGGCCCCGGTTGCCCGGGGCCGGGTTATTTACCAAATCGTCACGTCCTGTTTGTTAATCCCGCAAATGAAGCAATGGGCGTAAATGTCGTTCAAATCTTTGTGGGCCGCAAGTATTGCCGCGTCACGGGAACGGACCAATTGCCAATACGTGTTGTTAAGGTCGTCGCAAATGTACTCAACGAAATACGTTGTGTTGGTGCGGTTGGCGGTTTCGATTGTGTTCATTGTCGTTGTTTTTAAGTCCCCGGAACCCGCCGGGTCGGTTGGGTTGGTTCCTCAACCCGGGTACAAAGATAGGTATTTAATTTTAATTACCAAAAAAAAGTTGATAAATTTTCAAAAAATTCTTTTCCGGCCATTATGAAAACATCTTTGTCGCCGCGTGGGTGTTCGGGATTCCCGAACGACCATTGACCGGCCAACCCGTTATTTTCCCCGAATTTTCGTTTTAAGACACTTTCGGCCGCCGGATGGCCCGTTGGTCCATTTTGACGGGAAACGCCGCCAAATCGCCCGAAATGTGCCAATACGGGCCGGAACGGAAAACGGCCGACGTTTCGCAACATTGGCCGTTCCTGTACTTATCAATATGAACCTAAAAACTTAACGTGACAAAGATACGAAAAACCCGGGATAATTCCCGGGTCAATCGTTACTTGTAAATTTCGGCGTTGATGTGTTTATGAATTAGCGTGTACACGGCGGTAATGGCGGCTTTGTTTTCCTTGTATTCCTGCTGGGTGCAATCGGCCACGAAATTTTCGAATCGCTTGTACAGTTCTTGCAATTCGGGCAACGGCATTTCGTATCGGCGGCAACCGGATTCATCAATAACGCCCATCCGTTCGTACCCGTGTTCGGTCATTATGCGGTCCGCATCTTCGAACGTCTTGCAAACTGTATTCGTGACCGGTCCGGATTTGCTTTTGTAATTGGCGTGGTATGCGGTCATTTTGCCATTCATAACGCCCGTTGCGCGGATTTCTGTAATTGTGCCGTATTGGCGGGTCGTCGGGTTCCAATAGTTCGTTTTCATATATTGCTTTGAGAAATATAAAGATGGTACAATTGGATAAGTTTAACCGAACCATCGGTATATTCAATTCGGCGGTTCATATAGCAATAAATAACCCGCGCCCAATTCGAAACAGAAAGATATTTGGAATATGCCTTATCGTATTCCGATTCGTTAAAATGCCGAACGATTCGGCGAATGTGCAAATTGTTCTGTTTCGTTGACCATCCAACGACGTATTCGCTTTTTGCAATTGTCTTTTCCATATCTTGATTGGATTGTGGCCCGGGTTTCCCCGGGCCGGGGTTGATTATTTTACAATGTGAAATTCTTTGCCAAGGCCGTTTTTGATGATGTAAAGGCCAAGTTTTGCGCGAAGAAAAGCGGAACCGGCGAAACGGGCGTGTTCGGCATTGCTTCCGGCCTTGCAACGTGCCATAACCAAATCGTAAAATTCTTCCAAAAGGTCCTTGGCCGGGGTTTCGTACAGATAATTGTACGCGTCTTTGTAATCTTGGGAATCAACCGGGGAATCCATCATTTGGTTTTCATATCCGCCAACCAAAATATCAATTTCTTCGCGGATAAGTCCCAACATTGCGATTTCGTGTTTGTTGTAATTCTGTTTCATCGTCTGTTTCTTTACCGGGAACCGGCCCGGGCCGTCGGGTTATTTCCTTAACCCGCCACAAAGATAGGCATTATTTTTTAATTACCAAACATTTTTTCTATATTTTTTCGATTTTTTGCAAAAATTTGTGGTTTTCGTGCAAGATTCCGGCCCGATTCGGGTATATTTGCATACGATAACCCATTAAATCGTTCGTTATGCCTGTTCAAAAAGTCCCCGGCGGTTATCGTTGGGGCCAATCCGGGAAAGTTTACCCGACAAAAGCCCAAGCGGAAGCCCAAGGCCGCGCCGCATACGCGGCCGGGTATCGTGAAAAGCCCACGCAAAGCAAAAAGAAATAGGGAACCGCCGGATTATCCCGGAAATTCCCTATCTTTGCCGTGTCTTTTTACCCACGTATCGCCCACACGGTATTTTGACCGCCACGCCCGGCCCCGGATTCGTCCGCCCCGGGCGTGGTTTTCTTTATCGGCGGTTGTGCGGATTCCGCGCCCGGATTTGGGCGGCCAATTCCCGCCGATTCTTG
>JAZROX010000024.1:0-12504 GCA_045648945.1 Candidatus Enterousia sp. | reverse complement strand
GGGCTACAACCACGGATACCTTCCCGACAACACCGTCATTTTTATCCTGGACTGTCCTATAAATTGGACATATCAACCCGGATATAACCCCCGTGTCAGATCCTGAACATGATCCGACATTGACCAGTGTGGTCATTGACTAATGTAGTACCGCAATATTTGTATGTTGCAATGTCAATAAATGTAAATAATAGCAAATCTTGACATGGTATATTAAAATTGCCGGAAGGCAAGGAGGAAAGAACCATGAAAATTGTATTTAATGAAATTTCGGTTGGTGCCGTTCCCAACGTTCACGATCATATGATTGATCAGATCCGCGACGATAACGTCGAGTGTGAACGTTACACCGGTATTACACCGTCGACGTTGTGGTTGTCCTACATTATTCCAAACGGGTCTATAAATGTAAGTTTGGACGCGGACGACTGGCAAATTCAAATCGTAACTGAACATTATGATACGTTCTTCACAATTCCACGTGAAGAAGTTCACAACGTTTCAATATTCTAATAGGAAGGAGGAAAGACGAATGAAAGCATTAGTGAGAGTTCGACAGGGTTATCACACTACGTATTACAAATTCGATGATGAAATAAGTGCAATTCAATTTGCGACAATTTCAAAAGAACATGCTATGGATCCGATCGACCGCGACGGAAACATAACAAAAACGCTTGTGTCGGTTATACTAAACCCTGAAGAAAATGACATTGAAGATTAGAACGGCACCGGGAACGTTTCCCGGATAACATATTAAATAATGGAGGATTTGCAAATGACAAACGCAACAACACCGGTTGAAAAGAAACCGGAAATTAAAATCAAAGGCACCGTAGATTTTTACGGGTACGTCGACAACTTCAACAAGGACGGTAAAGAATATGTGTTAGCAATTCGTGATTATGACATTTTAAATTACGATCCTGACATCGTGGCCGACTGGTATAAAGACAAGGACGGCAAGCCGCAAAAGCTGCCAGCACTCTATGAAAAGTTAAACAAGGGTGAAAAACCCGAATCGATTTATTTTCGTTCTGAATATCCCGTGGACAACATTCAGATCGTAAAGGACGGTACCGTTGAACCCGTCAAGATTGATTACAGTCCAGATTTAAAAGGAATGCGTGTTATCATGACAATGTATCGACAGTTTATTGGTTACATTGCAATGAAGGAACTCCCACCGGAATATAAACGCGTGGCGTTCGACGCGTCAGAATTTGACGACTTATAAAGAAGATTGTCCGGCGCACGTGGCGCGATATTATCCACAATTTGTGGATTATATGGAGGATAAATATATTAACAACATGTGCGGGCAACTGGTAAAGTTGCCCGTTACATGTAATCAATCGGAGGTGTTCAACAATGGTAACAAATATGTTTATGCATCGAGTAATGGCAGCAAAAAGGCAAATTGAAGAAATGAAAAAAGATTCTGAAAAGGATCTACAAAAACTTTGTAGGATCCGTTCGGATCTTGTACGTTTAAGGGAGGTGTTTATAACATGGCCGGCCGTTCAAGAAAACATTTAACACCAAAAGCGTCAACGCGTGTCCAGCGCGCCCGCGAAACTGATATACAACATATGACAGTAAGTCAATTACGTTCATATATTGCGAATGAAGGCAAGCGTTTAAACCAACAATTAGTTCAACTTGAAAAAACCGGAATGACAACACAATCATTTGCATATGAACGTTTAACTTCCCGCCCTGAATATATAAAATATTTAGGTATGTCCAAATCCGGACATGTAAAAGTAAACTTGTCAACGCGTGGATTAAAACGTGGCGCAATGCAGCGCATAGCCGGAATAATTGAAAAGTTCGCAAACGCAAAAACAATAACGCAATCGGGCATTGAATCATATTATAGCGGGGTTTTTAATTCGTTGCGTAATTCATATGCCGGCATGAGTAAATTGACAGACGATCAATTGGCCGACATTTTAAAAACTGAAGGATTCGCACACGCTAAAGCAACGGTTGGATCCGATACGATCATGAAAATGATCGCAAATAGCGTTTCACCGCAACGTATGAAAGAAATGCTATCTGACGCGGGTTCACTCACAACGTCGGACGCAATGATTGAAAGTTATAATAACATTATGTCAAGGAAGGTAACAACGGCCGAAAGTCCATTTGTACCGGTACCCGATTATGTATTTGTGCCGTTTGCCAAATCAACACCATGAAAGTCAAACTAAACGCGCAAAAAGACAAGGAAATAAAAACCGTTCGGTCGTTTCATTTGAAATATCAACCGACGATCAAGAAACCAGCAAGTAAATTAACATATTTAAGGCAGCCGGCTTTTCTAGATACTGAAACGTCACACAATCATGATGACGAAAATCCGATCGGCTGGATTTATCAATGGTGTTTAGAATTTGCCGGCGAATATTGCATCGGTCGCAAACCGTCGGAATTGATAAAAGCATTTAGGCAATTGCACGATCATTACGAACTAAATCAAGATGAAAAACGCATGGTCATATTTGTGCACAATCTATCATATGACCACTGTTACATATGGCGGCAATTGACCGCGGAATTTGGCGATCCCAAAATATTGGCGATAAAACCGCACAAAATATTGTCGGCATGTTATGACGGTTTAGAATTTCGATGTTCTTATCTTCTTTCAAATATGTCGTTGTCGGCATGGGGTGAGAAATTGAAATGCAAGGTTCACAAGGTCGATAATGGGATTGATTATGATCAGATCCGATATCAAAATACGCGCCTGAATAAACAAGATTGGTTATATATGATCAATGACGTCGCGGCTTTAAAAAATTGCGTTTATTCTGAAATGGTCGAAAATGATGACAACATTGTAACGATACCGTTAACGTCAACGGGTTATGTGCGCCGGGATTGTAGGCGGGCATTTAGAAAAGAAGAAGGTACCCGAACATGGTTTACAAAAACACGATTGGACGTTGCAGCATACAAGGCAAATTTTTACACGTATGCCGGAGGCCTGACACATGGAAACCGATTTTTAGCGGGTCAGACAATCAAAAAGGTTGATCATATTGACTTCAAATCATTTTACCCGGCAAACGATCAATTGCGTTATATGCCTATGGGAAAATGGGAACATGTTTATTCTTATTTAGAATCAGATAAACCGTTTGAGATGGACAGATTCAAAAGATTCATTGAAAACAAATGTGTCATTATGCTAGTAAGTTTCAAAAATCTTTATTTGCGTAAATATGTAACATGCCCGGCATTGTCTAAATCAAAAGTATATAATTATCCGTTTGTCAGATTTACGATCAACGACGCCGGAACACTAGGAACCGACAATGGCCGTGTCGTCAATGCGATCGGTGATGATGTTATGTTGTGGTTGACTGAACTTGATTATTATTGGATCGTCGACCAGTACAAGACCGACGGAATGTATATTGTTGAATTGTTCGCGTGCGATCGTGGACATGATACGCAAGCGATCCGAAACGTTACAAATGAATATTTCAAGGTTAAAGAAGGATTGGAAAAAGACGGCTATTACTACCACAAAAGTAAAAACCGCCTGAACGCAATTTATGGAATGAAGTCAACAAACCCGGTTCGGAGTGATTGCGAATTAAATTTAATATCGGGTGCCTGGTCGGAGGTTCGCGACATGTCTGACGAACACATCGAACAAGCATTAGACCGTTATTATAAATCATATAATTCGTTCAATAATTTCAGTCATGGGATTTATATTACATCATGGGCGCGGTCATTACTATTATATGTGATTAAAAATATAATCGGATATCCGCGTTTTATATACGGCGATACTGACAGTGCGTTTTACAAACGATCGAAAAAAATCGACCGTAAATTAGCGGTGTTCAATCGTCAAATCGTCGAACTGAATAAAAGTTTGGGTTTAGGTGTTCCAAATCGTGACGGCGGGGTGTCATATTATGGCGTGCTGGAGAAAGAAAAGCCATGTAAAAAGTTCCGGTTTCTACATGCAAAATGTTACGCGTTCGTGGATCCGAAAAACAAGTTGCATTGTACAATTGCCGGTGTAACGGCCGACAATAAACGTTTAAAAGACGATCCGTTATATGTGACACGTGAAATGGAATTAAAAGATATCAAGGAATTGCACGACAATTTCACTTTTGTTGAATGTGGCGGCACGTCATCAAATTATGATTGTAATTATGAACCGCAAGTGATGACAATAAACGGGCGTAACGTTGAAGTCGCAAGCGCTTGCATTATCAGACAAGTTACAAAGACATTAGGCGGAACCGTTGACGGTTTCAATATTTACGAGGTGTCAGAACATGAGTAAAGGTGATATAGAATATTTATGTTTATTACAATTATTATGGGCGGAATTTGACCGCAATGGTTACAAATTAGAAATAACTAAAAAGGAGGTAGACAATGAAAATTAAAAGGGAACTAATTGATTCTTTAAAAACTGAATATAAGGAACTATATGACAAGCGTCAAAAATTAAATAATTTTCTACAATCTGACCATGACGGAAAATGTTTTAATAGTTATTCGCTATTAATTGCACAATTATACGCAATGGACACATATATACAAATATTGCGTTTACGCTTTTTAGAATTAGATGTTCAATGGAGTGAATTCGATGAAAATTAAATACATAAAAAACAATCCCAAATACGGCATTGATTACGATTGGAATTTGATCAAAAAGGAATTTAACAAACTGAAGATACCCGACGATGTTTTCAACCCGTTCAAGTTTCACAAGATTGAAGGCGGCAAATATTATTTTGATATTTCTGAACGTGAAGTTGGAAAAACGACAAACTGGTTGTTGCTTGCCATGTGTGTCAATAAACTTTACGGATCTGAAATTGTTTACATGCGTGAAACGCTTGACATGATATCGCCCAAAAATGACCGCGAATTGTTTAAAACAATAAGGCTTTTCAATTATGTTGAAAAGTTGACCGACGGAAAATATAACGACATCGTTTGTCGTTCGCGTCGATATTTCTATTTTAATCGTGAAACCGGTGAAGAAGAAAACGAACCGTTTATGCTCAAATGGTCGATCGATGAAAACGACGTCAAAAAATCATCGGTTCAGCTGCCTGATTCAGACATAATAATATTTGATGAATGTATTTCAAGTAAGAATTACATGGGTGAATTTGTGCCGTTCATGGATTCATTGAAAACAATTATCCGTTCGCGCTTTTCACCTATCATTGTTTTACTTGCAAACACTGTAAACATACAATCAATGTGGTTTCGTGAATTTGAAATTTATGATCAGATCCAATCTATCGAACCTGGTCAAACGATAACCGTGACGTCGTCAATGGGTTCGATCGTTGACGTCGGTTATGTTGGTTACACCGAACAAACAATGAGCGCCGACAGAATAGAACATAACAAAACATTTTTCGGTTTCTCAAATCCGCGGTTGAACTCTATCCGTGGCGGTTCGTGGGCGTTCGATGTTTATCAACACCCGTATCGAGAAAAAGACACGCATAGCATATTAAACAACCGATACATTGAACACAATGGCAATTTAGTTAACATTGAAGTTATGTATAACTCAAAACATGGTTATTATATTGTCGTACACCCGGCAAACCAAATATACGACGATTCGGTCGTGTATACTCTGGACAAACAGTTAAAGGATAAACGTTACAAATTTAAATGGGGTCGTTCATCGGTCGACAAAAAGATTTGGGAAATGTACCAGTCTGGCCGCTGGACATATGTGACAAATATGGAAGGGTCTTTGATTACCGATTACATGACATCAATGACACGTATATAAAGAAAAGGGACGGTTTAAAACCGCCCCTTTATTCTATTTAGAATAATTTTATTCTAATCGGAATAATATTATTCATTTTAGAATTATGGAAGAATCACGCCCGTTTTCAAGTATGATTCAATCATTTGTTTTTCTGTGTCCGTTGCCGTCGGTATGTCGATATAGCATTCACGAACACGTGTAAAACCATGTAGGTTTTTAAGTGTTGCCGTTACGCTTGCGGGGTTTCCGTAATACGAATCAAACAAAAGCGGGTCGGCCGGTATCGATCTATGTATGATGACAAACGGCGTTTTATATATCGTTAACGCTCCCGCGTTAGCACTAAATCCGTTTGATTTCTGAACACCGCCAAAATAACCCGACACGGCACCCAACGCACCACCTAGAACCGCACCAACACCAGCACCAACACCGGCACCGGCACCACCACCGAATAAACCACCGACTTTTCCACCGGCACTAAAACCGTTTGACGCCCCGGATATTAACCCCGACAACATGCGGGATCTATCAGCGGCCGTTATAGGCAATTGAACGGCACAATTTCCCGTGAACATATAGCAACATTCAGCATTGTCGCCTACTTTTGGCGATATTGTCGCAACACACGTTCCCGTGATGACGTCCATAGAATAACGTAATGTAAGTTTGCAGCCGATAGCGTCACGCGGGTCAATGTCAACATAACCGATAAATGGAAGATACATTGAAACCTCTGTTTCTGTATAATCACGATAGTCGTTAAAATAACGCGGTATGTCGATTATGCCGAACTCTTTAAATACTTTCTGTTGCGTGATTACCGGAACATGGTCAACGCCCGTTTTATAGTCACCCAAATAAATATAATCCTGATATGCTTGTGACACGGGTAAAAATACTTGCTGCCATGTTATTATGCCGTCGGTCGGGTTGACGAATGTCTGTTTTAATATCTGTATTACGTTTTGATCCCATAATTCCGCGCCCAACGCTTGCATTTGTCCGTCTGACGGATTGTAGATTGTCCAAAAGCGATTACTTCCCGCCGTAGGTGTTACGGGGTCGTCATCAACTGGTAATGATATTTGGCTCGGTATTGTTGGCCATTTTACAATATCGTTTATCGGGTTCACGATATCCGGTAATTGAATATCAGGCCAATTTATTTGACGTGGATCGTCAACGCCCGGCGTTATCGGATAATAATAATGATTTATTGTTGTATCCGTTGCGGGGTCATATTCAGGTATCGTTATTTTGTTATCCGGCCAAACGGGATCGTTTTCGATTTGGTGGATAATATCAGCGACTGAACTGTTGACCGTTATTTGCATCGCGTCCGGTCTTGTCTTTTCTGAATATGGATTTTTCTGTTCCACGCGACCGTTACAAAATAATATCAATGTATTATTTAATAACTGACTCGCATCGTTAACGCCTAAACTGTCAAGATAATTTGCAAACATTTCTTGATCATATATTAACATACACGGATAACGTGTATCTGTTCCACCGCCATGCCACCCGTTTAAATAATATCCGCGACTTTGCATTAATTGATTGTAAAAAGTACCGGACGGAACCAATATTGCATAACCGCGGGTGTCGGGGTAGTTTTCAGTTACACGCCAATTTATAGATTCATCAATATATGAACCCCATAAACGTACACCGTCTTTGTTTCCCGTCCATAGATTAGTACCATATAAAGCCGCCCAAATATTAACATGTTTATTTACGGCGTTATATACATTTTGATCAATCTGATATGGTATTGATACAGTATAACCTGACGCAAATGTGTTATATTCATCTTCCCATTGTTCAGTTGTCGGAAAGTCACGCGACGGATTAACCAAAAATGCCATTGCCATTGGCTTTATAAAAGCCTCTAACCATTGCGAATCGTATACGGAACCGTCACGGTTTCCAACGGGCGTCAAGTGTACATCGTCGCCGACTTCAACTTGTGTTCTAAACATTAATTGTGTTGCGGGGTCATCTTCAAATATTTCGCCCGCGTCGGTTAGGCCGAATTTTGCCGCGGTCTTTAACAATCTTGCGATTGCTATGTCCTCATTTCCGACCCACGGCATTTTCACACCGCCAACGTCGGCCATGCGCATGACCGCCATTGCATAATCCGAACGGCCTTTGAACGCGTCAAGAATATCACCGCTACCCGGTACACCGGTAAAAGAATCAATCAGGGATTTCGCGCCGCGCATCAAAAAACCGTCGGTTTCTTCTTCCAAATAATATTCTTCCCAAAAGTTGTTCCATGCCTCATCGGGCATATTAACATTATACCCGGCAGCTTTTAACGTGTCCGTTGCCGCGTCCTGACTGGATCTATAAATAACTTGTCCACCGGGTAGAACGTTGTCACCTTGTTCACGTGGTATAACTTTAAAATTCAAAACAATATTGTCTTGTGTTGAACTCGGATCCTTTTCAGGACTCAAAAACACTTGTGTTTTCTGACTGGTTGAAAATTTGCCGGGTTCGGTAACGCTCATAATCGTGTCGGCATAATATCCAATCGGGTTTCCATTTACGTCCATTAACGTTTCAATGTTCTTTTCAGCCATTTTATCAGCGATATTTTCGCTTGTAACGTGGTCGATCTGTATCGGGTCAATCGTATATTGTGCCGCTTGTTCTTGTATTTCATAATCGGTCATTTGTTTCACCTCCTTTTAAGGTGTCGGCGCGGCACCGCCGCCCGCGCAAATTAAAATGTTTATCCCGGTCGGTTCAAATGATTCGGGGAAGTCAATACGCTGCATAAATCCGTTAACTTGTGAAACCTTTGATCCGTCATTTATGTCGTCATTCTTCTCATTTAACTGTGAACCGATAACACAAGTTAGATTTAGGATCTGATTTTTAAATGACATTATCGGGTCAACGTTCGATGTTATTAAATACATACCGTTAGGCATTAACGTTACGTTAATATGATAATAACGTTTTGTTTCTTCAACGTACATGTAATTGATCGCCCGTAAATCAGATATTGGAACGTCCGACAAAATAAAATCGGGCGTTTCCAAACTGGTATTTGTGTATGGTTCAGCGGTTTCAACGGATAACAACGATATTTGTTTGTTCATAACCATCGGGTCGGATCTGTTGTTATATAAACTGATAACCATGTTTTAATCCTCCGTGTAATATGGGTATGTTATCGTGTTGATTATGTCACACATTAAGACATCAAGAAAATTGAAATCGGCAATGTCGCGTTCGGATTCGATCAACTGTTGCGAACTGGTAACGCCTATATTGCCTTGTCTTGTTGTTTCAATTACGTCCTCATATTCATCTTCAGTGTGTTCATTTTCAACCGCATCGTTTGTGTAATCGGATCCGTTCACGGGTCTTTTTGTTGAAGAATCAAACGGCGCTTGTGAACTTTCAGTTGTTCCGTGTTGCATGCCTAGATTATCCGTGTGATGCCGTTCGTCAATCGTGCGTGTTTCCGTTATGGTCGCGTCAACGTTCCATAATGGGTTGTATTCAAGATTTAATGTATTATATAACTTTGTCCATTTGTCGTTATATAACAAAAACGCAACTTCAACGGTTGATTTAATCACATTGATATCGTCGGAGATTGTCGCAAGGTCGGCAAACTTGACGCCCATATAATAAGAATCGACCGCGGTTGGATTGCTTTTATATTTTGTCAGATAGGTTTCGTTATGCGTCGCCGGAATCAGTGTTGTCGGGATCGCTTGCAGCATCGTCAATATTTTCGATAACTTCATCGTTTGCTACCTCCTCATTATTTAATATAATGTCATTCTTTAAATGTTCCCACGCGCGTGAATAATCAACCGTAACATTTGTGTTTAGAATTTCGTTTGCGTGTTTCCAATTGTACTGACGTTCTTTCAACATAACATCGGGATATATGCGCGAATAGGTTGTATATCCTTCCAGTTCGGCACTCGTAACTTGTGCCATTTTTGACGCACTAGATAACGGGTGACCGTAAAATGTAAGAACACGGCGCAACATGTCATCATAAAATTTTGACATATATTGTAATTTGTCAGTGTGTTCCGGTTCGGTCAAATGTAACATTGTTACGGGGTCACCGTCGCCAGCGAAATCGTCCATGATTGCATCATACCCGATCGCTTTTATGAAACCGTTGTCAATGTCTTTGAACGCCTCATTTATAGCCTCTTTTACTTTACTGTCACGTGTTAACGGTATCGGCAGCAAACGCGCTTTTTTAATGATCGAACGTATTGATATATCGGCCTCACTGAACATGTCGGCGTACAGTTCCAATTTTAATTCCGGTAAACGGATTTCATTATTGAAGAACAAACAAATGTCGGTATCAATTTCACCGGTCATTTGATAACCGTGTCGCGTTGTTATCGTGGCTTTTCCGATTGGCATGTTGTTTTCGTCCAATTCATTATATGAAAGATAACCAACATGTAAACCGTTTTCATCACGACCAACGGCGGCGTTACCATATATTAATAACAATTCTTCAATGAACTCTTTACGAAACGGCAAATTTTCATATTCAAACATTGCCATTACGATTTCATATAATTCAATGAAATTTGCGCGTTTTCGTAACATGTTTATGATTTCGGTTTCCTTCTTTGATCCCGGTTTCAGGTCAAACAAAGAAAAGTCATAATCAGATCTGAAAAACATTTTTCTTTCCTCCTATTTTGAAAAATAAAGGGCGGTAAAATACCGCCCTTGTTTTGATGCTGGTTTTAGTCAGCGATAAACGCAACAATACCATATGAAGAATCGATGATATGATCAAATAGTTCATGATAGTATGTATTCCAGAAATCAGCGCTTGCCGTGTAGTTACTTGTAACTTTTGAACGACGTAAACAAATACCGATTGCCGAACGGTCAAACATAAGACCCAAAACACCGGATTTTTCGTATTTGGTTGTCTGTCCGATTTTTGCCGCCACATTAGCTGCAACCGATACGCTGGAAACTATGATGGGATCGAATGTTGTTTCGTTTATTCCGTCATATATACCCTGCCATGACGCGATTGATTCAAGCGAACCAACGCCGATTTCGTCCGGGTTGAATGTGTTGGCTTTTACGTAAACTTTGCACTGATCCTTAAAATCATCAAGTACAACTAAACGTGGATCCTCATCAGCCCATGTCGGAATTGATCCGTCATTGAATGCGGTTGAAATTTCTGTCATGTATGCGCGGATCTGTTTCATTCTGAACATTGCAAATGCAAGAAATGCCGGATTCAAACGAACTTCTTCCCATGTGGGATTCCTCGGATCTTCACCAGCGGGTGTTACCTGATCAACAACACCGGCGGCGACCGCCTCGGTTATAAGATGAACGGCCGAACCGTTCTTGACATCGGAGATTGCAACGGCACACTGGAGCAACATTTTTTCTACAACGGCCAACGCAAGATTTATTGTTGATCTGATCTTTGCCTCTTTTGCGCCGATGTATTCGCTCATCTTATCCCATGAATTAAAGGCCTCGCGTAAAACTTCACGTTCGGTTGACATGGGAACCATGATTGCTTTTGCCTCTTCAAAGATTTTTGACATGGTTGCCTGACCGAAATATGTATGTTCAAGTTCAGCGAAATTCTGACCGAACTGTTTTGTATACATAGGATCGTCAAAGATCTCACCCAATCCAACACGTGTTCTTTCAAGGAACCCACCCCAATCATATGATTCAACATAGATTGAAGGAAGTCGTGTTGAATATGTACGGTTTTCGATGATGTGACGGCCGATTAAAGCGATCAAACCATTGTTCAACGATGCAATGTTTGTTTCGCTGGTAACATCTTTTCCTATGTCAATAAGTGCCTGAGAATCAAGCGCGTCAAATGCTGCGTTTGATATAGGTTCCTGTGTAGTGGGATCTAATAACGGCATGTAGTCGTTTCCCATTGTTTGAGCAATCGCGTTTCTAACGATCTGTTTAACGTCAACTAATTTCATTTGTTATTCCTCCTTTTTAGTTTTCTTTGATTTGTTTGATATTGTGGGAACTGTCTTAACGTATTCAACTATAATTATTGAACCAATTGCAAATTCTAATGTTGCAATAGGTGTATGCTGGCGAACTTGTACAACACCGCCACTTCCTAAATCAAAATCACAAGACACGGGGGCTTTATTTCCTATTCTAATAAAGACGCCGTTAGTAATAATATCAGCATCATTTATTGTCATTCCGGTACTAGTAAACGTTGAATTGCTAACTGATACCGCGCTATCCAATACAACACACTTTCGGTATACATCACGATCATCAATCCATTTACCGATTACTGTTTCGGTTTTTGAATATATCGTGCGTGTATCAATTGATTTAATACCAGCATCAAGTTCGTCAATCGCTTCTTGTACATCATCGGCCGTTAATCCGCTTGACGTATTATCATAAGAAACATTCGTTGCCGTTGTTGAACCACCGGAACCGTTTTCGCCCTTTTCAAGTAACTCAATCGAATTTTGTATTGTGTAACCTTTCATTTGGTTGTCCTCCTTTCCTATTTAGAACGTATCATAAATGACTGTAATAGTCAATGACCACACTGGTCAATGTCGGATCATGTTCAGGATCTGACACGGGGTTATATCCGGGTTGATGTGTCCAATTTATAGGACAGTCCAGGATAAAAATGACGGTGTTGTCGGGAAGGTATCCGTGGT
>JAZROX010000023.1:0-27269 GCA_045648945.1 Candidatus Enterousia sp. | reverse complement strand
TCCCCCCCTTCACCACGTGAAGGGGACTTAGTGGCCGGGCGGATTTTTTCTGGTCCCCCCCTTCACCACGTGAAGGGGACTTAGTGGCCGGGCGGATTTTTCTTTGCTTTCCGGACAAAACAGTGTATAATTCATAAAAACAAAAGATTATAAAATGTCAGATAATAAAATTTTTCTTTCGGGTATTAAACCCACCGGAACCGTGCATTTGGGCAACTTTATCGGGATGCTGCGGCAAATGCGCGATATTTCACGCGAACATAAAACCGTTATGTTTATCGCGGATTTGCATGCGCTGAATTCTGTGCATGATGCCGCCGCCGTGCGCGAACATACCTATGAAATCGCCGCGATTATTATGTCGATTGGGTTTAATATGGATAACGTGCTAATGTTCCGGCAATCGGACGTGGGCGCGGTGTGCGAATTGTCCGCAATGCTGACCAACGTTACGCCCAAGGGTTTGATGGATCGCGCGCATTCGTATAAGGCCGCGGTCGATAAAAACGTTGCCGCCGGAAATGACGCGGATTTTGGCGTGAATATGGGGTTGTATACGTATCCTATTTTGATGGCGGCGGATATATTGCTGTATAATTCCGATATTGTCCCCGTCGGCGCGGATCAAAAGCAACACGTGGAATTCGCACGCGATATCGCGGGGCATTTTAATACAATCTATGGCGATGTGTTCAAATTGCCGGAACCCCAGATTATGCCCGATGCGGGGATTATTCCGGGGCTGGATGGCCGGAAAATGAGCAAATCTTATGATAATGTTATACCGCTTATGGCGACTGCATCGGAACTTAAAAAGAAAATCATGCGGATTATCACGGACAGCAAGACACCGGACGAACCCAAAGACCCGGACGCGTCCACGATATATATGCTGTACCGGCATTTTGCGACCGCCGCGGAATGCGCCGATTTGGCCGAACGGTTCCGTGCCGGCGGAATGGGATATGGCACCGCGAAAACAATACTGTTTGAAAAATTGGATTCTGTGTTGGCGCCTATGCGGGAACGGTATGAATACCTTATGTCGCATCGTGATGAATTGGATGCGGCGTTGGCCGGCGGGGCCGATGTGGCACGCAAAATCGCGGATAAAACTATGTCGCGCGTGCGCCACGTAATGTTGGGAACAAAAAAATAACTTAAATAAAAAGGAGAGGGAATATGAACAACAAAACAATCGGGATAATCGCGTGCGCACTGTGCGTGTTGGCGTTGGGATGGGGCGCGGTAAATCGCATGGCCGAACCGCGGACGATTTCTGTGGGCGGCGAATGCCTTACTTCTGCACCAAAGGATCGAACCGCAATCACAATTCGCGTTAGTGTCACGGACAAAAGTGCGGCCAAATCTATGAAGACCGCATCCACCAAGGTTGCCGCAATCAATGAATATCTGAAAAACCTGGATGTCAAGGTGCAAACCAGCGAGTTTAATTCGTATGAAAAACACGAATGGAACGAGGCAACGCATAAATCTGAATTCGTTGGGGTCGAAACGACAATTGCGTTGGATGTTTCTGCAGCCAATATAGACACGATTGAAAAGGTCCTGACCGAATTCGCGGGCGGGTCCGATGTTTTTGTGACGAACCTGCGGATGTTCACGTCCAACGAAACGTTAAAACCGATTTTAGAATCTTGCCTGGGAACCGCGGTTGAAAATGCGCGTGAACGTGCGGACGCATTGGCCGCGGGTGCGGGACGTCGCGTTGGAAAATTATTGGCCGTGTCTTATGGTTCAAACGGCGGATACAGTGTTAGTCCCACTGCGAATTTCCGCCTGGCCAAGGCAGAAATGGCGATGGACACGGGTGCGTCATATGCCGGCGGCGCAATCACCGGTAAAGATACCGAGGTTTCTGTCAATGTTTCCGCAATATTCGAAATAAAATAAAGATGCAAGAAATTATTGATGAATTTACGGACTATATAATCAAAACGCGCAATTATTCGACGCATACGGCCGAGGCCTATGTTGCCGATATTGATGATTTTATAAAGTTTTTTGCGGGTTTTAATGGCGCGGCGGTCTTTGTGGCCGATATGGCGCGCGCAGATACGATTTGCTTTCGCGCATGGTTGGCCAATCGCCAGAGCAGGGGATTATCATTCAAATCTACGGCGCGTGCGTTGTCCGCGCTACGCGGTTTTTATAAATATTTGGCAAAATATCACAATATAAAGAATGATGCGATTGGGTTGATATCTTCGCCACGCATTCCGAAAAAACTCTCCAAGGCAATAGACGCGTCCGATGTCGCGGACATGAATGACGCAATTCGTGCAATTGACGAAAACGAACCGTGGATTGCCGCGCGCGACTGGGCGTTGGTGACATTGCTTTTTGGGTGTGGCCTGCGTATATCCGAGGCATTATCCCTGCGGAATTCCGATGTCGCCGCCACGCCAGAATCTTTGCGTATAGTGGGCAAGGGTGCAAAAGAACGCATTGTGCCGGTTTTGCCCGCGGTTTATACGGCGATAAAGAAATATACGGCCATGCGTCCGTTTGGAAACGCACCCACCGACGCATTGTTTCGCAGTGTTCGCGGGCTTCCTATGTCGGCGCGCATGGCGGAAAAGGTTATTGAAAAACTGCGCCATTACCTGCAATTGCCGGATTATGTGACACCGCACGCGTTGCGCCATACCTTTGCAACGGTGTTATTGTCGGACGGGGCGGATTTGCGCAGTCTGCAAGAATTATTGGGGCATTCGTCACTTTCCACAACGCAACTTTATACCAAGGTGAATATGTCGGAAATAATGGATGTTTATGAACATTGCCACCCGCTGTCGGATGTTGCAAAAAATTAGCTTGCTTTTACACGATTATTTTGATAAAATCTCTCCTGAGAAACTAAGGAGTTTTATATGGCAGACTTTGATTTGGAAGAAATTAAAACAGCATTGAGCGAACAGGGAGTAAAAGTTGAGTATAAGCGTGACGAGATAGCCACCACTGTTCCAAATTCTAAACGTTATCTGTATAAATACTCGATAAACCGGCCGGGCGGCGCAACATATTTTATCGTTGGTGATTGTTCTTACACCGGTGACACAAGTTCAAAGTCTTTTAGTGTGACAAAAAATGGGAATGACACAACCGCAATTTCTGAAAACTTATTTGAAGAAATAAGCAAATTGTGCATCAGAGCCCAAGCAAAAGCGTTTGTACAAGGTGCGATTACAGCACAGGCGATCAACAAGTTCACGGACGCCATAACCGCCGCAACAATCGCAGAGCGCGCACGGCGCAACAAACGTCACCGGGTATAATATCATTTATTCTTTTGAATACATTTTTTCATTTGCATGATGCGATTGTACGATTCGCGAATGCGCGAACGTTTTATCTTGCCCGAATGAACCATGTTTTTGATAGATTTATGAACTTTCGCACCTTTATCTTTATCAAAAACCAAATTGTTGCCAAATACCAACAAATCATTTCCGGCGTTTATCGCCATTTCTATCGCAATATCGCGCCCATATTGATTTACGATTGCGCCCATGTCCATGTCATCCGACACAATAACGCCGCCAAATCCCATGTCGCGAATCATTTTAATTGTCTTGGCAGACAATGATGCGGGCATATCGTCAAAGTTATTATTTACAACGTGCGCAACCATAACCGTCGCACACGATGAAGCGTTTGCCAATAACGCGCGCCATGGATTTAATTCATAATCTTGGTATGTGTTCGTTATATCAACCAAACCCGCGTGCGTATCGCCGCCGGCGCTGCCATGGCCGGGGAAATGTTTGAAAGAACTAATAATTCCGGCATCATTCAGTCCGCGTGCGAACGCGTCGCCAAATTCCGTCACGGCATTTGGGTCGGATGAAAAACTGCGTTCCAATCCACCAATTGCCGGCGATTCCGGATTTACATCGACATCCAACAATGGGGCAAAGTCAACATTTATGCTGGCATCGGCAAGACGCATTCCCAAATCATACGCGACATTGTACGTTGTTTGCACATTGCCGCGCCCCAATTCTTTGGCGGATGGAATGGACGCAAACCCATGTTCGGGTTTAAGGCGTTGAATATTTCCGCCTTCTTGATCAACCGCAATCAATAGCGGGACCGGCGCAATAGATTGCAAATGCGCGGTTAAATCTTTTACCTGATTCATATTCTTGATGTTCAAAGAAAATATATGTTTTTTTGCCTCTGGAATTGTCATGCCTGTGGCAACAAGTCCGGACACATCAACGTCAAACAATATTACCCCGCCAACCTGTCCGCGTTTAATCTGATTTTCAATTGCGGCAAAAGATTCCGCGTTTTCGCCCATTCCATCACCATGGAACCCGGTCATTATCATTTGGCCAATCATTCGATTTAATTTCCAATCATTATAACAATATACCGCACCAGCACAGACCGCCAAAATACAACAAAAAATTCCGATTTTCCTGTAATTCATATCATCACCTTTTTCTTTAATTTTATCAAATTTTGGCATCTTTTGAAAGTATTAATTGGTTTGACTTTGTGTGCAAAGTGTGCAACAATAGAAATATGACAATACGTTTTATAAATTTTTACTGTTGTTGTTAGACTGCATTTTTGCAAACATATTGTTTGCGTATTTTTTGAACTTTTGTTATCATAACCCAAAATAAACACAATAAGGATTTTATCATGCAAATAAGACTTTATAACACGATGACCCGCAAATTGGAAGAATTTGTGCCGATTACCCCCAATCATGTTGGAATTTATAACTGTGGCCCAACCGTATATTGGGATCAACATTTGGGAAATATGCGGACATTTTTCAATAGTGATATGATGAAGCGTATGTTTTTGGCAAACGGATACACCGTAAATCATGTTATGAACTTTACCGATGTCGGTCATTTGACCAGTGATGAAGACACCGGTGAAGACAAAATGGAAAAAGGCGCGGCCCGTGAAAACATTTCTGTTTGGGACGTCGCAAATAAATATATCGCAAGTTGCGTGCACGATATGGATTTGTTGAACATAATCCCCCCGACGCACACGCCGCGTGCCACCGACCATATCAAAGAGCAAATAGAGTTAATCCAAAAATTGGAAAAATTGGGCTTTACATACGAAATACCCGGTGATGGTATTTATTACGACACGTCTAAATTGCCGGATTACGGTAAACTGGGTGGACAAAATTTGTCTGAATTACGTGGTGGCGCACGTATAGAAAACAACAATAAACGAAATATCACAGACTTTGCGTTGTGGAAATTTTCACCAACGGATGTGAAACGTCAAATGGAATGGGACAGTCCGTGGGGTGTTGGATTCCCCGGTTGGCATTTGGAATGCAGCGCGATGAGCATGAAATACCTTGGCAACCATTTTGATATTCACAGTGGCGGCCAAGAACATATCAAGGTTCATCATACCAACGAAATCGCGCAATCAGAACCAATTGTGGGTGCGCCATGGGTGCATTATTGGGTTCATTGGGCATGGTTGATGTTGCGCGAAGGCAAAATGGCGAAATCTTCGGGTTCGTTCTTTACCGTTCGCGGATTGATAGAAAAGGGCTATGACCCGATGGCGTTCCGATATTTGTTACTGACGGGGCACTATCGTCAACCAATGGAATTTTCGTTTGAATCGTTGGATGCGGCGGCGGCCGGGTACAAAAATATGGTTCGCAAGGTTGCCGATTTAATGGGTGACGATGCCACAAAATCGGTCAATCAAGACCTGTACAATGAATGGCACGACAAAATTTTAACCCCGATTTCCGACAACCTTAAAACATCGGAAACCCTGGTCGTTGTTCAAGATTTATTGAAAAACCCGGATGTTGATTCCGCCACCAAAATGGCATTGGTTGGGTTTATCGATGACCTTTTGGGACTGCAATTGGCGGACAGGGCGAAAAAGTTGCACAACCTGGAATCTGAAACGGCGCCGGCCGATGTTCAAGAAATGGCGGAACAACGCGTGACGGCAAAGCAAAATCGTGACTTTGCAACCGCGGACGAATTACGGGCCAAGATTGATGCCGCCGGTTGGACGGTGACCGACATACCGGGCGGATTCAAATTGGTAAAAAAAGGATAAAATATTTTACAAAAACCGCTTGAATATGTTTGTTTTTGTGATATATTAAGGCGTAGTGAACAAGAGGATATTCTATGAACTACCCATATATGCCCAAATCCACTGCATTGTGGTTGATTGAAAATACTGCGTTAACATTCGAACAAATCGGCGAATTCTGCGGTCTGCATGAATTAGAGGTTAAAAATATCGCGGATGCCGAAACCCAAAAGATTCAGGGCCTGGACCCGATTTTGAACGGGCAACTTACACGCGAAGATATCAAAAATTGCGAGGCCGATCCGACCGCGCGTTTGACGTTGCGTGAAAATATTGTTCGTGCCCAAAACGCCCAGAATAAACGTGGCGTGGGTTATACGCCGAAATTGCATCGTCAAAATCGTTTGGGCGGAATTCTGTGGATTTTGAAGAACTGTCCGGAATTGTCCGATGGACAAATCGCACGCCTTATGCGCAGCACTAACCCAACGGTTGCATCCGTTCGCAATAAAACGCACAAGAATTATTCGGAAATTCAGATTCAAAGTCCGATAGTTTTGGGGTTGTTGTCTGAATCTGCGTTGCATGATGCAATTGCCAAGGTGGCGCGCGCATCGGAAAAAACGGGCAAATCCAAAAAGAAATAATTTATCAAACCATAAACACGGGGTGTTTGATGTCCAAAAAACTTGATAATGCAACCAAATTATTGGTTGATTCATTGCCGGAAAACCTGCAAAAACTGGCAAATTCTTCATTGGAAAACGGCTATCTGTCACAAATGGATTTTAATGCCGCGGTCGATGCCGACGAAATTCCGGACGAAGAACAATCCGAAGTTCAAGAATTTTTTAAGCAGGATTTAGGGCTTGAATTTATCGAAACCGGCAATTATTCCAAGGATTTGGAAAAATATTACGACGAAGATGCCGACGAAAACGCGGAAAAATATCGTAACATTTTGAACACGGATGCCGAACAGGTTGACGTCAATGACGAAGACTATGAACACTATGCCAAACAATTGGAACGCAGTCAAACCGGCACTTTGGTTTTGGGCGTGCAAGATTCCGTTCAATCTTATTTGAAACAAATCGGGACGGTGCAATTATTGACCGCCGCAGGCGAGGTTGCAATTGCCCAACGTATCGAGGCCGCATCCCGTTTAATGATTTACGGCCTGTGCGAAAGTCCAATGACAATTCAGGCGATGCTGGATTGGTATCAACAATTGTTAAACGAAGAAATTCGTTTACGCTATATCGTGAATCTGGAAGCAATGTATTCATCCGACGCCGAACAAAAATCATTGGCGGCGATATCCGAAACACTTAAATCCAAAGGCGTAGACCAGGTTGATGATTTGGACGATGATGACCTTGACGATTTGGAAGAAAGCGTTAGCGACGACGAAGACGATGATGATGACGATGATGTTTTGGATGACGAAGACGTTGATAAGAAAGAAGATACACCACGCGGAACATCCGGTGTCCCGATTCCTGTGATGGAAGAGGCGTTAATGCCAATGGTGATGGAATTGTTCACAAAAATCAAACGCACATTTAACAGCATGCAGAAATTGCAGGCGATGCGTTTGGAAAACCTGCTTACATCATCCAAACCGGACGAGGCATTAGAGGCAAAATACAACAAAATGCGCCTTACATTATTCGAGAATGTTAGCAAGATTCGCATGAACGATGACCGTATCGCGGAAATTATGGATAAATTGACCCAGCGCGACCAATTGCTGATGGGGCTTGAGGGTAAATTGTTACGCCTGGCCATGGCGAACAAGATTAAACGCGAAGATTTCTTGGCGGAATATACCGGCAACGAACTGAATCGCAATTGGGTGAAGAAATTGCTTAAACACAAAAGTAACGCGTGGGTGAACTTTGCCAAGAAACACGGTGCGGATATTACAAAAATCCAAGAAGATATTACGGCAATCGCCTGTGAAACGGGCCAACCAACCGCCGAATATAAAAAGGTTGTCGAATTGGTTCGTCGTGGCCAGGCCGAGGCCGCCCGCGCAAAACGCGAAATGATCGAGGCCAATTTGCGTCTTGTTATCAAATTTGCAAAAAAGAGCAGCAATCGCGGATTGGGCCTGGATTTTTCCGATTTGGTCCAAGACGGCAATATCGGTTTGATGAAGGCGGTTGATAAATTTGACTATCGTTTGGGAAATAAATTTTCAACCTATGCCACCAATTGGATACAACAGGCCATTCTGCGCAGTATTGCAGACCAGGCACGCACAATTCGTATCCCGGTGCATATGATTGATAACATTCACAAGATTCAGCGTGCATCGCGCCAATTTATGCATAAATACGGACGTCAGCCGACCGCCGAAGAATTGTCCAAGATTATATACTTGCCGGTGGACAAGATTCACAAGGCAATGAAGGTAAACCTGCGCCCGATATCGTTAGAGGCACCGGTCGGTACCGAAGACGACAGTTCCCGTATGGAAATCATCGCGGATGAAACGGCGAAAAATCCGTTCACATCGGCGGCGCAAAAGAATCTGCGTAAAATTGTGACGCAAATTCTGTCTGAATTGGATCCCAAGGAAGAAACCGTCTTGCGTCAACGTTTCGGGATGAGCACGAATAAAACCAGCACATTGGAAGAGGTTGGTGAATACATCGGTGTTACACGTGAACGTATCCGCCAAATCGAACAAAAGGCGCTGAACAAATTAAAACATCCGACGCGCGCACGTAAATTACGCAGTTTCTTGGAAGATTAAGAGAGAGGGGCGTCTTTTGACGCCCCTTGGTATAGGTAAAGGAGATTAAAATGATGCCAACATTGTTATTTTGCACTGGGGATGCCGGCGCGGGCAAAACAACGTTTATTCAAGAAAGGTTATTGCCTGATGGACTATTTCATAATCTGCGTTCCGCCACAACACGTCCACCACGCAAAGAATACGATGAATACGAAGGCAATCCATATTTCTTTCGCGATGAAAATTTTTTCAAAAACCCAAAGGATTTCGCAACATACCTTTTTGTAAACGAACAAACCTGGAAACCGGGCGATCCAAAATGGCTTTATGGTATTCCAAAATCCGAAGTAATGGATAATTTGGGCAAAAACCTGGTATACGATGTTATTCAGCCACGCTATGTCGCCCAAATGATAAAATGGATGGACGAAAACAAATTAAAATCTGAATACGACATAAAAATCGCTTGGTTCCTTCCGTTCAAGGACGGTGTTGATATAATAGGGAAACGCGCAAATATGCCAAATGACAAAATAATACGTGAAAAAAACACATGCACCGCATACGATATTTTGGATGCCGGCTTGGAAATAGACTATGTGCTGTGCCCACGCAAGAATCAATATAGCCAGCGTTTAAATAATCTGATTTCCATATTGTATGATGATATGATGCAAAAGCGACCAAAATTACAACCGCGAACAAAATAAAAAACGGCCGGTCGGCCGTTTTTTATTTTAAAACCACACTAAATATGTTGCGCCAACGAAGAATAAATTATTCCCAAATCAGTTTTAATCAATGCTGCAACCAATTTGTCCGGTGTATCGGTCTGTTTTGCGGCGGACATAATCTTGTCAAATGTGCGCACGAATTGTGTCGCCTGGGAACGAAATACAGAATCAGACTTTAACAAATCGCGAATTTGTTTTTTATTTGCGGCCTTGATAATTTTTGCCATCCATTTTGCGAATATTGTTTTATCGCCATCATGATATTTTTTCCAAACAACATCCGGAATTTCACCGCCCATTGCCCGCGTTAGGTCGATTGTTTGTTCATACATTTTATCAAACTCGCGCGTTGCAGACGTCAAGAAATCGTGACTGCTGGCGGCCGGGGCGGGGATGGACGTGCCCGCGGATTTTATTGCCTCCATCGGTGCGGCGGCACGCGCAACCATCATTTGTTTGTTCAATGTTTGCATGGTGTCCACGGCCTTGGCATAATCGGACATTAAATCAATCATTTGCTGACGCGATTGCCCGGTCAAGGTTTCCAGTTTCGTTGCAGAATCCGCAACTGCAACCGTGGATTGTTCAACCGTGTTGCGTATTGCGGCGATTTTTTCATCCAATTCGGAAATAACCTTGGATAACCCGGTGCCCGCGTCGCCCGATTGTCGCGCCAGTTCGGGCAGGGCGTCATAGTATTTATCAATCAATTCAGATAACGGCTTTAATTGCGCGGTTGTATCCATCGACATTTTAATCAAACCTTCGGATTGGCCGGTCAATTGCGTGTGCGCAGTGTTCATTTCTATCAATGTTTCACGCACGCCGGTCGCCATAGACTTTACCGATTCAGAAAACGCATTTGCGGCGGTCTTGGTATCCTTTAATGTATCGTTTGCAACGCCGGACACGGTCTTTAATTCGCCGACAACGTCACCCGCAAATTCCTTGATTTCGTTTTCAAAATGATTGGTCAGACCGGACAGTTCACTGGAAATTCCGCGAACCGCACTTTCCGTTTCGGTTGCACTTTTCATCAATCCTTCAACCGCGTCGGTCAATTTCTTGATTTGTTTTTCAATCGAAGATTCCGACAACAACACCTGGGCACCGACAACATTCGCGGTATTGGTCAGCGTGTTCATCTGTGTGGCCAATTGCTTTTTGCTCTGTTTACCGAATGTATCAAGTTTGGTTAAATATGCGTTAATAATTTTATTATTTTCGGTCAACACGTCTTCATAATTTGTGGCGGAATTTTTGATTTGACCAAACCCATCAACGCTGGATTTGGCAAGTTCTGCTATCTGACCTTGAATAGTATTTGCATCTTCGGTCATTTTTTGGAATTTTTCAGTATTTGTTTCAATCGCGACATTCAATTGGTTGCCCAGGTTTATACTGGCATCGGTCCATTGCGCGATTTTGGCGTCTATTTGCGCAATTTTGTCATTTGAATCATTCGTTGTTTCCGATATTTTGGCCAGTGTATCGCCCACTGTTTGCGAAAATCGATCGGTCGCATTCGCCACATTATACCACGATTCAGACGTTACCACCTGGGTCAGGCCGGAAATGGTATTATCTATGCGTCCCGTCATTTGTGCAACACGTTGTGTCGCGTCATTCGCAACGCCAACCAATTCTTGATTTCGGGTTTCCAATTCGTCGCGCAGTTTTTTTGCCTCTTCAATCTGGGTGGCCATGGTTGCCTGCATGTTATGGAAACATGTCGCGATTTTCTTAATCTCGTCGGCCATTATCACACCCAACACCCGTGTGGCGTCCGCAATACGCGCATGGTCGGGTTCCGTCATTATCGCAACAACAGATTCCATAACACGTTGCGACCGGCGCGATATAAAAAACAATGCAATCATCGCGATAAACACCAACCCCATAATTGATGCGCCAACTATAAAGAAAACATTATTAAAGTCCATTTTTCCTTGCCCTCCGATAATCCAGATATATGTTCTTGCAGTTATGAATACTTTATACTAAAATTCATTTAACAAAGCAAGGATATAAATGATAAAAAAAGACAATCTTTCGCCCGAACAAGAAATTGCCGCGGAACCAACAATAAACGCCTGGGTCCAGGCGAACGCCGGTACCGGCAAAACTAGTGTTTTAATCGCGCGATTGCTGCGAATTTTATTTCGTGGTAACGAACCTATGGGCGGAATATTATGCCTTACGTACACGAATGCCGCGGCGGGTGAAATGCGAAATCGAATTTTGGCGGCACTGCGCGGATGGGCGATGGCGTCTGATTCAGAATTGCGTGAATTATTAACGGGTGTCGCAATAAACAATCCGCCCACGGATGCGGATATTGCACATGCGCGCAGCATATTCTTTAAATACATCGATAACCCCGACATATTAAAAATCAAAACAATTCATGGCTTTTGTGAAGAGGTTTTACATCGTTTTCCGACCGAGGCGGGCATATCCCCATCATGGTCATTGGTGTCCGACGCACCGCAAAGGGTGTTATTAAATGACGCGTTAAATAACCTGATAAATTCACCAACAAATGATGCGCGCACCGTCGGTGCATTTAACCATATTGTTAGCGTTATGTCCGAATATAAATTGGACGATTTACTAACAAATATCGAACAACAATATAAAAACTTTTTCGTGGTAAATAATTTTGATAACTATCGTAAATATTTTATTGATACGATTGAGAAAATTTTAAAAATAAATGACGCAAAAAACATCAAAAAAGATACAAAAAAACTGCAAAAAATAATCGAATTTGCGCGTGCCGAAAAAAAACCAACCAAGACGTTAGAAAAACTTGTTCATTTAACCGAACAATACATTAATAATACGATAGATTTTGATGAATACAAATCCGCATATTTAACCCAGGCCGGGACGCCGATTGTGAAAGGCCTGAATTATGAATATTTATCAGAAGAACGCGAACGTGTTTTATCGGCGAACGCATATCAAATAAATAAACAAATTTATATGGCGACGATTGCTCTATTTGATTTATCGGGCGCATTCGCAAAAAAATATTTGGAATTAAAGCAAAAACATAATGTCTTGGATTTTGAAGATTTGATTTTATATACGCATCGTTTGTTTTCGAATCCGGAAAATATGGGTTGGGTTTTGTCGCAAATGGATTTTTCTTTATCGCACATTTTGGTGGACGAAGCCCAAGATACCGGCCCGTTACAGTGGGAATTGTTACAAATGTTGGCGGGCGATTTTTTTGCCGAAGGCGATAAATCAAATATACCACGTTCTTTGTTTGTCGTCGGTGATACCAAGCAATCTATTTATGGATTCCAAGGTGCAGATCCGGCCGCCTTTGCATTAAGCCGTCAACAAATCGCAGCACAGATTAAAAACAATGCACGCCAAATACGCGAAGTTCCGTTGACGCAAAGTTTCCGTTCGGTTGAACCAATATTAAAAACCGTAGACATGTTTTTTGGTGACGCGTATGTCGCGGCACGCACGGGTTTTGTAAATAACCTACATAAATGTTTCCGTGTTGGCGAACCCGGTTGCGTGGAAATTTACAGCCTTGCAACGCCGGACGAAAGCAAGACAGAAATCGCACGCAAAGAATACATTCACACAATCGGTGACAAAATAGAAAAATTACTGGCAACCAGAAAATACGAACCACATGACATTATGATTTTGGTGCAAAATCGCGTTCCATTTGCGGTGCCGATGGCAAACGAGTTAAAACGTCGTGGCATAGCGGTTGCCGGTTCTGACCGTGTTGTCTTGCCGAATTTTCCGGTTGTTCGTGATTTAATGAATTTGCTGCGGTTTTGTATAAATCCATCGGACGATTACAGTTTGGCGTGCGTGCTAAAAAGCCCCGTGTTTGGTCTGAACGATGCCGCGGTTTATGAAATATGTGCGGCACGCAATGCAGAAAATACGCGTCGCAGGGCGGGTGGGGGCGATTTTGCACCAATCACAATATTTGAAATTTTGGAACACATGCGGCCGGAAATATATTCTGTACTTGCGGACTTTCTTGAAAAATCACAAACCTGTGGCCCGTATGCGTTCTTTACATATGTTTTAAATTTTGGTAGAACGCGCGGAAAATTTATCGCGGCACTGGGCGAACAAATCATCGATCCATTGGAAGAATTCTTAACAATATGTTTGGCGTACGAACGTACGCGCCCCGGCACACTGCGCCACTTTATTAAATGGTTTATAACCGGAAACAGCGAGATTAAACGCGACATGGATTCAAACGCCGGCGTTCGTATAGTGACGGTCCATGGCAGCAAAGGTCTACAATCACGGGTTGTATTTTTGATAGATACAACCGCAATGCCAAAGCCGCGATATATTTATAATTTGCCCGACAAAAATATGCCACTGTGGATTTGGACGCCGCATGCGCCATCGGGATTTAGTCCGGAATTTGAAGCGATTCGCACGACCGCGTTCGATAAAGACATAGAAGAAACTTATCGTTTGTTGTATGTGGCGATGACGCGTGCGCGTGACGAACTTTATATTTACGGTTTTACCTCGAACAAGGCGGCGCCGGAATTGTCGTGGCACAATATGTTATGGAATACTTTATCCGCCACGGTGGGCGTCACAGATAATAAAATCAGGATTGCAAACTATGACGAATAAAATCACGGATTTGATAAACAAAAAACTGCACACAGAATACGCCACCGCGACCGGTGGGGCAATGCATAAACAAATGCAGCGTATATTTTGGACGCCAAACGGTTGGACGGGGAATGCGGATATAATAAAATACATATCAAATATTCCGAATCTACAAGAATTTATGGGACCGCTTTCACGAACCGAGGTCCCAATTGCCGGAACATTGAATGGAAGGTTTATAAGTCGTCGCATTGATCGGTTGTATGTAAATCATGACACCAAAAAAGTGGTGGTTTTGGACTATAAAACCGATATAGATAAAAAATTATTTTATAAAAAATATTGTGAACAATTAAAAGAATATAGTGAATTGTTAAAGCATATTTACAAGGGGTTTAATATTGAGTGTAAAATTCTTTGGCTGAACGATTTTACACTGGAAAACATAATATAAATGGGTATAATACGCGCATGCTTACAAACCTTAATATCTTGAACATAGTCCTTATTGATAAACTGAATCTTGAATTTGGTTCGGGGTTAAATATATTGACCGGCGAAACGGGCGCGGGTAAAAGTATTTTATTGGACGCGTTGGCGTTGGCACTGGGTGCGCGGTCGGATGTGGGTTTGGTGCGGCACGGAACGGATATGGCGTCGGTTACCGCGGAATTTGACGAAACAAACGATAATATAAATGCGATATTTGACGAATTCGGAATTGAACGCGATGACCATATAATTCTGCGGAGAACACTTGGTACAGACGGAAAAAGTCGCGCATGGGTTAATGATACGCCCGTATCAATCAAGGTGTTAAAAAGTATTGGCGACGAATTGGTCGAGGTTCACGGTCAATTTGCCAATCACGCATTATTAAATCAATCTATGCACCGTGCGGCGTTAGACGAATTTGCATGTAAAAATATCAATGGTTTTAATGCGTTATTGACCGATGTTCGTACGACGTATAATGAATATCATGATGCAAATGCGCGTCTTGAATCGGTCCAGGATTTCTTGAATCGCAGTGCGGCCGAACAAGAATACCTTGCGCACAATGTCGCCGAATTGCAGGCCTTGAACGCGCAGCCCGGCGAAGAAGAAGAATTGGCAACCAAACGTACCGATATTATAAATGCCGAAAAAAACGCGGCGATTTTGACCGACGCCGCAAATGCAATTGGTGCGGGTGGCAATACACTGGATGCACAAATATTTGCGGTGGCGCATATTCTGGAACGTATAAAAACCGACCCGAATCCGTACGCCGATCAAATAGACAGCCTGTATAATGCGGCGGAAATGGTCGCGCGGGTGGCCGGTTCTATTACGCCCGATGACATAGACACCGCAACCGTTGATTCAATCGAAGAACGTTTGTTTGCAATTCGTGCGGCCGCACGTAAACATCATGTTGCGGCGGATGAGTTGCCAAATAAACTGGCCGAAATGGAATCGGAATTAGATACGATAAATAATTCGGACGTGGAACTTAAAAAATTAAAGTCTATTGTTGCAACCGCACGAAAAAAATATGACGAATGTGCGGGTAAATTAACCATTGCGCGTCACGCGGCGGCGGATGAATTACGCACGCGCTTGCTGCACGAATTGCCTGATTTAAAATTGGCCGGTGCAGATTTCATGGTTGAATTTGCGACTGTGTCGCCGGGTGCGCATGGCGTGGATGATATCACATTTATGATAAAGACAAACCCGGGTATGCCGTTCGCGCCGTTGCATAAATCGGCATCGGGTGGCGAATTGGCGCGTTTAATGCTGGCAATGCGCGTTGTTTTAACGGGAACGCGCATCGCACACACGTTTGTCTTTGATGAGGTTGATACCGGTATAAGCGGTGCAACCGCATCCGCCGTTGGTGACCGATTAAACCGCCTGGCCAACGGGTCCCAGGCGTTGGTCATAACCCATTCGGCCCAGGTTGCGGGTTACGCCGACAAACACTTTAAAATTGAAAAGACGACAAATGGCGAAACAACCACAACGCGCGTTTATGAAATAACCGGTGATGAACGCCTGAACGAAATTGCCCGCATAATCAGTGGCGCCGAAATCACGCCAGAATCATTAGCAACCGCAAAAACATTATTAAAGGAAAAATTGTGATATATACCGGTTATTGGGCCAAGGCCAAAGAATACGAATTGCACAATTTGACGCCCGTTGGTATATCGGGTTGGACGCCGGATGGATATATTGGCAAGACATATAAAAAATTGGCGCCCAAATATTACTGGTGGCGCGAATGGCATGATAAACATTTGTCCGAATCTTGGTACATCGACAAATATAATGAAACCGTGTTAAAACCACTGGACGCGGTTCGGGTCGCCACGGATTTGCAGAGCATGGGGCAAGATGTGGTTCTGCTTTGTTTTGAAACGCCGGAAAAATTCTGTCATCGACATATCGTTGCAAACTGGTTAAAGGCGAATGCGCATATCGATGTCCAAGAATATATATTACAACCCAAACAAAAATAATTTCTATATTTTCAAAACGCCATCGGCAAATTCAATGCTGGTGATTTTTTTTGTACCATGTGCGGTCGATATAATTGTGTTATCATCCGCACGCGCAATCGCGTATCCGCGCGCCAAAACGTTTTTATACCCCAAAGAATTCAGCATTTGACCACCGTGTTCCAACCCGCGCCGCAAATTTAACATCTTGTTATTTAATATGTCGGGCATGCGTGCCACAATTTCCATTTTGCGCTGTGCGTCGGTTATCTTGGAATTGATGATTATTCCCAATGTGCGCGTAATATCATCCAATCTTTGGGCGCGTTCCATAACCATTTGGCGCGGGCTTTTTATCGTAATGTTTTCAATACGGTTTTGGGCGTTTGTAATACGCGTTGTAAAGTTTGCGGACAGCCGATGCCAAAGGTTATCTAATTCCTGAATCAGTGATATTTTTGTTGGAACAACGGCCTCGGCCGCACCGGTTGGGGTGGGGGCACGATGGTCCGCGGCAAAGTCGACCAACATCCAATCGGGTTCATGTCCGACACCGGTTATAACCGGAATTTCACTTTCCGCAACGGCGCGTACAACAATTTCTTCGGAAAAGGGCAACAAGTCTTCCAACGATCCGCCACCACGTGCAACAATAATCACATCGACATTTTTGGCGCGATTAAAGTATTTTACACCGGCGGCAACCTCGGCCGCGGCGGTTTGTCCCTGGACCGTTGCAGGATATAAAATAACATGGACCGGGAAACGTTCGCGCAAACGATTTTGAATATCTTGAAATGCCGCGCCGGTCGGACTGGTCACGACACCAATTGTTGTGGGCAATTTCGGCAGGGGTTTCTTGCGCGCCACATCAAACAATCCTTCACGCGCCAATTTCTGTTTGCGTTCTTCCAACATTTTAAGAATCGCGCCCACACCCGCCATTTCAATGCTTGCCGCCACAATTTGATAGTTGCTGCGTGCCGGATATGTGGTAAGTCGCCCGGTAATAATAACCTCTAATCCATCAGATAACGCGAAATTCACCGGTGTTCCACGCCATATAATCACAGACATCGCCGCGCCGGCGTCTTTGATTGTCATATACATATGACCCGATGTCGCACGTGTGATTTGGGACAATTCGCCACGAATCTTGATAACCGGAAACGCCGTTTCAACCACGTTTTTCAATAGCGCCGACGCATCGGTCACAGAAAAAATCATATCGGGTTTAACAAATGGTTCTGGTTTTTGCATATATAAATCCTATAACTCGGTCAAAGGCCAACGCGGACGCGGCGCCACGGGTTCGCGAACAATGTTCCCGATTTTATAATTCTCTAATCCCGCCCACGCAATCATCGCGCCATTGTCGGTACACAAACTCATCGGTGGGGCGGCAAAAATCATATCGTGTTCATGCGCCAATTTTTCCATTGCTGCGCGTATAGCACTGTTCTTTGCGACACCACCCGCCACGACCAATGTTTTTGGCCGCGTGTTTATAACGGGTTCGGATTTCATCGCATGGCCAAGGCGGTTTATAATGCAATCAACCACGGCCGCCTGGAACGAAGCACAGAAATCATTTATAAATTCATCGGAATAGGGCGCATCTGTTTTATTCAGTACCGTACGTGCCGCGGTCTTAATACCACTGAACGAAAAATCACAACCCGGTTTGTCGCATAACGGCCGCGGAAAATCAAACGCACGTGGATTGCCCATCGCGGCCCGCCGGTCAACAATCGGCCCGCCGGGGTACCCAAGTCCCAACATTTTGGCAACTTTATCAAATGCCTCGCCGGCACTATCGTCCAAAGTTTGCCCAATCAATTCATATTTGCCAACGCCGCGCACCAATAATATCTGGCAATGACCACCGGACGCCAGCATAAGCAGGTACGGAAATTCCACCGACACGGGTGCCGCCGCATTATCCGCCGTTGCCGCGGCAAGGCGCGGAACCAATGCATGTCCTTCCAAATGATTTACGGCAACCAATGGTTTGCCGGTGCTCTGGGCAATGCCGGTGGCCGCCATCCAACCAACCAACACACCACCAATAAGACCCGGGCCCGCCGTCGCAGCAATAACATCAATATCATCAATCGTCATATTTGCGCGCGACAAAGTTTCACGAATAACTGTGTCGATTGCCAAAATGTGTGCACGCGCCGCCAATTCCGGCACAACACCACCGTATTGTTGATGCTCGGGAATTTGTGAATAAATAATATGTGCCAAAATGTTTTTGTTGGAATCCACAATTGCGGCACTGGTTTCGTCGCACGAAGATTCAATACCCAAACACACCGTGCCAACATCGGTCGACACAGACGCCCCCATATCCATTTGAATAATTTTATCGTTCTTCATTTTTTATTTCCAGAATCATTATACCCAATTTATTTCGATTTTCCATCATTTGATTTACATATTCTTTAAAGTCCACATCAACAACACTTTTTTGTCGTATGGACGCATGCCGCAACCGGCCATCCGGCAACAGAAATCCCATATGCCGCACAGCCAAATCTGTCCCGATTTTGTCGACCACGCGCCCCGGCGCATTAACGAATAAGACAACCATCGGTTTTTGAACAGTGACATCCTTTGCGTATTTATACGGAATATATTCCAGTTCCACGGTTTGTTTTTTGAATTTTGTATCAATATTATGATTTTTTTTGAACCATTTTTTCTTGTCTATGGTGACACGGCGGATGGCGGTTGGCGCATATTGTGCCGAAACATTTTGCAGCAAATCAGAATTATTTTGCAACCAATCCGTATCAATAAAATGATTACGATTTACAAAGTCCACAGCGCCGTCTTGATATCTTATTTTATTCAGTTTTTCTTGGTCGCCACCGGCCAGGGCCGTTTCCACAAAGGTTACACAATCGAACGCATCAAATCGAATCAACGGGTCGGAATCAACACCCGCGCCTTCACCCAAAGGGTTAAGAACATATTTTGTGCCCAAATATTCCGCACCAATAAAATCATGATTGCTTTGATATGAACACCCAACAAGTAAAATGGTCAGAAGCACACGCCACATTAGATATTTTCTTTCAGTTGCACACCAACAAAACAAAGTTCCGTCGCATCACGCACGGTCATATCCGAAGATTCCGGCAAAGTCGCCATTTTGTCCACACATTTTACCAAGATTTCGACATTGTCATCCGATGCACGCAAAATTTTAACAGCCGCCACACGACGTTCAATTGACGCCGCCCGCCAATCTTTCAACGTTCCCGTTTCCAATGCGGTTGTCTTTTGAAGCTGGGCAAAAATGAACACAACCAATAACAACACACCAAGTCCGACAACAAATATTAAACTTTTCTTTAAAAATTTCATTATGCACGTCCTTTCTTGTTAAATTATTCGCACTTTACCAACCATGCGTCATAGTCCGGGTTTTGCACCGGCACGCGCCCCGGGTTGTTGCGGTCCATCCAATTGGAATAAATCTTGGTCCCATCGGACGCCTTGGATATTTCAACAAACGCATAGAAATTTTCCGCCTTGAACGGGTCCGATTGTTTGCACGACCGAACCGTTATCGTAAGTTTTTCGAACATGACACCTTGACCAACCGGAATATTAAGTGTTTGGGTTTTGCCCGCGGCCTTGTCCATAACCTGAATCGTGGCGGTATTACGATTTGTATATGCGCCGGCGACACATGGTGCCAAACACGCAACAAACATTATTAAAATTTTGGAAATTTTTAACATACATATATGTTACCGCCATAACGCGCCCAAGTCAAATTGAAAATTGTATAAAAAATCCCCGCGGTTGCGGGGACATTTACAGTGCACAAAATTATTTTGCTTCTTTTGTGGTCTTTTCGCCGGCCGTTGCGGACAAATCTTCCACAATACGCGCCTTTTTGCCAGACAATTTGCGCAAAAAGAACAATTTGGCACGACGGACACGACCAATACGAACCTTTTCAATCTTTTCGATTGCCGGGCTGTACAGTGGGAATTTGCGTTCCACACCAACACCATAAGATTCACGGCGCACCGTAAACGAAGCGGTGTTACCCATGCCACCATCGCGTGCGATAACGACACCTTCAAACAATTGAATACGGAATTTGTCGCCATCTTTAATTTTTACATGCACACGCAGTGTATCGCCGGCCTTGAAGTTCGGAATTGTTTTGCCGGTCTTTAATTTTTCAACATTTTGTTGTTCTATTTTTTTAATAATGTTCATTTTTCATTTTCCTTTATTAAGTCCGGTCGACGTTCCTTTGTTATGTCAACCGATTGTTGTTTCCGCCACCGTTCTATATTGCCGTGGTGGCCAGACAGCAGGACTTCTGGGACATTTCGTCCACGCCATACCGACGGGCGGGTATATAACGGCCATTCCAACCCCCCGATTTCAAAACTTTCATTTGCGGTGGCATCCGCGCCACCGCCGACGACATTATCAACCAAGCGAACGCAACTGTCAACAAAAACTTGTGCGGCAATTTCACCCCCCGAAAGGATATAATCGCCGATTGATAATTCCATTATATTATATGCATCAATAACCCGTTGGTCAATTCCTTCGTACCGACCACAGAGCAGGGTATATGTCGCATTTTCCGGATTTTCGACAAACCCACGCACCATTTGTTGATTCAAACGCGGTCCCCGTGGCGAAAAATATATAATTTTGCCCGGATTTTTCACGGAATCCAATGCGTCACCCAACACATCCGGTCGCATAACCATACCCACGCCGCCACCGAATTGTGCGTCATCAACACTGCCGTAATCATTGATGGCAAAGTCACGAATATTTATTACTGTATAAGACCAAATACCGGCCTCTAATGCGCGTCCGACCACCCCGGCACCAAGCGTTCCGGGAAACATTTCTGGGAAAACGGTCAGTATATTAAAGTGCATTATCTGCAATTTCCTTTGCAATTACGGCACAAATCGTGCGCCCGATAGACACATTTTCGAATTTCATCTATGCCAACGTTTGTCGGAAAATTGAACAAATGACGTTCATTTCGGGCGTTGGTGTTTGTCGCACCCTTTTTTATCATATACTGTGCCGCGGGACATTTTGTGGCATACGCCGCACAGTCTTTCCAAAATATCATCGTCGCATATCCGCCGCCGGTCCAAAGTTTGTTCACGTCTATATCTTGGTCGCCGGAATACACATAAAATTTTTTCATTTGGGGCCTTCTTATTTGCTTTTATTTTTGCAATTTGCACACAGCGCATGGATTTTATCCAATGCGGCAATATATTCTTCGCGCGCATCCAAATACGGTTTTGTGGGTTCCAACAAACTTTCATTTATTGTCGCACGAAATGCGCTCTGTTGCCCGATGTATTGCTGTACAGGACAATTGTTTTTATTCATTCCACGGGGACAAACCGTTGATATAATTTGCAAGTTAAGTACATTATGCATAATTTAACTCCTTTATCTTGATTTTGCCATGGTTCGTTGTTGCACCATGTTACCTCTGCAATTTGCACACACAGTATGCATTTCAATTACACGTGCACCACGATCAAACGGTGTCAATTGATAAGACACCGAAAACAAAACATTTTGAATATCTTTAAGGTCTTCAACGCTAACATCGAATCCCTGGCTGCGCATATGGTCGACAATTAAACAATCGCCAAGTTTTTTGGCGCAATTCCGCCCCATAACATTCTTTTTGTTTATATAAAATATTTTCATCTTAATCCCTATTATCTTGATTTTTGTTTGATTTTATTCCAGCATTGTTCGCATATTTTGCATACTTCATCTGCAGACTTTTCTTCGAACTCTGCCTGAATTGCGGGACATTTATCCATAGGTAAACAACCCTGTCCCTTTACTATTGAATAAATAAACCTTTTAAACATACCCATTTTCTACTCCACATAAATTGTATTTTTATGAAAATCAACGGTTGCACCACGAAACGCGACCATATCACCATTATCCAGTTCCATAATGTCCCCCGCGCCAAAGTTCTGGAAACACTCAACATGTCCCAATTCTGTGCCATTCCGCACAACCGTCATACCAATCAGGTCCGATTGATAATATTCGCCATCCTTGACGGACGGCAAACTGTCACGATTAACAAACAACTCGGTCCCGCGCAATGTTTCTGTGGCATTTCTGTCGGCAACACCGTCAATCCGCGCAATAATCACATTGGAATGTGGCACGGGGCGCACAAAATGAAACGCACCCGCCGCAATATTTTCACCGAACACCGCCAAATCTTTGAAATCCGACGGATGTTCGGTAAATGTTTGAACGCGTACCTCGCCCCGAATACCCTGGGGTGCGACGATTTTTCCAACCAAAATGTGTTTGTTATCTGGCATTTTTATTCTTGCGTAACCACATGTTATATCGCGCACAGTCAAACCCAGGCTTGTCAATTTTCGGACATTCCGCAAAGAAATCTTCGCCGGGATGCACAAACATATTTTCCCGATACCGAATACCCAACGTTTCCGCAAAGTATTTGCGTGCCTCTAATTCAATCTGGAATTCCCAACAATGTGCCCCGTCATATGGGCAAACATGGTCACGAATCTGCTCTGGGGTTGGATCTGACATAGCACATTCCTTATCGTTCATGAACGCCGTTCATTTTTAGCAATATATCACGTATATCCAACAGGTATTCCAATTCATCAATGCGTTGCGAATGCGCATATCGCATCATAGGCAAAAGATTACCAAAATAACTGCTGCGCACAATTTGTCCAAACTTTGGGTCGTCGAACACAATTGAATCAAAGACACACGCCAACGCCTTTTGACGCAGCTTTGATGGATATTCATGATATGGTTCCTTATATAAACCGGCGTTCATGTGATGGCCCTTATTCTGCGGCGGCCTCGGTTGCCGGCGCTTCTTCTGCGGCCGATGTTTCCGCCGGCGCTTCGGCCGCGGCCTTGGCGGCGGCTTCTGCAGCCGCTTTTTCTTCGGCTATCTTGGCCAATTTATCGGCTTTGTCTTTGATTTTTTGCAAAGTCTTTTCGGATTGCAAATTCTTTTTTGTCTGATTCGGCACAACGCGCTTTGCGACCAAACCGGCGTTCGCCAAGAAACGATATACACGGTCCGAAGGTTTTGCACCCTTGGCCATCCATGCCTTGATTTCATCGATTTTCAAAATAACGCGTTTTTCATTATCGCGTGCCAACATTGGGTCGTATTTACCAACAACCTCTAACACATTACCCGAATTACGCGCCACGCGGGAATCAACCACGACAATGTGGTAATAAGGGCGTTTTTTTGCACCATGACGTGCCAAACGAATAACAGTTGCCATATTTTGCTCCTTTTGGGTTTATTAGAACTGTTTTTATCCACAAAGAAAACCGCCATCAAGGATGAAACTCATCGGATGATGCACCGCATGCCAACCGCATACCGGAATGATTCAAATGGCAATCTTTGGGATTTGCACGGGCATTATGCATTAAAAATATCGCAAAGTCAAGAATTAATCTAACGCATTTCGCCGATATAAATATTCATCGCGCACGCCACATCTAACAATGGGTCATCGGGTTCAATATACGCATTCGACGTGCACAGTCCCGGAATATTCGGGTCGCGCGACACATCGCCCGCCGCATAGAATTCCGATAATGGAACCGTTACACATTCGCCGCCCCGCAATGCCGTCATAACATTGGTTTCACGGTTTTCAATCGCATCCAATGCGCATGTAACCATTTTTGCCGCGGTAATGCGATCCGCCGCGGTTGTATCACCGGAACGTTGAATATAATCCGGAAACGCCGTCCGATTGTTTATGCCCGCCGCCGACAATGCACGCGATATCATGTCCGCGGGACGCCCGGAATGCCCACGCAGTGTGATTCCTTCGGACACCATTATAATGCCATAGTCGCGACCGGCACATTGGATATGTTCAACCAAATCATCAACATTGAATTTGATTTCGGGAACGATAATCGCATCCGCGCCAACCGCAACACCCGCATGCAACGCAAGGCGCCCACATTCACGCCCCATTGTTTGCACAACGAACCAACGGTGGTGGCTGCGTGCCGTTAATAAAACCTGGTCACAATATTTGACCAATTCGTTCACCGCCGTGTCAAAACCAATCGTCCGGTCGGTCAACGGTATGTCAAAGTCTATGGTTTTCGGAATACACACCAAAGACAGGTTTGAATATATATCATTATTCTTGTAAGCCAATGAAAGACTGCCGTTGCCACCAACCAAAACCAACGCGTCCAGGTTCAACATTGCCAAAGATTTCTTAAGGTTTTTGTTAAACTGGGCAATGCGCCCCATTTGGACCGCCGTTTGAAAGTTCATAATTCCATGATTCCCATTGTGCAAGAAACTGCCCGCGATACGCGCAATCTCAATTGGTACAGAATCCGGTGTTAATTCGATTGCTTCTGGTGGCACATGGCACAGTCCGTCCGTCCCATCAATAATTCCATATACGCGCCATCCGCGATTATGTGCCCCGCGCACGACACGATTTATCACGCTATTAAGGCCGCTGCAATCGCCACCTGTTGTCATTATACCTATCTTTTTCATCTTTTCCCCCATTACCAGGTAAATTATATCACAAATAAGTTGACAAAGAAAACTTTTTTATGCTATTTTGTCCATTGATAAAAATATCTTTAGGAGATAATGTTATGGCAACGAATAATACTGCGGTTATGGGCAAGACGAAACGATCGACCGATAATATGATTGATGACGCCATCGCGCGCCAGAATAATTGGCTGAATCGTCGTCGCAATTTCACCCGTCGTTTTTTAAAATCCATTAACGTTTTTTCGCGTGATGACGAACCGGAAACGGTGGTTGTTGCGCACGAACGCACACCACGTGACAACAAGGATAATCAGAACGCATTGCGCGAATATTGGTTTCCAATTCTTTGCGCGTTGATTGTGTTATTCGTCGCGATATGGGTTATCTTTATTCGCATCGGCACACCCCAGCGTGCAATTTTACTGAATGCGAATCCCGTACCTGTTGAAACCGTGTCCCGCGACACGGTTAAAAACACTTCTGAACCGACCGACATTCCGACGTTTGATATTGTGCGCATCAAAGAAAATGGTATTGTTGTCGCCGGGCGTTGGCAACCGAATAAAAGCATTTCTATCTTAATCAATAATAAAATCGTCGCAACCGAACAAACCAACGAAAACGGCGAATTTGTTTATGCACCAACAAACGGATTAAAACCGGGAAATTACACCATGTCTTTGATGGGGGTTAACCCGAAAACAAAATCCGCAGACAAAGTTTTCTTGTATATTTCCGACGCAGGTTTTCGGAATTCTGTATCATTACTTATGACCCATGACGGCAGTCGCGTTTTGCAATCACCATCCATATTATCAGACGGCGATTTAAATGTGACCAAGATTGATTATCTGGACACAGGGCGACTGGTCGTGACCGGTGACGCATTGCCACGTTTGCGCGTGTCACTTTCTTTGGATGATAAATATATCGGGTTTTCACGCGTGTCGGATTACAAACACTTTGGTGTTGGCGCGGACGTCGGGGAATTAAAACCGGGCAACGAATATAATTTAACTGTGCGCCTGCATGACGGCGACGGTCAAACAATCGCGACCGTTAATCATAGTTTTGTTATGCCGGAAATGACGGGCGACAACGATACATTTTATACTGTGCGTCGTGGTGATTGCCTTTGGGTGATTGCGCGTAACTTTCTGCGTCGCGGAATATTGTTTAGTATTATTGCCGAACGCAACAGTATCGAAAACCCAGATTTAATCTTTACAGATCAATTATTACAGATCCCAACAAAAAAATAACAATGACAGAATGGTATGAAGATATGACAGAAAACGAAGTTCAGGCCATATTGGCCGGTATATTGAAACATTGGAAAACATTAACCCCGGCCGAGGTTAAATGTTTGTTAAAAATCCTTATGGTACGTGGCGAATTGCCGAAATGCACGGCGTGCAATAAACCTATATTAAACATGGAAGATTTTTCGTGGGACCACGGCATTCCGGAATCCAAAGGCGGCCCGACAGAAATTGGAAACCTGCAACCCATGCACACATGGTGCAATGTTGCCAAGGGGGACGAGATAGATGAACAATATTTTTGCCACATTGACCCGGAATTATTGGAACAAATGATGAAGGGCCAAAAGAAAAAAGGCAGTCACCCCAGTGGCAAATCAAAACAGAAATATGATAACTCGTCCGACAAACGCCGCAAACACGTGCGCGTAAACGGATGGACCGATATGTCATCATACGGTCGTGGTGGCCGCAGTCGATAATTGGAATTTTTATTCTGGACAATCGTATCATATGGGTATAGAATACATCCCATAATCGCGAGCGTGGTATAATGGCAGCACGAAAGCTTCCCAAGCTTTAGACGAGGGTTCGATTCCCTTCGCTCGCACCAAAAATTCAGCCGCCTTTGGGCGGTTTAATTTTTGGCCTGTGGCGACGGAAGAGAACCCGGCAAAGAGGGTTCGAAACCAAGTAGATTTCGCAAGTAAAACGCAGCGAAATCGTCACGGG
>JAZROX010000022.1:0-1203 GCA_045648945.1 Candidatus Enterousia sp. | reverse complement strand
TTCGACGCGTTTTGCACCCTTATCGTGGGGGGCGACGGCGATTGCCCACATTGCGGCGGCGAATTGGAATTTGTCGAAACCGTCGGCCACGAACTGAATGATGGCGATTATAACACGCCCAATTCATACGTCATTGATAATTACGTTTATCGTTGCGTTGAATGTGGCGAAATCTTTAATACACCAAATGAATTATGATGCGAATTGAACAAGCGATTGCCCGCGCAAAGGAACAGGGCAAGAAAGTATTGAAAAAGGACATTGCCGCCCGTTTGTGGCCCGATTCCACGCCGGTTGCACAACAAGTTAACATTACGCGTTTATGCGCCGGGAAAACCCCGCGAATCAACGTTGAATGGGTTAACGTCATTTGCGAAATGACCGGTTGCACGGCGGATTTTCTGTTTGGACTTTCAAATGAATAACGATATGGAAAAAATCAATCTTGCGTGGGCCATTATTTGGACCGCAACTTTAATCTTTTGTGTGATTGGCTTTTTTTGGAATCCGTCGCACATCTTTACGGCCATTATCTGTGCATTCTTTGCCGCGATGTTTTGGCACGATTACCGTAAAACCAAAGGAATGTAACGTTTAATCGGCGATACAATGAAAGACACAAAGACAATTGACCCGGCGTTGGCCGCATTGGCCGAACCGGAACAGGAACAGGCAAAGGAAATCGCGCCCGGAATGACCGTTGAGGAAATCCGCGCCGTATATTTCAACGCCGACGCATTGAAAGAACCCGCGTACCGTGTGTTCCAACTTAATTCCGACGGGCATCGGTATTATTACCGGTTCAACGAAGCCGGGGAACCCGAATTTTTCCCGTCCGTCACGACGTTGTTAAAACAGGTTATGCCGACGCCGCCCGCCCTGTTGGATTGGATGATTGCGAACGGCAAGGATGGCGCGACGGAAAAGCTGGATTTGGCCGCCGCATACGGAACGTTTATGCACATACAGTTTGAAACGCTTGTTATCAATCGGCGTTACGACTTTGATTCCGTCCCGGCCGTCCTGTTGGGCTATATGGAACGGGAAAATTTGCCCGAAAAGGTATTTGCCGAATGGTTGCCGAAAATCCGAAAGGATGTGTTGGCGTTCGCCCAATTCGTCCGGGATTACAACGTAAAGCCGTTGGCAATCGAAATCGGGTTGGTCCATCCCGAATACCATTACGCCGGATGCGTGGATTTG
>JAZROX010000021.1:0-5950 GCA_045648945.1 Candidatus Enterousia sp. | reverse complement strand
GCAATACGTTCCGCCCGTGCATTGCGTTTGACCCGTGCATTGATTGCCACTGTTGTTGCATCCCGTTGTATAGTAACCACTGCTCACTGTGCTACAACTTTCTGCGCCCGCCGCGCTGTACTTTGTCCGCCCTTCACAGTTCGAACAACTGCTCGTACTGCCATAGTTCACCGTATGCCCGGCTTTATACGTACCCGCCGCACATGTGCCCCAGTTCGTGCTGTTGTGACCGGATTCATCAATATAATGTCCCTTCGTCACACTTATCTGACACTGAGTATTTACACTCTTGCCCGCATCTGTGTTCGCCGTATATCCACTCGGACAATCACTACAGCTCGTCGCTATGCCACCCGCCGAGAAGGTCGTACCAGTACACTGTGTACAACTTAATCCACTTACTATACTTCCTGCTTTTGCTTTGAACGTCGCACTTGCACTGGCCGTATCCCATGAACCATCACTCTTTGCCATCTTCTTTGCCTGACCTTCACTGCAATATGTGCTTATCGCTGTCGCATTCTTGGTCTCAAAGCATTGTGTTATCGCCGTCCATCCGGTACCTGTACCTTGTGTCCAACTGCTCTCTGCCGTAGGACAGCTGTTCTGGATACCACTCGCACAATACGTAGATCCCGTGCATTGCGTCTGACCCGTACAGTTGTTACTGCCTGTGCATCCCGTTGTATACCATCCATCGGTAACTGTTGAACAACTTGCCGCACCCGCGCCACTGTACTTGGTCCGTCCTTCGCATGCACTGCAACTGGTCGCGATACTGCCATCGGTGCCTTGATATGTCCCCGCCGGACATTGTGTGCAGGTCGCATCGGCCGAATCAGTGTTCTTAATCACATACCCGGTGTTCGCGGTCACGCCATATGTACTGGCCGGCCATGTATTACTGCTGGTATACCTTACGGCCTGGGACGTCACGGTCTTGCATCCGGTGATAGTCTTGGTTGGTGCCGTATACAGACATGTTGTTTTGGCGTTTCTGCTGCCATCAGATGTATAGGTTCCGCCCGTCGGTGATACACCACTCAGGCCGCTGCACGCACCACATACCGCACCGGTTGCGCTGTCGCTGCTGCTGGTTGGGTTGGATTTTTTCGCACCGCCGGCACAGTAATACCCCGCTGCTATTGTGCTGCAATCGCTGGTTGTGCTGCGCCCACTGACGCTGCCGCCATAGTAGATGTTTGATGTCGAAGTACTGTATGTCCCGCCGGCACACGCAGTGGCACCCGCACCGGCCGTCGTCACGCCATACCCCGCAGACAATGTCAGGTAACAATCATTGATGCTGGTCGCACCCGCCGCAGAATTCGGATATTTGTTACTGGTTGCCGTTGCGCAAGAATTGGACATACCACCACTACAATACGTAGAATCCGTACATTGTGTCTGGCCTGTGCAGTTGTTACCACTGCCGTTGCATCCGGTTGAATAATAACCACTGCTGACCGTGCTGCAACTTGCCGCACCCGCGCTACTGTACTTGGTCCGGCCTTCGCATGCGCTGCAAGTTGTCGAACCGGCCGCACTGGCCGTACCGGCCGCACAGGTACCACAAACCTTACCCACGGCAAAGTCGATACCGTAATCACGGGCAAACTGTTGGCCATTATATGTCGCAATATTCGCATAATTACCAATTATCGAACCTGTTCCTGCGGCACATGATGTAACACTGTTTAAATACACCTCGCATATGGCGTGTGAACCGCCATATGCACCATCTGTGCTGTTATAATAGCAGCCAATAGTATAATCCGCCGCATCACCCTCTTTATCCGCAAAACTTGTGTAACAACCGTTAATAGAATTATGAATGTCGCTACTCCACCATCCACCGTAAGCAGTCACGCGTGACGCCAATGTTCCCGATACCGCCGGACAAACGCTGCATGACGATGCGCCCGCGCCCGAATATGTCTGACGCCCGGTGGATGAATCACTGGTACATTTACCACATGCCGCGCCCGTTGCGCTGTCGCTGGTGCTGGATGGGGTTGCGGTTTTCGCACCGCCGGCACAGTAATACCCCGCCGTTATATTGCTGCAACTGCTGGTCGTGCTGCGCCCACTGACGTTACCACCATAGTATATGTTCGCGGTCGAAGTGCTGTATGTCCCACCGGCACACGCAGTGGCACCCGCACCGGCCGACGCAACGCGATACCCCGCAGACAATGTCAGATAGCAATCGTTTATACTGCTAGACCCCGCCGCCGCATATGAATAGGGTGCCGTACACGCCGTCCGTCCGCCTGTGCCATTCGCATAGACCGTTGTTCCGCCCGGACAATAACCATTTGCCGCGCATGTTACCTGACCCGCACCGGGCGTCGCAACATAGTTTGTTGCCGTAGTGGTAAGGTAACAATCATTCGCGTCGTCCGACCCGGCCGCGGAATACGCGTACTTAGAGTTTGTAGAACTGCATGCCGTTGCCGCAGACACCTTGGCGGCGCAGTAACTGTTCGCCGGGCATGTTGTCCGTCCACCGGTCGCCGAACCACCGTCTGTATTATAGTATACCGTGGTTCCGCCCGGACAATACCCGCCTGCGGCACAGTCGACCTGGCCGGCGCCCGCCGACGCAACGTATTTCTTTTCGGCCGTGGTCAGGTAGCATTGCCCAATCTTGGATGATTGCGCGGCACTGCTGGCATAATTCGTCGGACATGTGTTCAGGCCCAATGTGTCACCATATGTGCCAGATGAACATAGTGGTACGCTGGACATTCCCGGACAGTACGATCCCGCGGGGCAGGGCTGCGTATCTTGATACAGCATCCTGTTTGTGCTGGTGTTACAATATGAAGAACTGTACCTTGTGGTGGCGTAATACCCAGCGTTAATTGCCGTATAATACGGCGTCCCATTGCTGCGGTCGTATTTTCCGGTGCTGCTATCATACGGGATTGATTCTGTATAGAATGTCCCGCGCGCATTTGTATAACCATAGTTTGCCATACACCCATTGATAGACGTGATACCCGTTGTCCACCCTTGATTGCTTATACTAATCCTGGTCGGATTATAGTAATTGGATGGATAGCTGGTTCGTGCGGTTGTCGCATTTGCCTCTGGACACGGTGTCGGAGTATTGGTCGACGGATAATTCAATTTTACCGACGGACAATACTTCGTTGCCGGACATGTGGTCTGGGCGGTATCCGCTTTGTCGCCAAGATATTTACCCGCCGTAGTTTGGATATAGCAACCCGTTGATGCGGATCCGGCCGGACTGGTCGCGTACAAACCGCCGTCCAGGCCCGAACACGCCGAACATGTACTGGTTGTCGGGTGACTGCTGGATGCCGTGCCGCCATAGTAGATGTTCGCGGTTGAGTCGCTGTAATTATTTGCCGCGCAATTCGTTGCACCTGCGCCGGCCGACGCAACATACTTACCCGCGGACAGGGTCAGATAACAATTGTTTATTGTGCCGTTGCCCGACGCCGCGTACGGATAGGCCGTTGGACACGGTGTTCGCCCACCGGTGCCATTTGCATAGACCGTTGTTCCGCCCGGACAATAACCGTTTGCTGCGCATGTTACCTGACCCGCACCGGCCGTTGCAACATAGTTTGTTGCCGTAGTGGTAAGATAGCAATCATTGGCATCATCCGAACCCGATGCACTGGATGAATACGGTGCCGTACACGCCGTTGCCGCAGACACCTTGGCGGCGCAGTAACTGTTCGCCGGGCATGTCGTCCGCCCACCGGTTGTAGAACGTCCGGATACCGTGCCACCCTTATAAATTGTGCTACCGCCCGGACAATATCCACCGGCCGTGCAGTCTGTTTGGCCCGCACCCGCTGTGCTCACAAACATCTTAGCACTGGTGGTCAGATAGCAATCATTCGCATCGTCTTGTCCCGTTGCCGCATATGAATACGGTGATGTACACGCCGTCCGTCCACCGGTTGTCGCACGTCCCGATACAGAACCACCCTTATAGATTGTGCTGCCTCCCGGACAATAGCCGTTTGACGCGCATGTTACTTGACCCGCGCCGGCCTCTGCGACATAGTTCCCCGCCGTAGTAGTAAGGTAACAATCATTTGCATCGTCTTGTCCCGTTGCCGCAGATGAATATGGTGCCGTACACGCCGTTCGTCCGCCGGTACCATTTGCATAGACCGTTACACCGCCCGGACAATAACCGTTTGCTGCGCATGTTACCTGACCCGCACCGGGCGTCGCAACATAGTTGGCTGCCGTAGTGGTAAGGTAACAATCATTCGCATCATCCGAACCCGATGCACTGGATGAATACGGTGCCGTACACGCCGTTGCCGCGGATACTTTGGCGACACAGTAGCTGTTCGTCGGGCATGTTGTCCGCCCACCGGTTGTGGAACGTCCGGATACCGTGCCACCCTTATAGATTGTGCTGCCGCCCGGGCAATATCCACCGGCCGTACAGTCTGTTTGTCCACCGCCCGGTGTATTCACAAACATCTTCGCACTGGTGGTCAGATAGCAATCGTTTGCATCGTCTTGTCCCGCCGCTGCATATGGATACGGTGATGTGCATGCCGTCCGTCCACCGGTGCCATTCGCATAGACCGTTACACCACCCGGGCAATAACCGTTTGCCGCACATGTTGTTTGACCCGCACCGGGCGTCGCAACATAGTTTGTCGCCGTGGTGGTCAGGTAACAATTATTCTGACTGCTGGCGCCCGCGGCGGTATTATGATAATTTGCCGGGCATTCGGAACGTGGCGCGGTCGAACCATAACCAATATTGGCCGCCGCCGCATAGAACCCGGAACCAACCGCACTGCATGTGCCACCAATTGGCCCAACATCGGGTCCCGCGGTAAATGTGCCGCTGCCCGCATTTGTAAAGAATGTTCCCGTTACCAAATCCAACATACCCAATACGCTATCAGAATTACGACGGACAGGAACATAATGATGAGTTATTTCATCATACTCAGAGAGCTTTGCTTCATATAATTTGGCGCGTTCAGAACAACCTTGATATCCACCACTGCTGTTATTTAAACAAAACAAATATAACGGTTTGGTGGTCATAGTTGTGGAATTACCTAATGTTAATTCTGTGCTATCAATTGAAGCCTTACCACTATTCAGGTAATTTATTTTATATTCATAAACTTGATTAAGGTTAATCGACTTTGAAATAATATTTGCAGAATATGAAGATGTACCAACACCACCATGCGGCATATACACAGAAGTCCCGGATACATCTATCCCAAACGGTGAACCGCTGGCATAACCGACGCTACTTGTTGCCCCAAAGAATGTGTGTTCACTCATTGATTGTGTTAATGCTATACGCATATCAACACCACTGTTCAATGTTGGAACAACACCGGTATTGATATATTGCGCATTCGTAGCTTCTAAATATTCCAAACGTGTGTAAGTTCCGCTGGCCATATAATTACCGGCCGCACACGTTGCCTGGCACTGGCTGACCGCGCCTTTGCCCGTCGCGGTGTTCGCGGTATATCCACTGGGGCATGACGAACACGCACTGGTCGAACCATAGTTGACGGTGTGTGGTTCTTTGTAATATGCCGCACCACATGTGCCCCAATTACTGCTCGTCTGCCCCGCACTGCCAATATAATGTCCACCCGTCACGTTAATATAGCACTGGTTTTGCGCCGTTGCACCCGCGTTTGATATATATCCCGTTGGACATGCCGGACACGTATTACCACTCTTATAGTAATTTGCACTGCATCCAGAAGTCGTGCACAGGTTGTTCATTGTATTATTACTGCTGTTCCAAGTGGTTGTTGCCCAACCCGCAGAACCACTTATCGCGGTACAAGACGTACATGCACTTGATGATGTTGCACCCGCAGTACTGGTCTTACCTGCACCACATGCTGTACAACTGCTGGATCCCGCCGTACTGTATGACCCGGCTACACATTGCGTCCCGGTA
>JAZROX010000020.1:0-2064 GCA_045648945.1 Candidatus Enterousia sp. | reverse complement strand
TGCCGGTATCGAAATGGATGTTGTGGCCGCAAATCAACCCGGCCTTTAATGCAAACGCAATGAATCGGTCAATGACGAACACGAACGGTTCGCCGTGTTCCATCGCGTATTCCGTGGTAATGCCGTGGACGGCCACGGTATCGTCCGGGATTTCCCAACCGGTCGGCCGGATAATGTGGGATTCCTGTACGTCGCCGAACATCCACGCAATTTGCACGATGTGCGGGTAACTTTCAAAGTCCACGTCCCATTTGGCGGCGCGGTCCGGAATACCGGTCGTTTCGGTATCGAAAAATAAAACGTCGTTAATCGTCATAATATCGTATCGCCTTTTGTGTTATATGGAATCAATGATTGCCCGTGTTCCGTCGGGCTTATTACCGTACAATATGCATCCCGGGCGGGTAATACTATTCCATTCGCCCAATGCCTTTTTGAATGTGGAAATAGTCAAAGACCAACCCGGTCCGGCAATGGTAAAATCCACGTAATCGTTTTCGTTAATCTTTCGCATATCGGTAATTGTTAAAGTGTTCGCGGGTCCTCAATGTAAACGTACAGGTTTTCGGCGGCGTATTGCTTCAACCAATCCAAGAAATCAAACATTTGGCGTTTGTCCATTTGGCGGGCTTCCGTTACATCCGTTCCAAATCCCAAAATCCGTTCGTCCTTTTCACCCGGGTATTGCTCAACCAACCATTTGTCCACGGCGCGTTCACGCATCCGGGTTCCCTGTTCATACAACGCGGCGGAAACGGTCGGAACAATGTAATTGTAATAATACGCCAATTGCAATTCACTTGAACCGTGTTCGGCGGCTTCGAATCGGACAATAACCCGTTTTCCCTTATTTGCCGCCAAAAACGCGTTTATCCGGTCCATCGGCAACCGTAGTTGTCCGTTTTCTGTAATAATCCCGGAATCGCTTACGTTGTGCATATCTTCCAATTTTTTCCGCGGCTATTCCGATTATAACCCATAACCAAAAACCGCAAAATAAACCCAATAAAAACATATTCAATTCGCTTTCGCTTTCGGAAACAACACGGGTTCCAATTCCGGGTATTCCTCAATGACATATTGGGCGACGGTCAAATTGTACGCCTGTTGGCCCAACTGTTGGATGTACCGGCGTTCCGCAACCGGGCGTTCGGAAACCCGGGCGATTACGGCCATATATTCGGCGGCGAAATCATCCACGGACAAATCAATTACCCGGTCAATTGGATGCGCGGGCAATTTGTAACCCTTGGCCCCGCCCAACTTTCGCATCGCTTCGTATGATGCGCGTATTTGTTTCCGGTCCTCTTTTTGCGCGGTCATATACGCGGCAAGATTGTTTCGGAATCGGTCGGTTGCAATAAGTTCTTCAACCGTCTTTCCCTGTAACGCCTTGCAAGATTCAATCTTTCGTTGTGTGTCTTTGTCCATAACAGTAAGGCCGGGACGGACGGACCGCCCCGGCGGTTTGGTTTAACGTTCGGTGTATTCTTCAACCATCATTTCGGTTTGGCCGCGTTGGACCTGTTCGATGAATCCTTGGAATCCGTTACGGCGGGCAATGTCAATAATCGTTTCAAGCCGCTTTTGGCCCAACGATTCGCCACGGGCGATTCGGAAAACCTTTACTTTCGGATTGGATGCGATAACCAATTTGGCCGCAATTTCCATCGTTTGCGAATCGGAAACCTTGCCCGGGACGAACGGAACGCCGTTCAATTCCAACCCGTCGTCCGTGAACGACAACCCGGCAATCGGCAATTCGGCGTTGGCAATCAACGTGGCGCGTTCGTCTGACAATTTGGCAATGTCGGCGTCCATCTGTTCGGATTTGGCCTTGAACGCGTCGTATTGGGCTTTCTTTTCCCTGTATTGGCAAACGACGTGGTAACGCTTGTTATGGGCTTCCGCTTCCGCCAAAAGGGCCGGAACGGTGGTGTTTTCCGGGTTGTTCGCTTCGTACCGTTTAATCCAATCTTCGCCGTTGGCCTTGCGGCTTTCGTAATCGGCGCGTTCCGCTTCAATGGCGGCCACGTTGGCGTTGTAAACGGCGGTAATCTTTTG
>JAZROX010000019.1:0-1627 GCA_045648945.1 Candidatus Enterousia sp. | reverse complement strand
TATATTGCCGTTGGAATCATACCGCGATGGCGATAATTCATACAACAAATTAATCGTCCCGTCCGGTAATCAATTGATGCCGGTTTCAGTTGTTGGAACATATAATTTCCGGGCATTAAATTCATTTGGCGGAATATCGCTTTTCGAATTTATAAGAAGATGGAAAGCGGGAACGGCATATACGGGTACGGTTCAAAACTTATTTCCCTACCAAGTAACGGCCGACCCGGTTGCGGGAACTGTAACGAATGAATCCGGAACGATTGTCGGGTTTGGCAAAAACGCGCTTGGAACGACAATTACAACGTCTTATACGACCGGTTATTATTTGTTCGTTGACGCGATGGTTTGGGTTCGTATATCCTATTCAAGAATCAAACAGTATTGCGACCATTTGCAATGTGGGCGGATGTATAGCGAATTGCGTGGAAGTATTAACGATTCTTCGACGTATTCGGCGTATTTGTCTTGTTATGGAACAAATGCCAATATGGCGAACGTCCAAAAGAGAATCAACGCCGTATATTGGGATACGACCAATTCAAAGTTAATGATTTATACCGGCTTTGAATGGGTCGAAATGACGACGCCAATTCAACGGTATTATTATAAGGCGTATGGCGTTAAACTTTCGGAACGCGCAACGATGGCCGAATTGCCCGGGCAAACATTTACCAATTATGCCACGGGAATAACATATACATTTATTTTCCGGGCGAATAACAATTATAAATGGGTTCCGTCAATCGGTATGGTTGACGATTTGGCACATCCGAACGGTTACGCGGACGACAATACGTTGGATTATGCCAACGAATTGAGCGTTGGCGAAATGGTTATGTATAACGGCGCGTTATATAAGTGGGACGGAACGCAATTAACGGCGATGTAATTATGGAAACGAACATTTGGATAACAGTAATTACGGGCGTTGTTTCCCTGTTAACCGGCGGCGGCCTTTGGGCTTGGATTAAAGCAAAAGAGGAAAAGAAAAAAACGCCGTATGATATGTTTATGGAATTGTTGCGTGAACAAAAAAAGTTTTACGAACAACGCAACGTTGATTACGAACGGGAAAAGTTGGATTCGGCCGAAAAATCGTCCGTAATTATGCAATCCCATTTTTGCAAACATAAATATACGGACCCGAACGTTGTATGTCCTGTTGACGTGGCGAATGATGAACGATTGAAAAAGCGTTGCGACCGTTGCGGTTATAACCCTGTAAATAATAATGAAGATGAAAACGACCAATGACAAATCGTTTAAAGGCGCGGAAAGAAAGTTTTTATTGGAAATCAACGCGCCCGGTTTTTCAATGCACGACGACAATTTTAAAGTTGTGTTGAAACAGAACACGACCGAAAAAACGTTTGAAAAACGCGATTTAATCGAAGAAACATATACGGAAGATGGACTTGAAAAACACAATTTTTATTTGTGCTTTGATACGTCAATTTTCAACCGTGGCCCGGTTGATTGTATCGTTTTCGCATACGTTCCCGATACGGATTTCCCGGACGGATTGCGCACGGAAATTGATAAATTCGCAATAACTGTTGTGGAACCGTTATAATGGGTTGCGTTAAAGTAAAAATAACGCCAATCGGCGGCATTTCTTGCCGGG
>JAZROX010000018.1:0-2229 GCA_045648945.1 Candidatus Enterousia sp. | reverse complement strand
ACGATCCGACTTCTTATATTCGTCATAACGGACGCAATAACCTTTTTTGTACGTGCATTTCGCCCGATGTGGGATGTTGTAAAAACAACCATCGCACGGTTCCGAACCGTATTTTTCCAACCATTGTTTTAACGTTAACATTTCCCATTAACATTAAGTTAGTAACGTTATTAACATTAAAACAACTTTTGGTATTCCAGTTCCGGCAAATTGGCCTTTACCCATTTCGGTTCATTGACCAACGCCCAACGGCCGAAATGCAACAACAACAGGGCGTCCGCGTTCCACAACGTCACATTGACGCCCGGGTACAATTGCGCGGCCGTTTCCCTGTACCGGCGTTTCCGGTCGGCCTTTTCTTCGTGTTGGCCGCGAACCCGCAATTTCAATTTGGTTTGCCACGAAAGCGGATGAACCAATACATACGGAATCCCGGACGTTTCAATTATGGCTTTCAAGTGTTCGAAATTGGCCATCATCTTTTGAACCCTGTACAACTTTCCCATCGCGGCCCGGTCGCCCTGTACAACCACGTCGTCCGGGCGTACCGATAATTTTTCCAAAAAGACAATCGGTTTGAAATTGTCTTTGTAATACGTGAAGAAATCCCGCAATTCGGTAATGTCTTTCGGCATCTTCAACGCCTTTGTATTGCGGCCGGGAACAAACACGGCGATTCCGCCGCCCGCGCCCGGGTCAATGCCAATTACGCAATTGATTTTAATTTTCTGTTCCATCTTTCTTTCCGTATTTCCAAACAATGAAACAATCGTTTTTCCTATATTGACGTGTTGAAACGGCAATTTCGCCGTCGGGCGTTTCAAAGACTGTTAACCAACAGTAATACATTTTTCCGTTTTCGCCCTTTGATATTTTACCGGCATCAATAACCCGGGCGACCAAACGCAACGCCAATTCCGGGTTGATGTTATCCCGTATGTCAATGTTTATTTTCTGTTCCATCATTCGAATTTGATGTAATCGGTAATGTTTATTCCCTGTTCAACCATCCGGCGGAATGTCGCGGCCAACGCCTTGCGCCGGGCCAACACGAACGACCCGTGTTCCAATTCCGGGTCGTCGGTTCCCGATTCCTTTAACCGGCGGACGTCGCCGACATATCCGCGCCGGGCGTAATCGTTGATTGTCCGTTGCCATATTTCTTTTTGGTCGGCCAACGTAATTTCGATTTTGTCCGCAAGCCCGGCGGCGGCCAATACGTCGTAATACAACATTTCGGCGATTGGCGAAATTTCGGGCATCCGTCCGGTTTCCTTGAATGATTCGAACGCGTTGATGCAATTACGGCGGGTTTCGTTCTTGTAATACCGTTCGCGTTCCGGGTTGGGCTTGGGTTCCTCTTTCGGGACCGCTTCGTGTGCTTTACTCAATACCCACGCCCGGCGGCCTTTGTACGCGTTCAAAATCTTGCATACGTATTCGGCGTTGAATTGTTGGTAATGGTTCCGGTCGGGTTGGCCATCGCGCCCACGCGGCAAGAAATCGTCCAATTCGCCCGTTATTGACATTTCGAACGCCATTCGGAAATCCTTTAACGTCAAACCGGAATAATACCGTTTCAGTATTTCGGCGGTCCGGATAACCAAGTATTGGCGTTCGCTTTCATCCGGGGACCTGTACCCAACATCTTTGCAAATCCATTTCAAGGCCGTTGCAAGTTCGGCCGCAAGTTCGGCGGCGTCGTATTCGGCAATGGTTTTCGCCGTGGACGCAAGAAACACGGCCTTTTCAACAGGACCCAACGCGCCCATAACGGCGGGAATCTTGACCATTTCCCGGCGTATCATAACGGCCGTTTTCTGTACCGGCCGGACGGCAATTTTGTTGTTGTTCTGTTCCATCGCTTAATCGGCCATATCTTTCAAATACTTGATTGCATCCGGCGACAATCCCGGGCCGGTCCCGCTTTTACGGTGCAACTTGCCCTTTTCAATATCGCCACGAATGAAATTCCGCGCCGTTGCAATCCAATCTTTCATTTTCTTGCCCTTTTGCGCGGACCAATCCGCGACGGCGTGGTAATAATAGACCATATCCACGTCCGCAAATTCCGGGGCCGTAAATTCGGCGGCAAACGCGTTGTATTCGGCGAATCGGGAATTTTCGAACAGACACGCGGCCGGTTCGGCGGTCCGGCGCGGCCGGGTAACTGTAACCGTTTCAAACGCGGGTTCGGTCGGGAACAAACCGCCGTCGGCGGCTTTATCT
>JAZROX010000017.1:0-1034 GCA_045648945.1 Candidatus Enterousia sp. | reverse complement strand
CCATCGAACGATTCCCGGATATTCCGGACGCTTGACGCCTTGCCCTTTGTTGAGAATTGCCAAACGCCGACGATGCCCCGGACGGCCGGCACAATAAACCGCAATGTCAAGACAATATCCCAATTGTCCGCGCCGCGTTTGGTCGGGTTGTTCTTTGCGATTTGGTCCATAATATCGGGGTACGCATCCATGGAATACGGAACATAACGTTTGCCGTCCCAAATTTCGAACGTCCGGCCGTCGCCCCGGGCGACCAATGCGCCCTTATCGTCGCGGTATTCGTACCGTTCGTTGCATACCTTTTCCGGGGAATCATCCGGGAATATTACTTGGATGGTTTGCGGCTTTTCGCCCAACGCTTGCGTGAACATCCCGGCATACTTTCCGGCCGGTATGAAATAATCCACGGAAACCGGGTATTCCCGGCCGTTTTGGCCCATCTGTTTTTTGCCGATATGCAACCGGCCGATTTCGGGTAATTCAAGGATTCCCGCGCCCTGTTCGGGCCTGTAAATTCTTCCGCCCATCTTACAATTCGATTTCGTCGTTTAACAAATTATCCTTGGCCGCCTGTTCCGGCGTCGGTCCGGCGGGCTTGGCCGGTTCGGGTTCGTTTTCCCACGGTAATTTTTCGTCAATTTCCGTTTTAACGGGCTTTCCCGGTTCGGACGGGGAATTTATCGGTTCGGGTTCTTTCGTCGCTTTTACGGCCCTTTTACGGCCTTTCTTGGAAATTTCCGGCGCATCCTTGGAAATTCCCAACGCCTTTTCGGCAATTTCGATTTCCTCTTTGGAAATTTCCGGGGCTTTCGCCGCCTGTTCCGGGGCGTCCTTTTCGGCCGCTTTCGTCTTGATAAGGTCGGCCAACGATAAGGTCAACACGTTATCCGCGATTTTGCCGTTGTCAAGGTCCAAAACGCCGCGTACAATCGTCATCGTGTTATCCCGCTTTTCGTCCTCAATGGATGCAAGGGCCAACAGGTACGGCAATTTCCGGGCGTTCACGGAATCGGTTTGGTCTTTCAAATTGTACG
>JAZROX010000016.1:0-1486 GCA_045648945.1 Candidatus Enterousia sp. | reverse complement strand
AGGTTTCCGGAACCCGTGCCGTTTTCGTACGTCCGTGTGCCGTCCTCAATGTCCCCGTGTGACATGGGGATAAGGATTTCGACCCACGTTCCGTAAAATACGGGCGCGGTTTCCGACGTCGAACAATAGATTGCGCCAATAGGGAACAATGACGCAATTGCCGTGTTTACGGCAAGTTGCAAGTCCGCGATAGCGTCCCCGGTTGCTTTGGCGTCTGCCGCCTGTCCTTGAATCGACAAAGTCGGGTCGATAGGGGCTTGAACTGTTTCCATGACCGAAAGGGTCAAGGTGATTTCCGGTATTCCTTGCGTTTCAATGCTGTTTTCGGTATCTGCCATAAATCAAAGCCCCCTTTCTTATACTTCGCCGACGACTTGCAATAGTTGCATTTCCATCGGCCTATTTGGCGTAATGACTTGATCCCCGTCGATAATCTTTCCGGTTTCGTCGTAATAGGGATGAACAATATACCGAACATCCCACGAATACGAACCCGCGGCAAGGTTATCTGTGTCGGAATTAAAGAAGGACACGACAAACGCCTTGTTTTCGTCCAGTTCAAACGCCTGTTGCTTTACGACTTCGCCGACGGCGTTCTTTACGGAAAACAAGGCCCGGTCGTCTTCGGAAAAGTTGTAATCCGTATCGGCTGTAAATTTGATTGCGCCCGTGTCCCCGCGGGACAGAGTAATTACAAGACCTTCGACATTAAACATTATTGTCGCCCCCTTCCGCGTTGTTTATGTCGTCAAGCAACTTCCGCAATTCGGCAATTTGCTTTTCGAAATCCGCGCGTTCTTGTTCGATCCCGGTTTTAAGGTTTGACAGGCGTTGCACCATGCTAACAACAAGGACGGCAAACCCGACGTAATTTCCGGAACAAATGCGTTTGAGCATTTCGTTACAATCAACGGTCAATGTGTCGCAAAGCCCGGCGTTATCCCAAAGGCCGCCGCCGTCGTTTACTTTGATATCGTCCATAAAATACCCCCTTAATAACCAAGATAATGGATTGTTTTTGTGGTATGCGAAAGAAGGATAACTCCGGACGCGCGCCCCGTCGGTTCAAGGCTTGCGTTTCCGTATAACCACGTTCTTTCAGAGGAAAACCCAAGAACAGGGATTGTCGTTTCCTTCCATTCTGCCGTTTTCGCCTTTATAACAACGGTTGAACTTGCGTCGGGGATTGTTAACCGCGTAAGGGTTAAATTTCCTTCAACGCTTGAATCGCCGTAAGCGTCGAACCCGGCGTTTGCAAGTAAGCTATTGCAGGAAAGGTCTGCTGTACTCAACGCGCCCAAAATGCCCGTTTCGCCCGTTATTTGTATCTTGTTCGCGGATATTCTCACGCTTTCGGCGGTTTGGTTAATCGCCGAAATAACGCCGTTTTTCGAAACCTTCGTTTCGATGCCCTGTTCGTTTATGGTTATCCGGCTTGAAAGTTGCCCCTCTGCCGTCGTCGCCCGGCGAACTTCCGCGGTTATGT
>JAZROX010000015.1:0-2675 GCA_045648945.1 Candidatus Enterousia sp. | reverse complement strand
ATTGCGGCGTCAATTGCCGACATAGCGCCGTTCACGTCGCCAAGCCATGTGGGTTTGTCATTTCCAATAAACTGGGGCAAATTATAATTTGCCGTTGAATTTGTGTGTCCCATAACCGTTGTATACTCCTTTTAACTTGCTAAAATTTCGTCGGCGAAATAGTCGAACATATACGCCGTCATGTTATAAGTTTCGAAGTCGTCCGCGCTTATTTCTTTACCGTCGTATGTTACCGCCGTGATAGAATTGTCGCCCAACGCAACGCGCGCGAGTTCTTCTAACACGGGGTTGATGTTCTCATATTCGCCCGTGAAGGGGTTTATAACAAGGTTTACGGGGTAAAGCAAATCATAACCATTGACATCAAGATTAAACGCGGTTTCGTTCATGCCGTCAAGTTCGGTTGCCGTTTTGCCCGCCGTGTCGAACTGTTGCGCCGTGTAAGCATGGTCGCGGCACGCGTCGTATACGTCATAAATAAGAGTGACTAAGTCCGTGTCATATCCTTTGGTTATGTTGTATGCGTCGGGTAATTCAAAAATAAGTTCGTCTATCCGTCGGTTAATGTATTCGAGTTCAACGTTGAACTTTGCTATTATTTCGGCGTCTTTTAAATCGGTGTATGCGTATACGTTTCTAACGATTTGTTCGAAAGTGTTAAGTGTTGTTGTGATTGTGTTGTCAACATATGTTTTGAGTTCTGCCAACCGTCGGTTAACCGTCGCCATATATTCGGCAAGTCCCGCGGCGATTTTTTCATTAATCTCATTTTCGAAGTTGTTAACAAGTTCGCTAAGTTCGCCAAACTGTTTTTCGACTTCTTCAAACTGTTCTTTGATTTCGGCGAAACCGTCGGTTAATTCGTTCACATTTTCGGCAATCCCGTTGTATTCGTCTATTAGCGTGCGACACATATATAAAACTTCGCGTAAATCACTATCATAGTTCGACACATTGGGAAAGTCAAACTGCGTCATTGGGAATAGTGCCATTGGTTGCCCCCTTTCAAAACACGTTTAAAAACATTTCGTCGGCGAAGTCACATATAATTTGGTCGTATATATTCAACTTCGCCTTTTCAAGTTCCGCCCGTATAAGTTCCGCGGGCGCGGTTTTGTGACCGCTAACCGTTGTCAATATATTGTCGTCGTGCGTGGTGTCTTCTGTTCTTGTCGTCGCGTTTGTTTCGCTTTTGGTTATTGTTTCGGCGTGTGTGTCGCGGTTTCTAAGTTGTACGCCGCTTTCATTTTCGGCGCTAACCAATGCTTCGTCGGTTGAGTTGTCACCATTGGTTGCGTTCAACGTTGAACTTTTTGAACCGTTGGTTTGGTGGTCGCGGTCAATGTCTTCGTTCTTTTCTTCGGCGTATTCTGTAAGCGGGTTGTATTGAATATTAAGTAAATCTATTGTTTTGGTAATGCTTGTATTGTGCGCTTCAAACCAAGCAACGGCGAATGTTTTAAACGTGTTGGTGGTGTTATATCTAACAAGGCGGTCGCCACACTCCGCAAGTATGCGCATGGCTAACAATGCGCGGTCAATACGCTCGTCAACGTCCGCGTCGTTCAATATATCAATAATGAAATCGTTAACCGTTGGTTTGTTCGCCGTTATTCTGTATATCTCCATTAGGTCGATTAATTGCACGCCCATTGATTAGCCCCTTTCCGAACTTAACTTCAAGTTCTATGTCATACATGGATTGCGCCTTTTTAATCTGTCGGTCAATGTTGTCTTGCCAAAGTCCGACAGCGGAAATAAGTTCCGCGTTGTTGGCGTCAACTTCGTTAGATATAAGCCTTTCGCGTTTGTCGGTATTTGCGTTGTTTACTCCGATAGCGGTTAAGAACTCATTCATTATTGACCGCTTCGCGTCTAATACATCGGTTGTGATATAGTTTTCCTTAACGGGTATACGTTGCATGGGTGGCGTGTCGCGTTCTAACGGACTCTCTTTTTTGCGTGTTCTTTTGTAATAGACAGCGGGAACGCCCGACATAATGCGGTAGAATACGCCTTTCATATCTTGCGCTTCTTTGTCGCTCTCAACTTCGAATAACCAAGGGGTACGCGATACAAGTAAGTTTATATCTATTGCGCCGTCAGCATTAGCCAACTTTTCGGCGTATATCTGTAAAAGACCGTCAACGCCCGCGGCGTACATACCGCCAAATGTCGCGCTATCAAGATATAAAATTTCGCAATCTTTGCCAATGGTTCGCGACCCTAAATTTACTTCGTCGGACGAGCGAACCGTTACGGGGTATTTCCAACGGTTACGCGTTGTTGGGGTATATGCGAACGGCACAACCACGCCGCGAAACTTTGTTACACCAACCGTGCCAATGGTAAATAGATTATATCTAAAATAATCAATCGACCAATGGTCGGGAACTTTGACGGCAACCGACCCCAAGAAGATACGCCACAAATATGTTTTGTAATAATCGACGCGTAAAGTGTTTTGTGCTTTAATATCCGCGTCCTTAACGGCGTACGCTTCTTCGTATGCTTTTTTAAAATATTTTCTTGCCATTGGTTCGTTTCCTTTCCGTTCAACGTTGAACTATTCCACATATACGCCGCCGTCAAACGCGTTGTTAACTTCGTCAATTTCTCCGTCAGTACCCGCAAATGATAAAGAAGCGCCCGCTGATTGAATGTAACCGTTGGAT
>JAZROX010000014.1:0-12235 GCA_045648945.1 Candidatus Enterousia sp. | reverse complement strand
GCAACCAACACGAACAACACCAACCGATGTGCAACCAACACGGACATGGACCATCCGATTCGACCCATACAAAAGTTATCCACACAAATATGTGGAAATGTGGAAAACACAAAACATTGTATGTGGAAAATTGTTGTGGTATGGCACACGCATGTGATACCATAATTTATAGAAAGGGGGAATCATATGAAACCATACAATGTAATCGAAGATGTTTTGATTGCATGTGGGGTGACCATTTCATTGATTGATATTCAACAAATATTGTCCATCATATTGTTGGTGTTCAATGTTGTTTGGATTCTTATCAAATTTGGTGTTCGCGTGTATGAACATATTAAAAACAAAAATGTTCAAGCAATCGCGGATGATGTCAAAGATGCAAAAGATGAATTGGAAACATTAAAAGATTCAATCGATGATTCCCAAGATAAAAAGAAATAATTTATGGGTGACATTCAAATTCCAAATCGTTCAAATTGGTTATTCGGAAATCTTGGTGAAGATATTTTGATGGACAAATGCGCATTGAAAGAATCTTACATCCGTTACATGCTATCACAAACCGTGGAAATGTTTGAATATGGTGGACTACCGGAATCCATCCCCGCAAAAGAATTGGAAATCTTGCATCAAGTCAATTCATTTGCGATATGGAAACAAGTCAATGAAAAATTATATGTTTTTCATGGTGGATTGGGTGGTGTATTAGATGAATATTATCATCCGACCCGTGCGGTTGTATCCAATCCATATTTGAATTATTCCGCGGATTTAGAAATCGACAAAAATTGTGTTGTGACATTTAATGATAAAATGCGTTATGGATTGTTGCCGATGTTCAATCGCTATGCATCATTAATTGCCGAATGTGACATTTCCATGCGTTTTGTCACAATCAACACAAGAATCCCATATTTAATCAATGCGGATGATGATATCACACGCGATAGTGTGCAAACCGTATTGGATGACATATGGAATGGCAAAAAATTTGGTGTGGCAATCAATAAAAGATTGTTAGATAAAAACGGAATGTTTACATCCGAATTTGGTGCAAAAGAAAATCACAACATCAAAGATTTAATCGAATTAAGGCAATATCTCAAATCTTCATGGTATATGGAATTAGGAATCCAATCCAATTATAACATGAAACGCGAAAGTCTTAATTCAAGCGAAACCACCATGGATGAATCGGTTTTGTTACCACTTATTGATGACATGTTGCAAGAAAGAAAAATCGGTCTTGAAAAAGTCAACAAAATGTTCGGAACAAACATCACGGTCGAATTATCATCTTCATGGAAAAAGATTCGCGAAGAAATCAAAAATGAATTGGCGAAACAAGAAAGTGAAACCAATGAATCATCCGGCGAACAAACGATTCCACCCGAAGAAAAAAAGGATGGTGTTGTCGAATGAAATTAATTGAAACATTATCAATTAGTGACATCGAAAGCAAAGCGGGGATTTTTTCCCACATTGAACAAATCGATGGACAAACGACATTGACATGGTTGACCGAAGATTTAGCACTTGAATTAGATGAACATTATTATTTCGTTCATAGTGCGCAAAAAACGGTGTCCAAACAATATGAATGGGCGGTCGCACATCAAGATGATTTACGACTTGGTGACCCGTTGAAATTTATGGCAACCATTATCATCAATAAATTTGGGTTGTCATGGTCACGAATTCATGATGCTATTGTTACGGCATATAAACCACTTGAAAATTATGACATGTCACAAACCGAATCGCCGAATGTTACAAAAACAAAAACCGTGAAACAAAATGTTGAAACGCAAAATGATGTTTATGGATTCAATTCTTCGGTGGCAATCCCACAATCAAAATCGACCGTAAACGGCGCAAAATTAGACAATGAAGAATCGGAAAGCGAAACCGGAACACGCGGATTGACCCGACACGGCAACATCGGTGTCACAACATCACAACAAATGTTACAATCCGAAATTGATTTGCGTTCAAATTATCATTTCATCGAACAATTGATGAATGATGTGGATTCCATTATGTGTTTGTTAGTTTACTAACGGAAAGGAAACAAAATATGTTAGCAAATGACATGCGAAAAATGTTCACCGAAAAACAAGTCGGTGAAATTGCAAAAAAGGTCGCGGGTGGCACACAATTATATAAACATTTAATTGTCGATACGGCGGGGGAATATACATTGGTATTAATAACCCCATCAAAAGACCCGTTAGATTTTACAACATTAAATTCATACAAAAAAGTTCATGACTATTTATTAACAATCGTTGTTATAAGTTTTACAAAAGATAATCACTTATTAATATATGATGATAGTTCAAATGAATATCTATCATTGAATTGTATGGATGGCACTCTTGAAACCGGTTTGATGGATGATTGGGTTTTAGCATCAACAACCGACACCGTGACCAAATTATAGAAAGGAATTAAACTATGGCAAAGAAATATCAACCAAGTGGATATTTAATCGTAAATTTAGGTAGTTTAGATTTATCCACAATAAACACATTGACCGATGCAAATCCGGAAGTCAAATCTTTATTAGAAGAATTACAAAAGGAAGAATCAAAACCAATTTGGTTATATGTCAATGATACCGACCAAGGATGGATTTATGTCGGTATTTGTTCAAGATGTGGTAGTCGTTTATCACTCATGACAATAAATGGTGATGGCGATATTGTGGTTATTACAATTATGATTGGAACAAATTTCATTGAGGTTAGTTCTAGCACTTATTAGAAAGGAATCATATTATGCAAGTTAAACAAGTTTACACATTATTAAATGATGTAGTCAAAGAAACAATGGGCGAATCCGCCGTTGTCAATGAAGATTTGACCGGTCTTGTCGAATTAGGCGACACCATCGCAAACGCGATTGGATACGACAAATATGTCAAATCATTAGTCAACCATATCGGTCGCGTGATTTTCGTGAATCGTAAATATATGGGTGGCGCGCCATCCGTTTTAATGGATGGATGGGAATTCGGTAGTATTTTAGAAAAAGTATCCGCCGATTTACCAACCGCACAAGAAAATGAATCATGGGAATTAGTCGATGGCGCATCCTACGACCAAGACATTTTCTATAAACCAAATGTTGAAGCAAAATTCTTCAATAAATTGGTCACATTTGAAATTCCATGTTCGTTCACCGAAAAACAAGTCAAACAAAGTTTTTCCAATGCCGAACAATTAAATGCATTCTTATCAATGTTATACAATGAAATCGACAAAGCGATGACCGTGAATATTGATAATCTTATTATGCGCACCATCAACAATTTCATCGGTGAAACCTTATACGATGAATATGGTAGTGGTAGTCAAACCGCATCATCCGGTGTTCGTGCGGTCAATTTACTATATGAATATAACACCGCATTCGGAACATCATTGTCCGCCGGTGATGCACTTGTCACACCCGAATTCATCCGTTATGCATCTTATCGCATGAAATTATATGCCGATAGACTTGCAAAGATTTCCCGCGTGTTCAACATTGGTGGTAAAGCAAGATTCACACCACGCGATATGTTGCACATCGTGTTATTATCCGAATTTGATGCATCCGCATCCGTGTATTTACAATCCGACACATTCCATGATGAATTGGTCAAATTACCCGTTGCGGAAACCGTTGCATATTGGCAAGGTAGTGGCACAACATACGCATTCGCGGATACATCCGCAATCGACATCGTGAAATCCGATGGAACAACAATCACCGGTAGTGGCATTTTAGGTGTCATGTTTGACCGTGATGCGCTTGGTGTTTGCAATCGTGACCGCCGTGTTACAACCCATTACAATGCCAAAGCGGAATTTTACAACAATTATTACAAATTCGATGCGGAATTCTTCAATGACTTAAATGAAAATTTCGTTGTGTTCTTCGTTGCTTAATATCAATGAATAACAAATCAATGTGGGTGGGTGATTCATTCGCCCATCCACTTTTATTTAAGAAAGGGGAAATAATATGCCGACAATTACAAAAATCGGAAAAATTAATCTTGATATTTATGTCTTATTAAATGACCAAGTATGGGATGATATGGGCATGGTCGCGGGTGACAAGATAATTTTTACGGAAATCAATTTATTAACACCGTGGATAAAAAATAATAAAACCCCCAAATCGATTGAAATTATATATGAAAATGACCAATCAATGTTTTCTATAAAAGTTACATTTACCGATGGAACAAATTATTACATCAATGATGATGGACAATCAATATGGTGGGAATATAATCTTCCGACATATTTCAATGTTGAAAATGATGAAATAGTCATGTATGGAAAAATTACATGTTCATCGGATTGGTTGTTGGGGTCAACCCCCGTGATTATCGATGAAAATGTCAATGTCATCATGTTATATCATTTGAATTCATCGAATAATACGGTGACCAAATCAATCACATGGATTGCGACATATCCGGTCACATTTAACCGACCCATCACATACCGAAATTTAATGTTGGATGTCAAATTGGGGGCGAATGATGTTCATTTCAATTATGTGTATATTGCATCATTGCATAGATATTATTTTGTGACCGAAATGACATTGACAAATGATTGGTCACAATTAACATTACATGAAGATGTTTTGATGTCATTCGATGCATTGATTCGTAGTCAAACCGCGTTTGTGGAAAGAAATGAAAACAATTATGATACCGATAAAACCGACAATTTAATATCATTTGATTATGATAAAAGAATCACTACATCCACAATTTCATTGGCAACCGGTGTGACCGTGTTCACGGTGGATGAAACAAAACACCCATATGTTTTGTCGGTGGTTGCTAAACAATAGGGGGGATTATATGGATAATACATTATATACGGTAAATAATAACATTACACCTACTCGTAAATATCGATTGAATGTGTCAACGGTTTTATTAATTGTTAGTGATTTGATGGATGGGAATTTGACCAATTATTCCATTGCGGATTTTTTCCAAAATAACAATGATTATTTTGTCAAATTGGTTTATTATCCGTTAAATTTGGATGATTTGGTTGTGTCCCCATCGACCACGGACAATTCATTGACTATCGGAAAGAATACAACATGCCCATATTCAAATAGGGCAATCACACAAACATTACCATATAAAACAATAGCAACATTCACAATTTCAAGAATTCATAATAATTTTTTAGATTTCGCACCTTATACAAAATATACATTATATGTTCCATTCTTTGAAAAAATTGAAATTCCACCGGAATATGCATACAAAGATTCATTCAATATTAATTTATCGATTGATTTGGATAATAATCATGCAATGTTATATTTGGAACAAGATGGAAAAATTATCGCCACCCGCACATCCGTGATTGGAATTGAAATTCCCATTGGAAAAACTAACGCGGAAGAAATAAAAAGAAATAATGTATTACAAATTATTTCATTAACGGGGTCATTAATTGGAATGGGTGTTGGTGCTTATACCGGAAACCCACTTATCACCGCGGGGTCGGTTGGTTTATTGACTAGAAATGTTACCCAAGCATTACAAAACAATGTTGAACATTTGGTTGGTTACAATGGCGGAAATGGAAATCGCGATGGGTTATGCGTTCCGAAAAATATTACATTGTTCACCGAAACCGTGCAAAATGTTGTTCAACCTAATTTGGCAATAAAAGGTGGTGTATGTAAAAAGAATTTATTATTGTCATCATTGACCGGATACACGGAAATTGGGGAAATTCATTTTAATCCAAGCAACGCGGACATCTATGATGATGAAATATCCGAATTAGTTGAATTATTAAAATCGGGTGTTATTCTTTAATAAGAAACACGCACAAAGAAACCATCGAATCATCGGTGGTTTTTATTTTGAAATAAATTTGAAAAAATTTTGAAAAGTGTTTGAAAATCATTTGATATTTTGATATATTAAAAACGACCCCAATGTTACGGGTCGGAAAGAGGAATTGAAAATGAATAAGAACAAAGCAATTAAAATCATCAATCAATTAGAAGAAAATTTCAAAAATGGTGAAACCATCAACAATCGTTTATATGTTGAAACATGGTGCATCGGAACATTACACATGATGAAAGCAAAAATGGATGGTGTCAACCCATGGTTTACCGGTAAATACACATATAAACAATTACATCGTGATTTGGTTCATTATGTGTGTTGCGAATCTATATCCGATAACATCAAAGAAGAAACCATGGAAAGAATCTTCACCGAAGAAAACGCAACATTGATTAATGAATTAGGTCGCATCATTTACGCACGATAATATTCAACACCATGCACCCATCAATCCGGTGGGTGCATCATGGTGGATATTACACCGGAAAGAAGAAATGAATATGAAAAAAATTCTAACAAAAACCGACCGCGGTGAAATCGAATTCCAAGTGGGATTTTATACCGCGACAATTTACGCGGGTATGGTCGCAAAAGTGATGCGACACGACAATGACAACATCGACATTTTATTGATTCAACATCACGATGAATATGCATCATTGATGTATGTTGCCAATTGCGTATCCACACCCGATGGAATCAAAATCAATTGTGTGTCCGCTATTCGTGGAAAGAATGATGAAGATTCCATGATGGAAATCACATTCGCAATTGAACACGGATTGGACAAATTCAATTATTGGGGGGAATAATTATGAAATATCACGGATTTATATTTAAGAAAGTATATGTGACCAATGCGTTGACATTATCCAACGCAAAAGAATTCATCGATTCCGGTTGCAATTATAATGTATTGGGGTAATTATATGATTACGGTCTATTATTGTTACAAGCGCAAACGCGATGGAAAATGGTGTCATTCATTCAAAGAATTCACCAATCGACAAAAGGCATTAAGATTCATGAAATCAATCGATGACCCGAAGAAAGAATCATTTGTCACCGATTTCGGATGTGATGACCCACTTGACACGGAATGGTTATACAAACGACATGTGTTGTCGCATCCAAGCATTAGGGGGTAAATATGAAAAAGAAAACGACATTGAAAGTCACATTTACAAATTCACAAATTCAATTGATGGATGAAATATTGAAAAAATTGTCTGGCGATGTGTCGGTCACCATCTTGAATAAAACCGAATTCAAAATCATTTTCAATCCACATGGGGCATATTATAATTTATATATCGTATGTGATAGCAAAGTGAACGCGGAAACCATTAGAAAGACATTTAATGGTTATATTAAAAACCGCACATTGACATATTAGAAAGGGGAAGAACATGGAAGAAAACACATTGAAAGGTGTCATCCGTAAAGAAATCGACACCGTGACAAACATGTTATTGACCAATGATGACAAATTGGTGGTGCGTGTTTTGAAATTATGGTTACAATCTTTGCAAACAATTGATGAAACTTGCAAAAATCGTAATAGATATTAATCGTTAAAGAAAGGAAGAAAAGAAAATGAAACAAAACGATTTAATCAAGTTAAGAATTGCCAAACTTAACAAGCAAACCAAAGATGGCAAAAGAAAGTGGGTTGAATACCGCACAAAAATGAATTTAGTGGTAAAAGGCGAAGAAGAATCCGGCAAACAAGAAAAATGGGTGACCGTGAAATTCTATCAAGTCGATACCACCGCAATCACGGGTCGTGGAATGTTGACCGTAAAAGTCGCGGACATCTCATTCCCCCATGTGTATGAAATCAAAACCAAAGATGATGGCACATTGGAATATCCGGTCGTGTGGGTGCGTGATTATAAAGAATTCGCCCCCATCGAAAGCGAAATCGAAAACCCATTTATCACCGATGAATTTGATGAATCGGAAGATTCCGAATACGGTGAAGAATAATAAGATTCGGGCGGGTGTCAACACATCCGCCCATTCTTTATAGAAAGGAATAATATGATTCATAAAATTAAATTAAGAAAAGCAACAAAAAACGAATCGGTCACATGTCCATATAATGTGTCCGGTTTATGTCATCGTAATGGGTGCATTTATTTGCCCCACATGGAATGTATGCAAATACGCGAATATAGACACCGAATGGAAATCGCAAAGAAAATCATCATGAAGAAACGCAAAGCGCGTGAAAGGGGTCAAAAATAATGAATGTCAAAGGATTATCAATACAAAACATCATGGAAATGTCATGGGATGAAATCAATCAATTATCCGCAAAGGATTTGAAATCGGTCACATCCCGTTTGGTTAGTGCATCAAATAAAAGAATCAAACGACTTGCATCCACCAAAACCGGCAAATCATCATTTGCGTATCAAACGGTCGAAGAACGCGGTCGTAAATTTTCCGTGCGTGGAAAAGACACAAACGCATTAAGGCAAGAATTCAAATTGTCCAAAAACTTTTTGAACATGAAAACATCCACGGTCAAAGGTTGGAAGAAATACCGCACGAATGTTGAAGAACGCACCGGATACGCAACAAGTGGTGAATCACTTGAATGGTCGGATAGAACATGGTCAAAATATTGGAAAGTGTATCGAAGATTTGAAGAAACCCACGGTGGAACATTCAAAAAAGGTGATTCCGACCGCATCCAACAAATGTTGACCGAAATCATGCAATCAAATGACAAAAGGCGGTCGGCGGATACATTTTCACAAATGATTGAAGATGAATACGCGGACATATATGAATCGGAAGATGAAGAAGATTTCGACATCGATGATGCATTTGAATTAGAATGGTAAAATATGTCATTCAAGATAGATGAAAACATATATGAATCTATCGATGAATTATTGGACAATAACATCCCATTTATAAAAAGCAACAAACGGATTGAATACGCGAACATCCCATGTGTCATAGATATTGAAACATCATCATTCTATGAAAACGGGGAAAAACGCGGTGTGATGTATGCGTTTGTTTTAGGCATAAACGGAAAGTGTATCATAGGGCGCACCTATGATGAATTGTGGAATTCGTTGGATAGAATTTCGGAATTCTTTGGTCTATGTGAAAACCGAAGAATGATTTTCTATGTCCACAATTTATCATTTGAATTTCAATGGTTTAGAAAACACCGCAAGTGGACAAAGGTGTTCGCCACGGATGACCGACAACCATTATATGCAATGGATGACCACGGCATTGAATTGCGTTGTTCTTATTTGTTATCCGGTTATTCTTTGGAAAATGTCGCGAAGAATTTGACCAAATACAAGACACAAAAAATGGTCGGTGACTTGGATTATAAATTGATTCGCCATAGTAAAACACCATTATCGAATCGTGAATTGGGATATATCTTGCATGATGGGATTGTGGTGATGGCATACATCCAAGAAGAAATCGAAAACCATTATGACAATATCACATTGTTGGAATTGACCAAAACCGGAAAAGTCCGGAAATTTGTCCGAAAATATTGTTTATATGGTGGAAAACATCATAACAACATTTACAAATTCCGCAAATATAACAACATGATGAAAGCGATTCCCATCCAAGATGTCGAAGAATATGAACAATTGAAAAGGGCATTTCATGGTGGGTTTACACACGCGAATGGTTTTCGTGTCAATCAAGTGGTGGAAAATGTCACATCAATGGATTTTACATCATCATATCCATATGTGTTAGTGTCCGAACAATTCCCCATGGGAAAAGGTGAATTGATTGAATTACATTCCCGTGAAGAATTCCAAATGAATATGAAAAAATATTGTTGTGTGTTTGATTGCACATTCTTGGAAATAGAATCCGCGATTGTCTATGAACACCCGATTTCAATTTCAAAATGTTACCGATTGCGCGGATATGCATCCGACAATGGTCGATTGGTTTGTGCGGATGAAATATCCATCACTATGACCGAACAAGATTTTGCGGTCATCCGCAAATTCTATCGATGGAAAAAGATATATATTCAAAATTTTAGAAGATACCGCAAAAATTATTTACCGCATGATTTTGTTCGCGCGGTCTTGGAATTATACAAGAAGAAAACCACATTGAAAGGAATTGAAGAATTCGCGGTGGAATATAACCAATCAAAAGAAATGTTAAATTCTTGTTATGGGATGACCGTGACCGACATCATCCGTGATGAAATTGTCTATGAAAATGGAACATGGCAAACCGCCCCATCCACACCGGAAGATGATTTGAACAAATACAACAAAAAACGAAATCGATTTTTGTGTTATCAATGGGGTGTATGGGTCACCGCTTATGCACAAAGAAATTTATTCACGGGCATATATGAATTAAAAGATGATTATCTATACGCGGATACGGATTCCGTGAAATGTGTCAATTTTGAGAAACACAAACCATATTTTGAAAAATACAATAACAATGTAAAATTAAAATTGAAATATGCGATGGAACAACATGGATTTGATTTGTCATCGGTATCACCGACCACAAATGATGGTGTGGTCAAAACAATTGGTGTTTGGGATTTTGATGGATTTTATCAAAAATTTAAGACATTAGGCGCGAAACGATACATGGTGAAAAATGAAAAGGGTTATTCACTAACGGTGTCGGGGGTCAATAAGAAATTCGCGATTCCGTATTTATATGAAAAATATGGTGATAATATCATGGATGAATTCAAAGATGGTTTGGTTATTCCGCCCCAATACACCGGAAAGAACATCCACACATACATCGATGAAGAAACAACCGGTGTCATAATCGATTATTATGGCACACCAATGCAATATCATGAATTGTCATCAATCCATTTGGAAGAATCCGGATATGAATTGTCATTGTCGCGTGAATTCATTGATTATTTATTAAACATCAAAATGCAAAATTAGAAAGGAAATCAACATGGCAAAAATTAAATATTGGGATATTAAAAATATCTTGTCACGAAATGCACAATATAACATCGTTTTTGGGGAAAGGTCAAACGGCAAAACCTATGGAACATTACAACATGGTGTGGAAAGATTCTTTGAACATAAAGGAAAAATCGCCATCATTAGAAGATGGGAAGAAGATTTCCGCGGAAAACAAGCATCCACCATGTTCGATTCGTTAATATCAAACGGGGTTATTCATAAATTATCAAAGGGTCGATGGAATTCGGTCATATATCAATCACATCGATGGTATATGTGCAAACGCGACCCCGATGACCCAAAAAACATTGTCACGGATAGTGACCCATTCGCGTATGCATTCGCGTTATCAAGCGAAGAACATTACAAGTCATCAAGTTATCCGGACATCACATTGATAATTTTTGATGAGTTTTTGACCCGCAATGTATATTTGCCCGATGAATTTGTCAAATTCACATCGATTTTGTCCACCATCATCCGTTTGCGCACAAATGTGACCATCTTCATGTTAGGGAATACCGTGAATCAATATTCACCATATTTCACCGAAATGGGATTGACCAACATCAAGAAAATGGAACGCGGAAAAATTGATGTGTATAAATACGGGGATAGTGGTTTGACCGTTGCGGTGGAATTTTCCGATTTCCCAACACGCGAAAAGAAATCCAACATGTATTTTGCTTTTAACAATCCGAAATTGGAAATGATACGCACGGGTGCATGGGAAATGGACATTTATCCCCATTTACCCATCAAATACAAACCGAAAGATATTATATACATGTATTTCATCGAATTTGATGGTGAACGATTGCAATGTGAAATCATCAATGTCACGGATGAAAACAACAATGATTTGTTATTCACATATATTCATCGTAAGACCACCGAAATCAAAGAAGATGGATATTCACTTGTATATTCGGAAACATCTTCACCGTTACCGAATCACCGAAAGAAAATCACCAAACCGGTCACCGAATTGGAAAAGAAAATCACATCATTTTTCATTCGGGATAAAGTCTTTTATCAAGACAACCAAGTCGGTGAAATTGTCCGCAATTACATCGCATGGTGTAAATAAAAAACAACACGCGGTGCATCGCGTGTTTTTGAATGATAAGAATTATCCAATAGAAGAAAATTGAAATGAAAAAATGATTTTTATGATTCAAAGGTGTTAAATATGAACGGATATGATGCACCATATCCGTTTTTATATTACCACAACAATTTTCCACATACAATGTTTTGTGTTTTCCACATTTCCACATATTTGTGTGGATAACTTTTGTATGGGTCGAATCGGATGGTCCATGTCCGTGTTGGTTGCACATCGGTTGGTGTTGTTCGTGTTGGTTGC
>JAZROX010000013.1:0-72500 GCA_045648945.1 Candidatus Enterousia sp. | reverse complement strand
GGCCTTCTTCATTCACGCGGCATGGCTGGGTCAGAGTTTCCTCCATTGCCCAATATTCTTAGCTGCTGCCTCCCGTAGGAGTCTGGACCGTGTCTCAGTTCCAGCGTGGCTGATCGTCCTCTCAGACCAGCTATGGATCATCGCCTTGGTAGGCCGTTACCCCACCAACAAGCTAATCCAACGCGGGCACATCCATCACCGATAAATCTTTCCCGTTTCCGGCGTATGCGGTATTAGCGTTCGTTTCCAAACGTTATTCCCCAGTAATGGGCAGTTTCCCACGCGTTACTCACTCGTGCGCCACTAGATCCACAAGGGCAAGCCCCTATTTCACCCGTTCGACTTGCATGCCTAAGACCTGCCGCCAGCGTTCGTTCTGAGCCAGGATCAAACTCTCAAGTTTTAAAAAACCTGTGGTTTAAGTCCTGTGCATATAAACAAAGCTGACATAATAATCAGTTCGTCTTTACATATATATTCGCAAGACAAGCGTTTTAACGAGGTCTACTTTGTAAACCTACTACCTGTCTAGGATATGCACATTTGACTTAGTCAAAGTTTGGATATTTCCAAATTCAACTGTCTGCATATCTCTTCTTGAACAGATTTTTGAATTTCTTTAAAGCATTTCAAAAATCATTTTGATGAGCTGCTTTTATTCACAATGATGCGGATTTTTCCGCGTTCCAGAGGTTAGATTTCGCTTTATTTCCGGCGCCCTAACTTAGAAAGCCCGTATACTATGAACTTATCTTCCAAAAAAGTCAAGCGTTTTTTCGAAAATATTTTTATTTTTTCCGTTGCGGTGCGATTTTATTCACAAAAGCCGCGGAAATCCGGATTTTTTTATTTTTAATTTTTTTTGATTTTTTTGCTTTTCCGTGGCATTCAGGCACATAAAAATTCCTAAAAATGCACAAAAAACCGATTCGTTACCGATTCGCACGAGGTTGGTTAGTGTGGAATTCCAGAGTGCGAGTTCCCCTCTAGCCAGAGGCTTTGTTTGGCGACACCCCGCCGGGTGATACCCGGCACCCCTCTAGCCAGAGGGGAATGAGCGTTGCGGGATAAATTCTCCTCTGGCCAGAGGAGTACGGCCCAGCGGGCCGGGAGGTGTCGCAAAAAAACGGGCGCATAATGCGCCCGCACACTACCCCACCGCGTCCCGCGCCCCCCCCCTTCGCCAGCGAAGGGGATTAATCGATACTGATTTCTATCAAATCGCCATAGGTACCGGCTTCGTCTGCACCGATAAAGCAATAGATATGATTACCAACGTTATTCATAAACTCTTGCTGGGCCGCGGTAAACGCCGCACGATTACCGGCCTTCATAATTTGTTGTGTTGTTATACCAGACGCGGCACCAACCACACCGGCACCAATAGCATCCGCCCACGCACGTTTCTTGCCAGACACATCACCACAGTAATCTTCTATGCTGCTGACATATTCGTTTATTGTTTTGCACGATGTGGTCCAGCAATCCGCCATATCACTTATCACTTCGTCAGAATTTTCGACTTTTCCGATGTTACCGCCGCTGCACCCACTAGTTTGTCTTACAAGTTTCTTTCCTATGATCGATTTGCTTGCAGAATTCTTACGAATAAAAGAACCACTGCTTTCCATCTTGTACCCCACCACGAACCCATCAGGGTTGGCCGCACACTTGTTCGCCATGATAGCTTCGCTGCCACTATTCCAACGCACCTGTTCAGTGGCAACATTTTTCTGACAATCATCAATCTTATCGGCGTTTGTACCCAATAAACCACCCAAACCAGTATTGGTCTGCAACACGTCGGTTATTGCGCCACCGCCAACCAGACCAAGTATAGTTGCACCCGCTACGCCCCAGCTTTGACCTGTTTTCAAACTACCCTCGGCATCGGTGCCTGTTTTCTTAGCCGCGACGACATTCGCAATCTTTTCCAAATCTGCCTGTGGAATCCATGAACCGCAGGTAAATACATCACCGACCGCAAAGTATGCCGTGGACCAATTCTTGGAATTGCTGTTTTCTTGCAAGAAACGTTGCAAATCTGGGTCGTCTGATTGAACCGTCACACGTGCACGACAGAACGAACCATACAAATCATCACTTTTAGTAAATTCGTTAGATTTCAAACCGTTGACACTGTAATTTTTCGGTATACGGTTGCTGCGCAGTTTTACCCACATATACGTGCTGGCGATATCTTTACGGCCCATCAGTCCGCCATTATTCGCCGCCATACACATATTCTGTTCACGGGTCAGTTTCGCATTGTACTTTGCCTGGGCTTCCAATTCCAGGTCACCAAGGACTTCTTGGAACAATGTATTTGCCGCCATCTTTAATTGGTATTCATTACGGGCCTCGTAAACTTCAACATCATACGTGCACCCCTTAGAATCAACCGTATCACATTCGGTGACTACATTTGGATCACAGTTCGGGTCATCGGTATTTGATGTCCGGCATCCCGCCAATACGGCCTCGGCATCACGGGTGACATTTGCCGAATATCCGGTTTTAACCGCATCAACCCAAGATTCACGAACACTGTTGTTCCACGCACTTTTGTCCGCATTATAATCCGATGAATACGCCTCTAACTTCAGGGGCTCATCACATGCAGATGATTCTTTGACCGTATTCAGACACAAACCGCGAATGATTGTAAAGTCCAAAACGCCGCCGACTTTGTTCATACTTTTATCGAACGCAGAAGAATCGTATGTTGTGGTTCTTAACGAGACCGTCTTGTTTGACGGGTTAACCGTAGTGCCAGTAATTTCTTTGGCGGTGCTGCTTTTTATACTGCCGGCCGTATCATACGTGTCGGTCATAACATCCGTACGGTTACGATAGCAATTTGTAAAGTCTGTACCACACAGCGAACGAATACAACTGACCGCCGTATTACGACATTTCTTTTTCAATTCCTCAATGGCCGCAGGGCTATAATTATCACGCAATGCCGCATTCAATGATGTGACCGCACCAATCGGGTCGTTCCGACTATCCATTGTTGGGAACAATGTAGTAAATGCGTTTGCAGCATTGTATGTATAATTATATGTATCATTGTTTATCGACGCCATTGCATATAAACAATTTTGATCGGTGTTCACGATTGCTTCGCACCCATTTCTGATTTCAAGATACGTCGAATTCCCGTTGACCGAGCATTGGATATCCGGGGGCAATGTCGATACACCTGTTGGGTTACTGTTCTTTTTCTGATTGGGTTTAGGACCTGCCTGGTTATTGCCAGTCGGGTTGACGACCGGGGCGCTGGACACTTCAAAACAATTTCCGGCACCAAACACGGCCTTGTAACACAACGAGCCTAACCCACCACCACATGAACGCATTGTGCATGATTTAATCGTTTCGCGGCATCTATCCTTGGCACGAGCATCGACACTGTTCGCGTTCTTTTGAATTTGGTCACGCAGCGGTGTGTTCATAACAGAAGAATATATATCATCATAAACTGCCTCACGTAATCCTTCGTCGATTAAATCCTTTGGCGTTGGAACCTTGCCCTTATCATATGTCATATGGCAATATTTATTTCCACCAATGGTGTCTTCACACGCGCCACGCAAATAACGTGAAACGGCCGCCGCATTTATAACATCGTTATCTTGATTTCCAGATGAACCGGTGTCCGTATCATTCAATTTATCGGTTGCATCTACCAAATCCATAGAACTGTTGATAATGCAACGATATGGGTTTTGACTGCACGCGTTCAGGAAACATTGACTTGCAACCTTATAGCACGTAGACACCGCGTTGTTTGCCGCCAACTGCGCGCCTTCGGTTATCATTAGGTTCAGACGACTGTCGGCCTTGGGCGCCATGTCTGTATTGGTTTGACCAAATAATTCGGTTTTACCATCGTCCGTGCAACGCGCCAATGTTGATTCGCAGAATATTTTTTGTTTACGGAATTCCGTATCCGTTGTGCAAAGTTCAAAATCTTCACCGCAAACATTTTCTTTTTTCAAACACGATGTATAGCGTTTAACACATGACGCCTTGTCCAGACGGTTATTGATTTCACCCGCCGCGATGAATTGGCCCAAAATACTGCCCTGGGTCGGGTAAACATTCACGTTATCAATCGTCAGGTATGTCGTATTCGATGTGCCGAACAATGCGTTGATACCATCGGAACCGCATTGCAGCAAAACATTATTACATTGGGGCTTTTTCGCATAGAATAATTCATGTGTGGTGCATTCTTCGAAATCAAAACCACAGACCTCGGTTGACTTGATACATTCTGTGTATGCGTCGACGCATTCGGTTTTATCCATCAAAGACGATGAACTGGACGATGAACTGGATGAACTGGACACATTGGACGCGGAAATCATTGTCGGCAAACGACGCATCGCCGCGTTTGTTGGGCTTGTTTGAATCGCCGCGACACGATCGTTACGTCCGGTGGCATTACCAACGTTTGTTCTTAGTGCCGCATTTGCGCCGTCAATCACGCACAAAACCGCCATTAAACCAACACAATTTGAAAGAATCTTCATTCTCGTTCCCCTTTTGGTATCAGTTTATTATATCATAGAAGTGGGGAAAAGAAAAGTAAAAAGTGATTAGTGTTAGTGGTTAGTGTTAGTGGTTATCCGTCGCTGCTTGGATACTAACATTCTTCTAAAATTTCACGCAATTCTAACATGTCGTCGGGCAGGTCCGTTTTGAAACGCATTTTTTCGCCCGTCACCGGATGATTAAACTCCAAAACCTGGGCATGCAGCATTTGACCGCTATGCGTTTTGATAAAATCCAATAAATCCGCATCACGAACCGAACCCAATCGCATTGCCCCCCGACCATAAATCGGATCACACAGGACCGGGAAACCATGCGCCGACAGATGGACGCGAATTTGATGTGTACGGCCCGTCAACAAAGTGCAACGAAATTCCGACACGCCCGCGCGTGGCCATGCATTTAGAACCTCAACAGATGTGTGCGCGGGTTTGCCGCCCGATTTTACCATTGTCATTTTCTGGCGATTACGTGAAGAACGCGCAATGTTGCCGGTTATATCTGCGCCGGTCCAATTCGGCACGCCCCAAACAAAGGCGATATACTTTCGCGTCAAATCGTGCGCAGAAAACATTTTTACCAAACCGCGATATGCCGCATCGGATTTTGCAAAAACCATGACGCCACTGGTATCTTTATCAAGACGATGAACCACACCGGGACGCGTAGCGCCACCAAGTGCAGAAAGATTTGTCACGGACAATAAATTTTGAACCAACGTGCCGGTCTTATTCCCCGCAGACGGGTACATAACAACCCCACGTGGTTTATTTATCACGATGATATCATCGTCTTGGTATAAAATTTCCAAATCCAGTTCATCCGATATATTGTCGGTTGCGACATCGGTTTGGCGCGGCGGAATCTGGACGGAAATTTTATCGCCCGGTTTTACTTTATCGGAAAATTTGGCCGGCGCGCCATTACGCGAAATCTTGAAACGCTGAATCTCGCTGCGCGAAAATTCCGGCATAGTACCAACCAAAAATCGGTCCAACCGCACGCCTGCGGATTCATTGTCCACAACAAATTCGCGCACGTCGGACATTTTACTTGTAATCCTCCCAATCCGGGCCACGGGTGCATTTTGATAAATCTATGTCTAATTCATATTCACCGGTGACCGGGCATTTAAGGATACCTGTGCTTTGGGCCTGGTCTGCGTCGCGGGTGGCGTTGCGCCATGTGAAACTTATCTCGGTTGGGGCATGCACACAAACAAGACGCAATTTGCCTTCGTATTGTTTATTTGGCCCAAGCCAGATACGAACACTGTCTGCTTCGCCATAACATGGGAACGCATCCAGGTAATACATAACCATACCGCGACCAACATCCGCATTCGACCATTTGAATTTACCCGTAAATTGACGCAGAGGCAACCCAGTTAAAGCCGACCAATCGGTCGTTGTTGAAAAAATGCTCACGCGTTGGACGGCCGGGGGTGGCGGGGCCGGCGGATTATCGGCCAAACACGCAACATACGGAACAAACGCCGCCAAGATTCCAAAAATTATTTTTTTCATTTCTTCTCTCCTTGATTTACATCTGACAATTCGACCGTGACACGTTTTACGCCCGTCATATCACCCGACAAAGTGTGCGAAAAACGGACCGATTGACCGGCATCCAATAGCGTTGCCGACGGCATAAACTTTTGGCGTGAAAGGGGCGAACCATTCGCATCATACAGAATGATTATCAAATCGGGAAATGCATATATATCATCCGAACGATTTGTCACCGTACCATCAACCACTATGCGTTGCGTGCCGGCGTTATCCTGATTTGTTGAAACATTCGTTATTGTTGCAACCAATGGCCGCTTTTCTGGGTCATCACGACGCGAAGTCACAATAACCGCGACCGCAAATACAGTTGCCGCAAGCAATGCGCACAACGATGCAAAGAAAATCATCAACCCACCACGACGCGAACCAGATGACACATTCCAAACATTCCCGCATACCGCACACCGCACGCGACCCGACGGTGCGTTCGGCATCGAATATTCTGTTTTGCAAACTTCACATTTTATCTTCATTGCTTTTTGACCTTTATAGCATAAATTATTTTAAATTCAACTTTTGATATTTTGCGCGGACATTTTGCCCAATTTCACGAATCGCATTCAGGTAATCACCAACCGTCGCATTCTTGTTCAATGTCACGGATGAAAATATTCGCGCCGAGGTTGTTCCCGACACAGATTCACGCCGCAACACACGCGACGCCATATCCGATAATGTTGGCGAGTTTATATCAACCAAATTTGCGGTTCGTGATTGAACATCCCAAAAGAAATCAGGATTCACTGAATCGATTATCTTGGTCTTGACATTCAGGCGTGATGTTATTGACCCCGTGAACCCAACCGATACAAACATGGCACTAATACGACCTTCGGTCATATCCAATGTTCCGCTTGAACGCAACGTGGCTGCACTACCAGATGGTGTGGACAATCCACCCAATGTTAAATGATTTACCCAAAAATTATCCGCCGTAAATGATGATGCCTTGGCCGATTCCGCAACACTTAAAGTTCCGGTAACCGCGATATTTTTGGAATCGCCCGACATAGTGCCCGAAACCACAGCGGTTTGCGTTGTAAATTTTGTATCTATTGTTGTGCGATTTTTAAATATTAAATCATTTGTGACAATCTTGTTCGCCGCAAAAGATTCATCCAACGACAAACCGGCCGTATTCACAAATGAAGAATTGATTATATCACGCCCACCAAGGTTCAATGCCGACAACATTGTCGCATCTGTTGCACCATCGGACGGCACCCGCCATAAATACAACGAATTATCACGCTTTATCGCCGTTGTTTGTACAATGCCGGATGTCGCATCCACGCCCAAATCCGCCGTGTTAACACGCCATGTTCCAAACCCACCATATGCACGATTGCCATCAACAAACCCAATTTTATCGTCACCCATCGATACAATTTCACGCGTCCGCAATGGGGTAATCTCGGAATCTGTTAAAACTATTACCCCCTGAAGCGCGGCCTGGTCCCCGTAATCATTTGACTTTAACACACGCAGTTGATATTTATCGCCAACCGCCTCAACAAATGCGGCATCCAGACCATAATCTATCAAATCGGACATCTTTACCTTGATAATATTCCGTCCAACGGTCGTCAACATTGTATCTTTATTATCAACAATGTATTTTTCCAATATACCCTGTATCTTTTGCATTTGGCGTGTAACGCGAACATTTTCTGCACGAACAACCGCGCGATTTTGATAACCGTATATAAATGGCAACAAAGTTCCCGCCAATGCAATGGTTAATAAAAATTCTATCAACACCGTTCCACGGCATGTATTATGACCAGAAAAGATTCGTGTTATTTTCTTCATTTGGTTTGCCATCCACTTGTCATCAATTCACGGAATTCGTCTACTTTGGGCGCGGCCGGTATCGGTGCACGCGTTAAATTCAACGCCGAAAACGAAGGCGGAGTTGTCGACGGGAAAGACCAAGACCCAAGCTTTATCGGCGAATTTGTTGACACCAATAATTCACCAGATACGGTTAACCCAAAATTTTCATGGAAAATTATTTCGTTGGTTAAAATGTACGGTGCAAAAACAGAACCGGCAGATATACCGACGAAACCACTTATTGTTCTTAACGAAGTCGATTTTAAAACAAAATCATATCCGACATTTAACGTATTGTTGATGGTTGCACGGTCCGCGATTATTCGTCCATTTACATTAAATGAAGAACCGTTTAACGTCTTGGCGGTGATGTTTCTGAACCCGTTTATATCGCCGGATACACGCATCGAACCAATTTTAACATTATCGCCATTCATATTTGCACCCGATGAAAAATATACAGTTCGCGCATCCACAGAATCAGACGTAACAAATGTGGCATCCAAATTACGCACGCGTATAGATTTACCATCAACGCCACCAATATTGTATACGTCGTGCCCGCCCATATTTAAATCGCGTTCCATAACGTTTAAATCGTCTTCGCCGGATGAACCACGATGCAGGAAACGCGAAGTATCCACGTCCGACAGGCTGCGTGTGATTTTATAAATCAAATTACCTTCATGAAATCCCGGCGCGGTCACCGCCCAAGAATCACCATATGCGATTCCATCCGGACCAACAATTGCCGCATCCATACCAACATTGCTTGCAATTTGGGCCACACGTTTTGTTGGTAATGCAAATTCGAATGCCAAATATACATCTATGACCGTGCCTCCACGCACCGCATATTTATCAATAAATCCCGACGATATAAAATCGGAAAATTCGGATAACTCTTCGGACGATAACTGTATTTGCGCGACATCCGGCCACAGGTCTTGGTTTGTACGCACAAAATTTAACACGCCATCACGCAGACTGATTATATCATTTGCGATTGCCATATTGTGCATGGTATGCGTGGTTTCTGAAATCATCGAATATGTGAACGGGGTTGCAACCGATATAATAACCAACGCCAATAAAACCTCTACCAATCCACCGCCACGTTGGGCCGCACATTCAGATTTGGGCGAAAATATTCTGAACCTATTTGCAGCCATCGCCACCCTCCATTAAACATTGTTTGATATTTATTCTGTGTTCCAAACGTTGCCAAAAAACATATTGGCAAATAATATACTGGGCCAAAGATTTCGCATTATACGTACTGCCCAACGATGAAATTATATTTTGGCAATTTACCGTTGAATCATCGTCTTCGGCGGGCTTTGCGATTATGCTAAAATCGCCATTATTTATTGTATCAACCAACGCGTCCGGCAACAAAGATGTTCCCGCCGGACGAATATCTAAAATCGCCGCACCGTCACCGCCGCGACTAAGTCCATCCGACGTTTGGTCGCGCAATGTTATATTCGACGTATAAATATAATCTGTGTCGATTCCACTGGCCGTACTGTAAGACAAGCTATCAGAATCTATAAACACATCTTGACCGCGCGTTACGTTTATAAAAGAACTTACATCCAAACGTTCGACATTGAATGTAATACGACTTGTTAGCACATTACCACCAACATTCCATTTTTCGGGTCCGGCAAAACCGGTGCGACCCGCCACCATATCAAAAGTATCTATGGCGGCATTTGTGAATGTCATATTTCCCGTATCTCCAAACTTTGAAATTGTGCGTGTCGTCAAAGAATCCACATTCAATGTTCCGCGTGTTAGGGACAACGCCGATTCGCCTGAACCGGTTTGAAACACGGTCTTGTCGGCATTGATGGCGGTGATATTGCTGCGTTCTTTGCGTCCCGATTCGGTCCCAGAAATCGCAAGCGTTGTGACATCCGCCGTGTCAAACGTTGCACGATGTGCCAACATATTTGCCGCGTTATCGAATCGAAAACCGCCCAAATCTAAATCCGTCAAAAAACCCGAAGCGTCCGGATTTTTATCGTTACGACGCACAACATCGGAATACATATCCGCCAATTGAATTCCGATATCTATATCGCCCGTGGGACTGGTTTCATCATAGGCCGCAAAGAAACCGATGCGCCGCGCCAATTCTGCACGTTGCACTATACTTAAATTTCCACCACGCAGGCGCAAGAATGCAAAAATATCAGTATTTGTTTTATCTATGACCAAAATGATATCTTGGCCCAACGCGGTGCGCGGAACAAACCCCAATGGCAACCCATACGGTTCCAACATAGTCGAAAAATTATCCCCGGAAACGATACTGCGGTCATACGGGATACTATCGGCATTTTCACGAATAAAAATCTTGGCTGCAGTGCGCGCAACATCAACCTGGCGAGTGGTGGAATACATTTGTGCCCCCATATCGCGCAACGCCAAACGCCGCGCGAAAAACGGTATAAACGCAAACACCAGTGTTAGCGCCAATAATGCCTGTAATAAAAAGTTTCCGCGTTGTGTCCGCAAATATAAAATCCCCCCTTTTGGGTATAGCATAGCAATTGAAAAAAAATATTGCAATTGGTTTTAACTTGGTTTAGAATTTGCTTGCTTGATTGGAACGATTGGGCGTCACGTCCATAGTTCAGAGTTTATTTCCATTAAAACAAAAGATAGAAAATGCCAAATAAAAAAAATCAGTCGGCCGTCGGTATGATGATTCAACGCTGTCATAAATGGCGGCAAAAACGCAAACAATATATGGACCAGGCACGCCAGGCCACGGATGAAATCGAACGTGAACGTTTGCTCCAGGCGGCGGAACATTATGGTCGTATTGTAAATGAAGAACAGGGTAAAATTGATTCTACCCGCGACCCAAAAGATAAAACACCGGTTGAGGCACCCGTTGCGGATTCATCCGATTCCGCCGACACAACCGACGAAGAAGAAAATCCATTTCCTGAATTTTTAACAAATTTGAATTAATGGATTTTTATACTTCTTACAACAAAATCCCAACTGAAAATTTTTTGGGATTTTGTTTATTTTTTTGCCATTATTTTTTTCCATTCTTTGAATTCGTCGCGCAGACATTTGTAACGCAATAATTCCAATTGGTCCGACAACTGCTTTATCGTATAGTTTGAATAAGACCGTTCACCCTCGCTGCCTCTGCTCTGCCATCCGATTATTTTATCTATATAGGTTCGCATTATGCCACAGCGTTCCATCATAATGTTTGCGTTTTTGCGAAAAGAATGAAAATCATATTGTTCCACGGTTTCGCCACGCACACCGATTTGTTCTAAAAAACAGAAAAACTTTCGTGTTATATGTGAACTTAGCGTGCCACATTTGCTTAAACAAATATTTTGAAATATGAAATCCGTTGGCGCGTTATGTTGTTTTTGCCGAACATAATCCAGGAATCCCAATTTTATCAATGCAGAATGCATGGGGACCAAACGTTCGGAATCTTCGGTTTTTAATCTTTTGATACCCGGACAATCTTCGATAAAATTTATGCACCAAAAACCTTCACGTTGCAGTATGTCTTTGTATTGTAATGTAAATACCGCGTTCCTGCGTGACCCTGTAAATAGTGCAATCATACACGCCCAAAACATATCTGGATATTTGTGAAAAAAATTTCGCGATGGGTCAAATATGCGTTTTAACTGGGTATCCGTATATGGTGTGTGTGGTCGTCGTGCGCTTTTAGGTGTTCGCTTTATTGTCGGCAATCCAATCAGCACGTCGGTTTTATACATATCGGGATACGCAAATACGGCGAATTTCACAAATTCGTTTAACCATCGCACGTGCCGCACTTTCTGGTCACCCTTGATATCGGTCCGTTCGTTAATGGCGCGCACTATTTGCAAAAGTGCATTTTCGTTATGCAATTCGGAATATTTATTTTTTAATGTAAGGCCTGTGGCACGTATATATTTGCATATTGCACTGTATTTACGGCCTGTTTCTTCGCTGTCTTTGCCTTTTTTGGTCGTAAAACGGTCCAAGACCTGCTCTATGGTGGGCGCGTGTTTGGTTTTGTTTGACCGGATTGCCATCATTTCCCGCATCATTTGAATCAGCATCGATTGTTGCTGACACAATTTGCGTTCTATTTCAATTATTCTTTGTTCTGTTCTGGCCAAATCCGCCGCACGCAGTTCGATTGATTTTTGTGATATCATATTTACCTCTTTTTTTTACGCAAATACAACCACAACAAATTAAAATAGCCAGGAAAAAATCGAACTCAATATAAAACCAAACCGGCGAAATACCGCCGGTTTAACTAAGATTGGTTACCAATCGACTATTAAAAGCCCTTTGGTGTTTCCATTTTCACAGACGAAACCTTTTTATTCAAAGAATTGATTACGTCATCTGTGATATCCAGGTTTTCAATATTTGCACCCGTACGCGCAAAACGACCATCAACAACCAAAGACAAATTCTTTTTCGCGATGATTGCATCGATAATTGGGTCCAAATGATTTTCTTGGATTTTCGCCAACGCGCGTTGGAAAGCCGCATCAATCGCCTGGGCGCGTTCGGTCAAATCACGTTGCAATTTGGAAACTTTGCCTTGGTATTCAACCACGCGACGTTGCAAAGCCTCACGCGATAAAACATCCTGGGACTTTTCGATTTCGGCCTTTTCTTTTTCCAATGCTTTTTGCTGTTTCTCTAATTCATTACGCAATTTGTCTTCATAGTTTTCTTTCTGTTTGCGTAAATCTTGTAATGCCTTGGCATCTGTTTGGATTGCATCCATACGAACAACCGCGATACGCAAATCCGCACCGTTCACCGCATCCGTGGAAACATCACTGATTGCCGCATCGGCACTAATTGTTCTTTCGCCACATCCACGCAACGCAAAGACACCAATCAATGCGACCGCAACAACCACCGCGGCAACAATGCCGTATTTAGTATAGTTTTTTGTTCCATTTGTGTTTGTTTTTTTTGGTTCTACCATGTTTTCCATCCTTTGGTTTTTTGTTTGACGGGGTCAGTATAGCAACAATTTTTACAAAATAAAAGAGAAAGTTATCAATATTATCGTACCGGGGAAATACGTAATTCAACCCGACGATTGGCAAGGCGCCCCCATTCATCTTGGGCGGCAATCGGGCGTGCGGCACCGCGGCCAACAATAAACATTCGTGTCGGTTTAACATCGTGACACGCAAAATATACCGCAACCCGTTCCGCCATATCGGTTGATAATGCACGCGCCGCGGCCGTATCACGCATAGAATCTGTATAACCCGCGACTTCGACAAAGGTCGCGTCATATTTTCGTAATATCTTGGCAACGGTTTTTAAATTTTCATCGCCAATGGATGAAATATCGGGCGCGTTCATTTCCATAATTGCATCACGCACCATTATCACCAACACATCCGTTCCAACACGTTGGACCGAAACACCCGGACGCCGCAACGCATCATAAAGCGCGTTTTCCAATTCGGACATATAACCCAAACACATCGCCGTTTCATTCAATGATTTGTCGCCATATTCTAATTCGGGATTCGGCACAACCACATCCGACACCGTTCGCCCGCCATCACCCAAATATATCGGCTTTTTGGCGGTTCGCGAAACATCATTCATATCGGCAAATGTTGCACCATAAAGGTAATTTTTCCATGTCGCACGTTCGGGACTGGCATACTGTGCACACCCGGCCAAAATAACAGCAAAAAATCCAATCAGTATTTTTTTCATATTATCTTACTATAAAGGATATATCGTTTTCAGAACTGGCAAAACATGCAGTGGTGCTGTCCAATCGATAGCCATTCACGAACATATCTTCGGCCCAATTTGGCAACGCGGTCGCGAAAAATTCACATTCGCCGCGCGACAGACCCTTTAAATCTATTGAAAAACTGGTGACATCGGTTCCGACATTTATCGACCAAGATTTACCAACGGGCGCCTTGTCAGACTTTAATGCACCGGCCATAACAAGGTAATCAACCGACACGCCCGTATAATCACCACGCATTTCCATAAGCAATTTTGTATTCTTGGCAACCTCACGCAATTCTGCGGATGCGATAGTGTTTTTTTGATTATGCCGAATGGAATTATATATACCAACGGCACTGGCCGTCATGACGGCGGTTATGGCCAACACGCCGATAATTTCTATTAGTGAACGCCCCGATTCATTTTTCATTTTATTGTCCCCCCTTATTGTTTTGAAATTCCAACGATTTCCGCACCTTCGAACAAAGACATCGCATCGGCCACCATTGGGTCGGTTTCTGCATCGTTACGAATTTGTTCGCGCACGGTTTTGTCTTGATGTGATTCTTGCAACCGGTTCAATTCCCAATTTGCACCGGTTTTCGTATTCAACCACACAACCAATTTCTTTTGAAATTCCGCATCATCACCACGGTCAAAATAAGATATCTTGTTGTCGGCAATCGCGGTGACCTCTATATTCTTGGTAAAGTATGAATAAAGCATCATTTCACGCGCACCCGATAATGCATCCGCCAAATCGGTCGCAGAATTTATTTTAATCGTTTGTGGTGCGGGCGCCGCGGGCGCATCAACACGGGGCGCGGGCGCCGCCATCGGTTTTTCGTTCTGTTTCAAAATTTCCGGCACAGATGGCATATCGGCAATATGCATCATGCGAATTATCAGCATATCAAAGCATTGCTTTTGATTCGTGGCCGCCGCCATTTCCGGGACCGAAGCAACCATAACCTGCCACAGGCGCGATAATGTATTCAATGATACATGTTTATTGATTTCGTTTATACGTTCACGTTGGTCGGCGGTATATGGTGCATTATCATTATTCCCGGTGCGCAGAACGGGGTGCATGCGTGTCGCCCAATGCGTCCATTCCATCATATCGGTAAGTAACATTGATAAATCCGCACCGTTTGTGTATATTTCATCTGCACGTGCCAATGCCGCCGAAACATTTCCCGAAAGAATCGTTTGCATAAAATCAACAACCACACCACGGTCGGCACGTTTTAACATATCCATAACCGCGGATTCATCCACATGGCCACCGGTTTGGGCAATCGCCTGGTCCAACAGGGACAACCCATCACGCACCGAACCATCGGCTGCACGCGCCAACAATTCGTTTGCCGCATCGGACAGTTCTACATGTTCTTGTTCGGCAATCCATGCAAAGTGTTTCTTTAATGTTTCAACCGGAACGCGCACCAAATCGAACCGTTGGCATCGCGACAAAATCGTAACCGGAACCTTGCGAATTTCGGTCGTTGCCAAAATAAAGATTACATGTGCCGGCGGTTCTTCCAATGTTTTCAACAATGCGTTAAACGCACTGGACGACAACATATGAACTTCGTCGATGATATACACTTTATAGCGACCGTTTGTTGGGCGGTATTGTGCCGCGTCCAGAATTTCACGCATATTATCAACACCCGTATGCGACGCCGCATCGATTTCCAAAACGTCTATGTGTTGGCCGGCGGCAATTGCGCGACAATTTTCACATTTTCCACATGGTGTCGCGGTCGGGCCATCACTTGATAAACAATTTAACGCCTTGGCCAAAATTCGCGCCGTACTGGTTTTTCCGGTACCACGAATACCGGTAAAGATATATGCATGCGCGATGCGTCCGGTGTTTATTGCGGTGGTAAGGGTTTTAACCAAAACATCTTGTCCAATAAGGGATTGGAAATCCTGACTGCGGTATTTTCGTGCCAAAACTGTGTAATTAGTATCCATACTTCTTCCTTTGACGCAAAGAATAGCAAACCAATATCAAATTTCAAGGCAAATATAATTTACACTTTTATTTTATTTTTTTTACGATATAATGCCGGTATGTCAAAAATTATTGCATCTTTATTAAAACCGAAAGCGGTCAAGATGACCGCCGGTGAATTGGCCAAAAAATTTGGTCTGGAACTGCGTGGAAACGCCGACACAATCATCAAGGGAATCGCACCGATTGCCGATGCGCATCCCGGTGATGTCGCGTTTTATTCCACCGAGCAAAACAGCAACGCGTTCAAGATATTACCCGTATCTGTGTTGGAAAACACGCGCGCATCGGTGATTTTGGTTCAACCAGAAATGGTTTCGCATGCACCCGCGGGGGCAACATTGTTGGTGTGTGCCAGTCCGCGTGGCGAAATTGTAAAGGTTTTGGGTGAAGTATATCGCGAACCGCCGCGGCGTGGTGTGTCGGGTGACGCATATATTGAACGCGGTGTTTATTTCCGCAATCGGCGCAGTGTCTATGTCGGGCAATTCGCGACAATTGAACGCGGCGCGGTAATTGAACCCGATGTCAAGATTTATCCGAACGCATATATCGGACGGAACGTTACGATTGGACGCGGAACGGTTGTTCATTCGGGCGCGCACATTGAAAACGCAACTATTGGTGCGGAATGCGTGATTCACAACGGCGCGTCTATTGGTAAAGACGGTTTTGGTTATACTCGTCAAGACGGTCACAACGTATTTATCCCGCATGTTGGACGCGTCATTTTGGGCGACCGGGTGTCGGTAGGTGCAAATTCCTGTATCGATCGTGGGGCTTTAACTGATACAATGATTGGTGACGGGACCAAGATTGACAACCTGTGCCAGATTGCACACGGCGTCGTGATTGGCAAAGAATGCTTTTTGGCGGGCGGCGTTGGAATTGCCGGCGGTGTCAAGATTGGCGACCGGGCGTTGTTGGCCGGACATGTGGGAATTGCAAACGGTGTTAAAATCGGTAATGATGCCGAAATTGGCGCAAACAGTGGTGTTTTCCGTGACGTACCCGATGGTGCAAAGCATATGGGTTATCCGGCCGGACCGGGAACGGAATTCTTGCGGCACTATGCGTGGTTAAGGAAACATACAAATAATGACTAAGGGGAAAAGATGATAGACACAAAGGGAATAGAAAGCGTTATTCCACATCGGGGCAACATGCGCCTGGTGGACGAGATTCGCGAATGCACCGACAAAACCGCGGTGGGTATCAAGCATGTTCGCAATGATGAATTTTGGTGTGCGGGTCATTTTCCGGCAAAACCGATTATGCCCGGGGTTTTGATTATCGAGGCATTGGCACAAACCGCGTGCTATTGTATTTTGAACGCGATTGGTAACAATGGTGGCCGGGCGTTGGGATACTTTGTGACGATTGAAAATGCCAAATTCACACACATGGTTTTGCCGGGCGACACATTGGAATTGCATATCGAAGAAATCGCGTCAAAAATGAAACTGCACAAATTCACCGGAACGGCGTTTGTAGACGGCAAACGTGTGGCAACCGCAACATTTTCGGCAATGTTGGACGATAATCCACAGATTTAGTCATTAGTGGATAGTGGTTAGTGTTAGTGGTTAGTGAAACGGTGGCGGTTGCCACCGTTTTTAATTTCCGGACGGCATATATTGGTTGACCGCCGGCCCTGCAATAAATTCGCCATCACCAGAATTGGTAAGGAAAGTATTTGTTACCGTATCATACATTCCTAATACGCCGTCACTGTCCCGCCGCGCAGGGATAAAAACACCAACTGCGACGTTATTTTTATATATTCTATGTTCACCAATTTTAATTGGATACTTTATTTCAGATGAATTATATGATCTGTGATCTCTAAAAAAACGCAAAGAACGCATTGTTAAACCGCTCCTGGTAAGACCATCTCTGCCTACTACAACACGGAGGTTCTGATGATCGTTGTTATACTTGATATTGGTATCCAGTACCTTGGAATCCGGGTTATATACCATATTGTAAAAAACTTCGACATCTGTGGGAATGGCATTTGCCGACCAGGCACTTTCTTCCATAGAACTGGCCCAAACTCTAAAATGTCCAGAATAGTCGGAATATCCACCACCACCAAATTCAAAACTTATAGAATTTGAGGAGTAGGCAACCTGGTCAGAATATGAACCGAGTATAACATTACGATTTTGTAAATCGATATTGGTTGCCTTGCCAAATATATTATAACTTGAAGAAAAATCGAAATACAGGCCCGTATCAATATACTGTTCACCGGTACCTTGCAGATATTTTAATTCGGTATATCCACTTGGCAATTCCGTGATTCCGGCCAGGCGAACCAACAAACAATCCCCATTTGCATTATATGATATACATTCGAATTCCGTATCGATGGCGTTTTGGACACCTGCGTTCATGGTTTGGGCATCAATCAAAGAATCGGTTTGGCCGGCGTATGCGGCGGATGAATCGTAAATATCTTTTGTCCCAACGGTGCCCGATTCACCGGTGTTGGTAAGAACTTGGTCGGGGCTGTTGTTGGGGTTTGTATTTGCGGAAATTTTGTCTTGTTTTTGTGCTACGCCGGCGTCAACAAAGGCCTTGGATGTTGCAACATTTTCACCCGCCGCAAATGCCGAACACACGCATAATGTACAAATTATCGATATTAAAATTTTTCTCATATTTTCCTCCTTTCACTGTCTACCCCACCGGCTCCGCCGGTCCCCCCCTTCAGGAAACCTGAAGGGGACTTTAAAGGGAATTAAAAACCACCGAAAATTCAGTGGTTGGAGGTTAAGTACAATTTGAGTTGAAATTGTGTGCTTATTCAATATATTCGCAACCCTCCAACCGCCATGGTTGGAGATTTTCCGTCCAAAAATATTGGACGCAACTCAAACGGGTACTTACACCCCATCGATGGAATACCCACCGACAATTAAAGATTAGCAATATTCAACAAATTTGGTCAAGTGATAAATTTATATCACTATACCAAAGAATATTTTTGCGCCTTCGCCGATGATGAATGATGCCATGGTCACGATAAAGCACACCAACATCATTTCAAAAAATGCCGGCCAGAATCTTTGGCCATTTAATTTCGACTTCATATAATTAAAGAAAAATATTATCGATGTCGCAACGACATAGGTCATTATAACCGCCGTCACTGTGTTCGATATAAACAAAAACGGCATTAACAACATTGCGGCGGTAAAGACATACGCTGTGCCGGTCATAACGCCACGTGTGGCCGCGTCACGCATATTTCCGCCGGCCTTTTGCGATAGGTATTCCGACGCCATCATGGACAGTCCCGCCGACACGGCCGCAATAAGGCCCGTTAAAACGATGATATATTGCGTGGCGTCTGCAAATGCCAACCCAACAACCAGGCCCAGCGTTGAAACCAACGCATCGTGCATTCCCAAAACCAGCGATGACCAAACAGAATCTGTAACCTTCATAACATAAAAATATACCCCAATTTCGGGGGTATGAATACAGGATTCGTGTCAAATTTATGCCTTGGTCACAGGTGCCAATTCCGTTAATTCATTTGTTTGCGGATTGTAATACCGCGGATTGCCGTTGTATTCCAAAATCGCATGATGTAACGGTATAAGGAATTCTGGCAACGGCGAAGAACGTCCCATTTTTATGTATTCGGCCATTTTTGGGTCGCTGAACGCCATGCGCATTTCCGCCTTGATTGGGCGTTGATACCAACCTTCGTACAGTATGACCGCCTCGCCCGGTTTGCCATTTACGGTGACCTTTAATTTCATAAGATCAAATGCGCTGAACACCGGTTCACGTTTTTCTTCTTTCGTCTCTGTTTCTTTGCCGTCCGGACCTTTGACCTTTTTCTTTTCTTTGGTTATTTTTTCCGGCATCATCGCCGCAAAGCGTTGCGCGGTATCCGGGTCGTTTTGGCGAAATACAATCTTGGCCGCGGTCGTTGACATAATTGTGGCCGCGGCGTCTGCACCGTATTTCTCTTGGATCTGGTGAATATCCTGGCCGATAAACATATAAGAAATTTGTTGACTACGGCCAACATCGGGTCCCTGGATAACCGCCTGCATTTTTTGCATTTTTGGCATTTCATCCAACACAAACAACACTGGATACGGCCCCATCTTTTCACCACTGCGCCCGACATGGCCCGGCGGATTTGCCAACAGGAAGTTCGACATGGTTTCAATAAACATTGCCGTAATTGGATTCAACGCCTTGGCATCAACCATATTGATAGACAGGTAAACCGTAACCGGCTTCATTTTGCCATCACGCGGGTCGACCATTCCACGCATATCGGAAAAATGAAAATCAGAATGTGATGTCCGGTTGCGCACCGCCGCATTGCGGAATATCGCAAGGCCCGTCAGAATGGTCGATATAATTGATCCACGTTCGGTCGACGGCGTGTTTGCCAATTTCGTAAGTTCCGCCACTGCACGGTTCGAATACGCAAACATACGACATTCATTGACCGCGGATTCCAACCAATCTTTCATCGGGTCGGCCATCATAACACTTTGGTCGCCCTGTCTTTGACGTTCGGCCAAATCCGCCGCGACGGCAATTTGCGCCTCGGTAATCCAATCCAGCATCATGGAAAAAGACGCCTCTTTGCCCAGCCACATTTGCGGAATGTTCGCCCAAGTTCCGATATGCACATAGTTGTTTACATTTAATTCGCCGCTTTTAATAAGACTTTGTGCCGCAAATGCATTTGGGTCGTTTATCATAGAGAAATAATAGTCGGATAATACGGCCGCATCTTCGGCGTCAAATTCACCGGATTGCAGGCGCGCATAGAAATAATCATCGGCCTTGGCACGTTCTATTTTTGAAACAATGAATTGAATAAACCCGGCCAAACCCGCACGTCCAGATTGGGTCCAGTGTGGGTCGGCGCTGCTGCCCACTGCATCGGGAACCAAAACATCACAGATATAGTCTACATACAATTCGCGTTGTTCCAAACTGAACGGTATATGCCCGGGCGAAAGCGGATTCCACGATGGATAATAAATACCCTTTTCTGGTTCATCCTGGCCCGCCCAATTCATGATAAACACGGGACCCACGTGCGTTGCGCGATAACCACTGGATCGTTCATCGATTTCCGGTTTTGGGTCGTTGATAATCATAGATACGCCCGGGCACTCGAAAATTGTCGGCAACACGATACCCTGGGTTTTACCGGTTCCGGGAGGTGCCAAACACAAAACAGATAAAGTTTTCGGCAATTTTAATGGTTTCTTTTTGAAATACCCCAAAACCATCATAAACCCATCAAATAATCCCATCTCTTTGACATCTTTTTCATTTGCCTCGCGCCCGGATCTTTTATCGTATTCGTCTTTGCCGTTGGGATTAAATTCTTTCTTTAACGTGTCATCGGTTAACAAGAAATATGCGATAAACGGTATAATCGGAACAATGCATGCATAATCCGGATGCATCAAACAACGCACAACCCAATCGGGAATTTCTGCGATAACCGACATACCCGCACTGGACACCATATTGGTCAGGTATATTTTTATCCAATCGCCGGTCGCGTTGGTCCAACCGTAACGCCAAATATGTTCAAAGATAAAAGATGCGCAAAATGTCGCCGCACATATCAACCAAACACCAACCGACCACCGCAACGCCCAAAAAGTTTGGGCCATCGGATTTTGTTCGTGTTCTTTATACGCACTGGATTTGAATATATTCAAACCCTTGCTGTCTTTACCCGCAGATAAAATCTTGAACTTTTCAACCATGGTGCTATGATTATACCAGAAAAAAACAATTTTATAAATATGGAAATTTAAATTTATGAAAAATATTCCAAGAATCTTTGTTGGCGATAATATTATCAGCGGTATGATTATACCGGCCGATAAATCCATCGCACATTATTTAACCCATGTTATGCGGACGCATGATTTTTTGGTGTTTGGTGGCGGGGATGAGTTTTCTGCACAAATATCGGATGACGGTAAATCCATTGTTATTGGCAACAAAACCATGCATAACGACCCATCGAATGATATAACACTGTATTTTTCACCAATTAAACATACCGATGATTTAATAAATATGGCAACACAAATGGGGGCAAAGAACATTGTTCCGGTGATTATGGAACGAACGGTCGCACATCATATAAATTGGGAACGCATGAAGAAAATCGCAACCGAAGCCGCCGAGCAATCGAATCGCAACAGTGCGCCAAAAATACCTGAACCGATTCCGTTTGCAAAATTGGATTTAAAGAATTTATGCTTTGCCGATGAAAGATTCGCGTATGACAAAATGAACACCGTACAAATTCCGGACAATATAAAATCCATTTTGGTTGGACCCGAAGGTGGTTTTTCTGATTCTGAATTTGCGGCATTGGACGCGGCGGGTGCGGTGCCGGTGTCTTTGGGTAAAACTATTTTGCGGGCGGAATTGGCCGCCGCGATTGCAATTGGGAAATTATTAAAATGAAAATACGTATCGCAAAATTTATTTCTGATTCAGGTGTGACTTCGCGCCGCGGGGCCGAACAAATGATTGCCAATGGTCGTGTTACGGTCAATGGTGAAGTTATAAAAACACCGGTGCACTTTGTTGATGATTCAGATGAAATTGTTATCGATGGTCAAAGGGTTGAAAAACGTTGCGACACGCGGCTTTACGCATTTCATAAACCAAATGGCACGGTTACGACGACGCATGACCCGCGGGGCCGCAACACAATATATGATATTTTACCGGCCGAATATAGAAACCTGCGCTATGTCGGACGATTGGATTTTAATACGACGGGATTGTTATTGATGACGAATGACGGTTTGTTGGCACGCAGGTTGACCATGCCGGATTCAAATATTCCGCGTGTATATATTGCCGATGTTGCGGGGAATAATATGTCAAAATTGGACCGTGCGCGTCACGGTGTTACCATAGATGGGATAAAATACCGTCCAATGGAAATTGATGTTTTGCCGGATAAACGTCTGCGCGTAACCGTCACCGAAGGTAAAAAGAATGAAATTCGCATCGTATTAAAGCACTGTGGATTACCGGTTCGCAAATTACATCGCATTATGTATGGCCCGGTTAGCATAAAAAATATTCCGGTTGGAAAAATTATTGAATTGGATAAAAAAACGGTTGACGCACTTATAAAAACTTCTCTATAATCCAATCAGAAGGAAGGGAGATTTCATATGAAGAAAAAAACCACAAAGAAAACTCAGGTCAAGGCGGCCGCGGTTCGCGGCGTAAAAATAAAGACGTCTGCGCGCCCGCGTGAGGCAACATCTTGGTCGATATCGATTTATGTTTATTGGTTCATAATTTTGTTCTTTATTGCGGCGACATTTTATATTTTGGGTCGTTCACATTTGATGAACCACGAAGTTGACCGGGTGGTTAATGATATAGCGGAACGCGTAGAAATGATCGATTCGCAGAATGGCAATGGTTCGGTTGCCGAAGAAAAATTGATGGCCGCGGCCGATTACTATATGCATGGCAAAAGTGAAATCTTGGCCGGGAATATTGAAAACGCGATTTCTGATTTAAATACGGCGATTGAAATGGATGCAACTATGTTGGACGCGTATATCTTGCGGGGCGAGGCATACATGCAAACGGGTGATTATAGTGCCGCAATGAACGATTTTAATATCGCGCTATCGATTGATTCGGCGAACTCTGTTGCATATTATGACCGTGCGTTATTGAATACACGCCTGGAAGATTTCAGTTCCGCGATGAATGATATCAATAATGCGTTGGCAACATATGCGTCAAAACCGAATGATGTATTACAATTGCGCGACCTGTATGCAAAACGCGGTCAATTGAATTTATGGATGAAAAATTGGGATGGTGCAATTGCCGATTATACCAATTCTTTGGCACGGCCCGAAGGAACGGTTAACCCGTCGGTTTATGCAGAACGTGCCGAGGCGTATACCGCAAACGGAGAATATGCATTGGCAATTAACGATTATTCTTCGGCAATCCGTGTAATTTCTGAACAGATTCAAGGTGCATTGCCAATAGAACAGAAAGAAGACCTGTCTATGCGCGCGATGAATTATTTTGAAAAGTCCGCGGCATTGAATTTGAATATCGGCAATTCGGCCGCCGCCAAGACGGATTTGGAATCTGCGTATGCAATTGCGACTTCGTTAAACGATGCCGACACCATTGAACGTCTGCAACAATTGATAGAGGCGTTACAATAAGTTCCGCAAGAAAGAACCGCCGTTTCGGCGGTTTTTTTTTATTAAAATGTTAATCGTATGCCCGCGGCCAAAAATGGTTCGCCACGCGACATACCGATTGATGTCCAACCATCAACAAATTTACTGTATTTATATCGAAATGATGCAACGACGGTGTGGTCATCATAATTCTTGCTTTCTTGGTGCCATATTCCCGTATCAGAAAACAAATAAGACAAAGACATTGTGTAATTCAATATATCATAACTAAGCCCCGCGCCGGCAACAAAACCATCCACCGCCGGTCCAATTGGTTTTTCGTCATACACGACGCGACCGGTCAACGCGAAAACCCAGCTATTATATTGAACATTTAAACCTGCATAAAGTTGCCCCCGCCAATCGGCAGTAGTGTCCAGTGTAAACTCGTCAGTTGAAAATTTGTCCGGATTATCCATAAACGATGCGCCCAGTGAAAACGCATATTTTGTTTTTGCACCCGAACTTTTTATTTTGACCCCCGCATCGATTTCATAATCATAATCGCCGGTCAATCCCGCAACCGAAACACCATATTGCACCCGTGAATTCGTTGCCGCGACCAGATTGACACGCAACGCATCCGAACCATTTGTGATTTCCGGGTTCGCGATGACCGCGCCGCCAGTGCCCATTTTGCGATAAATCAAAGAATCATGATTTAAACGCATTCCACCAACATCCGGCAAGCCCAACCCCAATTTATGGGCGACGGAATCGGTCAAACCAACCTCAATCCGGCCGACACCACGCCATTGCCAAAAACCAAAGACATCGTGCACCCAATTACGTTCATGCAATGCGTCTTCATCAATCATATAAACCGCACCCAACGAATGGTTGTTATTCGCATCGTACTTTAATTGGGCGCGCACACGAAAGTCGCCAATAAAATCAGGCTTTTCAAAATTTGGTTCTATTATTCCCGCGGTGCCATACCCGGTTACCGCAAAATTAAACGGGCCCACGTCACGCGATAATGCACGTGCGTCCGCCGCCGCACATGCGGCACAAATTGCAAAAATTGATATAGTGTTAAATTTATTTATCATCCGTCTTTCCCGTTGTTTCCGCCAAAATGGCATCGCGCAGTTTATTGTATGCGCGTTCTTCTATTTGACGCACGCGTTCGCGTGATATTTTATATTTCTTGGCCAAAACTTCAAGTGTTGCCGCCGGTTCACTAAGCCGTCGCGCACGCAATATTTCCCGGTCACGTTCCGGTAATGCCGCAAGATGCTTTTTAAGCAGCGCACCCCCGCGCACCATCATTTCGTGCCGTTCGACATTATCAACAATACTGTCGCCATTATCCGCCATGTTGGATAACATATCGGCGCCTTCTTGTTCGGTGCTGCGTGCCGGTGCATTTAACGACAGGTCGCGCGCAACAATTCGCGTAGACATACGTTTGACGTCTTCGGCCGGCACATCCAAATATGCCGCGATCTTGTCCGCCTGGTCATCCGAAAGGTTCCCATCCATAATCCCAAGCGCCCTTTTGGCACGCGCCAGGTTAAAGAACACACGTTTTTGATTCGCCGATGTTCCAATTTTTACAATTGACCAATTATTTAATATCGTTTCATAAATTTCTGCACGAATCCAAAACATCGCGTATGTAGAAAACCGAAAACCACGTTCGGGGTCAAATTTCTGTAATGCCTGCATAAGGCCCATATTACCACTGGCCACCAATTCGCCCACCGGAATACCATAGTTACGAAAATCGTATGCGACCGATACAACCAATCGTAAATGACTTTCCAATAATTTTTCGGCGGCCGATTCGTCGTGGTCACGCACCCATTTGGACGCATATTCATATTCTTGGTCCGCGGTCAGTATCGGAAATTCCGAAATCGTGCGGATATAGCCCGCCAGTGAGGCATCTTCCCCATAAGTCGGAACCGGAACACCCGTTCCAGATTTTGTTACCAAAGCGTTCTTGATTTGTTTCGTCATTATGTTTATAGTATAGCAATAAAATAGAAATTATCAAGGCACCAAAATAAAAACAGGAGAATATTTATGGCAAATATGTTGGAAAGAAATAAAAAAGTCAAAGCACCACAGAAAACATATCAAGAACATGCCCAAGACGCACTTTACCGCGAAGTTTGGGAAGATGTGAATAATGAAAAGACTCAACAGTTCCTTAAAAAATATGGCAAATTTATTGTTGCCGGGGCTTTATGTATTATGATTGTTGTAACCGCGGTCCAGATTGGCGTGCGCGCACACTATGCGGCAAAAATGGCTACGGCGGAAAACTATGAGACCGCAATTGAAAATACCGATGTGAATGCATTGGTTGGTATTGCAAAAAACACCGGTGGTGCAACCGCAGATTTGGCCATGTTCCAGGCGTATATTTTGGACAAAGATGTCGCCAAATTGGACGAATTGGTCAAAAATGGTAAAACGCGTGAATTTCGTGACTTGGCGCGTTTGCATATAATCGGAATTCGTGGCGACGAAATGGACGCGAACGCGGTTGAAGAATTCTTGGCGCCATTGAACACAAAAAGTTCGCCGTTCTATTACACGGCGGCACTTACCATTGCCCAAAAATACGTTGCCGATGGCAACCGTGATGCGGCAAACAAATGGTTAGATAAAATCTTGGACGATAAACATGCACCGGCGACCATTCGCGCGGACGCAGAAATGTTAAGGTAAAATTATGCGAAAGTTGGCGATTTTTATCATATGCGCATTGGGAATTGCGGCGTGCGATAAACACGACCCAATTTTGCCGGGCGTGCGCGACAATGTGTTTAATACAAAGACTTTAAAGGTTCTGAATGAATCTGTGCCGAACGCCCCGGAAAATGTTGTGATGGCGGAACCCACCAATTGCCCGTATACCCAGAAATCCGATAACACGATATGGGACGGCGAACGCAAGGTGTTTTCTGGCTTTGCAACCGGGAATTCTGTTGCAGGCACACGCACACCGATTTGCAATGGCAAATATGTCTATGCGGGCTTGTCCACCGGTGAATTTGTAAAAATAAACCCGCGCAGTCGCGCATTTGTTTGGATTGCCGACATATATCGCCCAAGCAATATGACCGGCGGCGCATCGATATTGGATATAGTCGCAACACCGCAAATACACGGCAAATATGTTTATGTTGGCGGCCTGGGTGATGCATTGTGCAAGATTTCGGATGCAACCGGCAATAAAGTATGGTGCGTGGACATCGGCGTTGAAAAAGACTTTGTTGTAACAGACGCGGCTACATACGTGGTCGATACCGAAAACAATCTTAACGCAGTGCGTAATTCCGACGGCGCGATTTATTGGCGACGACCGGTTAAAAAATCACGTACACCGAAATACGAAAACAAAACCGTTATTGTCGGGTCTGAAAAATTCGACGCCGAAAGCGGTAACGCGATTAACAAATAGACTAATCAAACGGATTGTCTGATTTTTTGTATTCTATGGTTATGGGCAAATGTTCCCACTTTAACGCCGTGGCAATTCCACGCCGCAGATATCGTGTATAAGATTCCGGTATATCCGACGCGCCACCAACATTGATTGTAATACGCATCGGATGATGTCCGGTTTGCGCCGCGAACTTTATCTTCATCGGCCGTTTCAGGCGCGACATAGGCGGTTGCCGTGACGCCACCAATTCGCCAACAATTTTGTTTATCAAACTGGTCGGGGCGGTTGCGTTCGAAATATCGCACTGTTCATAAATTCGTTTAAACATATTTTGCACGCCCGTACCGGTTTCGGCCGAAATCGCCAAAATCATCGGCTTTATGATTTGATGAAAAGAATTTGTAAAATGATGTTTTAATTTAAGCAATTTTTCATCATGTTCTTCCACCGGCACCAAATCCCATTTATTCAGCGCGACACATAAAATTTTACCCGCATCATAGACACGCGCCGCGATACCCAATGCCTGATTCTCAATATCGCGTGTGGCGTCCACCACCAAAATCACCGCATCAGATTTTTCAATCGCATCCAAAGACTTTAACGCAGACAACGTTTCCACATCGTCGCGTACGTTCGATTTGCGCCGCAGTCCCGCCGTATCCATCAATAAAATATCGCGACCATAGAATTTGACCGGAATCTTTACCGTGTCACGGGTGACGCCGGGTTCATTTTTTACAATCTGGCGATTTTCGCCCAGTACGCGATTCACCAAAGTGGATTTGCCGACATTTGGTTGTCCCAATACCGCGATACGCGTGCGACGTTCGGGTGTGGTTACATTTTCCACGACCGGTATATGTTTTTCTATAAATTCGTATATCGCGTCAAAACCATTCTTGTGTTCCGCAGAAATCAAAACCGGTTCACCAAATCCCAACTTATAAAACTCGTGCACGTCGCCCAATCGACGGCCCGATTCGGATTTATTGACCAACAACAATACCGGTGCATGTGTTTTACGACGCACCGCACGTGCCCAATCCATATCTTCGGGTAATAACCCCACGCGCCCATCCACCACAAACAGAACCGCGTCGGATGCCGCAATCGCATCAATTGCCATATTGGTAGAATCGGCGGCGATACCGTTTTTTTCACGTTCCAACCCGGCCGTATCGCACACCGTGCAATCGGGACGTGACGCCAATGCGGCCCGAATCGTGTCACGCGTAACCCCCGGGCGGTCATGCACCAACGCATCCCGTGTTCCCGTTAGGGCGTTAAACAAAGTCGATTTGCCGGTATTTGGTCGTCCGGCGATAGTTATCATTGCCATATCTTTTTCCATTGATTTTTTTTTATTATAAAGCAAAAATATAAATAATCAAATAAAGGGATGCGCCATGAAACAAAAAATCAAAAAATGGTACAAATCAATCAAAGACATTGTTGTGAACCCACGCCGATATTTTTCCAAGATTGTCGCGGACGGTGATATCGAAGAATCTATGTTAAAGGCGTTCATCTATGGATTACTGGGCGGTATTTTGGTTTTGGCCCTGCGTTTAATCGGTGGCGCAACAATAACAATAAATTCTGTGTTTTCGGCGATTGTCATTGTGCCGGTCATCGCGGTTGGGTTGCTGTTCGTTGGTGGCGGGCTTATGATGTTGGTGTCGGAAATCACGGGCGGTGAACGCGATTGGGAAATTGCAATCAAGGGGTTGGCATCGATATTCTTTGTGTATCCGGTGATACTGGTCTTGAACGCGTTGGCGTTTAATTGTACGTCTATGTGGGTAATCAGTATTATTGGCGATGCGTATATTTTGTTCCTGTTTTATAACATCGCACTGTATTGTATGCATGGGCGCCGTGCGGCGGTGATTGTTATAATTGGTATATTCGCGCTGTTTATGTTAACGGTGTATTTAACGAATTATCATATCGGGTGGTTTTTGTTAAAGAACACCGGCGCGGCATTATCGTGTTTGTTATAAGCGGGTGTGGTAATGGGACCACAAATTTGGTAAAAACGGTGTCGCGATAAAAGGCACCGTTTTTAATTTTTTACTTGTGTTTTATTTCTGTATTTTGTTAGGATGATTTTGTCGGTGGGTATTCCATCGATGGGGTGTAACGACCCGTTTGAGTTGCGTCCTTTGGACGAAAAATCTCCAACCATGGTGGTTGGAGGGCAGCGAATAATGTGGACACGTTCCACAAAATAAGCGCACAATTTCAACTCAAATTGTCGTTAACCTCCAACCACTGAATTTTCGGTGGTTTTTAATTCCCTTTAAAGTCCCCTTCAGATTCTGAAGGGGGGGACCGGCGGAGCCGGTGGGGTAGACAAAGGAGGAAAATATGAAGAAATTTTTGGTATCGGTAATTTGTGCATTATGCGCGTGTTCTGCATTTGCCGCCGGTGAAAATGTCGCGACCAGTAAGGCCTTTGTTGACGCCGGCGTTGCGCAAAAACAAGATAAACTTTCCGCCAACGCCGGTGCGCCTCAGGTTTTAACGAATACCGGCACCGCAGGTACCGTTGGAACAAAAGATATTTACACATCATCCGCCGCATATTCGGCCCAGTCCGATTCTTTGATTGACGCACAAACCATGAACACCGCCGTCCAAAACGCGATTGATGCAGAGTTCAAATGTGTGCAATATAACCCAAATGATTCAAACGATTGCTGGTTGGTTGATGTCTTGGGCCAAACCGAAACACAAAGCAAAAACGTGTTTGACCCATCACAATTGTTAAATGCACCCGGTTGGACAGAAAATAATGGGGTGTATACGGGTCGTATGAGTGATTTGCGTAGGATGGACTATCAGGGCGGATATATGGATGCATGTGTTTCGGGTTGCAAGGCGAATACCCGATATACATTATCTTATACGATTACAAATGGTCTTGATGCCCCAAATAACGCGATTCCATATTTTTATATTGTTTATACAGATGGAACGAATAGTGTCCCTGGTAACGGTCCTGTGCAACCAGGTGAAACCAAGTACATGGTGTTTACAACCCCGGCCAACAAAACCCTTAAATCCATACGCGCAACGTATAATCATAGTGGAAAGGTTAGTATATCAAATATTCAAATAGAAGAAGGCACAGTTGCAACGCCATATCATCCATACGGAAATGTATATTTACCATCCAACAATTAAAACGGTGACACCCGCCACCGTTTTACTAACCACTTACACTAACACTTTCCACTATCCCTGCTGTTTTTTGCGGCGGAATTCATCCAACGACACAACACGTCCGTCGTCGGGGATTGTGTCGCCACTGCCGTCCAATGGTAATTCTATATCATTATCCGGCGCAGATTGTTTTGGCCGTTTGTTAAACGACAAAATAAAGTCAACCGATGGGTCTTTGAATTCAACCATCGCCGAAAACGGAACACGAATAAAGAACGGCCGCCCGTCAAACGTTAACTGAACACCAAATTCTTTGTCCGACACGTGCAGGTTATTATACGAATATTGCAACACTATCGTCATAACATCCGGATAACGTATACGCAGGAAATCCGGCAACACAACCCCCGCATCATGTGTACGGAAAGTAATATAAAAATGCATCCCATCGCCCAGACCGTTTATCTGGGCAAACACCAATGCCTCGCGTACAACGGATTTCAATGCGTTATCTAATAAAGCCTGATAATCAATCTTTGCCATTTTCACCCTGTCCTTTTGATTCAGATTATATTACTTATCTTGCCATTTATGCAAGTAACAAATGTCGCGTTCGGAACATCGGCGAACGCATCCGCATCCAATCCGGTTGCCCAAACCTGGGCATTGGTGGCACCAAGGTCCGCAAACAGTTTTGCACGCGCAGCCGTGTCCAGGTGCGCCGCCGCCTCGTCCAGCAATATAATGGGTTCGGCGCCAACCTTGGTAAAGATAAGTTTCGCATGCGCCAGCACCAGGTTCAACAGAGTCGTTTTCTGCTGACCAGTACTGGTCAAATTTGCCGGCAAATTTAGTTTTTTATTAAACACCCCAAAATCAGATTTATTCACGCCGTCTATTACCATTTTGTCATTCACCAATTCCCGATTGGATTTAAGGTATTCAAGATAATTGCGTTCTGCATCCGCCGCATTTGAATTCATTATCATGCTTTCAACCATTCCGTCCACAGACACGGCCGCGTCTTGCAGGAAATAATTTACTTCGCCGGCATATTGAATACGCGCGGCGGCAATCGCAACCGCGGTCGCGGCAATTTGGGAATCAATCGCGTCCAACCAATTTGAATCCGCACCGTTCTTGATTGCGCCCGCCCGTTCAGACATCAATTTCGTGTGTCGCGCAACGCGCCCCGCATGCGCGGAATCAAAACTGGCCGCCAATCGGTCAAAGAACGCCCGCCGGTCGGATGCGGCATCTGTAAAGATTCTGTCTTCACGCGGTGTCACCCAAACAATGCGCAGTTTTTGCCCAAGTTCCGAAAGCGTCGCATTGTCGCCATCAATGCGCGCGCGGCGATTTGCGTCCCCAGAATTAAAATATACGCATACTTCGCTTTCGTCGGTCAATGTCGCGTATACCGAAAACCCACCGTTTCCATCAAAGCGTGCAATTTCGTTCATTGGCGCACCGCGCATGCCCCGGTCACCGGCCAGCATTGATACGGCCTCTAATATCGCGGTTTTACCCGCACCATTTGGTCCGGTTATGATAATATTCCGCCGTCCCGCAGTTTTAACGCGTCCACCGGAATGATTTCGAAAATCTGTAAGGATTACACTTTCAATCATATCAGACCAAGATTAGATTTTTTGTCTGATTTTTTCAAGAATAAAAGCGGCAAACGCCGCCTTAAAATTTGGAGGCTTGGGTCGGAATCGAACCGGCATACAAGGATTTGCAGTCCTCTGCATAACCACTCTGCCACCAAGCCTTGTTCAAATGACGAACCGATATTAGTCAAAAAAAAATTGTTTTTCAACATAAAAAAATGTATAATGCAAAAATAATAGGGAGTGGGGAGTATGAAATACACGAAACTATCTGTAATTTGTGCTTTATTGCCGTCGATTGCGTTCGCGGCCGATGAAGATTGTATGACGCGCAGAACCGTCCCCGAAGGCGTTTTGGACCTGCAAAAGGTCATAGAATTGGGCCTGTGCCGGAATCCCGACACAATGTCCGCTTATTATTCACTAGAGGCGACGCGTCTGAATAAAAACGCCGGGTATGCAAGTTACCTGCCGTCGGTCAATATATCTGCGTCGGCCGGCAAAAATTATCAAAATGAAGATTGGGGCAATTGGGATTATGGCGCATCGATTTCCGCAAGTTATTTAATTTTTGATTTTGGCAAAAGATTGGCCGATTTGAACAATTTGTCCGCGGTTTGGCGCGCAACCGGGTTTGAATATGACGAACGTATTCAAAACTATGTATATGGCGTTATTGGTGCGTATTATGCGTTGTTGAATGCCGATGCGGATGTGGAAAGCGCGAAATCATTGCGCACCGTTGCGCAAACCGCGCTGGACACCGCGAACAAAAAATTCAAGGCCGGTGTTGTTGCGCGCGCCGATGTATTAAAGGCCGAAACCACATTGGCAAGTCGCGATTTGGACCTGGAACGCGCAAAAAACAATCGTGAAATTACCAAGGGAACACTTTTAACAAAATTGTCTTTTTCGGCCGACCAAGAGATAACAATTGCCGATATGTCGGTTGATTTTGGCAAACCGGCCGAAAATCGCAGTATTGATGAACTGGTTGAAATTGCACGTGAAAAGCGCCCTGACCTGTTGCGTGCATCTGCGAATAAAGACGCCGCATGGCATCGCCGCAACAGTGCTTTTTTGAAGAATTTACCCAGTATCAGCGCATCGGGTTCTTTATCATGGGGCGGGGATAGGTTTTCTGATGCGTTTAATCCAAGTTCCGAAAGGGTAAACGGTTCGATTGGTATACGCGCCTCTATGCCTATATTCGCGGGTTTTGCAAATATGTACGGCGTGCGCAGCGCGAATGCGTCGTATGACAGTGCGTCGGAAAATCTGCGCAGTACGCGTGACAACGCAATGTTGGATGTATTCACCGCGTATCAAAACTATAAAACCGCACAAACCGTTTTGACCCAAACGGCAACTTTGCTTAAATCCGCAACGGAATCCGAACGGGTTACCGCCGGTATGTACAAGGTTGGTCGTGCAACAATGTTGGATTGGCAAACGGCCCAGTCTGAATTGGTTTCTGCGCAAAAGCAACACAACGCGGCGAAATACGATTTGTTTACAAAACGTGCGGCGGTGGCATTGGCCATTGGCGATATAAAATCCGAATTAGAAAAGGATGAATAATGAAAAAAGTTGAAGTTCAAGAAAAAAAACGGTCTTTTATTCGCAGATTTTTCGCATGGGTTTGGCGTCATAAATGGTGGTCTTTGATTGTTGTTATTATACTTTTGACCGCGGGTATATGGTGGTTTTTCGCGACCAGAAGCGAAAAGGTTGAATATGTGACGGTAAATATTTCGCGTGGCGATTTGCGCCAGGTTGTGACCGCAACCGGTGAAATAAATCCTGTGAACACGGTCAGTGTCGGTTCCCAAGTTTCCGGTACCATAGAAGATATTTTTGTAGATTATAATTCCCATGTAACCAAGGGACAATTATTATTAAAAATTGAACCGTCCGTTCTTGAAGCCGCGGTTGCCGAAGCGTTGGCATCATTGGAATCTGCAAAATCTCAATTAACTTTGGCGAAAAACGATTATAATCGAAATAAAACTTTATACGATTCTGGGTATATTGCACGTGCAGAAATGGAACAATCACAAACAAACTATGAACAATCCGTGCAATCGGTCAAACGTGCACAGTCACAATACGACCGCGCGGTAACAAACCTGGGCTATGCCACAATTACATCCCCGGTCGAAGGCACCGTTATTTCGCGCAAGGTTGATAAAGGTCAAACGGTTGCCGCGTCTTTCCAAACGCCCGATTTATTTGAAATTGCCGAAGATTTATCCAAAATGCAGATTGAAACCGCTGTGTCCGAGGCCGACATTGGTGTAATCAAAGAAGGTCAATCGGTCACATTTACCGTTGATGCATATCCAACCAAAAAGTTCAAAGGTACCGTACGCCAGGTTCGTCTTTCGCCAACCACAACATCAAATGTTGTTGTATACACCGTTGTTATTGATGTTGATAATTCTGATTTAGAATTGATGCCTGGGATGACCGCGTTTGTGACAATACTGGTTTCCGAAGCACACGATATATGGAAATCGCCGAATTCTGCGTTCTTGGTTCGGAATTTCAAAAACATAATTCCCGATGCACCGGATGATATTAAACCCGAAAATCATATGGCGATTATGCGTGACAAAGATATTGTTTATATTACGTATCAAAAAGGATTGGTCACACCAACCGAAACCCAAATTATTTCTGATGAATTAAAGGCGGGTGACAAGGCCATTGTTGGTCGCGTTGGCCAATCGGCCAGTTCTGCCGCAACACAATCTCGTCGGGGCGGGCGACCATTCTAATACGGTAAACGCATGAAAAAAAACGAAAACATTATATCTTTAAATAAAATATGCAAAAGTTTCCCATTAGAGGTCGGTGGCTCTCAACAGGTTTTGTTTGATATAACCTTTAATATTACCGCCGGGGAATTCGTTGCGATTATGGGCCCATCGGGTTCAGGAAAATCAACGTGTATGAATATTATCGGTGCATTGGATACACCTACGTCTGGTGTATACGAATTGTATGGGCGCGATATAACAAATATGACAGATGATGAATTGGCGATTGTTCGTAATGAACATATTGGTTTCGTTTTTCAAAACTTTAATCTTTTGCCGAAACGTAATGTGTTGGACAATGTTATGTTGCCATTGATGTATCGTGGAATGTCACCCGAAGACCGTGTTATACGTGCGCGTGAAATGTTGCGCCGTGTGGGGTTGGAAAAATTTGAAACATATTTGCCGACACAATTGTCGGGCGGTATGAAACAACGTGTTGCCATTGCACGTGCTTTGGCGGGAAATCCAAAGTTGATATTGGCGGACGAACCGACCGGTGCATTGGATTCCACAATGGGAAACGAGATATTAAAATTCTTTAAGCAATTAAACAAAGATATGGGAATTACCATTGTTATGATCACCCACGAATTTGATATTGCCAGTTATGCACAACGCCTTATACACATTTATGATGGTCGAATAAATTATGATGGCCCCATTCCGAAAAGCGAGTCGGTATTAGACAAGAAAACCAAGGTAGGTAGAAAATGACATTTAATGATATTTTAAAAGAATCTTGGTTATCGATTGGTGGAAATAAAGTACGTTCATTTTTAACGGTGTTGGGTATTATTATCGGTGTTATGGCGGTTGTTATTATGGTTGCCGTAGGCGAAACGGTCCAGAAAGAAATCACGGACCAATTTTCATCATTGGGAACAAATACGGTTGTTATACGTGCGGGTGCGGCACAAATTGGTGGTGTGCGCAGTGGTAATCGCCAAACCCTAACCATAGATGATGCCGAAGTTATTGGGAAATTACCTGATGTTGCCGCGGTATCACCGGTACAAACATCGGGGGCGCAGATTGTATATGGCAACAAAAATTGGTCAACGTCTATGGTGGGGGTATATCCTGATTATACAACCGTCCAAAACATAGAGGTTGAACGTGGCGCGTTTTTTGACCAAAGTGCAGTGCGAAACGCATCTACGTACGCCGTAATTGGACCAAAAACGGCATCAGAATTGGGAATGGGTGAAGACCCTGTTGGTGAAATAATACGTGTCCAGAACGTTCCTTTTGTAATTGTCGGTGTATCCAAAGAACGCGGTGATTCCGCAATGGGTTCCCAAGACGATATGATTATAATTCCAATTACAACATTAAAAAAACGCCTTCAGGGCAGTCGTTTTCCAAATTCTGTTAATATGATCGCGCTTAAATTATTTCAAGATGCAGATAATTCTGTCGTTATTGACCAAATATCCGCCCTGTTGCGTGACCGTCACCGTTTGAAACATGGTGATGACGATGATTTCCAGGTCATGGATATGAAGCAAATTATGGAAACGATGACAACCGTCACGGGGTATCTGAAATTGTTGCTTATTGCGATTGCGGCGGTGTCATTGTTGGTTGGGGCAATTGGTATTATGAATATGATGTTGGTGTCGGTTGCCGAACGTACACGCGAAATCGGTATACGCAAGGCCATCGGTGCACGTGAAATCCATATTATTATTCAATTTTTGGCCGAATCCATCATGATATCGTTTATTGGGTCTATGATAGGGTTAGTTATTGGCGTCGGCCTGTCCCAGGGTGTTGGGCGATTTATCCTGGGCTATAGTGTTCCATTTAGTCTGTGGCCGGTTATATTGTCGATAACGGTTGCGGTGATTGTGGGTCTGTCTTCCGGTGTTATGCCGGCGATTAAGGCCGCCAAATTAAACCCAATTGACAGTCTGCGTTATGAATAAAAAAAGCCGGCATTTGCCGGCGTTTTTTATTTCGAAAGTTTTCTTTGCATATTATATAGCAAAGGTGCGCGCACTTTGTATTTTCTTGCACGTTCGTTTAATGCGACTAATGCAGACAAACCCTCGACCGTGCCAATCGGCTTTTCGCCCTTTGCAATGGATATTCCCGCCGAAAAATTACGACTGGTTTGTGACGTTGCGGTCAAAAGCAGGTCGCCAACCCCGCATAAATCAGAAAAAGTTTCCAATTTCGCACCCATTTTAAGGCCGATTTTTATAACCTCGCGCCACGCATTTGTCATATACAACGCAGATTCATTTTCGCCCTGCCCTTTCACTTTGATATAACCCGCGATTACAGAAACCGCATTTTTACCAACGCCACATATTTCTGTGCCGATTATGTCGCGCGTGGGGCTAATCCACATTTTGTTGAAAATTTGTTGCCCAACTTGCTGAATCTCTTTGCCACCCGCCAAAGTCGAACCAGTTGGAACACCGTGTGCAACCTCACCTGCGAATTGCGGACCCGATAACACCCCAATGTTTTTTTTGGACGGTTTAATTGTTTCGTTTAAAACCTCGGTCATAAATTTTCCGGTTTCCGGTTCTGCGCCTTTTGTGCAAATGATGATCGGTTGTTTGTTATAAAATTGCCCTGCCCTGGCCAACGTCTCACGAAAGAATGCCGCCGGTGTTACCGCAATCCATGCGTCACAAGATGTCAATGCATCCATGTTTTTGGTTATTTTTATATGACTTGGCAATTTCAGATCGTCAAAATGCGCGTATTCGCCATCAAAAGACCACAGAACCACGCTCGCGCCCCCACGCGCAACAATATGTGCAAGACCCGTTCCCCATGCGCCTGCGCCGATAATACCAACCTTCATTTTATTTTCCTTATTTTCTTTTTTATTTTTGGCACAATACTAAGTCCATCATCGGACAATTCTACTGCCCGCATATATGCCGCATGCGCCGCCGGTTTGTCGCCCTTGGTGGCATATGCATCACCCAAATGTTCAAACAAAGCCGAACAAGTATTTGCCGTACCCCCTACTTTCTCCAATATTTCCAGTGCCGCATCGTTACCTTCGCGTACGCCAACAACGACCGCAATTGTGTCCCATGCAACAACGTCGGTCGGATTTTGTTTGATAAGTGTCATCGCATAATCATACGCGTTTTCAATCTCGCGTCCCTGGGCCGCCCAAATGCGCGCCTGAATAGATAATATCTCGTTGTCAACGGTCAATATCCGGGCGGCGTCATGAATATCACGCTGGGCCGCGTCAATATCACCAAACAATAAATTCACCAATGCGCGGCGTTTCATAATATACGCCCGCCCTGCCCCAGATATTTTTTTGTTCCGCATTGCACGGTTCAGTATTCTTAACGCCCCACGTCGATCACCCATTGCCGTGTGATACGCGACCAATTTATTCAATGCCGGTATAAACAACGGGTATTCATTCAGAATTTTCTTTAATTGTTTTGGCGAATTATCAGTGCGCATTTTTGCGAATAAATAGAAAGGACTGTCCTTATCAATGTTACTCATGTACTTTGCGTAATTTCCGCCCGTGTTCGCAAAAAACTGTCCCAGGTAGTAGTTTACCATATTTTTAAAAAACGGCGTTTCTGGACCGATTATTTGCGCAAAACGCATCATTAAAACAGAAAGATCGGAATAAAGCATAATATTATTATGTGAAATGTTCTGAATCACACTAAAGGCCAGTTGATTTTTTATACCGCTGAAATCTTCCCATTTTGGAATATTATCATAATCGGCCATAAACATTCCGCCGGGATTAGAAGAGAAATCTTGGCGCAGTTTTTCGGCAGCCTCCACCATATTGTGCGCCGTATAGAATGACATGATGTACAGGTAATCATTCACATTCATAAATTCCGGTGTCACACTTGTAAATGCGGCGGCGGCTTTATCCGCCCTGCCCTGTTCCGCATAAATTTGCCCACGAATAAATGCACGCCACGATGCGTTAAAATCCAAAGAATCAATGTGTTTTTGCGTCTCTGTTATACGATCGACCGCAATCGCCGACCAAACACGCCAAGGTGTGTATACGGCGGATTTATTGGATTTGTATCGTTTATAAAGTTCGTCCCATTTGTCGTTTTGCACCAAATATGTATCATAAATCATACGTGATGCTGGGTTTTGTTCGTTGGCCAATGTTTCAACATTGTTTGGAATTTGGCCACCCAGAAATTCCGCCAACATTCGTGTGTCACGCACAGTTTGATATTCAACATCGGAAAAATCTTTGACCAGGTCTGGCGCCGTTTCAAAATCGTTTACATATATTGCATGCTGGGCCGCCAAGTATGCCCCGTATTTCGTGGTTTCTATATTATTTGTCGCGTTTATATTATTTGATGTACGAAAAATGCAAAATACGCCCCACCCTATCATAAAAATGATGGTAAAAATTATCGTGTAAAATAAAGTTTTTCGTTTGTTCATAGGCGAACTTATGCTACAATAATAATATGAATAGTAAAGAAAAATTTGAACGTTATGCGAAAATGTTGCGCGATTGGTCCACGCGTATGAATTTGGTCGCGCCCAGCACACTGGCCGATATAGAAAACCGGCATTTTGCCGATTCGGCCCAATTGGCGAATGTTCTGCCCCGGAATGTAGATGTGTTGGATTTCGGCAGCGGTGCCGGATTTCCGGGTGTTGTACTTGCAATATTGGGATGGCGCGTGACGTGCATCGAATCGATTGGTAAAAAGGTCTCTTTTTTGAACGCGGTACGTGATGAATTAAAACTGGATAATTTGACAATTTATCATGGGCGATTGGAAGATTTTTTGAAACAATTTCCCGGCAAAAACGATAAAAAAGCCGGAAAATTTGTTGTGACTGCACGAGCATTTGCGCCATTGGTTAAAATTTTGGACTATGTTCGTGGTATAAATTGCCGGCTTTTTTTGCTAAAAGGCCGGGAAATTGAAAGTGAAATTTTAACTGCAAAACAGAAATACAAATTTGATTATAAACTCGTTCCTTCCAAAACCGGCGATGGTTTTATAATAATTGTGCGTTTTGGCCGGTAATTTCACATGAAATAAGAAATAACCTGTTGATTTTACACAATTTTTTAATTTTTATAAAATTATTTCATGTGAAATAAGATGTAATATATTGTTTTTAGTTGTTTTTTGTGTTGTTGAAAATTTATGTCTTGACCTGTATTTTTTGTTTTAATATAATCGCCGGTGTGAAAGAAAAGGTGTTTTTATGACGGAAATAATTGCGTTTGCGAATCAAAAGGGCGGCGTTGGTAAAACAACAACTGCGATAAATCTTGGGGCGTCGTTGGCCGCAATAAAAAAACGTGTTTTGCTGATAGATTTAGATTCCCAGGGTAACGCCGGTACGGGTTTGGGTTTTGTGCGTTCTTCGCATACACAAAGTGTTTATGGGGTTTTGATGGGTGCGTCTACGGCGGCGGAAAACGTATTGTCTACGGCGGTGCCGGGGCTGCATATATTGCCGTCGACCCAGGCATTATCGGGGGGCGAGGTTGAATTATTGGATATGGAAAATCGTGAATATCGTCTGCGCGATGCTTTGCGACCGATAATGGAACATTATGATTATATTTTGTTGGACTGTCCGCCGGCGCTTGGGTATATAACACTGAATGCGCTGACCACCGCAAATCATGTTATAATACCACTGCAATGCGAATTTTTCTCGCTTGAGGGTGTATTACACCTAGTGAACAATATTCGTGGTGTCCGCCAGAAATGGAACCCAAATCTGGACGTTTTGGGTGTGTTGTTGACTATGTACGATAAACGCGCCGGCATGACACGCGAAGTAGAAGAAAACGTGCGCGCCACATTTGGCAATAAAGTCTTTAAAACGGTTATCCCGCGCAATGTTCGTGTGGCCGAGGCGCCTAGTCATGGCAAACCGGCATTGTTCTATGATTTTAATTCGACCGGCGCCCAGGCGTATTTGCGTGTTGCAACAGAATTGGTTCAAAAATTAGAAAAAGGGGAATAGATTATGGCAAAATTTGGACTTGGACGGAATCTTAACGATTTACAGAACGAAATAGGTGTTGCGCCGGATATATCGATTTTGGCCGGGACCGAGCGTGTCGTTGTGCGTCAAATTCCTTTGGCGCAAATCGGCGTAAACCCAGACCAGCCACGTAAGACATTTACCCCGGCCGATTTGGAAGATTTGGCGTCATCCATCCGGGAAAAGGGCGTTTTAACCCCGATAATGCTGCGCACGGTCCAGGGCAGGGCATATATGTATGAAATTGTCGCCGGCGAACGTCGTTATCGCGCCAGCAAAATGGCCGGACTTGCTGAAATTCCGGCGATTATCAAGAATTTGGCGGACGATAACGCAATGGAAATCGCACTAATAGAGAACGTGCAACGCGAAAACCTGAATCCGATAGAAGAGGCCGCAGCGTATGTGAACCTTATGAACAAATGCAAATACACGATGGCGGATGTGTCGCGTTTGATTGGCAAATCGGAAAGTTATATCAGAAATCTTATTCGTTTGAATGGGTTACCGGCATCTGTTAAGAAAATGGTAGAGCAGGGCGAATTGTCCGCATCGCATGCGCGCACCATTGCGGTGGCGGAAAATCCCGAAGCGTTGGCGCGCGAGATTATTGATAAAAAATTGTCGGTATCCGACACAGAAAAACGTGTGAAACGCGCAGAACGTGCCGCGCACGCCCGTGCATACACCGACAAATCAATGAATGACGCCGATATCAAGAATATGACGACGCGATTGGCGCATGCATTGATGTCACGTGTAAAAATAACCGAACGTCGGGGCGGGGCGGGGCAGGTTGTAATTTCATTTAACACCCGCGCACACCTGGCCGAGATCGTCGAAAAAATATCTGGTAAAAAATAATAAAATTTTCCCGGCCTTTTTGCAAAAAAAGCCGGGAAAAAGCGATCAGTGTTAGTGGGTAGTGATTAGTGAAAAAAAACGGACCTGTTGGCCCGTTTTTTATTGCTATATTCTACAACCATAAAATTATTGCAACTACTAACCACTATTCACTTACACTAACCACTAAAAAAACACCGGCAAACGCCGGTATTTTTTTATCTTTTCAACACCGTTATTATTTAACAGTTGTTGTTGCGTTACGATTGTATTTCCAAACGTTTTCGCCGGTACCTTTGACCAACGGACGTTCTTTACCATAAGAAATGGTCGAAATACGTTTCGATTCGATACCTTCGTCAACCAATACGCGTTTTGCCGCGTTCGCACGACGTGCGCCCAACGCCAAGTTGTATTCGGTTGAACCGCGTTCGTCGCAATTACCAGCGATTTGGACTTTGACGCCCTTATTCGCCTTCATATACAACGCCTGACCCATAAGGTTGTCATGCGCCGCGTCGGAAATTTCCGCAGAATTAAATGCGAAGAATACGCGTTGATTGTTAATATCTTCCGGGGCAGTTACCTTGGAAGAACCGCATGCCGCCAGTAACCCAGCCGCACCAGCCAATAAAGCAAAGTTTTTTATTTTCATGAAAATACTCCCTTGAGTTTCTGTTGCTCGTGGTTTAGTGTATAATAAAATTTTTGAAAAATCAAGACAAAACAAAAAGAGAATAAAAAACAATGAATAATTTATTAAAAGACTTGGTTATGGCGGGGGTCCAATGGGAATTGGGCGACACATCTGTTGGGTTTATGGAAATGGTTTCGCGTGCGAATGCACCCGCACAACGAACAAGAACGTCGGCGGTCGTGCCACCGGTGGCGCCAACAACGGCAATGGATATTGAAACCGCAACCGCGATGGCGACGCGACCAACAACCATGGATTCACTGATTCGTATGATATTGGAATTTAATCATCCGTTGCGTGGTGGGGTGACGAATGTGGTTCCACCAACGGTGGCGCCGAATCCGAACGGATTGGTTGTAATCACCGATATGCCGTCCAGTGATGATGACGCATCTGGAAAAATATTATCCGGCGTGGCGGGCGAATTGATGGATAAAATGTTGGCGGCAATTGGTATGTCACGCGAAAGCGTTTCTGTATTACCTTTGATGTTTTGGCGCGCGCCCGGCGGACGGACACCGACACGAATCGAATTGGACCTGGCGCGGCCATTTGTGAACAGGGCGATCGAATTATTAGAACCGCATATAATACTGACGCTTGGCACTTTGGCGGCAACCGAGGTCGCAAACGTTGACTTGATGAAGAACCACGGGGCCGAAATCACGTTGCCAAACGGTATTCGTGTATTCCCGATTTATCATCCAAATTACCTTATATTAAAACCCGGCGCCAAGGCCGATGTATGGAACGTTTTACAAAATGTTCAAAAAATGTTGAAAATTGCATAAAAATATTTAATAATTTTGCACGTAACATTAAAAGGAGCGTACAATTAAAACGTCTAATAATCGTGATAATCGCCGGGATATGGGCCCGCGCATAAATAATCGTATAGTTGCAAAATCTGTTCAGGTTATCGGTTCTGATGGTCAAAATATGGGGGAAATGCCTATCGCGGCCGCATTGGCGATGGCCGCAGATATGGGATTGGATTTGGTGGAATTAAACGCCAATGCCACACCACCGGTTGTCAAAATAATGGACTTTGGTAAATACAAATATGAACAGAAAAAACGCGCGTCCGAAGCCAAAAAGAAGCAAAAAACAATTGAAATGAAAGAGGTTTGGGTAAAACCATTCATTGAAGAAAATGATTTGCAAATCAAATTGAAAAAAGTCTTTGAATTTTTGGACGAAGGCAACAAGGTTAAAATCGCGGTTATGACACACGGGTCTAAACGTGTATTGGCGATGGGTAAAGATGCAATTCCGGGTTTGTTTGCGCATGTTGTTGAATTGATTGGCGAACGTGGCACATTGGAAAGTCGTTCCAAACCCGACGAGCGAACCAAGTCAATTGTTATCGCCCCGGCAAAGCCAGCGAAGTAATAGTGGTTAGTGTTAGTGATTAGTAAAAACGGTTGCAAATGCAACCGTTTTTGTTTATACTATCCTTGCACGGGTGACACCGTTGCGGGGTCTAGAAAACCCCTTAGAGATTCTACTCCACTTGGTTGGAGGGTTGCGAATATATTGAATAAGCGACACTGTTATCTCTACAGTTTTCTAGCCTCCAACCGTCAATTCGTCATTGGCGGTATTTTATTTGAATACAAAACCAAGGAGGAGAAAATGGTCGTATTGATTGATACAAAATACTACGGTGCAATTTTGCATCGGGCGCGCCAGGAACAGAACGTAAAAAGACGTGACGCCGCGAAAATATTTCGAATATCATTAAAAGAATTGCGCAGATATGAACGCGGACTGGACCCCATACCAGAGCATATTTTAATGTGCCTGTTTCATCGTGGGTTCTGTATGTTAAAATGCCAAAAATCCACTTAAAACGGCGCATTGCGCCGTTTCCACTAACCACTAACACTATCCACTAAACACTAAAAAAACACCCGACTGGGTGTTTTTTTGTGGAATATTCAAATTTTATTTTGTATCTTGTCTTGCAACAAGAGGTTTTAATATGGATACCGAAAAATTGACATTTGAAGAAGCCTATAAACAACTGACCGAATTGGTGAAAAAAATGGAATCGGGCGAATTGCCTTTGGCCGATTCTGTCGCCGCATATGAACAGGGAATAAAACTGAAAGCGTATTGTGAACAGTTGCTGAAAGAGGCGGAATTAAAAATCGAAACATTAAAGGTGACAACGACGCCAAACGAATAATGGATTGAACGTGCCTGAAAAATCTAAACTTACGCCCGTTATGCAGCAATACGTGGATTTCAAGAACGAAAATCCCGACGCATTGCTTATGTTTCGTTTGGGCGATTTTTTCGAATCTTTCTTTGAAGATGCAAAAACTATTAGTTCAAAATTGGGTTTGGTTTTAACTTCACGCGGAACGGATGGCGACGGGGTTGATATTCCAATGTGTGGGATTCCGTGGCACGCTTCGGACAATTACTTTGGGCGTTTGGTTAAAATGGGTTATAAATTGGCGTTGGTCGAGCAAATGGAAACTCCGGCCCAGGCCAAAGAACGCGGTCATAAATTTATAGAAAGAAAAATCGTGCGCGTTTTAACACCTGGAACATTGACCGATGAAAACTTGTTGATGCCGAAAAGTTCGAATTTCTTGGTTGCGGTTGTATGCACCGGTGGCAATTCTTTTGATGTTGCGGGTTGTGATATTTCAACCGGGGAATTCTTTGTCGGACATACAGACGATATTATTGACGATTTGGTTCGCACCGATCCGGCCGAGGTTATTTATCCATCCATAGATGCCGAAAATAATACGATTTTGGATATTCGCGATATGTTCAAATCGACGCCGGTCTTTGAAAAGATTTATCGTCGTGGCGACATAGATACAATTATTCAAAGTGTTTTTTCTGATGTGCCGAAAAATTCTAATGCGGCGGTGGCGCTATTGGCGGGATATTTGTTTAATACCCAACGTGGTGCAGTTTTGACTTTCCGGGCGCCGTATGAATTCAAATCTGGGGCGCAGTTATTGATAGATTCTGCCACATGGAAAAGTTTGGAAATAGATGCACCAATAAACGAAGGTGGCCGGTGTTTATTGGATGTTATCGATAATACAAAAACGGCGGCCGGTGGGCGCAAATTACGGTCTTATCTGCGGAATTTGTCGGGGGATATCTCTGAAATTTTAACCCGCCAAGAAAACATTTCTCATATGGTTTTGAATGCGGATGTGCGCGGAATGGTTACCGATATGTTGGCGCGCGTGCCGGATGTTGGGCGTTCGTTGTCACGGTTGTTATCGGGGCGGGGCACGCCACGTGATATGCGCGTTGTGGCGGATTTCTTGGTGTGTTTGCCAAATATCAAAATGATATCGACACAATTAAATCCTGAATTGGCGCTGCGTTTGGAACGTATTCAGACGCATAACGAATTTGCGGTGAAAATTGAATCGGCATTGGCGGACGATTTGCCGACCTTCTTTCGTGATGGTGGCGTTATTCGTGACGGTTTTGATGCCGCGTTGGATAACATGCGCACACTTTCACACGGCGGACGCGAAACTATTGCCGCGACCCAGGCGGAATATATCGCATCAACCGGGGTGCACAACCTTAAAATCAAATTTAACAATATGTTGGGATATTTTATCGAGGTCCCGTCAGCCAAAGCCGAAGACATGATGCGACCCGATTCTGGATTTATACATCGGCAAACCATGGCCGGAAATATGCGATTTACAACCGAAAAATTGATTCAGTTGGATAATGACATCCGCCTTGCATCTGATAAAGCCGCCGCAATAGAGGAAACAATAGTGGAATCTTTGATTGAAGAAATCCGCGGTATATCGAATGATTTGCTGCTGGCGGCGGATTTAATTGCGGACCTGGATGTTTGGTGCGGATTGGCAAATTGCGCGATAGATTGGGATTGGGTTCGTCCGCAAATAACAAATGGGTGTGAATTTAATATTGTTGGTGGCCGGCACCCGGTAATTGAATACGTATTGCGCGAGACCGGGGACAATTTTGTCCGGAACGATTGTAATTTGAATGAATTTCCAATCGCATTACTGACCGGACCAAACATGGCGGGTAAATCGACATACCTGCGCCAGAATGCGATTTTGGTCGTTTTGGCGCATATGGGTTCTTTTGTGCCGGCCGCATCCGCAGAGATTGGCATTTGTGACCAGTTATTTAGTCGTGTCGGTGCGTCGGATAACCTTGCGGCGGGACAATCGACATTTATGGTGGAAATGAGTGAGACCGCCAACATCCTGCGTCGTGCGACGCCGCGTTCATTTATAATTTTTGATGAAATTGGACGCGGAACGGCGACATATGATGGTATGGCAATCGCGACGGCGGTATTGGAATACCTGGACACATTGGGCGCACGAACATTGTTTGCAACGCACTATCATGAATTAACGGACCAAAGCGTGGGCCAGGGCGGCAACCTTGCGCATGTTGCATGCCTAACCATTGATGTGCGCGAACATAATAATGATATTGTTTTTATGCACAGGATAGTTCCGGGTGTCGCAAATCGTTCATATGGTATTCATGTTGCAAAAATGGCGGGCATGCCGGAGTCTGTGGTTGCACGGGCGGAATCTGTTCTGACAAACCTGGAGGGTGGGTCGCCATCAACCGTATCCTGTGACACGCATGGCCAAAAAACATCGGTCGCACCGTGCACAGAATCACCAAAACCAATTAAACGGCAATTATCATTTTTTGATTAAGGGATACAAATGGATGGGTGGATAATTCTTGATAAACCAACGGGTGTTTTTTCTAAAAGCGCGGCAATGCGTGTTGCCCGTATCTTTGGCACAAAAAAGAATGGACATATCGGCACTTTGGACCCAATGGCAACGGGCGTTTTACCGGTGGCAATTGGAAACGCAACAAAAATGGTGCCTTTTATTGAAGAATTCTGTGACCATACGAAAGAATATATGTTTTCTGTGGCGTTTGGATTTGAAACCGACACACTGGATGTCACCGGGACCGAGGTCGCACGCACCGGCAAAATTCCAACAGAATCGGATATTAGGGCGACAATTCCAAAATTCGTTGGTCACATAACACAAACGCCCCCCTTGTTCAGTGCGGTGCATATTGGCGGACGTCGTGCATACGAATTGGCACGTGCCGGCGCGTCGGTCGATATTCCCGCCCGTACGGTAAATGTTTATTCTTTGGAATTAACAGGAATGTCCGGCAATTTGTGCAATTTTCGTATGCAATGTGCACCCGGTACATATGTTCGCAGTATTGCACGCGATATTGCGCACGGCCTTGGGACTTTGGCGACCGTTACAATGATACGGCGCACCCGGACCAGTGGCTTTACAATAAAAAATGCGCAATCACTTGATTTTCTGGAAAATCTATTTAATAATGGGAGCGATGTCAGTAAATATCTGGCACCCGTGGATTTTGGACTGGGGGACATTCCGGTTCTGAATCTGGATGATGGGGCGACCAAACTTTATCGTAATGGCGGCTTTATCACGACGGGCGGGGCGGATGGCGTGTATCGTGTTTATTCGGGCAAGAAATTTGTTGGAATTGGCACAACAACCGGCGGCGTCTTGAAACCAAAACGAACAATTTAATAACAAAAGGAAAAAAACAATGTCCATAACAAAGGCAAAAAAAACTGAAATTATCAACGCGTTTAAATCCAGTGAACACGACAATGGTGGTTCTGTGGAATCCCAGGTTGCGGTTTTGACTGAACGTATTCGCAATTTGACCGAACATATGAAAAATAACCACAAAGATGAACATTCGAAACGTGGTTTGCTTATGATGGTCAATCGTCGTAAAAAATTATTGGCGTATATCAAAAAACGCAATCCGGATGAATACGATGCCCTTATTAAAAAATTGGGTCTGCGTAAATAATTCATCATTTGATACAGATTGGGCCGGCGTTTGATGCCGGTCTTTTTTATTAAAAACATTTGCAAATGGCGAAATATGAAAGTATAATCCACGCGGCGCGGAAGAAATTGTTCATTTTTGCGTTTGTTTTCGGGTTGTCCCAGAACGCAATAACGAATAATTTTTCTTCGCGCGGAAAATAAATAACCTTATAAAAAAACGGAGAAAAATATGTTATTTGGTTTAATAAATAAAAAGGGTTCGACCCAACATTTGAACAACCCGATTGCGGTTGAAATTAAATATGGTGATGAAACATTGCGGCTTGAAACCGGTCGTTTTGCAAAACAGGCAAACGGTGCGGTTATGGCGACAATGGGCGAAACGATGGTTTTGGCAACGGTTTGTGCGGAAAAAACCGCGGTCGAAGGCCAAGATTTCTTTCCATTAACCGTTGATTACCAAGAAAAATTTGCATCGGCCGGTCGCGTGCCGGGTTCGCGCGATAGACGTGAAGGCAAGGCATCAATGGGTGAAACATTGACGGCGCGTTTGATTGACCGTCCTATCCGCCCATTGTTCCCGGAAACTTTCAAAAATAAAGTTCAGGTTATTGCCCAGGTGTTTTCATATGACCGTAAGAACCAGCCTGATATTTTGGCGATGATTGCGTCGTCTGCGGCATTGGCATTGTCCGGTGTTCCATTTGCGGGGCCAATCGGTGCGGCACGTGTTGGGTATATGAACGGTAAATATGTTCTGAACCCGTCCAAGAAAGATATTGAAAATTCAGAAATGGATTTGGTCGTTGCCGCAACCAAAGACGGCGTGTTGATGGTCGAATCTGAAATCGGCGAATTGGATGAAAAAACAACACTGGGTGCGGTGAAATTCGGTTTTGATGCACAACAGGCGGTCATCAATGCGATTAACGAATTGGTCGAAACGGCGGGCAAAGAACGTTGGGCCATACCGGAAAAAACACCAGAATATATCGCGATGGAAAAACGTTTCGAAGAATTTGCGCCGGAAATTGAAAAGGCTTTGGGCATCAAAGAAAAATTAACCCGCCTTGAAACATTGGGCAATATTCATGCAGATGCAAAAACACTGATTCCGGAAATGTTCCCAGATACAAATGTCGCGACGTCTACATTGGAATCTTTTGCGGATGAAATTGTGGAAAATATCACGGCGCGTATTATGCGTTCGAATATATTGGCGGGCAAACCGCGTATCGATGGCCGCGACACCAAGACGGTTCGTCCGATTGAAATTGAATTGGGTGTATTGCCGCGTGCACACGGGTCTGCGTTATTTACACGTGGCGAAACCCAGGCATTGGTGTCTTTGACACTGGGTGGTGGCAAAGATGCGTTGCCGTTAGAAACATTGGATGGCGACGAAGAACGCGACTTTATGTTGAATTATAACTTTCCGGGATTTTCGGTTGGTGAAGCCAAGGGGTTAAAGGCGCCCGGTCGTCGTGAAATTGGTCATGGTAATTTGGCGTGGCGTGCGGTTCACCCGATGATACCAAGTCGCAGTGAATTCGATTATGTAATTCGCCTGTGTTCGGACATTTTGGAATCGAACGGTTCTTCGTCTATGGCGACCACATGTGGCGCGACATTGGCGATGATGGATGGTGGTGTTCCGATGAAACGTCCGGTTGCGGGTATCGCAATGGGGTTGATTAAAGAAGGCGACGATTACGCAATTCTGACCGATATTTTGGGTGACGAAGACCACCTTGGCGATATGGATTTCAAGGTAACCGGAACCGATCGTGGTATCACCGCGTTGCAAATGGATATTAAAATCACATCCATTACGTTTGAAATTATGGAGAACGCGTTGGCCCAGGCAAAAGATGGTCGTATGCACATCTTGGGCAAGATAAAGGCTGCAATTGATAAACCGCGTGATCATGTATCCGAATACGCGCCTCAATTGTACACGATGAAAATTAATCCAGACAAAGTTCGTGAAGTTATCGGCAAGGGCGGTTCTGTTATTCAGGCTTTGACCCGCGAAACAAACACAACCATTGATTTGGAAGATGATGGCACGGTCAAAATCTTGGCGGTAACGCGTGAAGATGCGGATGCGGCAATCGCACGTATCAAAGAAATCGTTGCCGAACCGGAAATTGGTGAAATTTATCCGGGTGTTATTTCTGGGCTGAAAGATTTCGGTCTGTTTGTGAAAATTATGAACGGGTTCGAGGCCATGGTTCATATTTCTGAAATCACTGGTAAACGTTTGGAAAAAATCGAAGACGCCGGATTGAAAGAAGGCGATAAAGTCTTTGTGAAATACCTTGGACCGGATAAACGTGGCAAAACGCGTATGTCTATGGTTGGTATCGACCAAAAGACCGGTAAAGAAACCAAAAAATAAACACGTGTCCGGTCAATCGACCGGACATTTAGTATAAAAGGAAAAATAAAATGGATATGGAAAGCTTAATGGCCCAGGCGTCTGAATTACAGTCCAAGGTCGCAAACGCCCAAGAAAAATTGGGCACCATGCACGTCAAAGGTTTGGCGGCCGGTGGTGCGTGTATTGTTGATATGACGGGTAAATACGATATCAATTCTGTGACAATAAATCCAAAGTTATTGGATGACGGTGTTGCAGCATTGGAAACCGCGGTATTGACGGCGTTTCGCGATGCCAAAGCCAAAACCGATAAATTGATAGACGACGTTATGGCGGACGCCACGGCCGGCATGCCACTGCCACAGTAAAAAAACCTGGACAATCATAAAAATATAATTTATGATTGCCTACGCTTTGGGTGTTTAGCTCAGTTGGCTAGAGCATCTGCTTTACACGCAGAGGGTCAGGGGTTCGAGTCCCTTAACACCCACCAAAAATTGTTAATGCGCACGATAAAGTGCGCATTTATAATTTTTAAGTGTCTCGGCGTAGCATTAGTCACAACCAAAGAAATAAAATTCGTTATTAGCAGCGGAGACGGACGCTTCGCCGTAGCATTATTTGTAATAAGAGAAAATAATTCATAATTATCGACGAAGGCGGGCAATCAAACATTTGACATCTATTATTTTTAGTCTAGAATCCGTAAAAAAGGGGCATAATATGGCAAGATTTGTAAACAAACCAGAATACAAATGGACGCGCGAAAAAATTGCGGCACGTGTAAATGAAATTTTATCAAAATATATCAATTTTGATGACATGGCAAAAAACCAAGATGTTCTGTTCGAAGACCAACAAATTTATTTAGATTCATTGGATTTGGTGGAAATATCGATGTATTTGGAACACGACTTTCAAATTGAATTGGATTTAACCCAAGAGGAAGAATTTGTTGGTGGCATTTATACTCCGCGTCAATTCATAAATTTTATGTATAACAAATTGAACGCGCCGGCGGAAATGCCACGTCCCAAGGCCGCAAAGCCCAAGTCCAAACATAACACCGACCAAGATATTGCGATATTGATGCGTGTCGCGCGCCCATTACAATTGAAACGGGCGATTCATCATGCGTATGGTGTAAATGTTCCATTGGAAGAATTGCGGGCTTTGAAATCTTTTACCGATTATCAAAGTGCCATACGTCGCGCAATCAATAATCAAAATTCAAAGTAAAAAACCACCCATTTGGGTGGTATTTTTTATCTGTATTTTCTTGGCGCCAATGTTTTATTTATTCCAATTTGAACAAATGGTTGCCATTTTGCGGGTGCGTCGGCCACGGCGTTCATCGGGTCACGGTAATGCGCACCGGCCAAAACATACGTGCCACTTTTCATGTGTCGAAAACCAATGTCCGCGCCCGCCGCACCATCATCCGATTGAAAGAAACCGTTTATTGCAATGGCGGCTTCGTCATTTTTAAATATATGTCGATAGATTCCATAAAATGTTGGTCGCACGCCCATGTTCAGCGCCTGGATCATTATCATATCATGCGATGATGGTTGATACATGGTATAGGCATCACAACAAAATTGTCGTGGGTTAGTTAATATAAATCCACCAATTTGAAATTCGTCGCCTATGTTTTGTTTTAAAGTGATAATTGCATATCCATTACCGGCAAATCCAAACCCATCTCCATTTTCTCCGTATCCTAGCCCGATTTCTGTATCATTTGACTTATATGTTGTGATGGCGGCACGCGGCAGAAATCGCCCCAAATCAAAATTCGTTCTGTGTAATAAATAATTTCCACCCGGCACAGATTCATTAAAACACGCCGGATATTCAATTGCCGGGATTTTCCCGATTTTTATACCGAATGTTCCGATTTTTGTGCGTACCGCCATGGATAAATACATTTTATCAACAATCGGCGCAAAATTTTTGTCGGTATAGTTTTGAATTGTTGCGTCCGCATTCACACCAATCGTATATTTATCCAAGAATCGCACAAATGGTTTTGCCACAATCATGGGTGCAAATTTTGCACGCACGCCATCCAACGTCATATGCACAAATGCGGCGGCGTCTATTTGATACGAATCATCCACGTGGCCAACCAATACCGTCCTGCGCTTTGGTGGCGTGGGCACTTGGACACTGGCGTTCGGCGCCATATGCGTCATAGTGCTTTTTGCGGTACTGTCATTTACCGGCGTTTCAGATTTTGCTTTCTTTTTGTCGCGTGACACATTTTGCGCAACAACCGGCCCCGCCAAAAATGTCGATAATAAACACGCCAAAAAATATTTACCCAAAAAGCGTCCGTTCATTTGTTCTTTGCCATCCACCCCAGCGCGTTTTGAATATATTGTTCTGCGCGCCGTGTATCAAATTGTTTTGTATCTGGGTCTTTCAGTTGGCCTTCGGCGTCAATCCATATATTGCGATTCGCCGGCACCACCAAATTTATTTTATCCAGGTTTTCCGCGACATTATCCGGCCCCATTCCGCCACTGTAACCCATTTTATGATTTTCCATAACCGGTGCACGCCATGCCTTTGGTGATATTCCACGCCCACCCGATGCGTCAAACAGCATTGAAAATTCGGCACCTGTTGAATCAAGTTTTTTTAACCGACGGCGTTGTCGTGATGTATATTGGAATATAAATTCTATGTCTGGGTATGCACGAATAATATCGGCGACTTTATCCGCATAGAATCTAAAACTATCTTTGCCACCGTTTATATTCACCTGAACCCGGCCAATGACAGGTTTGCCGTTGTTGCGTCGCCAATCCCACATACGCTTGATTTCATACGGAATGTTCCCGCGCGAAATCTCGGCCCGCCATTCGGCGTTCACATGCATGGCCAGTTTTATATCATTCACACGCGCCGCATGCGCCAGTGTATCAAACCAAATATATCGTGGCATCCAACCCAAAAATTTAGATGGGTGTGCCTGAATCGCAAATTCGGCCATTGGGTAACGTTTCCCTAAATCGATAATATCGTCTATTTCGTTATATTCGCGCATGTCGCTGCAAGTAATAGTTTCTATTTTCATTTTTTTGCCTCGCTTAATCTTAATTGTCCGCACGCAGACCCGATGTCGTTTCCGCGTTCGCGTCGTATGCGTGCGTGCACATTGTTTTTTATTAAAATATCTTGGAATCGATGAACGGCATTATTTGATGGCGATGAAAATTCGCGTTCAGATACCGCGTTCCATGGTATAAGGTTAACCATACAATTTTTGCCGCGGACTATTTCGACCAATTGTTCCGCCAATTCTGGCGTCGCGTTCAAAAGGTTGCCATCCGCGTCGCCCAGTAATATATATTCAATCATCAATTGCCGATTATTCAGGTCTGTAAACCGCCACGCCGCATCCATAATTTCCGAAATAGAATATTTATTCGCAATCGGCATAATTTTTTTACGCAGTTCATCATTCGGTGCATGCAATGATATTGCCAGATTTATCGGCCGTCCCCATGCAATCAATTCTTCTATGCCCGGCACAATTCCACATGTAGATACCGTAATGCGCCGCCAACCAATTCCCATATCGCGATTCGCGCGTTCGATAAAACCGATAACATTTTCTGTATTCTGTAAAGGTTCGCCCGTCCCCATAACAACAATGTGCGAAACATCACCATTATTTGCATCACCGTTTGGACGAATTGGTTTATCAGAAAAATTATCATTTCGCAGTTCCCATTGCGCAACCAATATTTGTGCAAAAATTTCGTTTACGGTTAAATTGCGTTTAAGGCCCAATAATGTGCTGGCGCAGAATTTACATCCCATGGCGCATCCGGCCTGGGAACTGACACACACGCTATTACCATAACTGGTCCGCATTAAAACGCATTCTATGCATTCCCCATCGTCTAGTTCCAGCAGGAATTTCGTTGTTTGCCCATCAGACGATTGCAATTTTTTTACTATTCGCACCGGTAAAGTTTGGGCAATCACGTCTAAATCTTTACGTAATTTTTCGGGAATATTTTTCATAGATGCAAAATCCGGTGCACCGCGGCGCATCCAATCGGATATTTGTTTTGCACGAAACCGCGGTTGCCCCATATCAGTTACAAATTTTTCGATTTCCGCGTCATTCAAATTAAAAAGAATCGTTTTTGTCATAGTTTATATCTATCGTCGTTTATGATAACCACCGCGCGGCGGCGCAGTTGTTTTAATTGTTGGTCGGCAATAAACATAGATTGCTTATATACCGCATTTTGTTTGATTATATCGTCCAATTTGCCGTATTCGGATGTCTTTTTAGATTTACAAATCAAAAATATCGAACCATTTGCCGGTCGTGACCACGTCAATGTTGGTAATCCCGCGATTTGCGCGCGTACATCGGCGGACAATTCGTATTGCAATGCGGTGAACTTTTGTGGTGCACCACCCAATCGTTCTGCAATATCAATCGCATCATCGCAATTTTTCGGTTTAGAAAGTTTGGATGCAACATCAGCCGGCACATCAATCAACCGCACCAAAGTCATCTCGATTGGTAAACCGTGTTCGCGTTCCAATGTGGCGCGTTCGGTGGCGATATCTTCGTGCGAAACATCGATTGTCGGCACAATCGTTCGTGCGACAATAACCTGCCATGCCATGCTGGCCTGAATTGCACTGCGCGCCATTTCGCGCTCAGATGCAGACAGTTCACCCAAATTCATGCGTTTTAATTCTGCATCTGCATCTTTTTCGGTTGGTTTGACATTAAAGTTCGCGGCGTATTTTAATTTCACACTGTCATCAATAATGTTCTGCAATGCCACACGTCGATTATCCGTAGATGTTTGACCCTGGCGCGCCATAAGTTTTGTGCGTGCGGTTATGTCTGTGTCGGTAATTGGTTTTCCATCAACCGTTGCGACAACGGTCGCGGCATTTGCGCCCCCGAATAAAGATAATCCAACCATAATTAACAATACTTTTTTCATACTGCCTTCCTTTTAATAATGTTTACCATCAACGCTTATTCCAAATCTGAATTGGAAAGTTGTTGTTCCTATATAGTCTGCCTTTTCCGCATTATCACGCCGATACCCAAAACTTAGATAATAACACGGGTGTTCGTAATACAGGGCACCGTTATGCTGTTGGAATTGATTGTTTGTTGCGTTATAAATCGCATTCCATCGTAATGACCAACGGTCTGTGATGGCGATACCAATTCCGCCGGCAAATTCATGTATTGTTGGCGCCAAAGTTTGCGCGTCATAAAATTGTCGTGACCAAATATGCCCAACATTGACGAAATTCCGCGGGGTTCCAAAGACAAAATTTGTTTCCACGTGGCGCAGCGCCAGGTTTTCTTGGGCTAAACGAAATCGTGTATATATATTCAACCATCTCATATTATTGTATTCTAAACGCCCAACATAGTCAGATTGTCCACCATGAAACCCACTGTTGGGATCGGTATCTTCGGCCTTGGTAAAATCGTATGTTTGACCCAAAAACGCCTCGATAGTTCGACCGTTTGAACTAAATGCCGACCAACGCACACCATAATCGGCAAAGGTTCCGTTTTCCCACAGGTCCAATCCCGCAAATCGATTGTTCGAAAACAATGTTGCATCCGATAGCAATGCGCCAACTGAATCATTGTTCGCGGCGAACAGATTCTTGCTGGTATGCTGCATAAGCGTCAATCTGGCACGTGGTTCTATTATATACGTCCATTCGCCCGCGGGCTTAAATAAAGGTAACCCCCATTCAAGATATCCACTTGGCAGAAATCTGTTTTTAATTCCGGAATATACATCACCATCTATCATTTCTGTGTTATGAAAATTATATATATCATAACGTGCCGCGATACTTGCGGTTAAACGGTTACCCCAAAAAATCGTCCATGGTGATGTTATGCGAGCCTCGCCAATAAGTCGTTGCGAAGTTGCCTTGTCACCCGTGATACCCAAAACATCGCCTGCAAATGTTGCGAATGTGTTGGCGAATATGGGCGCGGTTTGATATACCCCACGAACGTTTGGTAAAATATTCCCGTCCACCGTTGCATAGTTACGTACATAATTACGTAATTCTTGGAATATGTGGGCGTCCGCCACGACATAGCCCGATTGACCGAACAATTCAACCTTGGCACCTGAATTAAGATAAGGCTGTTCCCCATAGAATCCATATTTCTGCAAATATGTGTCATCGGATGCGCGTTCCAAGAAAATTGTGGCGCGGGCATTATTGCCCAATTCTATGATATCATCATGAAATATGTGCCAACGATTATCGCCTTCGCGATTGTGTGTGAAAGAACCGCGTGTCCGGGATTCAAAATGCGAACCGTTAAGGCGATGTTCCAATTGGAACAATGGGTTTTCCTGGGTCAGGTATGATAAAGTTATGGTTGCATCGTGCGTGTCCGAAATATATGCATAGAAGGGCAGGTTGATTTGCGTTCCCATCTTGTTTGTAGATTCCAAGTTTGGCATTAAAAATCCGGTTTTGTGTTTTACACCCGGATCGGGCATACTAAAATATGGCAACCAAAAAATCGGTACATCATACGTCCAAAATACCATATCGTAAAATGACAATATACGCGAATCTGCATCATGTTTAACTTTATCGGATGTTATTTCCCATGCTTCGCCATAACTGTCGCAATTTTTACACGCGGTAAATGTCGCGTCACGCGCGATGGTAATATCGTCATTGCGTGTGATATTATCAGATTCCAAATATACATGCGGTCCCAACCAGATTTGAATATCGTTGCCCGATAAATCTTTGCCATTTTTGGTTAAATATGAATTGCCAAGCGTCATTTTTTGACCTGATTTATTGGTTATTTCTGTTTTTCCGGTTGTCTTGATTGTTTCGGATTTAAGGTCATATTCAATTTTATCGGCCTTTATCAGTGTTGGTTCATTCAAGTCAACCGACATAGCGCCCATTGCCGCCGGCGACAAAATTCCCACTAAAAATGCGAAATATAATTTCCTCATTTTTTTACCAACACCATGGTTAGAATCATCAACAATATAAACTGGCCCAACGCCAACAACGAAAAGTTTGTCCAATTATGTAACATATTCGATAAAGACATAAACGACGCCATAACAACGGACATCGCCAAAACCGCACCCGCGGGCGCAAAACTGGTCCGACGTCGCAACAACGAAGAACGCAACAATATCGTCACGCATAGCAGGGCCAAAAGCAAATTCATAAACGGTCCCAAAATTCGGTTGCACAGTTCCGCCATAACCGTTTTATATTGTTTGGGCGTCATATCTTGGGACATAGACTTAATCAATGCAAATGTTGGCATACGCCGAACCTTGAACGCATTTCCACCACTTTTTTCTGTAACACTTAAATCCATATCAAAACTGTCAAATGTGCCGATTACATTGCTGTGCCCTTGCATTTGCAGTGAACCATCTGTCATAACAATTGATAATCCCCGCATGGTGGTAATCAATTTCCCCATACGCGCAAATATTGTAAGTTGCGAATTTTCTTTACGCGTATCGGACAACATAACTTCGTTTAAATCATGGCCGGAAACCTTGTCCACATAGACGACCAAACCACGCGACATTTCGGTAAATGCGGCCTCTTGTAATTTAAGGTGGGCCAACCCATATCGCAGATTCCATTGCGTGTCATAAAACCGTGCCTGGGTCGCCGGAACAGTCATGGTATTTAGTATTAAATGCCCAACCGTCAAAATTCCCGCCAAGACAATCGCCGGACGCGCAATACGCGCCGGCGATGTTCCAGATGCGGTAATAACAACGACTTCATTATCCCCAATCATCTTGTTATACACGAACAGAATTGCGATAAACGTGACAAATGGCACGATAATTGACACGATAAATGGCACCATCATAACGGTCAAACCCAAGAAATTCGTAAGTTTAACCCCGTAATTCATAAGGAACTTCATCATAGACATAATCTGGACCATCCATGCCAGTCCAGTCAGAATCAGCAACAACATAACAAAAATCCCAATCAGTTGCTTTGTAAAATATTTGTCTATGGTCTTCATTATTTTAGAGTATAGAACCCTAAAACCCAACCGTCAAATATATTTAATAAAAAAACAGTTGCATTCGACCGATTCGGTGCTATAATCGCAATGTTCTTAAAAGATAATTTTAAGGGCGGGGCGTAAAAACCCCGCCCTTATAGATAAACCAAGACGTAAAACAACATACCAAGGGAGAAAACACAAATGTCGTTTGTTTCTATGCCACGTCAAGATTTGTTATTGGCTATCGATTCTTTGGCCGCCGAAAAACAGATTGATCGTGAAACGGTTTTTGATTCATTAGAGGCCGCAATCGCAAAAATTGCAAAACATAAATATGGCGAAGAATTTAATATTGTCGCAAATATCGACCGTAAAAACGGCGCAATTTATGTTAAACGTTTGTTCGATGTTATTGAATCTCCGGAATCCGCCGGCGAAGAATACAATCCGTCAACAATGTTGACCGTGGCCGAGGCAAAGAAATATTCAAAAAATCCATCCGTTGGTGATGTTGTCGAAGACCCATTACCGGAACCCGAATTTGGCCGTATGGCGTTTCAAACGGCACGTCAAATTATGACTGCGCGTGTTCGTGATGCAGAAAAAGGCCGCCAATACGAAGAATTCAAAGACAATATTGGCGATATTATCAATGGGGTTGTTAAACGTATCGAATTTGGTAACGTCTTTGTTGATATTAATGGCAAGGCCGAAGGTTATATCAAAAACACTGAACTTATTCCGGGTGAACGTTTGGCGGTTGGCGACCGTGTGCGCGCATTGATTATGGACGTTGCACGTTCTAATTCGGGGCCACAAATCTTCTTGACCCGGACACACCCGATGTTTATGGAAAAACTGTTTGTCCAAGAAGTACCGGAAATATACGAAGGTATTATTAAAATCAAATCTGTATCACGTGCACCGGGTTCGCATGCGAAAATCGCGGTTGAAACGGCTGACCCGTCCATTGATGCGGTTGGTATGACCGTCGGTATCAAGGGAACACGTATCCAACCGGTTATCAACGAATGTCACGGTGAAAAGATCGATGTTATTTTGTATTCCGAAGACCCGGCGGTGTTCATTGTTAACGCTATGCAGCCGGCCAAGGTTGCAAAAATCATCGTCGATGAAGACACGCGCAGTGCGGTCGTTGTTGTGAACGAAGATCAACAATCTTTGGCGATTGGACGCCGCGGCCAAAACGTGCGCCTTGCTTCTCAATTAACCGGATGGAACATCGATGTTGTGAACGAGGCCGAAGAGCAAGAACGTCGTGCCAAGGAAGTTAAAGAAAAGACCGAATTGTTTATCCGCGGATTGGACGTAGATGAAATGATTGCGCATCTGTTGGTATCCGAAGGATTCCGTACAATCGAAGAAATCGCGTTCGTCGAATTGAAAGAATTGGAATCCATCGAAGGTTTCAATACAGAATTGGCGGTCGAATTGCAGAATCGTGCCAAGGCCTATCTGACCAAGGTTGAACAAGATTACTTTGACGAAGGCCACAAATTGGGTATGACTGATGATTTGTTGAAATTTGATTTTATCAAACGTCCGATTATCATGAAATTGGGTGCGGCGGGCATCAAGACTTTGTCTGATTTGGCCGATTTGGCATCTGATGAATTAGTCGAAATATTGGGCGAAGAAACAATGAGTGCACGCCTTGCGGGTCGTGTTATTATGAAGGCGCGTGAAATTGCGTTCGGTATCACACAAGAAACCGAAGAAGAACAATAAAAAAACAAAGGTTGAAATATGGCAACATTAACACTGGGAAAATCTGTGACGCTGGGTGCGGTGCAAAGCAAAAAGGGTGATTCTGTTTTTGTTGAACGCCGTCGTCGTGTTGTTGCCCCCGGCAGTAATGAATTACGCGAAGAACCGGCCAACCCGGCACAACCGCGTAATAATCCGGCGGATGAAAAATTGCGTGCAGTACTTGAGGCGGCGCATGCCCGCGAAGAAGAACGCAAAAAGCGCGAGGCCGAAGAGGCTGCCGCCCGTGCCGCGCGCGAGGCCGAAATTGCCCGCGAAACCAAAGAGTATGAACAGGTCAAAGAACAATTGGCCGCGCGTGAAAATGCCGCCGCATTGGCCGATGAAGAACCGGAGGTGGTCCCGGATACTCCGCCTGTGCGCCAAAATCAATCTTTTAAAAAGACGCAATCGCGTCATAATGATATCGATGACGGCGAAGATGCGCCAACGCAATCGCGTCGAAATTCTAAATTCGGTGGCGGCAAGAAAGAATTTACTAAAACCGGAAAAATATCGCTGCATGATATTGTGATGGGTGACGATGATGATGAAGATTCAATCGGAATTCGCGGTGCAAATCGCCGCCGGTCCGAGGCTTCATTGAAACGTTTCCGTGAAAAGGCGCGTGCAATGTTCAACGCCCCGCAAAAGGTCGCACACGAAGTGACATTGGGCGATACAATCGTCGTCAAAGACTTGGCAGCCGCGATGGCGGAAAAGGTTGGTAATGTTATCAAGAAATTGATGGAAATGGGAATGATGGTTTCCCAAAACCAATCCATTGACGCCGATACCGCGGAAATTATCGCCGGCGAATTTGGCGCAACCGTAAAGCGGGTCGAGGTTAAACCCTATGCAGACCAAATCGAACGCGCACCGAATCCGGAAAATTTAAAACCGCGTGCGCCGATTGTGACGGTTGTGGGTCACGTTGACCATGGTAAAACCTCGCTTCTTGACGCGTTTCGCAACGCAAATGTTGTCGCAGGCGAGGCCGGCGGCATCACCCAACACATTTCTTCGTACGAGGTTAAAACAAAATCCGGCGCGATAATCACGTTTTTGGATACACCGGGACACGAAACGTTTACGGCGATGCGTGCACGTGGTGCACAAATGGCGGACATTGTGGTCTTGGTTGTTGCGGCGAATGATTCAATCATGCCACAAACTATCGAGGCAATTAATCACATTCGCGCGGCCAATGTTCCATTTATTGTTGCGATAAATAAAATCGATTTACCCGAAGCCAACCCGCAAAAGGTTAAAACAGATTTGTTGCAACAGGAAGTCCAGGTCGAAGATATGGGCGGCGATGTTCAATGTGTTGAAATTTCCGCCAAACAGAAAATCGGTCTTGATAAATTGGAAGATGCAATATTGCTCCAGGCGGCAATGATGGATCTTAGGGCGGATCCGGATATGCCGGCGGTTGCCACGGTGGTCGAGGCGAAAATGGAACGCGGCCTGGGTGCGGTTGCAACGGTCATTATTCGCCAGGGCACATTAAAGATTGGCGATGTGTTCGTCGTTGGTGAAACGTTTGGACGCGTCCGTGGTTTGATAATGTCAAATGGTGAACGTGTCAAAATGGTTAAACCGGCACAACCCGTTATGGTGCTGGGGCTGGATTCTGTGCCGGCCGCGGGTGACCAATTGAACGTTATGGAAACCGAGGCCCAGTGTCGCGAGGTTGCCGCGTATCGCACACAACGCGCACGCGACAAGGCGAACGCGGTTAAGCGTTCTTCATTGGAAGAATTGTTTGCGCGTCAAAAAACGGACGATAAAAAATTGACTTTGCCGATTGTTCTGCGCGCCGATGTCCAGGGCAGTGTAGAGGCCATAACCGATATGTTGCGTGGAATCAAAACCGACAAAGTTGGTGTGGAAATCTTGTCCGCGGGCGTTGGTCAAATTACCGAAGGCGACGTGCGTTTGGCAATCGCGTCTGGTGCGGTAATTATCGCGTTTAATGTCCGTGCGGATTCTGCGGTTCGTGATATGGCACGTGCGGGTGGTGTTGATATTCGCTATCACAGTGTCGTATACCGTATTACCGACGAAATCAAAGAAATCTTGTCCGGAAAATTGGCACCTGAAAAGAAAGAAAACTTTATCGGTTATGCCGACGTTATCGCGCTGTTCACGGTGGGCAAGGGCATTCGCGTTGCCGGTTGCCGCATGAGTGAAGGCACAATAAAGAAAGACGCGTTTGTGCGATTGTTGCGTGATAACGTTGTTATATACGACGGCAAAATCGGCGAATTGCGCCGCGAAAAGAACGAAGTTAAAGAGGTTTCTGGTGGCGTAGAATTCGGGATGAGTTTTGATAAATATAACGACCTGAAAGAAGGCGACCGCGTAGAATGTTACGAGGTCCAAGAAATCAAAGCACAGTTATAGTGTTAGTGGTTAGTGAAACGGTGGCAGGTGCCACCGTTTTTAGTCGCCGGATGGTAAATATACATTTCCGTATGGATGATATGGCGTTGCAACCGTACCTTCCTCTATTTGAATGTCACGCATTGTAATTGGCACCCCTCTTGTTGGTGCCTGAAAATACGCCCCTGAATCCAATAAATGTTGGGTCATTGTTACTGATGTGTTACTCTTCCAATTATGATAATCTCCAGTGCTTATATTATAAATCAATGTTAATGCGGCGCCTCCATACGATGAATCAAAACTCAGAGTATATGTTTTCCCTACCTCTAGGTTCGGGGCCAATTGTGATAATTTTCTACCTGTATACATTGCGCTATTAGTGGGTTCACCAGTTACGGTTACAGAGCCATCACCATTGTTTATAATTGGACCGGTAGTTGGGACACGGCTTATGTCGAATACGTTTTTGCTTTGTGTTTCGGTTTGCCCCAAGACATCGACCAACCAACAATCGGTTGAATCATTTGGGTTTGTTTGAACACATTTAAATTCTGCATTTATGGCGTTTTGGACGGCGGTGTTCATGGTTTGTGCGTCAATCAAAGAATCGGACTGGGCCGAATATGCGGCGGATGATGTGTAAATATCTTTTGTCCCAACGATGCCCGATTCACCGGTGTTGGTTAAAACCTGAGATGCACCGGAATTTGCGGAAATTTTATCTTGTTTCTGTGCAACGCCGGCGTCAACAAATGCCTTGGATGTCGCGACATTTTCACCGGCGGCAAATGCAGAACACTCGCACAACGCACAGATTATTGATATTAAAAATTTCCTCATGTTTTCCTCCTTGGTCTACCCCGTCACACTTCGTGTGCCACCCCTTCACAATGTGAAGGGGACTTTTGGGATTTTAAAAACCGCCAGGAATCCTGACGGTCGGGGTGTTAGCGCATCATACACATTAAATGATTCTGATGGTCTTTTGATAAATCATTATAACCACCAGCACCCCGACCTAAATCGGGGAATTTATCGCGGCGCAAAAACATGGAAATCCAAAGGATTACGATGCATCGCACCGAATGTGTATAGGCTCGCTAAAGCCCCGAACACAGGTTCCCACCTGGGTTCAATTGAATACTAGCAAAAATTTTAAAATTTGGTCAAGCGCAAAAAAACGGATACATGGGCATCCGGTTTTTTAATAATCTAAAAAATTATTTCTTTTTATGTTCTTTGGCCAGATAGCCTTCCAACCAATGATTATCAAAGTTCAATGTGCGAACGTCGCGATTGTTTAATAATTTCTTTTGCAACGGAATTGTGGTTTTCACGCCTTCGATAACAAATTCGTCCAATGCGCGTTCCGCACGCATGATACACGCCGAACGAGACTGGGCATGAACAATCAATTTTGCAATCATTGAATCGTATGTTGGCGGGATTGTGTATCCGGTGTAAACTGCGCTGTCCACGCGCACACCAAGTCCCCCCGACGGCGCATATAATCCGATCTTGCCGGGACATGGCACAAAATCCGTTGGGTCTTCGGCATTGATACGGAATTCAATCGCATGACCGTGCGGAATAACGTTCGCCTGGGTATAGCCCAATTTTTCGCCGGCGGCGATACGAATTTGCTCGCGCACCAGGTCAACACCGTAAACCATTTCGGTTACCGGGTGTTCGACTTGCAGCCGGGTATTCATTTCCAAGAAATAGAATTTGCCGTCTTCATACATAAACTCAAACGTGCCGGCGTTCGTGTATCCCATTTTCTTGGCGGCCGTTTTGCAGATTTCAATCATATCGTCGCGTTGTTTCTGGGTCAGGGCCGCGGCCGGGCATTCCTCCATAACCTTTTGATTTTTTCTTTGCAACGAACAATCGCGTTCGCCAAAGATTACAACGTCGCCGTGTTTGTCACCCAAGACCTGGAATTCAATATGACGCGGGTGCAACAATAATTTTTCCATGTACAGTGTATCATCGCCAAAACCGCTGCGTGCCTCGTTCTTGGTAATCTCGAACGCTTCGGCCATTTGGTCGGCGGAAAGCACAGGCCGCATGCCGCGACCACCGCCACCCGCGGCGGCCTTTAACATAACGGGGTAGCCGATTTTTTCACCCCATTTTAATGCGTCTTCCAATGTTTCAACCGCACCATCGGAACCCGGCACAACCGGCAACCCACATTCAATCGCGGTTTTCTTGGCGTTTACTTTATCGCCCATTTTGTTTATCATTGCGGCGTCCGGCCCAATCCAGATTAAACCGTGTTGTTCAACCTTTTGCACGAAATCCGCACGTTCAGATAAAAACCCATAGCCCGGGTGAATTGCATCCGCATTTGTTAACAATGCCGCCGTCAAAATCGCAGATTCGTTAAGGTAAGAATCCTTGGACGGGCCCGGCCCGATACATACGGATTCATCGGCCAATTGAACATGCATCGCATCGCGGTCAACGGTTGAATAAACCGCAACCGTGCGAATGCCCATATCGCGACACGCACGAATTATTCGTAACGCGATTTCGCCACGATTGGCAATTAAAACTTTCTTAATCTTTGGCATAGTTTTCTTTATTCAATAATTATCAGTGGTTGGTCAAATTCAACGGCCGCGCCATCGGCAACCAAGATTTCTTTCACAACGCCATCACGGTCAGATTTTATCGGGTTAAATGTCTTCATGGCCTCGACCAAAATTACGGTGTCGCCGGCCTTGATAGACGCGCCAACCTTGGTAAATGGTTTTGCGCCCGGTTCCGGCGAAAGATATGCAACACCAACCATCGGCGATTTCAATGCGTACCCAGATGTGGCCGCGTCGGCCGGGGCACTGGTTGTATGTTTGGCACTATCGGATGTAGGCAGGGCCGGCATCGTTACCGTTGTGCCCGTTTGCTTTGATAAATGTATATGTTTACGATACACGCCAAACAAAAATTGGCGTTCCAAATCCAGTTCTGTAATCCCCATATCATCCATTATTTTCGACATGGACTCTACGGTTGCACGAAATGACATAATCATATCCTTTTGTAAAATTACTTTTATGTTAACTAAATTCTAGCATAATTGTATAACTTGTCAAGGCACAGGGTCAAAACCGCACCCCCCGCCGGGTCGACAGCGCAGAATTCTGCGAATTCCCAAAAATGTTCCACGGACAAGGCCATAGCGTTCAATCGCCGTTTTTGTGTATTCGCTGCACGTCGGCGTGAAACGGCATGCAGCGCGCCCCCCAAAGGCCGGTGATATAAACCGTTGGTATAAATTTATCATAAAAATCCCGAATTTACGCGGCATTTTTGATAATCTTTAATAGATTTGCCGGGGTTTTTGGCGCGTATTTTTTAAGTATATGCGCCAACTCACGACGCATAGCGTCACGGCCACGGTCCCGCGTTGCCATTAAAATAGGTTGGCGTGCAATAAACACATAGTCAAATTCAGGAACCATTAAATCTTGGTGAAAACGCGCCCATTCGCGCATTAAACGTTTTGCGCGATTACGTTCCACCGCCAATTTAAATGTGCGCTTGGTCGCCATAAATCCGACACGCGCATCACCCGGAAACCGGGTTGGGTGCGCCCGAACGACAAAAAATTCCGAACGCGCCGACGGGTCGGTGTCGGTCATATGAAAATCGCTATGTTTTTTTATTGTGTCTCGCATAATGTTTTAATAATACCAGAATATAAACAAAGTCAAATGTTTTTATTGGGTGCGGTCTTGATTTTTCGAAATTGTATGTTTATAGTGATACAAAATAATTCGAAAGGGGCATGGCATGTATAATTGGCTGATGAAATTTTTTTCTGCGGATATGGCAATAGATTTGGGAACGGCCAACACTTTGATTTACGTCAAAGGTCGCGGAATTGTATTAAACGAACCGTCTGTTGTTGCGGTTGCAGAAAACCGTCTGTTGGGGCGCAAAGAGATACTGGCCGTCGGGACCGAGGCGAAACAGATGTTCGGACGAACCCCGGGGACCATTACCGCCGTACGACCGTTGCGCGACGGTGTTATTGCGGACTTTGAAGTTGCCGAAGAAATGATTAAATACTTTATTCGCAAGGTTCATCATAGAAGCCCATTGACCGCACCACTTATCATTATATGCGTGCCATCGTGTGCGACCCAGGTGGAACGCCGTGCAATTCAAGAGGCCGCAGATGCCGCCGGTGCACGCAAGGTTTATATTGTCGAAGAATCAACCGCCGCCGCAATCGGTGCGGGGTTGCCGGTTGATAAACCTTTGGGGTCCATGGTATTGGATATTGGTGGTGGCACGACCGAGGTTGCGGTTATGTCGTTGGGCGGAATCGTTTATTCAAATGCGGTGCGTGTTGCCGGTGACCAAATGGATTTAGATATTATCGAATTTGTGCGCAAGAATAAGAACCTGCTTATTGGGGAAAATACCGCCGAAGAAATCAAAAAGAAAATCGGAACCGCAATTTCGCCAAAAGACAAGGCCAATGAATTAACCATGAAAATCAAGGGACGCGATTTGCTATCGGGGACGCCACGTGAAACGCTTATCACCGAATCGCAGATTGCAACCGCATTGGCACAAACGGTCACCAAGATTGTCGACACGGTGCGCCACGCATTGGAATTGACGCCACCGGAATTGTCGGCCGATATTGCCGATTTGGGTATTGCGATGACCGGTGGGGGATCGTTGTTACGCGGGCTGGATGCGGCGATTCGTGCCGCGACGGGATTGCCGGCGTTCTTGGTTGACAACCCGCTTGCCTGTGTCGCCCGCGGCAGTGGTAAAATGCTGTCCAGTTTGGATAAAAACAAACACATCTTGCAGACGATGTACTAGAGTGGTTAGTGCTAGTGGATAGTGGTTAGTGAAAACGATTGCAAGTGCAACTGTTTTTGTTTATAATACTTTTGCACGGGTGACGCCGTTGCGGGGTCTAGAAAACCCCTAACACAAAATCTCCAGCGTTTGGTTGGAGGGTCTCGAATATATCGAATAAGAGACGCTGTTCTTGTGTTACAGTTTTCTAGCCTCCAACCGTCAATTCGTCATTGGCGGTATTTTTTTAACCAACAGGAGGAGAAAATGGTTTTATTAATCGATGCAAAATATTTTGGGACGATGTTGCAGGCCGCGCGTCGTAATCAAGGCATCAAGGCAAATGATATGGCACAAATGTTAAAGATATCGGTTCGACAATTGCATCACTATGAACGTGGCACGGAACCAATCCCAGAAAATATATTGATGTCCCTGTTTTATAATGGTTTGTGTTTATTGCGTTGCAAGCGACAAAGTCGTTCATAAATATAAACTGGGCGCGATTTCGCGCCCACACTAAACACTTACACTAACCACTAATACTAAATACTTGCAATCGGGAATTTCTTTGTTATAATGGCCGTTGCCTTGGGTGGTTAGCTCAGTTGGTTAGAGCGTTACGTTGACATCGTAAAGGTCGTTGGTTCGAGTCCAATACCACCCACCATCCGTCTTTGCTAGCGCAAAGCCGCGATTAGGTGTCTCGGCGTAGTGAGTGAAACGAACGAAGACGGACGAAATTCCAGAGGTTAAAAAATAAACAATGCGAATGCAAAACTAATTTTAAACACAACATTAAACGGGATTCATGTGGACGCCCCGTTTGGCGTCCATTTTTATAAAAAAGGATGCACCAATGGGAAAAAAATATCTTATCACATCTGCATTGCCATATGTTAATAACAACCTGCACATTGGACATTTGATTGGTTGTTTGTTGCCGTCCGACGTGTATGCGCGTTTTTGTCGCGCGATGGGACGCGACGTTCTTTACATTGGCGGGTCCGACGAACACGGAACAACAAGCGAGATTGGGGCGGCGCGCGAAAATATGACCGTTGAAGATTATGTTGAAAAATATCGGGCAAAGCACTTGGACGCGGTGCGCGATTTCAAATTGTCTTTTGATTTATATGGGCGCACACATACGCCCCAGCATGAGAAACTGATTCACGAATTGTTTAACCGGTTGGACAGCCTTGGCATGATAGAAGAAAAGGCATCCAAACAACCATATTCGGTGAACGAGAAAAAATTCTTGGCGGACCGTTATGTTATTGGGACATGTCCGCATTGTGGGTATGAACGGGCATACGGTAATGAATGCGAAAAATGTGGCGCGTCATTGGACCCGGACGAACTTATCAACCCACACAGTGCAATTGACCCAACGTCGCCGGTCGAAATGCGCGAAACAAAACATTTGTATTTTAAACTTAGCAAAATGCAAGACAAACTGCACGCATGGATAAATTCCCGCGTTGGTTGGCCCAAGACCGCAATTAAAATCGCGAACAAATGGTTGGACGAAGGTCTGCACGACAACCCGATTACACGCGATTTAAAGTGGGGAATTCCGGTAAATAAACCGGGGTATGAAGATAAAGTATTCTATGTTTGGTTTGATGCACCGTGGGGCTATGTTTCTATTTCCCAGATTGCGAATCCGGATTGGGCGTCTTGGTGGAAAAATCCCGATTGTCATTACACCCAATTTATGGCCAAAGATAATGTGTCGTTTCATTCTGTTTTCTTTCCGTCCCAAGAATTGGCGATGGACGACAATTGGAAAACCGTCGATGTGTTAAAGGGTCAAAACTTTTTGAACTTTAATGGGGCCAAGATTTCAAAGTCCACGGGAAACGGAATATTCCTGGACGCGGCACTTGCCATCGCACCAAGTGATTGTTGGCGCTATGCATTATTGGCATCGGCACCGGAAACGGACGATACAGATTTCACAATGACGCGGTTTGCAGAAATTGTGAATAAAGATTTGAACGGGTTGCTGGGCAACTTTGTGTCGCGTGTATGCAAATTATCAAATAAAAACTTTGGCGATACTGTACCGGCGGGCGCGGCGATGGATGAAGCGTTGGCGGCGCGCGTGAATGAAAAATTGACGGAATTGACCGCGGCATTGGATGCGTGTGAATTCAGAAAATCCATCGTTGCGCTGCGTGATATTTATGGAATTGCGAACGAATATATGACGGAACGGGAACCATGGGCATTGGTGAAAAATGGTGACACGGCGGGCGCGGCGGCGGCATTAAATGAATGCTTTCAATTGATTGATTTGTTTGCGCGCGTGTCTGCACCGTTTATTCCGGACGCGGCGGAAAAAATTCAGAACATATTTGAAACCGCGCACGATTTGTCTTGGCCAACAAAGTATGAACACAGAATAGGGGCGGGTGAAAAATTCACCGTTCCAGAAAATCTGTTCACGCGAATTGAATTAAACAATAGTGTTAGTGATTAGTGTTAGTGATTGATGAAATGACGATATAAAAAAGGAGTAATAAAATGAAACCGGAAGTATTTGTTAGATTCAAAGCAACTATGCATATTCCAAGTCTTGGAAGTATCGGATATGATATTTCAAACATCAATGATTTGCACGAATTTGTTGGTAAATTTGGTCCACGCGATGATAGTCCGCGTCGTGTGACGGTCCTGCGTGAAAACTGTGTTGTGAACATGGACAAAAAATGTAAAGACACTTCAATATTTGATAAAAATAAATATATTGATGGACATCCAGTTATCGCAACCGAGACGGATGCAAAAATTGAACTTATTTTGCCGACATTGATGTACCCAAATGATGTGGCCGAATATTTGATTAAAAAATATGGTTCCAAGTTTAATTTTGACCTGAAAAAATTTGACCCGACAACACCGTTATTTGTTAATATTTTTGAACACACCAGTGTTGGTATGCGTCTTTCGGCAACCAGTCCGGCACCGCGTATGAAATGGCATGATGTGCATTGCAAACCATTATCTAAAAAAGATGTGGTGGTGGATAAAAACCTTAATCAAATTTGGCCGAAAAATACCGGAAAGTTACCAAACGGTTTGGTTAAATTGTTTAACGTTAAAACAAGATAAGAATCGGTTATTGGCAGGGCAGGGTGTGGCAATAAAAAAGGAAAGAAAAATGAAAGAAGTCGTCGAATTTTATCTGCAAAATACCGGCCCATGCACACCGTTCAACAGTGGCCCGGTTAAACAAATATCATCATTTGAAGATTTGGCACATTATGTTGCGTGTTATTCTTCATCTTTGCCGTATAAAATTGAAATAAAGCGCATTGTTTACACACTGGATACGGGGCGGTATGTCACCAGTGGGCGCAGCACGTTGGGCCAAAAACGTTGTTTGAACAACCATCCAATTATCGACAAAAAAACAACAGATAAATTTGTATTATTGGTTGGAAACAAATTGGCGTATCCGGCGGATGTTGCACGATTCTTGACCGAACAGTATGGTTCCGCGCTGGATTTTAATGCGATCCAAAAAGACAAACCGGTAATGTTGGATAAAATTCAAACAGTTATGGCACCGGGCAAACAAACACGTTCGGCCCAATGGCACTATTTAACCGAAAACGATGTTTTTGTTGATAGAAACATGAATCAACTTTGGCCAATAAATACCGGAACTGTGCCGGCCGGATTGGTCGAAATGTTTAATAAAAAAGAACGATAATGCCGGACAAAATAAAACTTGTTTTGGTGTCTTGTTGTGCGCCGTGCAGTGCGGGCGCGATTAAGCAACTGTGCAACGGCGAAATTCCCGGCATAGACGATTTTATTGTTTTATTTTTCAACCCCAATATTTACCCCGAAAGTGAATACACAAAACGCATGCAGGAGCAAATAAAATACTGCGAAAAAATGGGGGTAAAATATAAAATCGGCGAATATGACCATGATGCATGGCGCGCGGCCGTCCGCGGGCTTGAGGCCGAGCCGGAACGTGGCGGGCGTTGCAGTGTGTGCTTTGCATACAGGTTTGAATACGCGAAAAAATTCGCACGCGAAAATGGGTATAACGCGGTGGCCAGCGTCCTGGGCGTTTCACGTCACAAAGACCAACATCAGGTTGACACGGCTGGCGAATCCGCCCCGGGTGATATAGAATATTTGCCGATAAAATGGGACGAAAACTTACGCCAAAAAATCAACCGAGAATCCGATTTTTACCGCCAAAATTATTGCGGTTGCGAATTCAGCATTAGAAAAGTATAAAAACACCGGCAAGTATTCATGCTTTTGCAATATATAATGAATATGTTTGCGATTGTGTAATTTAGTGTCTATAATGCCAAGGTAATTTAACAAAAGGCAAAATATGTCATCTATATTTGTTTTCCCAGGCCAGGGTGCACAAAGCGTTGGTATGGGACGCGATTTGTATGAAAACAATCCTGCTGCGCGGGCAGTGTTTGACGAAGTTGATGCTGCGCTGGGCGAAAAGTTATCGGACATTATTTTTAATGGACCGGCCGAAGATTTAACACTGACTGCAAATGTTCAGCCTGCGATTATGGCAACATCTATTGCAATGTTGCGGGCCGCAAATGTTGCGTTGCCAGAATTTG
>JAZROX010000012.1:0-32780 GCA_045648945.1 Candidatus Enterousia sp. | reverse complement strand
CGCCCTTTTTTACACCACAACCAATCAAAGCACCAACAATAAGTAAAACCATAAAAGAACCCAGACAACCACCGCCTTTTGGGTTACCAAAAAAATCTGTATCACAGGCATCACCAAAATTTAAACCGGACATTTTTACCTCTATTTGTTTTAATTTACAGGCAAAATATAACATAAAAATACGCATTGTCAAAAATAATTTGGACAAAAAAAAAATCCGCCCAGATAGGCGGAGGATGTTTCGGTATTTAACGCGATTTTGTCTTATCTATTAAACAAAGAGCATTTTGCCATTTAATGGTGTTCGCGTCAAACGATTTGTTATTATCCCTTTGCGGAATTTCTTTTGTTTGCTTGATACTGCAGGTACCACATATAGATCTAACAGAACGAAATATTGCTATAAAACATCCAGTAGACACCGCCATAAAAGCAATAAAACCCAACAGGCCTTTCAAATCATCCGCATTTTCCCACGCTTCGACAAGACGTTTCCGACGTTCTGCACGACGTTTTTCTTTGTATTCTATCTCTGCGACCGAACATCCTTTTTTCATCCTATTAAAAACGAATATTACTGTGATTCTTTGGTTTGATTTTTTATTTTCGAAATCATGCATATTTTCATTTTTAGAATTATCGACACGCAACACTTTTATTTCCGGCAACAATCGCAAAGAATTATTTTCCTGGCATAAAAATTCTGAATTTTTTACATGTGATGAAATTGTTTTTTTCATTTGTTTTTCCTTTTTTAACAATCTCTCACACCCGTGTTTTGCGTTGATATTAGCAATAAATTTCTAAAAAGCAATAAAATAACTTATCTTTCAATAAATCTTTGCTAATTTACACACCGAGTAAAACACATCCTTATACTAATTATTAAACAAGAAATGGCAAATATCGCCTTCTTGCATAACATAGTCACGCCCCACAAGGCGCATTTTACCCGCCTCTTTCACCGCAACTTCGCCACCATATTTTATATAGTCTTCGGGTGAAATAACCTCGGCCCGGATAAATCCACGCTCGAAATCCGTGTGAATTTTACCGGCGGCCATTGGCGCGGTCATGCCACGTGTTATTGTCCACGCATGCGCTTCCTTGGGTCCAACCGTATAAAAAGTCTGCAGGCCCAATGTTTCATAACCGGTCTTGATAACCTGCTCTAGCCCCGAATGTGTTAAACCCAAATCTTCCAAGAACATTTTACGCTCGTCCGGATCAACAATTTGTGCGATTTCCATCTCTATTTTACCGGAAATTATTAACACAGGACTCTTACCACCAAATTTATCAACAACCATTTGTGAATATTTATTGCCTTTCGCCGCGGCCGATTCTTCGACATTACACACATAAATAACCGGTTTGGCGGTCAATAAATTAAACGGTTTAGTATCAACATCAACATCCCGCGCCGGCACAGATTTTTCCAAATTTTCCCGTATAATATTTGCATCGGCCAGCAATTTTATGGCGACTTTATCCAAACCATGCGCCTTTTTTTCAAGGTTTTTTATTTGTTTAGACAGGCTTTCTAAATCGGCCAACATTAATTCTGTTTCAATCGTTTCAATATCGGCAACCGGATCTATACGACCGTCCACATGAACAATATCGTCATTTTCAAAACAACGAACAACATGTATTATCGCGTCTGTTTCCAAAATATTTCCCAAAAATTTATTTCCAAGCCCTTCCCCATTTGACGCGCCACGAACCAGTCCGGCAATATCAACAATTTCTAACTGGGTTGGTATAATCTTGGCCGAATTATCCACCGCCGCCAATTTATGCAATATTTCATCCGGCACAACAACGCGACCGGTGTTCGGTTCGATAGTACAAAACGGATAATTTTGCGCATCCGCCGCGGCACTTTGCGTCAAAGCATTAAACAGCGTTGATTTTCCCACATTTGGCAAACCAACAATTCCACAATTGAAACCCATAATAAAATCCTTTATAATATATGTAATATGTCATACATGTGGAACGAATTCAATATAAAAACATTTCCCGCGGAAACTATCGTTTACCGTGATGGGTTTTTTCAACCCGAACTTTCGACTTTGTCGGAACCGGAAAATATATCTGAAAAATATAAATTACCAATACATATTATATATGTTGGAAAAATATCGGGTGAAAATACATTAAATATAAACCTGAATACACCCAATCAACCGGTATTTTTGTCAATAAATACAGAAAATAATTTACCGGGTTTTTTGAATATTTTTATCAAAAATGCCGGTAAAAATTCTGAAATTCGTGGTCATATTTTATTGACAAATTCGTCTGATTTAACCGTTAAAATTATCGCAGAACATTATGAAAGTGATACCGGAATTTTGTTACAAACGAAAATTATCGGTAATAAAGACAGTTTTTCCAAGATATCTGGGACCGCAATAATAGGTAAAAATTGTGAAAATACCAAATCTGATATACGTTTTTCGGCACTTGCAACCGATAAAACCGCAAAAATAAGGATTACCCCCCGGCAAAAAATATCATCTGTACCGGAATTTGCCGAACATAGCGCATATATGTTTAACATACCCGAACAAACGGAAAACTATTTACGCGAATCCGGCCTTTCGGGGGCCGAGGTCCAAGACACTATGATAGAATCATTTATGAACGATTTTAACCTGTTTTAATAAAAAAATACGACATTGAAAAATGCCGTATATGGAAAACTAAAGAAGAAAACATACAATACTATTTTCTTTTAAAACCCTGCTTTGCTTTGAATTTAGGGTTATCAGGGTCAATCAGGATAACTTGCTTTCCACGACGAACCTGTTTAATATTTCCACGTTTCTTCCATGCCTTTAAAGAACTTAAAAATTTCATATCTATATCCTTTTTGTGATGGCATTATAAACACTTTTTAACAAAAATCAAATAATATATTTATATTTTGTTGTTATTATTGTGCCTGTTGAAATTGTTGAAATCCGATTTTTAACAAAGTTTTCAACATTTTTGTTCAAAATGTCCGGTATTTTTGTAAAAAATGTTAAAAAAAACCGGTATTTAAAAATCTGTTAAAAAATATGCAATTTTTCAACAAAATGAACAAATTTAAGTTTTTGTTTTTTATGCTTGTTGAAAATTGTTGAAATTGTTATAATAAGATAAGTCCATATGGAGGGATTTTTACAAAATGAAGCAACAAGTGCTAAAAGCTTTGGCGAATCCGTCGCATTTGTTTTATGTGCCATATACTTTGGCGGTTCTGAATTTTATGGTTCAGTTCGTTGCTTTTACTACCCTGTATATAATTGGTATATTTATACTGGGGGCTAATAAAGTGAATGATTATCTAAATCCACTATATTTTTTAATATCTGTGATAGTTGTTCATATGATTTTGGCGACTTTTTCAAAGCGCGATGCGCAATTTGGGCAAATTTTAATTGCCAAGATAAAAATGTTCAAAAATAAAATTCCACGGAGATTATCGGCATGATGAATAATTTTTTTGAATTTTTTGCCGGTGGTGGTGTTTCAAACAGTATAACTTTGACGGTTATGGTGGTGGCTGTTATTTTTGCATTTATTGTTTTAATGATATTTGTTCCAATAATTATTAAGCATGTATTTCCAAAATTTGGATATAAACATTATGCAGAATATATACCGTTTAAAACCGTGTATACAGACAATTCTATTGAATTGGACGATGGGTGTTTGGTTCGCGTTTATTCGGTTGCCGGTGTTCAAACCAGTATGCAAACCGAAGACGCGCGTGCAAAATTCTTGGATCTGCGTGCCCAATTATTCAACCAGATACATGATCCAAATGTTGTTATGCGATTTTTTACAATTCGCGACGCGGCGGGTGAAAATACAAACTATGAATTTGATCAACCGGTTTTACAAAAGATTTATAATAAATGGCATTCCCAGGGATTAAAGATATTTTTGAATAATTATTATATTGTTCTTTCTGTACATGGCGCGAATGCGCGGGACAAGTTAAATCAATATGGAAATTATATTGAATCTATACTTGCGCCGTACAAACCACATGTTTTACAGAATAATTCACGTGATAATATGGCACGGTTTTTTGGACGTATATTTTCACCGATAACAAAGCCGGCCCCGGCTGTATGCGACGAAAAAATCAAAGAATTATCTACGGTTGATGATGTCGAATTTATGCGTAACGGAATTATAAAGTATATAAGTGGCAATCGTGAATATTACGCGGCATTAATGTCTTTCCGTTCCGCGCCGGATTATTTAGATGAAGATTTCTTTGATTCTGTGAATACAATTCAAACAGAAATGATTTGCATGAACGGGTTCAAAATTATGGATTCTGCCTCGGTCGAGGCAACATTACGTCAACGTCGTGGTGTGGCAAATAAAGAAAATGATTCAACCGAAGAACAAATTTCCAGTGCGGAATCAGTAATGGATGAAAATGTTTCCGGAAATCAGACATTGGTGAATTATTATCCATCGTTTGTAATATTCGGTAAAACAGAGGAAGAATTAAAAGAATATGTTGATGAATTTAAAAAAATATCTGCGTCGTTCGGCGTGTCACCAATCCAAGAAAACTTTGCGACCAAGGTTTCGTGGTTTTCTATTATTCCGGGTTTTGATACATTCCCACGAACATTTAAAATGCTATCACGTGCCGCGGCAATATCTATACCAATGTCAACAACGCCGCGCGGTGTCGCGAATTCTGATTGGGGGCCGGGTCCATTGGTTGTTTTCCCCACGGCCCAGGGAACACCGTATCAATTCCAATTTCATGTGTCTTCTGCCCCGGCCGCGGTTGCACATACATTAACAATTGGCCCAACGGGCGGTGGAAAAACAACATTATTCTCATTTTTAATCGCGCAATCATTGCGTCATCCAAAATTAAAGGCATTTTTCTTTGATCGTAATAAAGGCGCGGAAATATTCACACTTGCGGTTGGTGGAAAATATATAACAATGCAGGGTAAAGAGAAAAACGAAGAAAAATTCCTTACACACCTGAACCCCTTAAAAATGCCGGATACGGTGGCAAACCGGGCATTTTTGCGTCGTTGGTTTGCAATGATATCGGAACAAAGTGACGCGGCATCTGCGGATGAAATCGCGCGTGCGGTATCCGTAAATTTTGATTATTTATCTGATAAAGACCGCATGTTGAAAAATTTGTATGAAAGTTGTTTTTCATCCAGTGGAAAAATGCGTGCCGCGTTAAAGAAATGGGTCGATCCATTGCAATACGGCGAAATCTTTAATGAAGACACAGATACATTGGACCTGGAATCACGTTTAACAACATTTGACTTTACCGATATTTTGGCGGACCCGACACTTTCGCCGGCGGTTATTTCTTATATATTACACAGAATAAACAATACGACCGTATCCGGCGGAAACCCGTCACTTATTATGATTGATGAAACTGCGCCAATGTTGGAAAATAAAATGTTCCGCGACAACTTTATAACCGGCCTGCAAGAAGGCAGAAAGAATCGCCAGGCATATATGGTCGCATTCCAACGCGCAAATGTTTTGGATAAATTGGGAATTGGTGACGTGGTCCGTGGCCAGGCGCAAACCATAATGTTCTTCCGTAACCCGGCGGCGGATGCGGCGGATTATGAACATTGGAATTTGAATCCGCTGGAAATGGCGTTTATCCAGGGCAAGGCCTATCCAAACCTGAAACGTGCGGTATTGCTGTCACGTCCCGTCAATAATGAATCGGTTATTTTAAATACGGAACTTGGCGGACTGGGGAACCTGCTGCGTTTGTTTGAATCGGGTCGTTCGTCGGTATTATTGGCCGAAGAATTATATGCACAGTTTGGTTCAAACTTTGTTGCAGAATACCTTAAGAAACAAGGCGCAGGTGATTTTTAATATGTTAAAAAAAATTATAATTTTTGCCCTGTGTTTTTTACCAATTTCGTCATTTGCGAATGATTGTATAAAATATAAAAAGACACCAAAAATCACGGTCTATTCGCCCGCCCATAAAAAGACGGTTGTTCAATCAAATGAACAAATGGATAAATTTCATGGAAATGTTATCGCGACTTTGGTTGAAGATTATGATATCGCGGTTGATATATATTCATCAAATGATGGATATTGTGTGGCTTTAAAGTCTGTCGAGGCCGTGATAGGTTATAATGATTTTTCTGTTAAAATCGATAATTCGCATCGGCCGGGTTCTTGTTCGTATAACGCAGTTTTGAACCATGAAGATAAACATATAGGCGCATATTTATCCGTCATGGATGATATGGATGCAGATATAAAAAGTTCCGTATTTAATGCGGCGGACTCTGTTATGCCGATATTTGTCCATTCGCGTAATGATATAGATTCGGCCATAGAAGATATAAATAACAAAATGCGCGGTCATCCGGAACTGATTTTAATAAAGCAAAAAATCAATGCGGCCGAAGAAATCCGCAACAAACGCATAGATCAAAACGAAGACAATCACGAATTAAGATCGTGCCTGTAATTATATTGAAAATTCCGTATTTTTTACTTGTATATTTATTTATAAAATTCTAGAATGCGGTATACAAAAAAAGGAGATAACATGAAAAAATTTTTATTTGCCGGTTTTGCGGCCGCAATTCTTGCCGGATGCAGCAGTGAACCAGAAAACGTAACAACAATTTTGGACGCGAAATGTGAAACCGTTGCCACGGGTGCAGAAGGCAACTTTGTTGTAAAATGCCCGGTTACGGAACAATTGACCGAAATTCAATCCAAAGAAGCGGATTCTGTATTCTCTGCCGGTGAATATGATTTGAATGCTTATGCCGCGGATGCTGAACATATTTATGTCGAAGTAAATGGTGATGCGGGCTATCGCGTAATGGTTAAAAACCCGGTATTCGATGAAAATGCAAAATATTCTGTTATGTATGTCGTACCGGTTGAACCGGCCGTTGCGGAATAATAACATTTGTTATAATTCACAACCCCCACAGGAATGTGGGGGTTTTTGTATAATCAAATTCTTTTTGGCCGCCGGCAATTTAATAAACAATACCCATGATGAAATAAAGATTGTAATACATGTTCAGGTATTGGTTCTTTGCCACCCTCGTAACAATGTAATTCTTTCAAAGATATTTTTAATATTCGCGCTGCATCATTTGCACGAATATTTTGTTTTCGACGCGCACTGCGTAACAGGTTGCCGAAATATTTTGCATCAATTAATACAACCATTTTATTTTCTCCTTGTTTGATTAAAAATACCGTCAATAACAAACTGACGGTTGGAGGTTAGAAACCTGTAATATACAACAGTGTCGTTTATTCGATATATTCACGACCCTCCAACCAAATGGAGTTACGTATATTAAGAGGGTTTCTAAACCTCGCACCAGTGTCACCTGTGCATAGTTATTATAATTGAAAACACTTTAATATGCAAATAAAATTCCAGATACTAACTAACCACTAACCACTAACACCGAAGTCTCGGCGTAGTGAAACGAAGACGGATAATCACTAAACTAACATTTCAAATTTTTCACGCATGCGATTTATTTCATCATCTATACGGCGGATTTCCTGGGTTACATCAGATTCACCCGCAAGGCCGCGCATGGTTAAATCACGTTTTTGTTTTTCCAAACTCTCGATATATTTTTGCAGTTTTAAAGAAATTATATATTTTTCCGCAGATTTAAAATCTAAATCAAAATCTGGTTTTACATCTGAATCTAAATCCAATTTAAATGTGCTTATAAAATCACCATACCTTTCTGCAACTTCGGGATATTTATTCACAATATAAACAAGTGTATTTTTAATAACATTATCAATTTCTGGAACCTCTATACGCACGGTTTCTGCGTTTTTTTTCCATTTATGCCATTCGTTAAATTTGCGTGAATTATATTCGCGTTCATATTCGGCCCGTAACATTTTATCGGTAATTTTATCAATTTGTGATTTAATAAATTTTTCCGCCTGGACCCGGCCGGATGGGGTATTGATTAAATAATTCTTGTTTGTAATTTGCCACAGGAAATCAACCAAGGGCACCGCACTATTTATAATTTTTTCCATTGCCGCCCTGCCCGATTTGCGCAAAATTTCATCCGGGTCTTTGCCGCCCGTCACAAACGCAAAACGCACATCGGAATTATCACGTAAAAACGGTAGAATAATACCGCATGCGCGTGTGGCGGCCTTTTGTCCCGCCCCGTCACCATCAAAACAGAAAATAATATTCCGATTGGCCTTGCATAAAATCGCGATATGGTCTTCGGTCAGCGCCGTCCCCAATGGCGCAACCGTTTCGCCAAAACCATTACACTGCATTTGAATTGCATCAATTTGCCCTTCGACAATAATTGCACGATTTGCCCGGTGTATGTTTTCACGCGCAAAGTTGAAACCAAACAATGTTTGCCGTTTATGAAACATTTCTGTATCGGTTGTATTTATATATTTTGGTTCTGACCCGTCTAGACTGCGTCCCGAAAACGCGACAATTTGCCCGCGGGCATTAAAAATCGGAAACATTAATTTATCACGAAAGAAATCATACAACCCATAATCCCCGCGGCGTACAAGCCCCGTCGCAATAAGTTTTTCCTGTTTAGTATTCACAAATTTATTTGCAATGATATTATTTTTTGGCGCGTATCCAATACCATATTTTTTTATAATTTCATCACTAAACCCGCGGCCACGTATGTATTCTAATGCATGCGCACCATCGGGCGTGAAAAGTTTTTCGGCATACAACTTTGCCGCCGCCGCAGTGATGGTAATATATGTTTCTTCGGCTTCAATTTGTTGTTGAGTTTTCGGTTTATATTCCGGCAACTTTAATCCCGCCATATCGGCCAATTCTGCGATAGCGGTTTTAAAATCAACATGTTCAGATTCCATTGTGAACGATATAATATCACCATGTTTTCCACAACCGAAACAGTGATAAAAACCTTTATCTTCACTGACCGAAAAAGAAGCTGTTTTTTCATTATGAAATGGGCAACATCCCCAATAATTTTGACCTTTCTTGACCAGCGGTACACGGCGGGATACAACGTCTACAATGGACAGTCGTTCACGCAATTGGTCGGTAAAATTATTGTCATATTTTGCCATTATTTTCTTTTAAATCTTTTTGTCGGTTTCTTGTTATTTATCAAATCAATTGCGGTCTCTAAATCCGGTTGTTCGGTCACACTAACATTGACTTTATTACTTGAAATATACGCGCCATAGCGTCCTGTTGGATAAAAATAAATCATTTTTTTGGTTTCTGGATTTACACCCAACTCAATCGGTTCAACCTTTTTCTTGTCCGCAGACAATAATTCCTGTGCGATTTCAAGTGTAATATTTTCACGTGTATATTTTCGTGCAGATGCGTTCTTTTTACCATCGGTCACATACGGACCAAACTTGCCTATACGGTAAGATATACCGTTTCCAAGGTCCAATGGTTCGTTTTTGTTTTGCGTGGCATCCGCCGAATCATTATTGTTCAACCGCATAGTATAATCACACTTTGGATAATTTTCACATCCAATAAACGGCCCAAATTTAGAAAGTTTTATACCCAGTTTTCCACCGCATTTTGGACATTTATTATCACCATTTGGAAAGATGTGTTTTTTCATAAACGTGTTTATTTCATCAATAATATCGGGTGTTTTAACATCGCGTGCACCGGAAATCATACCACGTGTATCGTCCCAAAATTCATTTAATGCGGAAAGTTTTTCTGTTTTACCAGTTGAAACATCATCCAAAGTATCTTCGGTATTCGCGGTAAAATTCACATCAACCAAATCGGCAAAATACTTTGCCAAATACGCGGCAATAACCCATCCACCCGATGTAGGATGAAAACGTCTTTGTTTGTCTTGTTCAACATATTTCCGGTCAACAATCGTCGACATAATTGTTGCATACGTTGATGGGCGGCCTATTCCCAATTCTTCCAATTTTTTAACCAAAGATGCCTCGGTATATCTTGCCGGTGGTTGTGTAAAGTGTTGTTCCGGTGTAATTTCCGATATTGTAATTTTATCACCAACATTCATTGTCGGTAATTTTGCATCTGTATCATCATCACTATCATCACGATCTTCGATATAAACCTTCATAAAACCATCAAAGGTACGCGTACGGCCGACCGCGTGGAAAGTCGCAATTTTATCATCGGTTAAAATATCGGCGGCAACAGAATCAAATTCTGCGTTTGTCATTTGACACGCAATCGTTCGTTTCCAAATTAAATCATAAAGTTTCTTTTCATCACCCGAAAGTTCGGCCGGTGCGTCAAAGTGTGTTGGACGAATTGCTTCGTGTGCTTCCTGGGCATTTTTGGATTTTGTAACATATACATTTGGCGTGCCGGGTAAAAATTTATCACCATAGTTTTTAGAAATAAATTTTCTTATTTCACCAACCGCCTCATTCGACAGATTTGTCGCATCGGTACGCATATATGTGATAAATCCATTTTCATACAGTTTCTGTGCAACCGACATGGTTCGTTTTGATGAAAAATAGAGTTTACGTGCGGCCTCTTGTTGCAGTGTACTGGTCGTAAATGGTGCATATGGTCTATTCGAAACCTTTTTTCGTTCTATACGTGAAACCGCGGCGCATACAGGCGTTTTTAATTTTGATAAAACATCATCAACCATCGGTTTATTTTTTAACGTCATCTTTTCGATTTTTTCACCGTCAAAAAATGTCAGCGCCGAATTAAAAGATTGTTTATTCAAATCACATTTTGCCGCAACGGACCAATATTCTGTGGCGACAAAATCTTCGATTTCACGTTCACGGTCAACAACCAATTTAACCGCGACCGATTGTACGCGCCCGGCGGACCGCCCAAGGTTGCGCCGCCACAGCAATGGCGATATTTCAAAGCCAATTAAATAATCCAAAGCGCGACGCACCAAATATGCGTCAACCAAATTTGAATCTATTTCACGTGGGTGGGCAATTGCATCCATCACCGCATTTTTTGTTATTTCATGAAATGCGACGCGATACACCGGTGTTTTGCCAAGTAATTTTTTTGAATTTAATATATCCAATATATGCCACGCAATCGCTTCCCCTTCACGGTCAGGATCGGACGCCAGGTAAACTGCATCGGCCTTTTTAACATTATCGGTAATCAATTTAATCTGTTTTTCTTTACCGGGCATAATTTGCCAACGCATTTCAAAATTATGTTCTGTATCAACACTGCCAGATTCCGGAACCAAATCACGCACATGTCCGACCGACGCGATAACATGCCACCCCGCCCCCAGGTATTTTTCAATTGTTTTTGCCTTTGATGGTGATTCCACAATAAGTAAATTCATTTTAACTTCCTTTGGCAGATAATTGTTGGTCTTGATGAATGTGCGCATTTTCACAAAGTCCAAATCCAAACATCAGCGATAATAAACTGCTGCCGCCAAAGGACATAAGTGGCAATGGCACACCCACGGTTGGAACAAGTCCCAAAACCATAGAGATATTTATAAAATAATAAATGAAAAAGTTCAACATAAAACCAAAACAGAATAATTGTCCAAATCGATTGCGGCACATTTTCGCGGTCCAGAACAGAATTGCAACAATCGCACTGTATAAAACCAACAGTATAAATGCACCAATAAATCCGAATTCTTCACCAAGCATTGTAAATATAAAATCGGTTTGCTTTTCCGGTAAAAATGATTGTTGTGATTGCGAACCGTTTAGATAGCCTTTACCCAATACGCCGCCACTGCCGAATGCGATCTTTGCCTGGTTTATTTGATAACCCGCACCGCGCGCATCATGTTCGGGATTTACAAAGGTTATAATCCGGTCGCGTTGATATTGGTGCAATCCGCCATACCAAACAACCGGTGCGGCCATTACCGCCAATATTGCCCCGATAATAAACCATTTTTTATTTGCACCAACTATATAAAACATTCCAATCGTAATCATTGCAATGGAAAGCGCAGTCCCTAAATCAGGCTGCATAACAATCAATGCAAACGGGAACAGCATCATCAAGGCCGGTATAACATAATTTTTTATTTTGGTTAAATCCACCGAATTCATCCATGCAAAATACCGTGCCAATGCCAGAACCAGCGCCATTTTGAACATTTCGGACGGTTGAATATGCATGAACCCCAGGTTCAACCAGCGTTGCGCCCCCATACCCGTATGCCCAACAAAAGTAACCAAAATAATCAAAATCAACGCAATCGCATAAATAACATTTGCGGACTTTATCCACAGTTTGATATTCGTAAATGCCGCAATCGAAAACACCCCAAATCCAATAATAATTTTAAACAATTGTGGTAACGCAAATGGTTGCCATGCACCACCGCCCGCGGAATACAGCATAACAACCGATATAATCAAAACCAAACACATCGGCACAAACAGCGTCCAAGAAAAACGTGACAGTTTTTCAGAAAAACTCATCATATTTGCATTTGAAACACGTGTCTGTCTTGTCATTTTATTACCCGTTTTCCAAAAGTTTTTTCATTGTTGCGGCGGCGGTGCGTGCGGCACTGCCACTGGACCCGGAATGTTCTGTAATCACGCATACGGCGTATTTCGGCCTGTCCGTTGGTGCATATCCAACAAAAAGACCATGATTACGCATATTCCATTTTAATTGTTCATTTGTTAATACGCCTTTTAATCGTTCCTTGCGTGAAATACTGCGGACCTGGGATGTTCCTGTTTTACCGCCCATTTTTGCGCCGTTCACATTTATCGCGCTGCCGAATGCGGTTCCACCTTTTTTAAGAACTTCCTCCAATCCGTTAAGAACGATTTTGATATTTTTTTCCTGTAACCCCATGCTTTTAAAATTCGGATTTGTATCGGTTTTTATAAGCCGCGGCATAACCATTCTATTTGATGCGACGCGCGCCATCATGACCGCCAATTGCATACAGTTCACCAATATAAATCCCTGGCCGATTCCGGAAATGATAGTATCACCATGAACCCATTTAGAACCAATATTCGATTCTTTCCATGTTCTATCGGGTATAACACCTGCCATCTGTTTCGGAATAATATTTTCGATATACTTTTCCGTCATACCCAAACGTATTGCCATGCGTTTAATCGCATCGATACCTATACGTAACGCCAATTGATAAAAATAAATATCGCAAGAATGTTTTAATGCACCGACAATATTCACCCGGCCATGTCCCTTGGCGTCCCAACAATGATAACGCCGGTCACCATAGTCCCAATGTCCCGGACAAAATACCGTTTCTTTGGTTGTAACCGCGCCCGCCTCTAATGCGGCCAATGCGACAACAATCTTGAACGTAGACCCCGGCGGATACAGGCCCTCAAACGCCTTGTTCATAAATGGTTTTGCAAAATTTTGTCTCAGGCTTTCCAGGTATTCTTCGGCGTCATCACCGGAAAAACTGTTGGGGTCAAAGCTGGGTGTGGATGCCATGGCCAAAATATCACCTGTATCAATGTCCAATGCGACGCCACATCCGGCCTTGTGCAGTGTTAGTGCATCATATAACGTCCTTTGTGCCGCATCGTTTATAGTCGTGTTCACATCGGCCCCGGTAATAGATGGTTTGAATTGTGTTTTGTCTTCGCCGGTCACGCGTCCAACCGCATTTGTTATCAAAACCGTTTGCCCCGGTATCCCACTCAGGTTGTTATTAAATGTTTTTTCCAATCCGGTAATACCCGTCGTATAGAAAGGCGCATTTGCAACCGGTTTGTCCGGTGCACCAACATAGCCAAAAAATTGCGCCCCCGCCGGTCCCAATTCATACACACGGCCATAACCGCTTTGCACATGTAATCCGGCAAGGTTTTTTGCCTGAATTCGCGCCAGCGTATTCCAATCGGCATTTTCACTAAGTAGTACCGGTTGAAATTTTTGCTGTTTATTTATTCGGGCCCATATTTTATCAACACGTTTTTTTGATAGTCCCAAATCTGCGGCGGCGGTTTCCACCAATGTGGCCAAATCTTCCGTTTCTTCGGGAATAATATATATACGATAAATTGGCGCATCATGCGATATAGGCGAACCATTGCGCGACAAAATTTTTCCGCGTTCCGGCATATTTATCTGGATACGAAAAGAATTATTTTCACTTTTCTTTTTATATTCGCGATACCCAAAAATCTGCATCTGCAACATACGCAACACCAATCCAGACGTAAGGAACATACCCGTGGTTAAAAACAGTGCGCTGCGACGGTCAAATTGTTTAGATATTTCTGTATCAATCATCTTGTACCGCCTGGATAGTAGTTGTTATCGGAATATACATTATTGCCAACACCGTGAACATTACCGCCCCGGATAAAATGTTCAAAAGGCTTAAATGCGGCATAACCATTAATAAAATAACCGTTCCGATAAATCCCATAAACGCGTATACGCCGTCCCGCTTGGTATGTGTTAAATCTATAAATGTTTGCAGGTTCATAACAACATAAAACACGCAATAAAAAACCGTCCACATTAAAACAGTATCAAATTTATAATCAATAAGAAAACAGAGCAATATCGAAAACGGCGTAAAATACGGCACGTGTCGAATATACGAACAATAAAATATTGGTATAATTGCCAATATTCCCGCCGGATTTATCCATGGCACAGAAAGTCGCCACAACGCCATCGTAATAAGGAATGGAAACAATATTTGCAAAGATTTCACAATCTGTTGTTTCATTGATATGTGCCTTGGCCCGAGTTAAATTTTAATACCATAACGCGGGATAATTCACGCGGGTTTATAACATCAACATATGAATCATCTTTCATTTCTCCGACATAGATATCTGGTGGTAAAATTCCACTAATCCCACTGGTTACCAATTTCACACCCGTGTCCGCCTGGAATTTATGGTCATTAAAGAAACCAATTGTTGGTGTTTCCGAACCATTCCCGGACAAAAAACCATAAACTTCGGACCCCGCAACACGCACCGCGATATTTGTGTTTGAATCTGTTACAGACCGCACGCGTGCAAAATTTGCACCGGCATCAATCACTATGCCAGCCAAAGTATTATCAAAAGAAACAACGACCATTCCCGCCGCAATTCCATCACGCGAACCACGGTTTATCAAAAATGTTCCGTGATGTAATGCAGAATTATCAAATATAATATCTGCAACGACACTGGCGTATGGGATATCCCTAACAATATCCAATTCGCGGGATAATTCTTGGTTTTCAAGTAATGCAATGTCACATTTGTTTTTGTCAGATAACGCCCGGTTCAACCGCTCGCGTAATTCTTCGTTTTCCTGTTCCAGGTTATAAATTGTATGCACTTTCTTTATAATATTGCCGCCCGCACGTACCGGCCAAGTCACCAAATCGCCAACACCATTCGCAATCGGCAATGCAATATGCGCCACCCCGTTCATAAGGCGATAATCCGGCTTGGCAACCACCAGGTATATGAATACAAACGGCAAAACCGCCGCAACAATCGCGGCCTTTATGATAGTATGCAACCTGGAAGATGTTTTCTTTGGATTCATTTGTGACTAACTTTAAACAGAAAAAAATGATTATTCAATAAAATTCAATAAAAACTTGATTTTTCATTTATTTGTGTCACAATATCGCCGTCAAACGGTCCGAAATGGCAAAGGCATTGCCATAAGGATTTCTAAACAAGAGGTTAAAAAATGCCAAAATTAAAAACCAAGTCATACTTGAAAAAGCGTGCAAGAATGACTGCGACCGGGAAAATCAACGTTCGCAGAAACGCCCACAAAAAACTGTTGCGTAAAAAATCCGCGCGTGCGAATAACGCCGGGTCCAAACCGCAATATCTGAACGAAAACATGGTTGGTCAGGCTAAAATCCTGGCTCCGTATGGTTTGAAATAAAAGGGGGCGAAAATGGCAAGGGTAAAACGTGGAACAACGGTTCGTCAAAAACACAATAAAATCTTGGAACGTGCCAAGGGTTATCTTGGCCGCCACAGCAGCACGTATCGTGCCGCACGTGAAAAATCTGAAAAGGCGGGTCAGTATGCATATCGCGACCGTCGCGCCAAAAAACGTGATTTTCGCAGTTTGTGGATTGTTCGTATCAATGCCGCGGTTCGTCCGTCTGGTATCACATACAGCCAGTTTATGAACGGCCTGCACAAGGCGGGTATCGAACTGGACCGCAAAGTTTTGGCGGAAATGGCCTATGTTGGTGATAAAAACTTCGCCACATTGATTGATACTGCAAAACGATTTATCGGGGGTGAAAAATAACCCTTGGCGGCGAATTGTTTTTAGTTTATGATTATGGGGCCGCGCATGCGACCCCATGTTTATTAAAAGGTAATATTATGCTAAAAGAACAAATAGAAAAGACGAAAACATTAAATGAATTACAGGAATTGTACACTAATACATTCGGTAAAAACGGAACAATGACCGTGCGCCTGAAAGAGATGAAAAATCTGGATAACGATGCGCGTGCAGAATTAAACCGCGAAAATGCCGAATTGCGCGAATTGTTCAAATCACGCCAGTCTGAATTGGAAAATGCGGCGTTAAACGCGGCATTGGCGGGTGAAAAATTAGATGTCACATTGGACGGCGCACCCGAAAGTCGTGGTTCAATTCATCCACTGACCAAAAGTTTATCGGAAATATCTGCGATATTGGAATCTTTTGGGTATAAACGTTATACCGGCCCAGAGATAGAGGACGATTGGCATAATTTTACCGCGTTAAACACACCGTCTTATCATCCGGCGCGCGATATGCAGGATACATTTTTCTTGTTAAATGGGAATGTTTTGCGGACCCAAACATCGGCTATTCAGATTCGTGCGATGGAATCTGATGGTGCGCCAATAAAAATGTTTGCTATTGGGTCCACATATCGGCGTGAAATGGATGCGACGCACGGACCTATGTTCGGGCAGATAGAAGGTTTGTATATAGATAAAAATGTCACACTTTCTGATTTAATTGGTGATATTCGCGCTTTTTTCAAGAAATTCTTTAAATTGGATAATGTGGAATTGCGTATTCGTCCATCATACTTTCCGTTTACCGACCCAAGTATAGAAGTTGATATGAAATGGAATGGCGAACGTTGGTTGGAAATGATGGGTGCGGGTATGGTTCATCCAAATGTTCTGCGTAATTGTGGAATTGACCCGAATGAATACCAGGGTTTTGCATTTGGTTTTGGTTGGGACAGATTGGCGATGTTGAAATATAACCTGCCTGATTTGCGGGATTTATATGGTAATGATGTTCGTTGGTTAAAATCGTGTGGTTTTTAATTTTGGGGGTGTAAAATGAAATGGACTTTTGATTGGTTACGTGATTATTTGAAAACAGATTTGTCTGCGGCGGAAATTGCGGATACGCTTACGCGGACGGGGCTAGAGGTTGAAGAACTTACGTGCCCTATTCCGCCGATTGCGGCGCGTATTGTGGAATGCAAACCACATGAAAACAGTGATCACCTGCATGTGTTAATGGTTGACGATGGTGGCAAAGACTTGCGCCAGGTTGTCTGTGGCGCACCCAATGTGCGCGTTGGTATGATATCCGCACTTGCACGACCAGGCTGTGTAATCGAAGGCCACGAAATCCAAAGTGGAAAATTGCGCGGTGTTGTGTCCGACGGCATGATGTGCAGTGGTCGTGAATTGGGTGTAAATGATGACCACAGTGGTATTATAGAATTACCAGAAAACACCAAGATCGGTTCACCGGTTGTTGATTGCCCAACGGTTTTTGATGCGGGTATAACACCAAATCGTCCGGATTATTTGGCGGTGCGTGGTGTTGCGCGTGACTTGGCCGCGGCGGGTGCGGGCGAATATATTGCGCCACACGATGATAAATTTACTGTATCCGGTAATGCACGTGGCATTAAAATTAAAACAGATAAATGCCGTGCATATAAATTGGCGGAAATTCATAACATAAAAATTGGACCGTCGGATACGAAAATCGCCAACCGTCTGCGCGCGATTGGAATCAATCCAAAAAACGCACCGATTGATGCAACAAATTATATTTGTTACGACATGGCGCAGCCGATGCACTGTTTTGACGCAGATGAAATTCATGGTGATATAATTGTTCGATTGGCAAATGCCGGTGAAGAATTTACTGATTTGTTTGGCAATAAACATGAATTGGCCGATACGGATATCGTTATCACCGATTCTGATGGAATTTTGGCTTTGGCGGGCGTTGTTGGCGGTGCACGTGGTATGACAACCGATACGACAAAGAATATTATTTTGGAAAGTGCGTATTTCGACCCGGTGGCCGTGCGCAAAACATCCAAACGTTTGGGAATATCAACCGACGCGTCGTATCGTTATGAACGCGGCATAGACCCAACAATAACCGGGCCGGCATTGATGTGTGCGGTCAAGATTATAACCGGTGTGTGCGGTGGTAAAATTTCCGGATTTAATGCGGCGGGTGATGATTCGCCAAAAAATACGCCTGTAAAATATTCGCCGGATATGTTTTTTACAAGAACCGGTCTTGAAATGTCCGCAGACGATATGCGTAATATATTGACTCGTTTGGGATATACAGGAAAATTTGTTGGGAATAAATGGGAAATAACCGCACCATCTGCGCGTGTAGATGTTTGTATTCCTGAAACGGTTGTTGCAGATTTGATTCGTATATATGGGTACGAAAAAATTGCTCAAAACGATACACATACAATTGGCGATGTGACATATTTTGATGATTTTGATTTGTTCCTTAAAAAATCTTTGGCGGCACGTGGTCTAAATGAATGTCGTTCATACAGTTTTGGTAATTCCCAGATAGAAAAATTGTTAAACGACCGGTTGAATGTTATGGTGGCCAATCCGATTGTTTCTGATTTAGATACTGCGCGCAATACCCTATTGTGTGGTTTGTTGATTGCGGTCGCAGAAAATGAAAAACGCGGATACCCTGATTTGAATTTATTTGAATTAGGAACTGTGTTTGACGGCGATATGCCGGGGGCCCAGCACACAGAAATATGTATTGTGCGCACCGGTGCGACTTCCCCAAAACATTGGCAAAAACGCAACCGCAATGTTGATGTATATGATGTCAAGGCGGATATTGTTTCATTACTAAATGGTCAAAACTTTACAATATCAACCGATAATTCGCCGCGTTGGGCACACCCATATCGTTATGGTCGCGTTGTTCAGGGTAAAAAGGTATTGGCAGAATTTGGTGAATTACACCCATCTGTCGCAAGAAAATTGAAAATAAAAACAAATGTTTGTATTGCGATAGTCCAAGATGTTAATAATTTGCCACACCCGGGATATAAAAAGAATCCGGCAAAATTATCCGAGTTTCAACCGATAACGCGTGACTTTGCATTCGTTGTGCCAACGGATTATCCGGCGGCGAATCTGGTTGCGGCGGCGCGCAGCGCGTCAAACCTAATAACCGATGTTGTGGTTTTTGATTCGTTTGAAATGTCGAACGGACAAAAATCGGTCGCATTTACAACAACGATAATTCCAACGGAAAAAATGTCCGAAGAAGATTTGGCAAAATTGCATAGTGATATTATTGCGGCGGTGGAAAAGAAATGCCCTGCCCGTGTTCGTGACAAGTGATTTGCCGGCATTTTTGAATGTTTTTGTCGTTTTGGCCGGGATTCCCGGCCTTTTTGATGTTTTTTGTTAAAAAAGCCGGGAAAATCGAAAAACAAAAAATAATCATTGCAAGTCCCCCAGAAAGTTGTAATAGAATTATGGAAATAACAAAAAAGGAAGAAATATGTCTGATAATATCAAAGTAGAACAAATTGCAGAAACAAATGTATCCCCGACAATACTTGCGCAACACGCGGCCCGTACGTGTTATTCGGCGGATGTTCCAAAAATTGAAGAAACGGTCGATGAAAAAAACGCATCTTTTGTTAAAAATAATTTGTTTAAAACCGGGCATCACACAACTTTGGAACACAATTATTTTACATTCAATATAGATGGTATCCCGGTGTCCAGCGTTGTTTTCGGATTGCACCTGACCGCACCGTTCTATAACACAGACCAACGTTCCGGTCGTTATTCAAAAATGTACGATAATCCAGATATGGGTGAAATAAAAAGCACATTGGAAACATATTACCCGTTGGTGTCGGAACGCAATGTGAATCAGGCATGCGATTATATTGAAAACGGATTGGATATATATGCGAAAAACAAATCGCGTGTAACCAAAATGGCGTGTGATGCAATCCACCGCGAAAGACCATTGGCATCTGAAAAATATATCGAACAAAATGCCCCAAAATTTGCCCAGGAACAATTGCGTATGTTTGTTTCCATGATTGCACCAACTGCGCTTGATTGGACGGTTGACCTTGCGACAATCGCGGCGTTCTATCGCACTGCGTGGACACCGTTTATGCAGGATGTCATGGATAAAATAACAGACATAATTAGAACGAATCACCCCGATATTTCATATATGTTTGATAAACATTCACGCGCGACAATGTGTTGGAGTCCGGCCTTTGCAGAAAATTATAAAGGGGTCAAAACAAAGCCGGAATTTAAATTGTTAGATTATAAATATAATAAAAATACATTTAATCCTGATGGATCACAAGATATGGTTGATACACTGCAATTTTATCCGGGGTATATGGACAATTCGCTTGGTTATGTGCACAGTAAAATCCATGTTGATGCGGGCGCCACGATGGGACAAGATATGCGCCACAGAAGTATTAAACGGTCAAAACCGGTCTTTACAGGATATTTTTACTTGCCGCCATTATTGGCCGCGGCAGGATTGGAAAAATCGGCCGACGGGTTTATGAAAAAATATTACAGCTTATTGGATAAAATTCCACGCAACATGTTTATGTCTGTTGCGCCGTATGGTGCGATGGTGGAATATGAAAAACGCGCAGACCTGAACGCACTTATTCATGAACAGGCCAAACGCACATGTTGGTGCGCGCAAGAGGCGATATATCATATCTCTTGCGACCTGCGGCGTGATTTGGCGCAATATATCGGTGAAAATGCGGAATTGTTAAAATACCTGACGCCGCCGTGCCTGGCCCATGGTAAGTGTCCAGAAGGCGCACGCCGTTGCGGACGTGATATTTTGGCCGACAAAATCAACGGATATTTCAAACAAAGACAAATATAATGACAAACCCCGCACAAGATTTTCATACAACCCGTCGGGCATTTATAATAATGCCGGATGCGGGTCTGGTTGTTGCGTCGGCCGGATTTCATGGCGGACACACAGAATTGTTAATAAAACTGCATTATCCGCGTATACGATATGCGATGGATAATTTCCCGCGTGGTTACTTTATGAATGGGGAATTGTGCGTATACACCGGCCATAATATGACACCGGGCACGGTATGGGAAATAAGGGCGGAACAAACCGACACAGTTATAAAAACTATTCCTGATTTTCGTCGTGTATTTTCGGTTGGCGATGATACGCCGGTATATCTTGGGGTGCGCGTTGGGGAAATTGGCGCGGTTTGGGAAAAAATTCGCAAAACCACAATCAAAACACTTGAAAAAGGAAATATAGTTATGTAAAGTATATGTCACGCACGCCGGTGTAGCTCAGTTGGTAGAGCATCTCATTCGTAATGAGGGGGTCGTAAGTTCGAGTCTTATCACCGGCACCACAAATTTTCGTTAATAAAAAATCGCCATTTGGCGAATTTTTTATTTAAGAAAATTTAGTGCCTCGGCACCGCTTGCGGTGACGGGCAAGTGTTCTTTAAAATTTTAGTACTTCTGCCGTAGCGTAGTTCGTAATTGTGACGGTTGCTTCACATATATCGGCGAAGGCGGACAAAGTTCCAGAGAATTTTACCGTTCGTTCTGCATTGCGATATTTGCCAGATAGTCGGACAGCATCGGTGATATTGTTGCCACGGTCACATTTTTTCCGCGCGCATCGGTTACATTGATATATCCATTTCCGCGTATACCGCCGCACCATTCTGTGCCATCGGACGCAAAGTTTATCGTATAATCACCAAATCTGCAAAATTGTGGCATATTGCGTTGATGTTCTGTTTCTGAAAAATATATAACGTGCATATCATACGCATTTTTCATCTTGTTGATGACCAGCCCCAGGTTTTTAGAATTTATTTCGGTAATTGGGTCATATTTTTTTGCGTTTCTTATGTATCGCGTAAACGCCCGTACTGACAACCGGTCATCGTTATGATTCTTTACATGTTCAACATAGTGTTTTTTATATGTTTTAAACACCGGAACCCAAGTGGTCAGGTTTTCCACGCTTGTCATATCTTCGCGAACGCGACGCCCCGCGACCAATACACCCGTTGTGGCCGCAATAGCATAGTCACCAAACCACGCAACGTAACCTATTCCGGTATTCAGTTTCTTACAATATTTCATATTTATTCCTTTATTTTCTTTTACTATTCCATAAATGGCGCCAAGGTCAACAATTTTTCAAAAATTTAACAAAATACTGGAATTTTGGAAATTTATATATTAAAGTAGTGGTCATGAACACAAAAACAATAATTATTATAAGATAACTGGTACGGCGCTTTGGCGTTGGCCCGGGCGCATATCGCGCCCGTTTTTTATGATAAAAACACGGAGTAGAAAAAAGATGGCTTATAAAAAAACAGAACCAAAAGTAAATTTTTCAGAACTGGAACACCAGGTACTGGATTTTTGGCGCGCCGATGACACGTTCCATAAATCATTAGAGAAAACCAAACAGGGACATCCGTTCAGTTTTTATGATGGCCCGCCCTTTGCAAACGGCCTGCCGCATTGGGGACATTTGGGGGTGTCCGCGGTCAAAGATATGGTTTCGCGTTACCAAACGATGAAAGGAAAATACGTAGAACGTGCATTGGGTTGGGATTGTCACGGTCTGCCGGCCGAGGCATCTGTTGAAAAAAAGCAGGGTCGCACCGCCAAAGATATTGTTGCAAATGATGGTATTGCCGCATTCTGTGATATGTGCAGAACCGATGTTATGACATATTCTAATGAATGGTTAAAATTTATCGAACGCGTCGGTCGGTGGGTTGATGGTGGCGATGAATATGGTTATCGCACCATGGATAGAAACTTTATGGAATCTGTGATTTGGGCCATCAAAGAAATGCATAATCGTGGATTGTTGTATAAAGACTTCAAAGTTAATCCGTACGATTGGAAATTGGGAACGGTTCTGTCCAATTCCGAGGCTTCATCCGAATATCAAGATATCGTTGATGATACGGTGACGGTTTGGTTTGAACTGGAAAACGGTGACCGGGCGATGGCGTGGACAACAACGCCATGGACATTGCCCGCAAATTCTGCATTGGCGGTGAACAACAATATGAAATATGTTCGTATGCGTCACGATGATGGTCATATTTATGTTTTGGCGGAATCGAGGCTTTCGGCATATGACAAGATTTTCGCAAATTCAGAACGCGTTGGCGAATATATGGGTTCCGAATTGGTGGGTCAGCGCTATACGCCGATTTTTCCGTATTACACTGATTTGGCGGCGGATGGTCACGGCCTGTATACGGTGATTTCCGGGGACTATGTGTCCGACACTGATGGTACCGGTATCGTTCATATCGCCCCGGCATATGGTGAAGACGACTATATGGTGGCCAAGGCGATAGATCCGCAATTTCCGGTAATATTAAATGTTGATGATTATGGTAACTTTGATGATACTGTTGCGGATTGGGCGGGTGAAAATATATTCGTTGCGAACCCAAAGATAATTGATTGGTTGCGTGCGAACGGAATCTTGGTTAAAAAAGACCAGCATAAACACAGTTATCCGTTTGGACCGCGCAGCAAAGAAAAACTTATCTATCGCGCAACGGACGCATGGTATGTCGATGTGCCAAAGATTCGTGACCGTTTGGTTGAAATAACCAAGAAAGAAACAACATGGACATCGGCGGGAAATCGTTTCCTGTCATGGATAGAAGGCGCGCGCCCGTGGGGAATTTCGCGTAATCGTTTCTGGGGGGTGCCATTACCAATTTGGGAACGGGACGGCGAATATAAAATCTTTGGTTCAATTGCAGAATTGGAAGAATTCTTTGGCAAAAAAATCGACGATTTGCATCGCCCGACATTGGATGCGTTAACCAAAGACGGATGGAAACGTATACCCGATGTTTTGGATTGTTGGTTTGAATCGGGTTCTATGCCGTTTGCATCCCTGCATTATCCATTCGAAAACAAAGATTTGTTTGAAAAAACCTTTCCGGCCGATTATATTATCGAAGGTCAAGACCAAACGCGTGGATGGTTTTATCATTTGATGATAATGGCTGTCGCTTTGTTTGACCGGCCGGCATTCCGGGTTGTGTCTGCAAATGGTATGGTTGTTGATGAAAATAAACGCAAGTTTTCTAAATCTTTGGGCAATTTTGTTAATCCGGAACAACAGTTGGATGTATACGGTGCGGACGCAATCCGTTTGTTTATCTTGGGCAGTAATTTCTTAAAGGCCGAACCGGTCCCGGTGGATAAAGAAGGCAAAGTTTTTGCCGACTCAATCAAAACTATTTTGACCCCGTTTTGGAATGCATATCATTTCTTTACGCTGTATGCGAATGCCGGAAATATAACCGCGCATGACGTATGGGGAAAACCGACACGCAATGCGTTGGATGAATATATCTTGGCTGAAACAAATGTTTTGATTCGTATTGTGGATAACGCGCTTGCGGAATATAAACCGGACACGGCCGTCAAAGAATTTGTCCGATTCTTGGATGTGTTGAACAATTGGTACATCCGCCGTTCGCGCGCGCGTTTCTGGGACGAAGATACGGATGCATTTAACACGCTGTATACGGTTCTGGTTATGGTATGCCGCCTTATGGCACCATTTGCGCCGTTTATATCGGAATATATCTATAAAAACCTGACGGGCGATGAATCTGTGCATTTGACCGATTGGCCAACCGCATTGAATATGAACGAAAAAATCGTGTCCGATATGCGCCGCGTCCAAGAAATCGTATCGGTTGGAAAACAATTGCGTGAACAATATAAATTGCGCAACCGTTTGCCACTGAATAAATTGACGGTTGCGGGCGGCGTGCCAATGCCGGATTATACTAACATCATCCGTGATGAATTAAATGTAAAATCTGTCGAATGGGTTGATAATACGACAAAGGTCGCGGACAGTTTCGTATACCTGGTCACGCCAAAGATTGGTGCGCGCCTGGGTGCGGCACTGCGTGAAATTGTGCCGGCGGTGAAGCGTGGTGATTATGAATTGGACGGCGATAAATTGGTTGTTGGTGCGTATACATTAAACGCCGATGAATTTGAAAACCGTTTGAATATTCGCGACGGTGTCACGGGCATGGCTTTGCCAGACAATACCGCGGTCGTGATTCTGGATACAGAATTGAATTCAGAATTGATTGCCGAAGGTTTGGCGAACGACGCCCTGCGATTCATCCAAGACACGCGTAAAGAAATCGGCCTGGATGTGTCCGACCGCATAAAATTGACCTATACGGCGGATTTGGCGCTGTCGGGTGCAATCGAACAACATCGGAAACGCATAATGGCGGACGCACTTATTCGTGAAATGGCACCGGGCGCGGCGGAATATTTCAAAGATATCGAAGGATATAACTTTGGAATTTCCATAGAAAAGGCATAAAACGTGATAACGCCACGGCAATTTTTTGAAATCGTGCCGAAGAACCTGAATATGGACATTCGGTCGGAATTATATTCCACAAACGAATTCACATTTGCCGTGGCGGTAATACTTTCGGCCCAGGCGACAGACAAGAAAGTAAACGAAGTGACCCCCGCCCTATTCCGTGCGGCGCCAACGCCACGTAAAATGTTGGAATTGGGAATTGACGGGTTAAAGAAACACATTCGTGTCATTTCTTTCTTTAATAACAAGGCAAAAAATATAATCGCATTGGCCGGTGTTTTGGCGGAATACGGTGATGAAGAAAACTGGGCGTTTCCAAAAAGATATCACAATCGCGATGAACTTATAAAATTGCCGGGCGTCGGGCAAAAAACCGCAAATGTTATAACGAACGTTTTGTGGAATGCGCCGAATATAGGTGTCGATACGCATGTTTTCCGCCTGGCCCATCGATACGGTTGGGTTGATGATGTGGCGAATACGCCGGAACGCGTGGAAACCGAATTGTTGAAAAAAATCCCACGGAAATACCACGCAATAACAAATCATGTGATGGTTTTGTTTGGGCGGTATACATGTACCGCACTGCGTCCGAAATGTGACATTTGCCCTTTGTATGATTTGTGTAGTTGCCACGAATAACCTTGCGATTTGAATTTATTATGTTTATAATGCACGTGTATGGCGGTTGCCATATGGTGGAGTAAGAACCATCCTAAACTCGTCTGCGCGGACGTTAAACCTTCTGCCTTTGGCAGGAGGTCGGTGGAATAATCAATACACCGTACTATTTAGTTTAGGTAGTTCTTACCCTCCTGCCGTCTTTATTTTTAAAGATGGTTTTTCTTTTAACAAAAAGCCAAAGGAAATAAATATGAAAAAAGGCATAAAACTCGCAACATTTGCGGAAATGGCAGAAAAATCTTTATATTGTGATTTATTGTATTTTTTTCAACGTAACCCAAAATACAGATTTACAAAAAAAGAGATAGTCGCGATATTGCGAATGACATTGGACCAAATGTCACGATACCAAAGCGAAGAATCTAAAACGGGCGTATTATAACATTTTATCCTATTTTACCGCGCGCAGAACGACCATAATTCCGGCCGGTGTCATGCCGGGAATTTTTTGCAATTCTGCGATATTTGCCGGACGCGCGCGTTTCATTTTCTCGCGTAATTCATTGGTAAGGCCGGATAATTTGTCATAATCAAAATTTCCCGGTATTTTTATCATTTTATCACGATTATATGATTCAATTTCCCGGTTGTTTCGCGCAATATATCCGGCATAGAATTTATCATTTTCGGAAATTTTCCCGGCCTTTTTATTCATTTTGTTCAAAAAAGCCGGCAAATCGATTAAACCCAAATCGACGCCCGTTTGACCAAGGCGCACAATCGCATTGTCCGCACGCAGGTTCAATCGATATTCCGCGCGTGAAGTAAACATACGATATGGTTCGTCCACGCCCAATGTCGTAATATCGTCAATCATAACCCCAATCATTGAATTCGTCCGATCGATGTTCAATGTCGGTGCGCCAAGCGCATATGCGGCGGCGTTTGCGCCGGCGACTAAACCTTGGGCGGCGGCCTCTTCATAACCAGATGTGCCGTTTATTTGACCGGCAAAAAACAATCCTGGATGTTCACGTGACATTAGGTGCGAATTCAACGCCCGCGCATCAATCGCATCATATTCAATTGCGTAACCATATCGTGCTATACGGCAATTTCTAAGGCCAGGAATCGTGCGTATCCATTCGTCCTGAATCTCGCGCCCGAAACTTGTTGAAATTCCGTTTGGATAAATTAAATCACTGTTCAACCCTTCGGGTTCCAAAAACACATGATGCGAAGTGTGTTCTGGAAAACGCATAACTTTATCTTCCAATGATGGGCAATAACGCGGCCCGGTGCCACGAATATCACCGTTATACATTGGCGCATTTGCAATGTTTTCGCGAATAATTTCGTGTGTATGTTCATTTGTGTGCGTTATAAAGCAAACTGCGGTATTATTATCCACATCACAACCATCAGAAAACCAATCATGTGGATTGTCCGGTAATTGTTCTTCGCAAACCGAAAAATCAATAGAATCACGATATATACGCGCCGGTGTCCCGGTCTTTAATCGCATTATATCAAAACCAAAATCGCGCAATACGTCGGAAATCGTGGCGTCCGGCGATTGGTATTCCCCGTTATCCATAATTCGGCCCGATGGAGTTTTGTCCGCACCCATCGTAACAAGTCCGTGCAAGAAAGTCCCGGTTGTAAAAACCATTGATTTTCCGCCGTATAGGCCGTTTATAATTTTGCTTTCTAAATCAACCGATTTGACGGTTTCAAACAAAACGGTCAGGTTTTTATATTCACCCAAAATCTTTACAATTGCATTATGATAAAGGTTGCGGTCAATTTGTGCGCGTAGCGCCCTTGTCGCCGGTCCATGTGACGCATTCAGTGTCCGAAAATGAATCCCGGACATATCCGCCGCGCGCGGCATCACGCCATCCAGTGCGTCCATTTCCGCAACCATTTGCGATTTACCCGGTCCGCCAATCGACGGATTGCAAGACATCGCACCCAAATCGGATTCGCGCATTGTAATTAGCAATGTTTTCGCACCGCGACGTGCAGACGCCGCCGCGGCCTCGACCCCGGCGTGTCCACCACCAATAACAATGACATCGAAATTTTTCATTAAAATCTACCCAACCCGCCATTGATGTGTAATGTTTGTCCGTTGATATACGACGCTTCATCGGATGCCAAGAACACACATGCGTTCGCAATGTCTTCGGGTTCGCCGAAACGGCCCGCCGGTATTTGCGACAAATAATTTTTCTTTAATTCATCCGGCAAAACATCGGTCATCGGTGTTTTGATAAATCCCGGAGCGATTGCGTTCGCGGTAATGCCGCGTGATGCAACCTCGGCCGCGATGGACTTTGTCATCGCAATCATGCCGCCCTTAGACGCCGCATAGTTTGCCTGGCCGGGGCCGCCTATAACACCGATAATCGATGCCATATTTATAATACGGCCAAAACGTTGCTTCATCATTGGCATAATTGCCGCCCGACACATCTTGAAACAAGACCGCAGGTTCGTATTAATAACATTATCGAATTGTTCATCCGTCATACGCATAATCAGTGTATCCGCGGTAATTCCTGCATTATTGATTAAAACATCCAACCGGCCGCATTTTTCAATTGTATCCATAACCAATTCAACCGCCGCGCCATCGGTCGCCAAATCGCACGGAATTTTAACAAAAGAATCATCAAATTCCGCATCCATCTTGGCCACATTACGCCCAGAAACGACGACTTTTGCACCGGCCTCTTTCATTTTATGTGCAATTGCGCCGCCGATTCCGCCGGTTGCGCCGGTAATTAAAACGACTTTATCTTTTAAATCGAACATTTTATCCCCCATATTGTTTTGATTTTATTTGGCCCATTCCAATATTTTTTTGCGACATAGATTTTGAAAAGAACAAATTCAATCCGTGTCGCAGATTTGTTGTTGGCGTCACGGTCATTTCAAACCATTTATTATAAACAAGTTTATAATTTTTTTGTGTCCCACGGGCCAAATCTATAACAGACCCAATGGCGGTTTTTATATCTGTGCCATATTCAATTTCAATAGTATCTATATCGGTCATAATTATACCCTTTATCTGTTTTTCGCGTTTAACATTTTCAGATACATGTTTTTGATGGCGCCGACCTTGGATTGCGGGTCAATCGACAGCAATATATCGTTTATTTCAATTTCTACGGTTGACCGTCTGCGTTTTGCGGTATCAACAGCGAATTCTATTGATTGGTCAACAGTCCATCCCACGCGGGGAAATACAGTAAGTGTGTACATATTTATACCTCTAATTTTTTACCGTCCATTTCCGGGCAGATACGTTTGGTTAAACCGGTCAGAACCGCGCCCGGCCCAACCTCTATCGTTTCGTTAATGCCCAAATCATGCATGGCCAAAACACTTTCGCGCCAACGTACGCCGTGTGTGATTTGGTAAACCAATGCATCACGAATTTCATCCGGGGCACTTATTGGTGTGCATGTTTTGTTTGAGATTAACGCCGCCGCTGGCGTTTTTATCTCTGTCTGCGCCAATGCTGCGCGCATCTCGTCCGCCGCGGGTGATTGAATCCGGCAATGAACCGGCACAGACAGCGCGAGCGGCATTGCACGTCGTGCACCCGCATTTTTCGCGTCTTCCAATGTTTTTTCAACAATTTCTTTTGCGCCCGAAATTACAACCTGGCCCGGGGAATTATCGTTTGCGACATCGCAGTCATTCTTTGTGCAAATATCACGCACAACATCGATATCCAACCCCAATATAACGGCGGTCAGTCCCCGTCCCACCGGCACCGCACGCTGCATCGCGTCCCCGCGCAGGCGTAACAGTTTCGCCGTGTCCGCCAATGACAAAGCACCCGCCGCACACAGCGCCGTATATTCACCCAGTGAATGCCCCGCGACATATTCGGTCAGTGGCACGTTCGCCGCACGCAACATCGCAATAGACGTCGCCATAATTGCGGGCTGAACATTCGTGGTCAGTGTTAAATCCTCCATTGGTCCGTTAAAGATAATATCGGACAGTTTTTGATTCAACGCATCGTCCATTTCGTCAAAGACCGCGCGCGCGGCCGCATTATTTTCATACAGTTCCCGCCCCATACCAACGGCCTGAGAACCCTGGCCGGGGAAGACAAGTATCGATGACATAATCGTCACTCCTTTTTCTTTCAAGTATAAAACAAAAAAAGTATGTTGCAACCAAAACAATCACGTGCTAATATCAACTTGTTGACAGGTGTTCTGTCAATGGGCTTCAGCACCCATGTTCGTGGCGTCCGATGGACGATAAACTCCAACGTTAGGTTGGAGTGTGTGGAATATATCGAATAACACACGCTATTTCTACGAACATAGTGTTGAAACTCCAACCACCTGAATTTTTCGGTGGTTTTTTCGTGGGGGAAAAATGAGGGTTCAATACTGGATTTTTATTGGAATGGTTATGATGCCGGCGTTTGCCGATACGTGCAATACCCCGGGTTATTATTTGAATGAAAATAACGAATGCGTCGCATGTAAAAATTCAGAAATATATTATTGTCCCGGTGATGGCACACGCGTCCCGTGCCCTGGGGCATCATTATCTGATTATCAACAAAGGGCTAATGATACATTTACCAGTGCGACAATAACTTCATTCAATGGGCCATTTGCGTGGGCGTCAGATGGCAAACCATCTTCGTTTTCAAATTGCTATACGGACATTTTTATCGAAACAGAAAAAGGCAGTTTATTGATGGAGTGTGCATACGATACCAATAGGCAGTATTGGTGTCCTGCGTACCAATATTATTGGTACGAAGCAAAACCGGGATATTATCTGTCGAATTTCAGATGGGAAAGTTATCACGCGTGGTACTATTCTGTTCAAGAATGTACAAATTCATATCCGGAACATGCGCATTGGGCAGATGAAACACCGCCAGATAATCCAAATTGTTTGTGGGCGTGTGATGATGGGTATGGGCGGCATGGTGATGAATGCTTGCCGCTGTGTGGTGCCGGTGTAACCACATTGCATGCGGGAAACGAAGTCGTGTTTAATGTGTATCGCGATAAACTTTCAACCCCATCAATCAATATAAAGTATAATAATACCGTGTGTTATGTAAATCTTGCCCAGGGGACCGGCCAATTAAATTTTAGGTATAATAATACCACATACCACGCAACAGATTAAGCCCCGTGTTTGCCAAACTTTATAATTACAAACCTATTCCAGAGTCTATCACCCACTAACCACTAAAACTACCCACTAACCACTCTCACACTAAATTCGCAACCGCAATAATTTTGGCGATAAAAATCAGATTCACGATTTATTTGCACACGTAAATTTTCATCCCATTTGATTGGCATGTATAAAATATCTGTGCATGCGCCCTGCCCTGCATTATCAACCTGACTCTGGTCTTTATGGCGTGATACGCCCAATACACTTGCAATTGCGTTGTATCCATTTTCGCGTGCAAATTTTACCGCGCGACGAAATCTGTATTCAAAGCACAACGAACAACGCGCCCCGCGTTCAGGCGCACTTTCAAAACCGCGCACTGCATCGCGCCATGCGCCGTGGTCATATTCCAGAACCGCATATTTCACACCAAGACTTTCGCAGTATTTAATTTGTTCATGCATGCGTTTAGTATATTCAGATTCTGGAAAAATATTAGGGTTATAGAACAGAATAATAAAATCTTCTACGCCATCAATTGCGTTGTCTGCTAATTGACGAATTGCGCCCACAGAACATGGGGCGCAACAAGACAATAATACAACGCGTAAATTCTTATCTGACATGCTGTAATAATTCAACCAAAGAGGTTGGTTTTTTTCCAGTTTTTGTCGGGAAAATTTGTTTCAATTCTGAATTAACAACAATATCAGTATCTTTATTCAGTTTTCTCCACGCTTGTGTTTCTTTTGTTGTAACGGCTCTTTTGCCACTCCATTTATTTACAGCAACTGCATCGCGTGTTAAAGAATATGTTTTTATTGCGGGTACACTTAAATCTTCTTGTTGCAATACAGTTGGTGTTAATTCTGTATTAGGTTTTTCCTGGGCAATTTCGCGTGGTGTTGTGATTTTATCCGCGACTAAGAATTTTTTTGTTGCCTTGTTAATTGTATGTGTTGGAAATCCTGTTCGTACATTGTATTCTTCATCTGCAATAGTAATCTGCATAGAATATATATTACATACATTTGAATATTCTTTAATTAGTTTTATTATATCCTCAGCGCTAGAAATAACCGCATCAATTTGCATTTTGTTTCCATGTAAACGAATTGTGCATGTTTTTCTTTGTTCAAAGGTATCATCATTTAATCTGTTTAACATTATTATAGTCCTTTATTTTTTTTGGCGCCTTATCATAGCACAAGATTTTATCCCCGCAACCAAAAATATCAGTTTGATTTATATATCCTTC
>JAZROX010000011.1:0-76597 GCA_045648945.1 Candidatus Enterousia sp. | reverse complement strand
ATCGTCCTCTTTAAATTCGCAAGCGTCACACTGCTATCAGATGTCCCAGTCAAATTATCTACATTCCCATTTTGTGTGTAACCAGTCCCACTCAAATCCTTCGTATAGTGATATACCTTATACGGCGTGTTCGTGTTCGCACTCCACCCCGCCTTGAAGGATATGTTCCCATATGTCCCTTGACCTACCTTAAAGCTCGTGCTCCCACTGCTCGATGACCCTGTACCCCACGCCGTAGGCGCAGTCGTCACAGTCCAACCAGTAAACGTGTATCCCGGCATGCTCGGATCACTTATCGTAAACGTCGCATCCGTTATCTTATACGTCCCAGGATGATTGCTACCATGCGAAGGATCACTGCTGCCGCTCACGTCATTCAAATCATACGTGATACTATATGTAATCGCCGTATTACAATTCGTCCCACTGTACCCGGCACTGCAGGTCCATGTCGCCGTAAACGTTACCGTCCCAGACGTAGAACGCAAGTTCTTGAAGTACGTATCCGTCGTCGCAGTCGTTAATGTGGCTCCAGTAAACGATGTCGTCGTCGAACTCGTTGTGCCACGATAGTGCGTAACATCTGTAGTCATACCACTTAATGTCCATCCTGCAAAGGTTCCATGTGCGTGCGTCGGATTGGTTACATTAAATGCCGTGTCATACGTCCCGCTCGTCGGCGCACTAGAACCCGCCGTGCCTCCATTCAATGCATAACTTACCGTATACGTGTTCGGTTCGCAGTGGGCATAGCCGGTTGCACCTTCGGCACTTTTACCCTTGCCAACCATAATATTTTTCAATATCGTTGCCGTCTCGAAATTTTTATTACAGAACATGGCACAGTCCTGTTTGCACCTGAAAACATCCTCCATATCCATCATAAACGTGGCCGGACCATCAAAACGCAAATCCTTGTCAGTAAACTCGCCATCACCATCTATATCCGCATGTGTTCCGCGGCACCAGCAATTACCACCGGCCCTGGGCTTGTCCATCAATTGGGCCCAATCTGCGGTTACTAACTCACCATCCCCTTTCGCCTCTAAACACGCGGACATACCGTAAAGCACCGGACGAAGTTTTTCGTTTTTGAGATTCTGGTACACATGTTTCCATTGACCAACCCCCAGGTCAGCATACATATCATAAATTCCATTTTCAGAATTACCGAATATGTTTTCTTTGTCCATCGCCTCAATAAACCTTGTGGCATCTAATTTACCCTCTTTATAGTATATTGTATCCGGGCCAACCATGTTTGAATACCCTTTATACATGGCGAAATACATTGGTTTTTTGCCCAACGGTGGCAATGTCGGAGAATACGCATCATTTTTACCCAGCAGGGCCAACATGGTACTACCAAATGAGGCCTTTGGCTCTACTTCATACCCCTCCTCGAGGGCACCATCCCCACTGAACGCCCTGTCAAGCATTTTGCGAATACGAATTGGGTCATCTTCGACCAAATGATACCCCGTTGCACAGTCCGTTGCAGTACATGTATTATATCCGCCATAGTAATAATTACCCGTAACATTCCCGCCCGCGTTCGGAATATCATTATCGTCGCATGCACGATAACAATCCGTTATCGCCGCAGCGCCCCTATCACTGTCTAGATACGGGTCGGGGCATTGATTTATACCATAGTCATGTCCATCATACGTCCATGTTCCGCCCGGGCAATAACTTCCAGAATGACATATTTTGCAATCTGCACCACTCAGGTAATACCCCGGTGCGCATGTTATCTGGGCCGGCTCAAACCCCGCATACACGCTCAGGTTGCCCGTTGCGTTCCAATAACCACTGCTGTCTGTATAGTCACTAACACCGGAACGCAGAGTGCCACCCGATGTATAAACCTGGGTTACAAGGCGGCCGGCGGTGTACCAACCGGTGAAATCATATCCCGGTTTGGACGCCGTCGGCACCGTGCCCTGGGTACTACCATATGCCTCGGTATAAACCTTATTCGTCCCATAACGATAATACAGCCTATCGCTACCATCTATTGTGGCATCACTAACATCAGCAGGATTCAACCTAAATCCTATCCTCTTTTGGACCAATTCCAAATTACGCACATCGGTTTCGGCGGTCGTGGTCGAATCCCATGTGCCATCCGACGCATAGGCCTTGGCCTTGTAACATTTATACCCCAGATAGGCATCTTTGGCTATCGTGATGCTGGCGCCGGTTTGCCAACCGCCGTATGTATACGAACTGTTGCAGGTACTGGTTGTGGTCGTGGAATTGGACGCAAAGTTGTAATACACGGTTATGGCACTATCATATGCGGTACTCTGGGTCACCGCCAAAGTATGGTTATCTTTGTTAAATATCGCGCTAACGTTACTGGTCCCACTATCCAGTGTGAACCCAGATATGGTCGGTGTGGCTATGCCAGTTGCAGCAACCGTTATCGTGGCGTTACTGGCCCCGACCGTGAACACATTCGTGGTTGTATTCAGGCTTCCGTACGTGCCACTGGTTTTACTATACACCGTCCCAGTATATCCATCTTTGCGTGCCGGCGTCACCACATCATTCAAACTTATGGTCGCACCATATGCAAAGTCCTTGTACATGGTGCCGGTGCCACTGTTGGTCCATCCGGTCGCCGTCACCGTACTCATACCGCGGCCGACCGTAACCGTGATGGTATAGGCCTCGCATGCGTCGGTGCTGCTGTTATACCCATAGCCGGGGTCGCAACTGAATTGCGCGTACAGGGTCTTGTTTTCCGTTGGGACCCATTGCGCAGAATTATTTGTATATCCGGACACGCCGGCCTGTAATACCCGGCTTGAATTATAAACTTTGTTACCGCCACTGGCCGCGTCAAACCAACCATTAAACGTTGCGTGCGACTTGGTTGCGGTTGGCACGGTGCCCGTTGTAGAACCGGTCGCACTGGTATAAATATTCGCATCTTCATAGGCCGCGTACAGTGGGCTCGTCCCGCTCAGCGTGCCATGGTTACTGGCCACATTAAAGGTTATTGTCCGATTTATTAACCCAACCACGGCCGGGCTTGCTACCTCTACCTCTGACGATGTCAAGGTGCCATCTGTCACCTTTACTTTGGCCTTGTAACAACGATAACCACGATACGCGTTCTTGGCCAGATTTACCGTGTTTCCGGTCCCATACGAACCATACGAACCATACGTGCCACAGGTGCTGCTGGACGATTCGGTTGTGTTTGCAAACGCATATCTATAACCTATACCACTATCATACCCACCACTGGGGGCACTGGGCGTTGCCGTTAAAGTCGTCGCGCTTTGATTATATGTTTTGGTTGTACTGGTCCCTATGGTCACACCGGCCGGTGCGGTTATTCCCGTTGCCTTGACGGTTATTTCCCCGGCACCATCGTCGACCGTAAAGACGCCATTAGATATTGATCCGGCACCGCTGGTCTTGGTATACGACGAACCTGTATAACCCGCCTTTTGTGTAGGAACAAGGGTAGATAAAGTTATAGTATCACCATAATTATACGTCCGCGTCAGTGTTTGGCCACCACTGCCGGTCCAACCACTGGCTGTTACCGCGCTTATGCCATTGCCCGCCTTGACGGTAATTGTATAACTTTTGATATCATACTGGGCATACAAAACCTTGTTTTCCGTCGGAATCCAACGTGCAGATGCATCCGTATAGTTTGGTACACTGGCCTTTAATGTTCCATTTGCATCATATACCTGGGAACCGCCACTGGCCGCGGTATACCAACCCTTAAACGTGTATCCTGTCTTGGACGCGCTTGGCACGGTGCCTTGCGTTGTCCCCAGCTCGGTGGTGTATAATTTAGCATCTTCATAGGCCGCGTACAAAGGGCTGGTCCCGCCCAGTGTTCCATTATTAGCGGTTGCGTTAAAGCTTATTGTTCGATTTATTAATCCAACCACGGCCGGATTTGTCGCCTCAACCACAGTTGAAGATAAAGTGCCGTCTGTTGCGCCAATCTTTACCTTGTAACAACGGTATCCCTTATAATCTGCCTTGCCCACAGTCACCGTATTGCCAGACCCATACGTAGTATAGTCCCCATACGTACCGCATGTGCTACTTGTCGCCGTAGACGTGTTCGCAAACGCATAAACATAACTTATACCGCTATCATATCCGCCACTGGGCGCACTGGGCGTCGCCGTCAAAGTGGTCGCACTTTGGTTATAGGTTTTTACCGTACTGGTCCCTATGGTCACACCGGCCGGTGCGGTTATTCCCGTTGCCTTGACGGTTATTTCCCCGGCACCATCACCAACCGTAAATTGCGTGCTTGTTATTGTGCCAACGCCGTCGGTCTTGGTATAGGCCGTGCCGATATAGCCCGTTTTATTCGTAGGAACCAGATCAGATAAAGTTATAACAGAACCATAATTATACGTCCGCGTCAGTGTCCCGGTACCACTGCCGGTCCAACCACTGGCCGTAACTTTGCTCACACCGCGTCCCGCCTTGACGGTAATCGTATAAGAATTTAATTCCCACACTGGGCTAAGTGTAATTGTTCCATTGTGCACAGGCGTGGCGGTGGAAATCGATGCGCCCGCGGCATACGTCGAACTGCCGCAACTGCCACTGCTGGCTGTACAGGCCCAATGTTTGAAATGATATCCCGTCGGTGCGGTATATGTATTACTTGGCGCATTACATGTTCCACCGTATGTGCAACTGGTCGGGCTGGACGGGGCACTGCCACTGCCGCCATTTGCCGTATACGCAACGTTAAACGTATTTGCCGCCGTCGCCAATTGAAACGCACCGCCGGCCGACGAAGTCACATTGTACGCCCACAGCCACCCTGTATACCCACCACTGGATGGAGACGCGCCCGGCGTGGTCAAAATACCGGACGTCGGCTCGTACCAACCTGCAATATGCTGTCCGGTCGGAATCTGACACCCGGCCGTTGACGCGGTTGTCCAATCTGATTGATGATAATACGCACTGCCACCGGCCGGCGATGTCCCGGTGCAATGATATTCATAATTATAGTAATTCGGCGTGTACCACGTATTATACGTCCGATTTCCCCATCCGGCATCCCACGTTATCGTAGACCCGGGCGTATGAACCGCCGGGAAAGTTCCATTTACCAAATAACCCCACGCATACGGACTCATTCCACCACCGGACCAAGAACATCCAGTCAGGGCAGGGAAGGTCAATGTATCGCCATCCGCAATTGTCATCGAGGTTGTCGCCGGTGTCCCGGACCCGTTACCATCTGGATCCAAACACGAGAATGTAACCGTGCTGGTTGCGGTCCATTTCGCATGAATTGTAATAGCATTATTACTATCACTGCCGTTATGTAATGCCTGTAACAGGTCGGCATTCGTCGCCGGATTTAACAACGAACCGGTATTGGCCGTAACCTGGACACCCGTGCCATTATATCCGGTATAATATCCATCGAATCGGAAACCGCTCTTAACCGGCACAGAAACGGACGACACAGAATTATTCGCGGCATTTTTCCAACCTCCACTCCGGGTGTATTTCAACAAACTGGGCGAAGATTGTGTTGTTGCACCATCACCATCCAATGTCACTGTAAAGGTTTTCTCGGAATACCGTGCATATATGGTCGAACTGCCCGCTGCGGGCGAGGCCCCTGTAATAAACTGACCATCATCGGTAACGTTCTGGATTCCGCCGCTGCCGCTGTTATTATTAAAATATCCCAAGAAATTGTATCCATACTTTATTGGAATCGTATCCATTCTAAGCAATGGTTGATTAAATGTACCATCTGTAAACCATGTACCCGAGAAAACCGCGGTGCTTGGTGACGGGCTATTGCTTGGCGAATTATGGTCCAAATTAACATTGATGACATCATACCATATGGCGAGCAAATCAATATTGTCTGCATAGTTATATACAATGCTCTGCCCGGGGCTCAGCATGTTTCCAAGCAGGTCATCACCCCATCCGACAAATCTTTTATTATCTGGGGCCTTGCATTCAAAGTTATCCAGGGTTTGCACCGTATAATTTGTGCCCTGAACCGCGCCATCGGTGCCGCCCAACGCGCCTTCTTTTTCGCAATAATAGCTAACCGTATAACTGTTCCCGGCCCAGTGTGCATACAACGTCCGGTTTCCGGTTTTATTCCAATTACGCGCGGAACTGCGGTTGGCATTATAATACTGTGTTCCGCCAGATGCAGAATCCCAATATCCATCGAAATGATACCCCGCCGGGGCCGTCGGCGCACACGGCAGAATCGGCATTGTGGAATCGTATATAGCGGTTACAGACGTCGTGCTGCAATTCGTTCCGCCATTCGCGTCCAGGGTTACCACGGACGAACTGCCGTCCCAATGTGCACGCAAAATTGTATTTGAACTGTATGTTGGTGGATTCTCTGCTACAATGAAACCGGTCGCATCAATAACTCTGCTTCCACCGTCCGCCGCCGTCCAATACCCATTAAACACACCACCGGATTTTGTTGGGGCCGACGATCCGGCACCACCATTTGCCACCGTATCAAATATAGAAGATGTAATTTGGACCGTTGCATCTGAATCACTGTACCATGCAATATTTTGACGCGTGTATACCACATTAGCCGGGCTGCCGCCATTTGCATTTAATGTGATGCGGCGCACCGTTCCGGTATTAGATGTCCATTGTGCGGTAACGGTCGTATTCGAACTAAGGTTCGTCAAAATATCACCGGCCGAATTCGACCACTGGGTAGAACCGTTATTATAATAATGTCCACCATATGCATTGCCACTTTTCGTCGGTGGTGTAAAACTGGTTATGGTTGTGGCACCACACGATGGGGACAATTTATATCCCGAACAATTCGAAACATTGGTATTTGTATTCCGATACAACGCGGTTATGGTCGTTCCGTTATATTTACTGGGGGTCGTCGCACTATTATCATTCAGTGTGACCGTTATCCAATTTGGCGTCTGGGATGTGACGTAATGCGCATAAATTGTGGCATTAGATGTTAACGCCGTCAATGCTGTATTTGTCCAAATAAAATGACCGGTCGAATCGATAACCTGGGTTCCCGTCCCATTTTGCCCGGTGTAGTATCCGGCCAAACTGTACCCGGATTTCTGGGGTACCGTTGTCATAGAATATATTGGTGCACTGGCCCCGGAATTTGAATACCAACCGGTGTTATACTTTAAATACACCGTGCTCGGCGCCGGGCTATTGCTTGGTGAATTATGGTTCAGACTAACCGTAAACACCTTTGGCGTCCAATTCGCATACACCGTGGTATCCTGGGAAACGCTGTATCGTATGACACCGCTGCTGTTTGCCCACGGTTCGGCGGCGCCACTGGCATAATGTCCATTATATGTATACCCGGTCTTGGTCGGCGGTGTGATTTGCGTAACCGCAACCGCATTACATGATGCCGACGCACGATAATTGGTACAAACATGGTTCACATCGATATACAGGGCACCGAAATTAGATGGTTGTGTCGCCCCCATATCATTTATGGTAACCGTCGCAAAACTTGACCCCGAATTTGTTTCCCAACACGCAAAAACCCCGGTCGGTGCGGTCGTGCTTAACGCATTATACACTGTACTATTGGCTATTAACGAACCATTCTGATTAATAACCTGGGTCCCCGCACAATACCTTTCTGTATAATAACCCTTGAATGTATATCCGCTCCTGGTTGGGGTTTGATACATGGACGTTATCGCGGAACTACCGCAAACGCTTCTCCATTGATACGTATCAAGTAGATTAAGATACAACCAATCACCATAACATGCATTGGTCCAATATGGTGGTGTTCCGCTGCCAGTGCCGGTCGCAGATGAACAATTAACATTCGCCAAAACGCCGCCGCTGCCGCCGGCATCATTCAAAACAATAGATCTTGGCACTTTCACAACCCAACACGCATATAATGTGGTTGAACGCACCGCACCTTGGACATGACCGGTATGATCAATAGACTGGGTCCCGGAACAACCCGTACTGGTATAATGTCCACCATAGGCATAGCCCGGTTTATACGGCAATGAAGATAACACAGAAACCGGATAATTCACCGTACTGGGAACACTGGGGATTGTGGCGCCCTGGTCATCCAAGGTATAGCTGTATTGCGCCTGTTCGGCAACGCCGGGAACCACATGCGCGAAACACGCAACAATCCCAACAATCAAAAAAATACCGATTTTCCGCAAGAAACCTGACATAAAATCTCCAATCCTTCCTTTCCTAATCCCCAGCATAGAAAATTCTCGCAAATGCGTCAACAGATAAAATTTATTTTTTTATATATAAAATAAAATTTTCTTGCTTGCATTTATTTTTTTTGTGGTTATGATGGCCGCGACAGTCGAACAAAGCATAGCCGTCACCCCCCGTGGCGGAGGAAAGTCCGGACTGTACGGGACGACACACCGGCTAACGGCCGGGCAGAGCAATCTGACGATTAGAGCAACAGTGACGAAGCAGGTTCGACCTGAGTGAAACGGGCAATCTCTGTGTGCAGCAACTTCAAATAGGCCCCTAATGATTTGTCCCGAATCGGGGGCGGGTAGAAGGCTTGACACTTTGTGGTAACACGATGTGCAGATTAATTATGCTTGCCACCCAATGTTTGGTGTTGAACGCGCCGGAACAACACGGAATTTGGGCGGAACAGAATCCGGCTTATCATTCGACTGTAACGGCAATTCGTCCCCGCAAGGGGGCGTTTTAAATTCCCCTTCACATTGTGAAGGGGGTGGACCGGCGGAGCCGGTGGGATAGTAAAAAACGGGCGCGTCTGCGCCCGCACTAACCACTAACACTATCCACTAACCACTCTACATCACCGCCCCAGTTGTGGGATAAAATGTCAATTGAATCTTTTGCCATTTGCCGTATTCGCCCGCCGGCAACATACGTAAAGGCTGGCACACATTTATGGCGGACCGAATCGTTTCCAACACATATGCAAACGCCGAATCGGTCTCGGCCCGCGCCGCCGATTCGAACCAAATCTCGGATACGGTTCCATTTTGCCGCATTGTCAAATGCGCAACCGCACGGATTCCTTCGATTCCCGGATGCGACGTATCGATATTCCAACAACGGGTCATCGCCACACGCAACGCGTCAACAACCGACACGGTCAACGTCCGATCCAACGACACAACATTGCGATTTACACGCACAACCGTCTTGGTTTTCTGGGCCGGGGATTCGTCCGGATTTTTTTCCTTGCTTGCCCCGTCATCCTTTTTACTTTCCGCGTCTGAAACCAGGGTCGTAGATTTCAATTCTTCCGGTTTATCGGCCGCGGCATTTTGTTCCGGGGTTTTCTTGTTTTCCGGTTCCTTTACCTTTGTCCGGTCCGGTTCATTCACATTTGTATTATAAAGCACCGTTTCATCACCCGTAACCCGCACAGAGTTCAAATCTATCATCGTAATTTGAATCCGGTCCGGTGCGACAAAGCGTTCAAATTTATCAAAAACGACATCCGCCAATAAAACAATCGCACCCAAAACAACAAGGTGCCCCAATATCGAAAACCCAAAATTTTCCGCCAAAAAATGGTTAATTTTTCCCATTTCTATTTATCCAATTTCGTCCGCAGCCCCACGCGTTCAAATCCCGCGCCCTTTAATTTGCCCATAACCGCCATAACCGCGCCATAGTCCGCACGCCGGTCGCCATTTATCATAATCGCCAATTGGGAATTTTCCCCACGCATTGCGACCGCCCGTTTAATAACATCATCCAACGGTAACTGGTTCGTACCAATATAATAACGCCCCGCCGAATCGACACTTATTTGCATTGCGTGGTCCGTTCCCGTCAAAACCGTGGTCCCGGCGTTTGGCAAATCCAAATCTATACCGTTCGTCATCATTGGCGTAGTCACCATAAAGACCGCCAACAACACCGTCATAACGTCAATCATTGGCGTCAAAGATATCGCTGCATCCGAAATTCTGCGTGTGCGCCGTGACATATTATTTTCCCCCGATTTTTTCATATAATTCGTCGGCCCGTTTAGAGAAAACCTGGTGCGCGATTGCCGCAGGTATCGCCACAATCAACCCCAATGCCGTCGTTCCCAACGCGATCGCCAAACCCGGCGCAATAACGCCGATACTGACCGATTGGTTCGCGCCAATTGACGCAAAAGAATCCATAACGCCCCAAACCGTTCCAAATAATCCTATGAACGGCGAAACATACGCACACATCGCCAAAAACCACAGGTTTTTATCAAACGGCCGAATCGCTTCGTCGGGATTGCCCACTATTTTATTATGCTTAACCCCATGAAACAGGCGGATTTTTTCAACAATCACCGCCCACGACATAACACTAAGCACCACCAAAACAATCGAGGCAACCGCGGTCACAACATCGGTCGTAAACAACCGCCACAAAGAAAACGCATTCATTTTTATTCCTTTTTTTTTCCTAATTTTCCAAGGCGCGCACCAAAATATCGGGCATACGTGTCGGACGCCCGTCCGCATTCAGATACGCCGCCGTCCCGGTAAGTATAGCACAAATTTCATCATTTTTCACGAATTTTTGTTCAACCGACACAGATGCCGCCCCAACGCCGGTTACAACGGTTTCTACGACAAACCTGTCCGCCAAAAACATCGGCCGAATATATTGAATACTTAAATTACGAATAACCAAACCGACGTCCGCCGGATTCGGTCGCGCATTTTGCCCCAACCAATCCATACGCGCGCGTTCCGCAATCTCTATATATCGCCCATGATACATAATGCCACCCGCATCGGTGTCGGCATAGGCAACCGAAAAATTAAATGTATGTTTTTTCATGATTATTTCTCCAATCCCATGTGGCGATATCCCGCATCCGTCACAATACGGCCACGGGGCGTACGCTGAATCAAACCCAATTGCATTAAGTATGGTTCAATTACGTCTTCAATCGTGTCGGCGGGTTCGGAAAGTGCCGCCGCCAAATTATCAATTCCAACCGGCCCACCCGCATAGTGCCGTATAATCGCATTTATATATTCGCGGTCAATTTGGTCCAAACCACTGTCATCAATATGCAGCTGTGCCAACGTGGTCTTTATCACGTCCGCAGTAATTATCCCGGAACCCATTGCCGCGGCAAAATCGCGCGCACGTTTCAACAATCGATTGGCGATACGCGGTGTTCCGCGCGAACTTTTCGCCAACGCCAACGCGCCCGCCGCATCAATTTCGGTTCCCAATATACCGGCACTGCGGCGAATAATTTTTGCCAAATCTTCGGGCGGATAGAAACTAAGCCGCAAATCAATTCCAAACCGGTCCCGCAAAGGATTCGACAGCAACCCCGTTCGGGTCGTCGCCCCCACCAACGTAAACGGGGGCAGGTCGATTCTTACACTTTTTGCCGAGGGTCCTTCGCCCAGCATAATATCCAATTTGAAATCTTCCATCGCAGAATAAAGAACTTCTTCTATGGCGGTTGGTAAACGGTGAATTTCATCGATAAACAGCACATCCATCGGTTCCAGCGCAGTCAATATCGCGGCCAAATCGCCTTGCTTGGTCAACATAGGCGCAGATGTCGCCCGGAAATTTGCACCCAATTCATTTGCAACAATATGCGCCAACGTGGTTTTTCCCAACCCCGGCGGCCCATATAACAAAACATGGTCCATCGGTTCGCCACGCGCACGCGCACCGGATATAAAGACCGACAAATTCTGCTTTAACGCATCGTGACCAATAAAATCACCAAGTGTTTTTGGGCGAATTGTCGCCGCCATTTCATCCGGAATATTTGGGTCCATAAATCTGTTTGCGTTTTCCATCTCTATATCCAATTTATTACAACAATTTCGTATCCGCATTTTCACGACCAACATATGCCTTAAGGTCATTATAGAATTGCCGCAAATCCGCGGGCGTGGCATACGTTTCATTTGCGCCTTTGATACGTATAGTCTCTAAACTAATCTGTGCCTGTTTTTTCAAGACCTGGGTTAAATGTGTCGAAAACGCCTTGGCATCTTCGGATTCTTCGGCGCCCTGTAATAACAGTCCGCGATTCGGCCGCGGCGATAAAAATGCAAAATCTGACATCGATGCGTCCGGCGATACCAGGGCGAAACCAGAAACCTCGGGCCGACGCATAAGCGTTTGCAGAACATACCACGCACCCAATTGATGCCCCGCCAGCCATATTTTATCGCTATCTTCGTTGTGATTTTGTATCCAATCTATGACCGTGGCAATATCCAGCATATTATCCGCCGTCGTCCCCAGCGCACCTTCGGAATCACCAACGCCACGATAGTTAAACCGCACAACGGAAAACCCGATATCCATAAACGCCCGGAACATCGCATAAGAAATCCTATCGTTCATATGATGCTTTTGCCGCGGATTGCCCGACAACACCACCGCCAAAGGCGCGCCCTCGGTCAAAGATTTATGATATACCGCGTGTAATTTTCCCGCTTCCCCAGATATAATAATGTCAACCATTGTATAACACCTTTCCGTTTTATTTAATATGTCTTTATATCTTATAGAACAAAACGCCATCAAATTTCAATAAAAATTTTTGCTTTGACACGAATACCCATAATGTTTTAAAATACCAATATAAATATATCAAGGGAAGGGCAAATAAAATGAGAAAATCAAGTCTAACGGCGATATTGGGCGTAATTTTGGCGACAAATGCATTCGGCGCAACCCAATATATTGAAGAAAATTATCAAACAATCTATACCGAAACACCGGTTCAATCGTACTATGCATACCCCGACGATCCGAACTTTGTTCCGGAAACCGAGTTTATGCAACGCGCCGATAGTTTGGATTATGACGAAAATATAATCAACGCCCGTGATGCCGAGGCCGCCGCCCATCCCGGTGTAATGTTTGCGGAACGCCCAATGATTGTATGTCGCAATTTTGGGTGCACACGCCTGAATGACAAAATTACGCGGACGTTTTTGTTCAATAGCCTTGTTAACACATTTATGATGAACGCGCATTCACGTCTTTATATATGTGAAGCCGACCCATTTTCGCGCGATTGCCTGCAATCTGGCATTTCTTTCCCGGTGCGTTCCGGTATTGCAAATGCGCTGGTTAAAATCCCAAAGGCCACAATTTCCCAGGTTAACGTTTCCACGGGTCTTTCACGCGCAACGGTAAATATGACCTATGAAATGCTGGTAAACGGTATAAGCCGCGTATGCGAACCCACAATTATGGATATTGTTATACCGAACAATGCATCGGCAACATTATCGAATCGGGAATTCGCATGCAATATGACCAGTGACGGGTTCAGCAATGTATCACTGTTGGTAAATCTGGATTACATTGATTTGGACTATGGCATTCTGGGCGGATATTATTCATTGGGCACCCAGGGACCAACCACCGGGGGCGGGACGGGTTACGCACTGTTCAAGACCGAATTCACAACGGGCGGGATGCAGTTCCGTGCGGCGGTTGACGAAAACGACAACCTTATCCAGACAATCCAGCCGGGCGAATATGCGGTCGAACCGTTACAAAAATAAATACACATTTTATGCATCGGGCTTGAAATTGGCACAAAATGCGCCTAAGATAACACAAAGGGCCCATTTGGATGAATAAAACGATTATTATTATTGACGACGATGATATGTTACGCGGCACGCTTGCGCGCGGGTTGCGTATGGCCGGTTTTAATGTTATTGGCGCACGCAGCGCCGAAGAAGGCGCCGAAATACTGGCCCGCATAACGGTTGACGCGATTATTCTGGACCGAATGATGACGGGAATGGATGGCCTAACATTTCTTAAAAATTTGCGTGCGGCGGGAAATAATACGCCAACAATAATGTTGACCGCGATGGGCGGGGCCGAAAATGCAATTGCGGGATTGACCGGCGGGGCCGATGATTACTTGGCCAAACCGTTCAAATTACAAGAATTGATACTGCGTCTTAACAATATCACGCGCCACAACATAGAAAATGCGCCGCAAATGCCCGACGGATTGATTCTGAACGAAAACGAGTTTTTTGTTAAATCGCCCGACGGAGAAATGCGCATATTGACGCTTTCGGGCGAAGAAAAGAAATTGTTAACCAATTTAACATGTCCGGTCGGTAATATTGTCGCGGCGGCACCAATGGTTGCAAAACGCTTGCGCGGAAAAATAAATAGTGTATTATCAAATCTGGACATCATAACCATACGCAGTCGTGGTTACAAATTGGTATGTTCAACAACGGGCCGCGAAACAACAAAGGAATAAATACATGAGATTGATTCCACGCAGTTTTTTTAGTCGCACGATTTTATTGATACTGGTCCCCCTGGTTGTGGCCCAGGTGATTATTGCGAACGTGTTTTTTGGTAACCATTGGGCGCGCGTGCATGCGACTTTGGCACGTACACTGGCCGGGGAAATTGTGACAATAATGAATTTCATGGATTCCGGAAACACAAACGCCGCAGAATCAATGGCGAACGATATTGGAATCAATTTCTCGGTTCATGATAAACTGGACCGGCCAAAAGACAATGACAATTCTTCGCGTGAGGCGGGATTATTGGCCAACGAATTATCGAAACGCCTTAAACGTTCCGCGGATATTTATATCGACCGAGCGCCACGCCTTATCTCCATCGATATTCCAACACAAAACGGAAAAATTGTAACATTTGGCGCGAGTCTTTATCGCATTTATTCCACCAGTACGGAAGTATTTATAATATGGCTTATCGGCGCAATTTTAATTGTATCCGCATTGGTTTCGCCGTTCATAATATTGCATAATCGCAGTATCCGTCGCATCGCACATGCGGCAAATCGTTTCGGGCGTGGGTTGGATGCGCCGGGTTTCGTGCCAACCGGGTCACGTGAAATACGCGACGCCGCGACCGCGATGATAACAATGAAAGAACGACTTGACCGATACAATCGAACCCGCACAGATATGCTGAACGCGGTCAGTCACGATTTGAAATCGCCACTTGCGCGGATGCGTCTTGCCATTGAAACAGACAGCGCAGACAAAAATGCGTTACTGACCGACATTGACCGCATGAGCGCAATGATAACCGGATACCTGGCGTTCGCGCGCGGTGAAATGCCGGAAATCGAACAATCGACAGAATTGCCGCCTATGTTGTTGCGTATTGCGCGCGACGCGGCACCCGACAAACGAATTCTGACCAATTTCCCAGAGGTCCCGGTCCAGTTTTATGCGCGTCCTATGGCATTGGCCCAGGCCTTTAGTAATATAATCGAAAACGCGGCACGCTATGCGCACAAGATTATAAGAATAACCGAAATTGACGGCACCGAAGACACGACAATTATAATCGAAGACGATGGCCCGGGCATTCCCGACAATAAAAAGGCCGAAGCGATGCGCCCATTTGTCCGGCTGGATGACGCAAGGGGTGCGAACACCGGTGGAACGGGGCTGGGGCTGTCCATTGCGAAAACTGCAATCGAAAACCATGGCGGCCAAATATTCTTGGAAGACAGCGAACTGGGCGGCCTGCGCGTACGCGTGGTATTACCAATTTAACAATATAAATCACGGGGATAAAAATGAATCTGTATAAATATGTATCTGATAAATTAAACGAAAAATTGGGTTTCGGGGCCAAGTTGGAAATTCCGCGCAACCGTGAATTTGGCGATTTTTCGACAAACGCGGCAATGGTTATGGCAAAATCGGCGGGCAAAAACCCACGCGAATTGGCGGGCGAAATTTTACCCAAAATCGAAGGTTTGGATTTTGTAGAATCCGCATCCGTTGCTGGGCCGGGTTTTATCAACATTAAAATTCGGGACGATTTTCTGTGGCGCGCCGCGCAAACTGCGTCCGAAATCACCCCGACGACCAAACCCATGGTCATAGACATGGACTATGGCGCATACAATGTTGCAAAATCATTGCACATTGGACACATGCGAACATCTATTGTTGGTGATATGTTGTATCGCCTTGGCCGCAGTTTGGGACACAAAATGATTTCTTACAATCACATGGGTGATTGGGGCCGTTCAATGGGATTCGTGATTGCCTGGATTGAAAAATTACACCCAGATTGGCCATTTTTTCAAGACGATTTTGACGCAAATGCCGATTATTCGAAATACACATTTGACCCCGTTGAATTAGACACATATTATCCATCTGCGGCGGCATTGGCAAAAATAGATAACGATTTTTTGGAACACGCACAAATCATTACTGCAAAATTACAGCAAGGCCATGCGGGATATAATGCCTTGTATAACATTTTTATGCCGATTTCGTTGGCATCTATGAATCGGACCGTTAGATTATTAAACATAATTCCATTTGATAATGACCTTGGGGAACGCAACGCGGCAAAGTATACTGCACCGGTTGAAAAAATTATTCGCGACAAAAACCTGTTGATCAAAAGTGACGGTGCCGAAGTAATTGTTGTAAAACGCGATACCGATAATAAGCCTATGCCACCGGTTATGTTTTATAATTCGCGTGGCGCCGTTCCATACGACGCAACTGATATTATGGCGTTATACTATCGTAAAATCACGGACAATCCGGACAAAGTAATTTATTTAACCGACAAAAGACAATCGTTGCACTTTGAACAACTGTTCCGGGTTGCCGAATTGTTAAATATGTTTCCGGCGGACGCATTGGAACACATTGGTTATGGCACAATCAACGGCGCCGATGGCAAACCATTTAAAACCCGTGATGGGAACGCGGCGGGATTGAATGATGTTATTGAAATGGTTGGTGCCGCGGCACGCGACCGCGTCACAGAATCTGGCAAGAAACTAGACGACGAAACAATCGATATGATTGCATTGGCGGCATTAAAGTTTAACGATTTATCACACGACCTGCGGGCGGATTATATATTTGACCCGGCCCAGATTACTTCGTTCGAAGGTCGCACCGGTCCGTATATATTATACACGGCGGTGCGTTTGAACTCTGTGCTGCGCCGTGCGGGCAATTTCAAGACACCAACAAATGCAAAGTTGGAACCGGATGAACGTAATCTGATTATGGAATTATTGGATTTTGATAGGACCATTCAATCGGCATTTGAATCGCGTGCAACGGATTTGGTTGCAAACTATGCATACGATTTATGTCAATCGATAAATACATTCTATCACAACTGTCCAATATTGCGTGATGATATTCCGGCGGAAACGCGTGAAATGCGCCTTGGCCTGGTCCGAATTGCCGTGGACGTTTTAACAAAAACATTGGATTTAATGGGCCTAAATATCCCACGGGAAATGTAGAAAAGTGGCTAGTGTTAGTGGTTAGTATAATCTGGAATTATTTCATAATTGCGTGATGATTCCAGAAATCACTAACCACTATCCAATTACCAAGGTGACGTTTGAAGTTACCTTATCAATGGGCGCAATACCGGCGATAAATAAGGAAAAAATTTATGCGCCGGAAAGCCTTTTCTTTAATATCTTTAAATCCGCGCAAAATTCTATAACAAGTAAAATCTGCCAAAACAGGAATATTACCGTTACGATATCATCACACATACAATCCCCAAAAATACCGGTAAGGGCGAAAAGATAGCCTTGCTCGGTCGTCACAAACAACATCGCCGTTTCCCACGCAAACATGGAAAATCGTTTATCCATTATCGGAATTAATTTATCATTGTTATCATAGACGATATTATGAACCCGCTTTATTTTGTACGATAAATGTTTCACTATAAATACGCCGGCGCAAATAAATATCTGAAATACCAGGTTGTACCATATCCATTTTTTCCCGCAAATATTGTTGGGCACGCCGGAAAAATCGTAATCATATTTAATTATATCCGGAATAGAATCCCAATACGTGCAATATGCCACAATTTCTATGACCAAGACGACCAAAGTCAAAACGATGGCCATTTTTGTTCTGAATTTAATCCCCCGGGGTTGATTCCCGGACAGAAAATGTCTTAAATATTCAATATAACGCTTCATAGAAAATCCTCTAATTGGTATGAATTTTAACCTAAATATTGAATATTATCAAACACAAAAACTTATCTGTCCATACGACGCACTATTTGCAGGCCGTTTTTGATTGCCAATGACATTCCCACATTTCTGCCCCCGATGATGACTTCCGCGCTAAGGGGGGCCGAAACCCGGGAATATGTATCAATGCGCGCATTGTACAAATTTATTTTCTTTGCGTTTGGTGCACGTTCTTCAAATTGAATGCATGGGGTGTCCATTGTTTCGGATAAATCTATATCTTCCACATTATTCCCAAACCACAAAAACACATTTCCCAATGTTGAACGATGGAAACTAACCGTTTTTACGTTTGGCGCGATTTTCCTAAAATCCACAATATCTTGACCGTGAAAAGGATACATAGTTTCAATCAGATATAATTCTTGCAAATTTGGCCCAAAGCCTAAAAAAGAAACCTTATCAAACCAATAACCCTTTAGGGCAATTCGTTTGGCGGTTGGCGCAATCTTTGCAAAGTCCCATTCGCCGGATGCTATTACATTGTCATTCAATCGCAAATCTTCCAGTTTTGAACCAAATTTTAACTGACCGGGGTTTTGAACATAAAAACCTGTTAATCTTATATCTTTTGCGTTTGGGGCGGCCTTGGCGAAATCAATATAGTCAATCCCCGATATGCTATACATTTCTATTGCCTCAACATTTGGCCCAAAATTAATATCGGTTATCTTGACATCGCCCAATTCAATTTTTTTCGCGTTCGGGGCGATTATCGAAAAATCCGGTTTGTCGCCCAGACCTTTTGGGTGGTATAAACTTACCCATTCTTTGTCTTTTAAGTCCTTGTTTTTAATTTTTCTCATATCTGGATAGTTTAAATAATAGCGTTCCATATGATAATCCTTTTTTATTTCTATGGGATAGAATAATAGATATTTTAGTGTTTTCAATAAAATTTTATGCGGATTATACCAAGAAATTCAAAAACGATGCTTTGGATGTGTGGCAAGAAATCACCAAAGATAAAAGTAAATTCAGATTGTATAAACCCGATTCTAAAAAATTGGACCCGCAAATTTTGGCAAAGGCTAAGAATTTGGCATTTAATAAATAATTTGTTATTTCTCTGCCTTTGCTATCTTTTCGCGTAATTCTGGTTCGTTGTTTTTAATCCAATTGTATGATTTTTCCATAAAATCATAAATATCTTTGCGACCCAGGTATAATTTTTTCATTGTATCAAATATCAACTCATCATTTATTGTCATATCATAAAAATACGAATATGCGATATATTTGGGTTGTTCAATTAAATCATTTATTTGCGAATTTCGAATTATTGTTTCAACGACTATTTCAGACAAAATCCATTTTAAATTTGGTGAATCGTAACCCGCAGAGTCGTCGTTAAAGTGTTTTTGCCAAAAATAAAACCAAACAAAATGAGTTATTTCGTGTAAAGCAGTTGATACAGCATATTCCGGTGAAAATCTATAAAACACATCAAAAGTATGTCGTTGCACATCACGTGGACAAACCGGGTCCAATCCAACAAACCCGACCATGTCATTCAAAATTTCTGTGCAATCGAACCCAAAGACCGACGAATATACCAGATTTAATTTCTTATCTACTGGCCCCCAAGTTTCCGTGAACATTTTTATAGAATTTTTTATATCATCAGAATATACAATTGCCAATTTTTCCATTTCATTTTTTATATAATCCAATCGGTCAGATTCTGGCAATTTTCTTGCATATTCATAATCTAATGATGGGTATGCTTCAAAAAGCCGTTTAGACCACCAATCCGGTTTGTTATCTTGTTGTAAAAACAAGATAAATTCTAAATCGTCTTTTATATCTTTTTGTTTCCATTTTAACCGCATTATTGAATTTCCCATTTAAATACACTCAGAATTATATCATAAAAAGTTCAAAAATGGCAGTTTTTGTTTTAAAAATCAAATTTTCGGGCTGTCGTGACGGTTTGCGAACTGAGATTTTGAAGATTGGAAGAGAGAGATTGAAGAGATGAAAGATTATCTTTGACGATCCCAATACATTTTAATTACATCTTTTCCTATCTCGAATGACGTTGGACCAGGGGTGCCACCCATAAGAAGTTTTGTTGTAACGGGTGCAGAAATTCGTGCACGATTAGGGATATGTGTGTTCTCTAAATTAATTAGTTTTGCATTTGGTGCAATTGTTTCAAAATTCAAGCATGACGGTAAGTGGTTGTTGTGCATATCTATCTCTTGGACTTTCGGACCAAACCATATCCATCCGATTGCACCAAAATTACAAGAGTTTGCTAAACTAATTTTTGTTGCGTTTGGTGCGATTTTTGAAAAGTCTGCTTTAACAGCCCAAAAAGGATTCTGCGTGAATTCTAAAGATATTTCTGAAACAACCGGACCAAAGTTTATACTAGGTATATCCTTTAAACCGTAATGCATCATGGTAATTTTTGTTGCATTTGGTGCGATTTTTGAAAAGTCCATTGCTTGTTTTAATACCATTTGTGTATCTATAGCAAATTCTTTCACTTTTAGACTACATTTTATATCTTTCGGTTCAATAAATACATCTCCCAAATGGATTTTTTTCGCATTTGGTGCGATTTGTGAAAAATCTATATGTTTCAGTCCCTTAATAGACCACAGGTATATTTCTTGCACATTTGGACCAAAATAAATATCGCGGATTTCTGCGTGTTCCAATTCAATTTTTTTTGCATTTGGAGCAATTTGTGAAAAATCCGGTGTATTGCCCAGGCCTGTCACATTATTCAGGTTTATCCATTCTTTATCTCTTAAATCTGCTTTTCTTACATCTGTATCTTTAAGTTTATAGCATTCCATCTGATAATCCTTTTTGTTTTTGTCTGGTATAATAACCGATATTTCGATATTTTCAATACAATTCTATTTAAAGAGTTCGAAAATGAGCTAAAAGTAACACTTTTAAAAAAGTGAAGTTTCGAACTCGGTGAAAATATTGAAAACCAAACAAAAAACCGCCCATAAAGGTCGGTTTGAATTTTATGGTCGGGGCGACAGGATTCGCTCGGTCGGCTTTGCCGACACTGCGCGCAACCCGTGACGATTTCACTGCGTTACACTTGTGAAATCTACTTGGTTTCGAACCTACGGTTCAAATCCACGCCGCTGCGCGGCGATAAAATAATAATGCCGCCCTTGGCGACATTCTTATTTTATGGTCGGGGCGACAGGATTCGAACCTACGACATCTTGCTCCCAAAGCAAGCACTCTACCAGACTGAGCTACGCCCCGAATGGTTCGCATTATACGCCTTTTTTTGTCAAACGCAAGTTATATTTATTCATTTGACATGTGGGCGGGGTGGGGCGCATACTTATACCCGTACACAAAAGGATTGCAAATGAAGGTAAATTATACTTTACATACGCACACAATCGGATTTGATGGCAAAAATACCGTTGCCGAAATGGTCGATGCCGCGCGGGCGGGCGGATTCCGAACCATTGGTTTTTCAAATCACTTTATTGTGCATCCCGAAATCAAAAAGTCAAAAATGTATGAATACGCCGTGCGTGGCGGATATGCGAATATATATAATGATAACGTCGAAGACGCGATTGCGAAATTTGCGCCACACTATGATACTGTGCGGACATTACGCGAAAAATACCCAGATATGAACATACTGTGCGGAATGGAGATGGATTGGTTTCAATACCCCGAATGGGCGGATACGGTAAACTACGCGGTGCGGCGGCTGAATCCGGACTATATTATTGGCGCGCTGCACTTCTTGGACTTGGGCGCGGATGGCGTACTGAATGTGCATGATATAAAAAACGCAACCCCACGCGTGGCACGGCAAATGTTACGCGAATATTATCAAAATTTGATGAAAATGGCGGAAATCGACTGGCGCAACATGGGTTTCCGGTTTAATTGGGTTGCACACTTTGATTTGCCGCGCAAGGTTGGCCAATATGCCGATGATATAGAAGACGCCGCGCTACGCGCGCTGGCCCAAAATAATATGCCGGTCGAGATAAACACCGCCCTGATGGGAAATCGGAATTATGGCCAAATTGGCACGCGCGCCCGGAAAATCGAACAAATAACGACGGCCGGCGTTCCGGTTTTGGTGACAGACGATGCCCACGATATCTCGCGCATTGGGACCAGTTTCGATATTGTTGCCCAATTGGCCGACGCGCAGAATTTTTATACTGATTTCAATAAATTAAAGCAAAAAATCAACATTCGGTCACGCTAAATTTACGCCCCAAACAGATTTTTGTAGATGTTTTTCACTTAAAACACTTGACAATATATGTTTTTTGTATTATAAATATAGCATAGAGAAACCAAAAATATGGGGGCAAATATGACAAAACAGAGTGAACGTGTTCAAAAAAGCGCCGAGGATAAACTTTTGGCAATTTCCAAACAAGATTCCGAATTTGTTGCGAATTTGTTGGGCGCATGGAACGCTAAAAAGAAACAGTTTAACAAAAATATCGCATTGGACCTTATCACCAAACCGGAAACAATAAAAAATCTGAGCCAAGTGACAGACGATCACAATGTAAGATGTTTTTATGCGATGCACGCGATATCCATCGCGTTGGACGGTGTCAATTGCTCCGATATTTTGAACAAAATGTCCGATGCAGATATTAAAATCTTGCAAAAAAGCATCCAAGCCGCGAAACAACGCTTGCGTCCAGATACGGAAGCGCTTGAAAAAGGCTTGGCAAATTCTCGGGCACGGAAATACGAACAGTCGTCACGCCTTGGGATTGAACGGGCGGCCAATCAAAAATCAATGGCTCTGTACGGTATTGTTGCAGAACGCTGGGATAATGCGGTCGCAGAATTGAACCGTTGGGGTGACGCGGTCGACAATTTTGAACGCGTTGTGCCAATTGCCAAACAATGGGTGACATACGAAGAATTGTATGTCGCATTGGGTTTTGAAAACATCGGTCAATTTTATAAAACCAAATATAAATTAAGCAAAACCCATTCGGAAATCGAAAAATGGTTCGAATGCCACGGCAGTGACGGAAAACTTTTCAATATGGCGCACTTTGAAGAATTAAAAAAATTAATCGATGAAATGCATGTTGTAAAAACTTCAAAAGACGTATGGACAATCGTGCAATTGGCCGACAAAATGGGACTGAACGGCGAAAACGATCAACAAAAGTGCAAAAAAGTCACCGTCATAAAATATGCCATAAAAAAGAAATTCCCAGAGGTCGAAAAGTATTTTACACCAACCCGCCGGGGGTTCTATGCCGAATATTTTGAAGATTTTCAGAATCTGCGCGCTTTGGTTTTCGCTAAAAAACCAAAGGCCGAAAAACGCACCAAAACCAAACGCTTTGATCCGAATAAAGCGGTTAAAATTTCGGATTTGGCACCTAAAATGGGGTTGGCCACCAAAGCTTTACGCTTTCGGATGGACGTGTTTTTGAAAAAAGCAACACCCGAACGTATGGAAGAGGTTAAAAACTGGTTCATTTCTACCCAAAAACCGGGCGACAAATCGGCCGTCAAGATTGAATTCGTTGACCAATTTATTGCTTTGTTCGGTGGTGAACGCAAAAGAGGCCGTCCAGCCAATAAATCGAACAAACGGGCCAAAAAAACGGCCAAAACCGTAAAATTGGTGGTGGTCGACAAACCGAACGCCAAACCGGCGGAATCGACCGACAAAGCAAAAAAATACGTGTTGCCGATTTCGACGCCGAAAAACGTTCAAGAACTGCGCACGTTCGATCAGATTTTAAAATCCTTGCTGGACCAGTTGAAACAGGCCCAGGCAGAACAAAACCAGGCGGAACAGAAATATGACGCCATATTGTACCGTGTTCAAAAGCCTGGCTATGGCATAGACGACGCTTTGCAAGAACTCTCGCCGGCCAATGCCGAAATCAAAGCGGCCGCGGCACGCGTCAAAGAAATCCAGGTTCAAATATTGAACGCGTGTAAAGAACAAGAAAAACAAGACCGCAACGCGTTTGATGCCGCAACAAAAGCAAAACGCGCGGCGGACCAGAACGCGGCCGATGCCGAAGATGCGTGGGAATATACCAAGGCTTTGATTGGGCGTTTCGCGCAAGAATTCGGTATCAATGAAAAATAAGTCGTTAAATAAAGCAAAGTGATTGCCCCGCAAATGCGGGGTGATTTTTTACGCGGTTATTTTCTTGATTGCATAATTTGCCATAAATAACCCAAACGCGCCGGTCACGGTTATAATCGAACCAAAGTCTTTGACCGGCGATTTGTGTGGCACCGGCGTTTCGGTCGAAAAAACAACCGGGAAATCCCCAATACGTTCATTCCGGACCATCCGGCGAATTGTCGCCGCCAAAGGACACGCAAAAGTCTTGGAAATCTTATCGATTTTTATCTTGGTCGGGTCGGTTTTGCGCGCCGCGCCCATAGACGATATAAACGGTATTTTATTTTGTTTGCACCAACGATAAATTGCCAATTTAGATTTGACCGTATCAATCGCATCAATCACAAAATCCGGCCGCACGGGCAGGGCACTATTTTCATCAAAAAACACATCGAACGTGGTCACATTTATATTCGGATTAATATCGGCAATTCGTTCCCGGGCAACGTCAACTTTCTTGCGCCCCAGTGTTGATTCGACCGCAAAAATTTGGCGATTTATATTTGATTCTTCGACCACGTCAAAGTCCAATAAAATTATATTTCCAACACCCGATCGTGCCAAAGATTCAATCGCAAAAGAACCAACCGCACCGCACCCGAAAACCATAACGGTGGCGTCCCATAATTTTTTGATTTTTTCATCACCCAATAATGCGCGGGTTCTAACCAATCGGTCGGACATAACTTATAATCCTTTGAATATTTTGATAGATTTGTTCGGCAACCTCGTCCACGTCACGCCCACCCAGGCCCGCAATCATATTTACAATCGCGTCCAATTCCGAAATTTCGTCCAACGGGTTAAAACTATCGGTTTCGGCCAAAATCCTATCCATTGGCGTGGCGGATATACGTGCCGTCATATCGCCATCCGCGTGCGCAACGGAATATGAAAAATACATATTGTATTTGTCGGCCATTGTCTGAATTTGATTCACGTCACCCGAAAAACTATGCGCCACAACGGTGGGGGGCATGGCGCGTTCATGTTCGCGGAATATATGCAAAACTTTGTCCCACGCACCAACACAGTGCAAATGAATCGGCCGCCGAAATCGTGCGGCAATTTCCAACTGGGTTACCAAGGTTTCCAACTGACGCGGCATGTTTGGATGAAATTTATCAACGCCGATTTCCCCAACCATCATATTCGGATGCGCCGCCAAAATGTCCGCCATAGTGGTTGCAAAATCGGGTTCGGCATCCGCAATATACCATGGGTGAATACCAATCGCGGCAAAGTTTTTGTCATCGTCACGTTCGGCAATATCAATTGCGTTTTCCCAATCGGCCGGCCGCGCGGCGTCAAAGACGCGACACGCAATTTCCGGAACTTCGGCACCGGGCGCTATATGACAATGTGCATCGGTATATATCATATTGGAATTATAGCCGGATTTTCGCGCCCGCGCAAGACTTTAATTTCCGGATGGCATATATATCATCGGGCCGGCGATGAAATTACCGGTGCCAGAATTTGTAAGGAATGTTCCCGACACCAAATCATACATCCCCAATTCGCCATCACTATCACGCCGCGCCGGAATCAGGTCCAATTTTCCCTCTACCCGAAAATAATAAATTCGCATACTGCGTGTAGTTGCAGAAATTTCAAAACCAGGATAATTTACGTAAAACAAATACGCATTTCTGGTTGGGGTATAAACTTCGTGATATGTAACCTCCCAACTTATATTTGGATACAATTGTGCGGTTTTATATGGATTTCCATACCAATTGATTATATATGGTGTTCCAATAGCACATGGGGATCCAGCGTAATAATACATTGCGTTTAAATTTGTATTTGCGGTGGAATATATCATGAATGTTGACGGGTAGCCGCTAGGGTATGAAAACGTGAATCTTGGTGACCGCCAATCGGTCCCGTCGGCGGCCCCGAACCATCCACTTCCAACGCTATTCAAATATACAAATTTCGCCGTTATATTTTCGGTGGACCCAATTGGCATCCCAAGGTCGATATACTGTGTTCCGGTGCTTTCGATATATCTTAATGCGGTGTAACCACTTGGCAATTGGGCCGGGGCGACCACCCGCACCAATAAACATTCATTGTTTGAATCGTATTGAATACATTCGAATTCTGTGTCGATGGCGGCCTGCACGGCGGCGTTCATATTTTGTGCGTCGACCAGGGCCGTTGTTTGATTTGCATATGCGGCGGACGAATCATAGACATCTTTTGTTCCGACGGTGCCGGCGGAACCGGTGTTGGTTAAAACCTGGGCCGTGCCGGAATTTGCGGAAATTTTATCCTGTTTTTGTGCAACGGCGGTGTCAACAAAGGCCTTGCTGGTCGCGACATTTTCACCCGCCGCGAACGCGGGCAGGGCAAAAATTGCACAGATTACCAATATTAAAAATTTTCTCATATTTTTCCTCCTTGGTCTACCCCGCCACACTTCGTGTGCCACCCCTTCACAATGTGAAGGGGACTTTTGGGGTTTTAAAAACCGCCAGGAATCCTGACGGTCGGGGCGTTGACAAATCATACCAGTTAAGTGATTCCGATAGGCCTTTTGACAGCGCATTATAACCATCGGCACCCCGACGAAATATCGGGGAATATTTCACGGCACACGGAAAACCTTCCTGCGTCGAACTGGCACAGGCTTGTCACAGCCCCGAACCGCGGGCTCCCACCCTGGTTCAATTCTTATTCTATCAAAAATCCTTTTTTGGGGTCAAGGGGAAAACCACAAAATAGGTAATTATATGGCTACTCGACTCGTTGTAGTTTAAATATTGTGTTTGAACACATATAACATATTGTTTTTACTGAACAAACAAAGCAAAAACTCTATTAAATATCAAAAAAATATTTTTTCAACAATTTACGAGAAAACATTTTTATGGTTATCACATGATTTTTGAAAAAATATTCCCATACGAATTTATCATAATCAAATCTGAACTACAAAATGTTTTTATAATATTTGCACACATGCTGGCAAAGGAATTAAAAAACACCAGTTTTCGTAAGAAAATGGTGCTTTTTATGAGTTTGGCGGCATATTATCGCACAGATTTTATAATCCAACATACATTGAACATAAACCGCCATTGAATGGCACATAGGTCAAGATTCCGTTAATATAACTGATTAAACGTCCTTTGAATTTTCGTGTCACACTTCCGATTGAATTTGACACGACTATTTCATCACCCATTTGAACTGCTGTTCCCATTTTAAATCCTTTCGGTTATAAAACAATTTTTCTTTTGCTTCCGTAGTGTGGAAACCATTTTTTCGTTCCTGGATTACCATGACACGATATTTCGTCAAATTTGATACGTGTTCCGTTGACTTGTGTCATTAACAAATCTAAACGTTCGTATTCAGTCAATTCACGCGTGTCCATTCTGAAACTGAACATATCAGCATAACGTTTAAAGTGTCCACGTGTCACGAACACGTGAATACCCAAAATCATACGTTTTAACTGTGAAAACATACCCTCAATCCTGTTCGTTGTGATACTGCCGATTCCATAAATACCTTTACTGTGATTTACGCAATTATGCTGACGACCATTTATTCCGCCTTTATAAAGTGGACTTTCGTCAGTATATACTGTCGCGTTTTTACCGATATGATGTTCAATAACTGGTTCCATGTATTTATATTGTTTGCCTTCGTATTGACGTAAAATAACTTTTCCGCCACGTTCCAACATACCCAAAACAGACATTTTATCGTTAAGATACTTGTTTGAATTATTGACGCGTCTGTCTGGACGTTTGTTTTTTTCAGCACCACCGATATAAACTTCGTCCATTTCAACAATACCATTCAAAACAGCATTATCTGAATTTACGATATTGAATATACGTTGAGCCATAAACCATGCTGTTGATTGGGTGACACCGATATTACGCGCCAGTTGTAAAGACGAAATACCGCGTTTATGGTTGATAACGAAATAAATCGCCATTAACCATTTAGAATATGGAATACGTGATTTACCCATAAATGAATTATTCCGAACTGAAAATTTCTTTTTGCAAGCACGACACAGAAAACAGCCTTTTTCAGCACCTTTGGTTAAACGACAAATCGTTTTTTGACCGTCTTTATTACCGCAGAATGGACATTCAACACCGTTAGGCCAACGATGATGAACGAACCATTCGCGACATTTATCTTCTGTGTTGTATTCTTGCATTAACTTATGAATACTTTGAAACGCCATAGTATAAATCCTTTTGTTTTTACACTATAACGGTCCGCTATTTTTTATTGGAAGACAACGATTTTTTAGGATTTTTCTTCGGATTTTTTCTTTTCGTTTTCTTTCTTTTCTTGACGTCTTTTTTTCGCGTTTTCCCGTTGTTTTCTAGCCGTCATTCGTTGTTTAAATTGTTCTGGTTCACCAGGAACATTTTTATCAGAATGAACGATTTCGCCAATATCTAACCTGTTTTTCAAATCGTTATTTATAAACCAATATCTTTCATCCCAAGGTATTTCTGTCAATTCATTCAAAATATGTTCATAAAATTCCGCCTGTGTGGCTTCATCCATATTTTTGGCTAATTCCACGAATTCTGGCAACACTTGTTTCATTGCTTGACGCATATACAATCTTTCCAATGTTTTTTCAGCATTTGGACCTGCCAAATCCATACCTATATCTTGAACCATTTTCAGAAAATCATTTCTGTAAACGACTTTTTCAATTGGAACATCATTTAATTCTTTCATCAAATTTGGATGGTCCTTACACGCAAATCGTGTTGTTTTCTTTAAAAATCCTGTTGGTTCGTCACCAATAAGGTCATCTATATTTACATGTGGAACCATTGGCAAATATGATAGATATTTGTGAATTTTTTCTTCTGTGGTTAGGTGTCTGTTATTTTCACGAAACATCTGCATATCTAAATACATTTGTTCATATTTTGGTGATAATAAATTATGAGTTCCCTTTTTATATTTTGAAACTCTGGAAAACAATCCTTCCACGTTATTCGTATGATTTCCGTCCTCATCAACGTATTTTGCACAATGTGGCGTTTTTTCTTGTTTGGTTTGATTTTGTTGATTATTATCAGATTCTTCTGTTTCATCGTTTTTTACATTGTGTTTGACGGCTTTATGGTGTTTGAGCAACCCCTTTGTCGTGTATATTTTTGCATCGTATGTCAAAAAATTCACGTTTTCATGGTCTGGTATATATTGGTCTCTAAACTCTGATATGTGTTGTGACGCAACTGAACGGTCTCCACGAAGTTTTAACTGTTTAAAAACATATTGTGCAGGTTGTATCACAACTTTTTTACCGTTTTCGTCTATATCTGTAATTGCCCTTTGAACACCACCCATAATCGGAACAGATTCACCAATAATACCTTTGTCGCTACCGTATATAGATTGTTGATAATCGTGTTTATATCTTGGGTCGCTGTTATCATACCATTCGTCAATTTCAACCGTCCCATTTAACGTTATATCTTGTTGTTTAGCAAGTTGGGCAATTCTTAAAATCAATTCCCACGCGCTTGGTTGATAAATTCCCAATTCTTCCTGTAATTGTTGGGAAGAAGTGGATTTTTCTTTTATTGGAACTCTATAAATCGCTTCTAACCACGTCTGAAAAGTGTGTGGTGACCCAGTAAAAACACAGTTGGTTTGTCTGATAATTTTCTTGTGACATTTTGCACACTTGAATTCAACACTTTGTTTTTGAATTCCTGTGTGTATTTTGTTGGTTATTTGATTGAAATAACCACATTTCGGACATTCAATTCCATCAGGCCATAAATGTGATAAAAATAACTTTTCACATTTTTGTTCAGTATTATATTTTTGTTTTACATCTGCCCATGTTCCAGGGATTACTTGCTGTTTTCTATTTAGAATTTTTTTAAAGTCTAATTTCATATTTTATCCTTTCGGTTTCTTATGTTTTTTTCATATTTTTCTCCTTTCCTTTGTTGATAGTATTCATCATCTTGAACGCGACTACAAAATGTTTTTTCAATTTTTTAAAAAAATTCGTAAATACCATTGAAAGACAATATAAAAAAATTAAAAAATCGCGGATTTTCGCAGATAAAAACCAAGAAAAAACTGTTGTCTAAAACGATTTTTTAGCGGAATGTCCGGATATAGATAACAAAACCAAAGGTGAAAACTATGAGATTATTAACAAACGGTATTGTGATGGTTATGATTGTTGGCGACAAACCAGAAGTTTTACCAGTTCCATTATTTGAAGACCAAGTTGATGAAGAAATGGATTGGGAAAAACAAAACCCAAAAATCAAGTCGTTGTCACAAATTAAAGCAAAATGGCCGTATTTATTTGATAGAGACAATTTGGCGCATATTCCAAATCTGAAATTTGTGGAAACCAATCATAACGATTATGAACTGGCGAACATAGTCTATTCAGACGGCAGGTCAAAACACAGACCACATTTTTTGGATTATACCAAAGAATTAGATCTGCCACCAGTGACGGAACACGATGAATTGGAACAATTATTAGCCCAATTTGAAAGTTAACAATCCGCCATTTGGCGGATTTCAAATTATATAGTTTTATTGAGTTTAATGTTCGTGTTTATCGTTATCTTTGATGAAAATTTTATATAAAAAATTCATTGTTTTAAAGTTCGCAAATATATTCAATGCTATTATGGAAAATATGATAGATCTGTTAAACCAATACACACTTATATTTCCCCACCAAGTTGAAATTTGATTGAAATTAAACATGCTTAAAGCAAATATAGCCACAATTGATATCAATGCTAAATTGAACGTAAATTTATAATAATTTTTTAACCTGTGTTTTAATGTGATAGATTTGTTTTCAATATCTTTGATGTTGTAAAGATTTTTAACCACGTTCGATGTAAATATCATAGAAAACGAAGTTATTTGAAAACCAATTAAAATTGATATAAATGTTATAAGGTCTGAATAAAGTTCCGGTTTTGGTTTGAATTCACAAAATGAACCAAGCAATACAGCCCCAACAAACAAACTGTAAAAATACCATTTGTCTTTTTTATATAGCATGTTATTTACCTTTTATTCGGTTATTTTTTCTAATAATTTGTTTTTTACCTGTTCTGGATCGAATAACCCTTCGTCATTTTCCGAAATAGATATGACAACTTTTTGGGTAAATGCTTCTTCATTGAAAACTTGTTCAACATTTTGGTCGTCTCGTCCAACTATGATTAGTTTTTTTAAGTTGCCTTCTTTTTTCTGTCCAGACAATAAGTCCAGCATATTTTTAACTTTTTTTGATATTGGTGTCTTATATTTTGCGGAAACTGTAAAAACTTCCGGTTCTTCTATACCATAATTGTCCATAAGTGCACCACCAATACTGTTAACGCCAGAAAACAAATTACGTTCCACAGATGTGAATTTTATTTCGTCTAATACTTGTAATTGGTTAATAAATTGTTCACGGTCCATAAAAATATTTTTTATACTGATACTTTCAAGACCCATCTTTTCCATCAATAAATTAGACACAAAACCTTTACTGTTAACGTTTGAAATATACATCGTTTTATCATTAAAACTATATAATACGAACAGTTGGTCGGTAGGTTCGACTTCTTCGGCTGTTCTTAAATTATCATGTGATACACCGCTGGTTGTATTTATTACCTGTTTTGGACGCGGATTTTTATTACCATAATTGGAATACAACCAAAAATAATCTTCGGTCAATTCTGTGTGTATATTATGGTATGCAGATGTTTTGGTCCTGCTATAACTGAAATCTGGTTGTTTTTGAAAAATCAAAAAATCGTCGTGTTCAGGTATCTTATCATTAAAACTTAAATATTGTGACGTAAAATTCATTGTTATTACCTTGTTATTCATATAAACAAACATAGTTTATTTTGGTAGAATTTCAAGGTTTTTATGATTTTACGTCCTTAGGTTTTTGCGTTTTTTTACAAAATCGAATGACCAGAATCTGCCGAAATGGCAGATTTTTTCAAATAATTATAGATTGTGCATTTATGAACACCTAATAATTTGGCTATCTTTGGCTTACTGAATCCACGTTTTAACATCCATTCCAGCCGTTTTTTGTGTTTTGTTAGTTTTAATTCACGCGATTTTGAACCAAATGGTCGTCCAAGTTTCTTTCCGTCTGCTTTTAAACGTGCCAAACTTTCACGAACACGCGCCTGTAATAATGATTTTGATAATTCAGCCGATAAACCAAAAGCGAACGCTAAAACTTTTGATTGAACGTCTGTTCCTAATCTAAAATTTTCTTTCAAAGTCCAAATTTGACATTCTTTTTCAAGACAGGTCTGTAATATACCCATTAACTCCATTAAACTACGTGCTAGACGCGATATTTCGGTTGTAATGAGTATATCCCCAGATTTTAACTTTGGAATCAATTTACCTAGTTTTCGTTGCGATAGTTTTTTGCCACTTGAAATCGTTTCTTTGACCCAAACGTCAATTTTAATGTTATTTTCGTCCGCGAATTTTTCAATCACAAAACGTTGGTTTTCTTCGGTTTGGTGGGTTGTTGACACACGACAATACGCATAAATCATAAAAAATCCTTTTGGTTGTTCATTCGTATTTATTGAAATGAATTAAAAATCGTGCACCACCACAATACGCGTGGTTTTGAACTTGATTTTTAGTGTTGAAATTAAACCAAACTAAAAAATCAACCGTTTTATGATGCTTTCGGATTTTAAAAGAACGCGAAAATCGCGGTTTTCTTGTTTTATAGGTTGTTTAACAGCCGTATCAAATTAAATCTTGGTTTTATTATAATCATCATGTCAAAACCAACAAAGGAGTTTTATTATGCCAGGTGATGCATACACAGATATTAAAGCGTTAAGTAAACTTTTTGCAAATAGTCAGATACCACTTGATGTCTTTGCAGAATTCGTAGAACAATTTAAAAATAATGCTGACACAGCAGAATGGGGTGAATTTTACCACGAATGCATACCAGCATATTTTAGTGGTAATAAAAAAGCCATGGAAACTTTTATTAAAAATGGTTGTTCAAATGGCGATGTCTTAAAAAAGATAGCAAATCTTTTATATATGCATCCACGTTCAGACGTAAGTAATGGGGATAAAAAAGAAGAAGACATGTCGGAAGACGAAAAACTTTTGTGGAATGCTTTTAAAAAAGTGCAGTCTATCCAGAAAACCGAAGAATTTACAAAGGCGACTGCGGCTGGAATCAAAGGTAAATGGAAAAAAACAGGACCGGACTATACTCAACAAGCAGAACAAATTGCAGCGAAATGGAGAGATAATAGATAAAAAATCGGAGCTTAAATATGAAATTTGGAAATAAAATACCTGGATTTGATGATGTGTATTATACATCCACCCAAGTAGCAGAAAACAAAGACCACGAAAAGGTTTTGCAGTTGTTTTCTGGAAAAGATATTGTGGCTGTTTTTACACCATATTATCATAGTGGCGCCGAAAACACGTGGCGTTTGGAAGTTGGTAATGACGCGATAGTTCAAGACCCAAACGGCGAATATGTTCACACTAATCATGGCGCAACATTAGTAAATACAGCAGAAATTGCGAAATTCTTTAATTCTATGATAAAACAGTTCAAATTGAAAAGTGTTTCATTCGGTAAAAAAACAAAAACTAATTCAGGATTTACTTTTGGAACACCACAAAGAGAAATTTAATAGATTATTTGAACCGTTGGGTGCGTTTATGCCACCAAAATAATAAAAAATACCGTTTTTCACAAAAAATCGGTATTTTTCATTTTTTTGCTAGCATTCAACACATTTTCATCTGATAAATACATTTGAATGTTAAATAATAATATTCTGAAACACCTAGAAATACAATACTTTTACAAAAATGGGTCGAGTAGCCATATAATTACCACAAAATATGTTGAATTAATAAAAAAAGCGTGTATACTATCTCGGCAAATCCGTCTTAGACAAAGGGAAAATCATGATAAAAAAAGAAAAAATCAAAGATTTACATTATTCTATGACCGGCACATTGACCGCAGACGAAATTCAGGCGGCCGCCGACGAAGTTTTGAATAAATACGGTGCAGATGTTAAAATGCCCGGTTTTCGCAAGGGCCACGTGCCACTTTCCGTCCTGCGCCAAAAATATAATGCATCGGCCATGGCGGACGCCATTGATAAACTGATGAACGCCGATTTGGAAAAATATGCAACCGAGAAGAAAATCCGCCTTGCGGGCGCACCGCGCGCGGACCTGGGGAAATGGGAAATCGGGTCAGATGCCGAATACACACTGGAATTTGATATTTTGCCGACTTTGCCGGAAATTGATTTGGAAAAATTCACGGTTACGAAAAAAACAACAACCCTGGACGAGGCCGAGGTTGATAAAGCATTGGAAAACATTCGCCGCACACGCAGCGTCGCCGAAAAACAACCGGCGGACTATGTCGCACAAAACGGCGATACCGCGGTTATTGACTTTACCGGTTACATTGGTGACACCGCGTTCGAAGGCGGCGCCGCAAAAATGCACCACTTGGTTTTGGGTTCCGGCGCGTTTATCCCAGGATTCGAAGACCAGGTTATTGGCCACAAGGCGGGCGACGAATTTGACGTTAATGTAAAATTCCCCAAGGATTATCATGCAGAAAACCTGGCCGGCAAGGCGGCACGCTTTGCGGTTGTCGTGCACGAGGTTCGCAAACATATCTTGCCGGAACTGAACGATGAATTTGCGAAATCCATTGGTCAAGAAACGGTCGAGAAATTACGCGAACACATTCGCAACATTCTGAATGAACAATATGTCGAGGCCGCAAAATCCGAAATGCGCAACGAATTGCTGGATATTTTGGCCGACAAAGTGAAACTGGATTTACCCGAAGTTGTGGTCGAACAAGAATTGCAAATGGCGCGGAACGAACACGAACATCGTCACGCGCACTGTGACGGCAAATGTGACGGCGATTGCAAATTTGACGAAAAACAGGAACGCAAAGACGCCGAACGCCGCGTGAAATTGGGCCTTATTTTGGCCGAATGGGGTTCCGCGAATAAAGTCGAAGTGACCCGCGATGACCTGCAACAGGCAATTTGGGCCGAGGCCGCACGCTATCCAGATCCGAAACAGATATTCGAATTTTATAACAAAAATCAAAACGCCCTTAATATGCTGCGCGGGATGATTTTTGAACGCAAAGCCCTGGACGCGATGTTGTCCCACGTGAAACAGAAAGAAAAGGCCGTAAAGGCGACCGAATTGTTTCAACCGGCGAACGCAAAATAAAATCGTATAAGGTCTGAAAAACCGCCAATGCCAAGGGCAGGGCGGTTTTTCTATTTTAATCAATTACCACAAACACCCGAATCCGACCCCAATCGGAACGTTCCGGTCGCATCGGTATAGGTCGCACCAGCCGGCACACAATCGCTTGCGCCGGTTGCACCGTTTTCAACTGTCTCCATCCCTGTATCACATGATATTTTACACGCGTTCTGGGCCGCCGTTCCGGATGGTTTTGTCCAATCTATTACGCACCCATCCGCATAGTACGGCGCGACCACCAAATTATCGCACGCCACAACACCATACAAACCATTGCCTTGACCACCACTGGGATATTGAATCAAATAATATGTTTCGCCACCGTCCTGCCAAACACTAAACGGATTGACCGAATGCGGCACATAGCCCGGATAGCATCGCGCGCAATAGCGCTTTGCCGGAATATAATATACGGGATCCGTAACTTTCTTGGTATTGTATTTATACGCATCGGCAACCCGATACGTCGCATTGGCGTTTTGACATTTCACCGTCGTCCCCAGTGTTGTATCAATATTCATATTTGTCATAGAACAATGACAATAGGATGTATCCCACGCATTTTTACTTGGGGTCCATTGCGCATTTCCTGTCTGGTGGGACTTTTGGCAACTCCATTGACCATAATCATCGGCGGAAACATCAAACAAATTGCACGCCCGTTCATTTGCATAACACGTTGAACCTTCTAAATGGCACACCTGATTATCGGCCGGAATAAAAAATCCCGCCTCTTCACCATTAACGATATTACAAAGCTTATAGCCTGTGCAACCGCCAACCCCACCACAATCTGTTACCGGTTTGCATTTACGATATTGAGCCAACGGAACATCATCGGGACAAGTGTCAAATCCCGCACAATAACCGGCGTCATGACAACCACTGTCGCCCGTTTCATATGGGCAACGATAAACAACACCCCTCCCATCACTGGTCTGGCCAACCAGGCAACTTGCACACCCGCAATCCGTACAAGAATTATCATAGGGATCCGGATCACAAACCATATATTCACCGGGATTACAAGAATCCGCATGCGCGGCACACACCGCGAACACGCCAACCAAGGCAACAAAAATACACTTTATCCGCCCCACCAATACATCCTTTCCTTGGTGCAAATTATACCACTTTGCGACCCCATGGCGCAAGTGCAAAATCAAATCAATAGAATTTTCACAAAAATTCTAATAAAAACCACAAAAACACAACAAAATAGGGCATTTTAGGCGCAAAAACCGCCGCAAACCCGCAAAAATCCGCCATTTTTTTGATTTTTAGTGGCAGAATAGGGCGGTTTTCGCATTTTTTTGCCCGAAACGACCATGTTTTTAGCAAAACCACAAAAACATTCGTACAACAACAAAGGCACACGACACGATACAAATTCAAAACTCTCAAGAAATTATTTTTAAGATGCAATAAAAAAACAACGGCAAAAAACGCCAACAAAAATTTCTGGTTAAAAACACAAAAAGAAACAAAATTATCCGCATGCAGAGAGCGAGCAAATTTTTATAAAACGCATATTTATACGTCACGACGCCGCGCGCACAATCCATCGATAAAAATACCATGCAGCTAATAGCGAGCAAATTTTCATTTGGCATATATTTATACGTTCACGTCGCTATAAACGAATGACACAGAACGCCGTAAAACACAAAAAATATATTCCAGAACAAGAATAGGGGCCATTGCCATTACACATTTTTATACCGATGTTATATGTAGCATTGAAACACAATAATCGGTTTTATATATAGTTATAGTAGGCCTCTTCATACTGGCGTTATATTATGTATAGTTATAGTGGGCTTTAGCACACTTAACTATTATTATTTATTCTTATATAATGCGTAGCACTTATTATTTATTCTTATATTATGTATAGTTATAGTGGGCTTTAGCACACTTAACTATACATAATATACATTATGCGCCTTTTGTATATCGCTGCCCCACCGATTAAATTTGTGTTTTTATGTATCAGAATTTTAACAGTAAATTCATACTATTATTTTACAAAGTTTATAAAATATTTTAACTACACTTCCATCAACATCGGCACCAAAACCACCATAAAACGCCCAATTTTGCGCCCTATAACGGTATGCATAAAACATTCGACCGCCCCAACCCCGATTTTTGGCGACACACACCGCAAATTCTGGCGTTTTTAGATGATTTTCGCACAACGCGCACCCCGCCCCACCCTAACATAAAGCAAAAATTTAACAATTTATACTAACGTCCCAATTTTACTAATATTTTTTAATTTATGCAAATTGTGATTTTTGCCGAAAAATCGGCGATTTTTGCGTGAAAATTCAGCAATTTTGGCACACATTCATAAAAAACACTTGCCATAATTTTGAAAATATAATATCATCCAAATTGAACCCAGGTGGGAACCCGTGGTTCGGGGCTGTGGTAGGCCCAAATCAGCCGGTGCAAGGCATCGTAATCTGTTCGATTTTTCATGTTTTTGCACCGTGATATATCCCCCGATTTTGGTCGGGGTGCCTGTGGCGTATATATAAAGGCCATGGGAATCTTAGCTGATTTGATTATACCAACACCCCGACCGTCAGGATTCCTGGCGGTTTTTAAAATCCCAAAAGTCCCCTTCACATTGTGAAGGGGTGGCACACGAAGTGTGACGGGGTAGACCAAGGAGGAAAAATATGAAGGCATTTTTAATCTCGGTTATCTGCGCGGCAATGGCCCTGCCCGCGTTTGCGGCGGGCGAAAACGTCGCGACCAGTAAAGCCTTTGTTGACACCGTCGTTGCATTAAAACAGGACAAAATCCCCGCAAATTCCGGCACGACCCAGGTTTTAACCAATACCGGCACCGCCGGCAACGTCGGCACGAAAAATGTCTATGATTCAACCGCCACCTATTCCGACCAAACGGACGCATTGGTTGACGCCGTAACCATGAACACCGCCGTCCAAAACGCCATAAATGCAGAATTTAAATGTGTTCAATATAATCCAAACGATCCGAACGATTGCTGGTTGGTGGATATATTCGGTTCAACTGGGAAATCCACATTACCCACTGGGTATACAGAATTGGAATATTTAGAAAGCACAGGGGAGCAATATATTGATACGGGGATTACAATAAATGATACCTATGGTGCCAAATTTGATTTTCAATATACTAATACCAATTCAAACGAACAAATTTTGTTTGGGGTAATAGGCCCAAATACTGTGCTTTTTCGCATAGGTGACTATATGTATTTCGCACATAAAACGGGAACCGGTTATACTTGTGCCTCCACCGACAATACACGAATCGGACGACATCTTGGGACAATAAATTATATGAATGATAAACTTATCACAATTGATGGTAATACGCGTTGTTCTATTCCCAATGCCACATTTTCAAACCCATCGAATTTTTATTTGTTTACAAGTAATTATCCTAGTGGTGGTGGGGCGTACCACAATGCCGTTGCACGAATTTATAATTTCAAATTATCGGAAAACACATCCATTGTACACGACTACGTCCCTGCGCAGCGGGACAGTGACGGCACACTTGGCATGTACGATATTGTGACAAACACATTCTTGACTAACTCTGGTAATGGTAATTTTATTGCCGGGCCGGTTCAAAACCTTTATTTGCCATCCAACAACTAAAAACGGCGCAACGCGCCGTTTCTCACTAATCACTAACACTAGCCACTTACCCCCCCTATTCCATCGCGGCAAGGCGTTCCAGTTGATCGGCCGAAATCAATGCGTCTATCATTTCATCCAACCCTTCGCCGCCCGCCAAAATATCATCCAATTTATACAGTGTTAATTTGATACGATGATCGGTCACACGTTGTTCCGGAAAATTATAGGTTCGTATTTTCTCACTTCTATCGCCCGAACCAACCATACTGCGCCGCGAAGACGTGCGCGCGGCGTCTTGCTCGCTGCGCTGTTTTTCATACAACTTTGAACGCAGAACCGCCATCGCCGTCGCCTTGTTCTGAATCTGGCTGCGTTCATTTTGGCATGTGACCACAATCCCTGTCGGAAAATGCGTAATACGAACCGCGCTATCGGTTTTATTAACATGCTGGCCACCCGCACCGGACGCACGAAAAACGTCGATACGAATATCTTTTTCTTCGATTTGAACGTCTATATCTTGCGCCTCGGGCATTACCGCCACCGAAACCGCACTGGTGTGAATACGACCGCCCGCCTCGGTTTCCGGCACACGTTGAACACGATGAATTCCAGATTCAAATTTCATGCGCGCATAGACCCCATCGCCATCGATTTTGAATATAATTTCTTTGTACCCATGCAAAGACGTCGCGTTTTCTTCCACAATTTCAATTTTCCACCCGTGCCGCAACGCATAGGATTTATACTGGTTAAACAAATCGCCCGCGAACAAAGCAGATTCTTCGCCCCCCACCCCCGCGCGAATTTCCATAATGGCACTGTTATCGTCTGCATCATCCCGCGGCAGCAAGGCAATCTGTAACCGTTTTTCCACGTCTGGCATACGATGTTTTAAATCTTCCAGCTGTTCTGTGGCAATGTCGCGCAGTTCCGCATCGTGTTGCATTTCGGTTGCATCTGATATGCCCTGCTTTATCTGAAAATATTCGTCAACCAATGGCAAAATATCGTTAAGGCGCGAATATTCCTTGGATAACTTGGTCAATTCGTCACCCGAAATGTCACCCGAATTCATCGCCGCCTGGATATCATCCGCGCGTTTTTTTATATCCAAAAGTTTTTGATCGATTTCCATTTTCAACCCGTTATTTAACCATTTTTATTGCATCTGCGATGCCCACAGTCCGTTGTTCGCCCGACCGCATATCTTTGACGGCCACAACTTTATCTTTTACTTCATTTTCGCCAATTATCATACTGAATTTAGCCATAATTTTGTCGGCATATTCGATTTGGTTTTTAAACTTTTTATCGGTGTCCAAATACGCCACAGACGGTACCCCGGCATCGCGCAGCGCGTTCAAAACAGACATCGCATACGGCAAATTTTCATTCCCCATAACCAACACCGCAACATCCGTTCCAGATTCAAATTTACTTAAATCAATTTTACCGGTTTCGGCCAACGTGACAAAGATTCTTGAAAAACCGATTGCCGCACCGACCCCAATAATTTTTGTCTTGCTGAATTTTTCAACCAGGTTCGCATACCGCCCACCGCCGGCCGCCGTTCCCAATTCGGGATATTCGGACAATTTAAATTCAAAGACCAACCCGGTGTAATACGCCAAACCGCGCGTAATAGACAAATCTATCTTTGCGTTTTTGACGCCCATCATCGACAATTTTCCCATAAAATCTGTCAGTTCTTTAATGGCGCCGTCCAATTCAGCGGATTTACCACTAAAATATTCATAACCATTTGCAAACACAGATTTTATTTCATTTTCCAATTTTTCATTCTTTAATATATCAGACAGCCACGCATTAAATTCCGCATTATCAATTTTATCGCGTTTATCTATCAAGATGAAAATTTCTTTCTTCTGGGCATCCGTCAAATTCAGGTAATTAAACAACGCATCCCAAAAAGGTCGCGACCCAACCAGGACATAATTATCACCAATGAATTCTGACACAGAATCCAAAGTGCGCCCAATCACAGAAATAATTTCTGCATCATAATTAGTGGACAAAGAATTAATATCCATGATATCCATATCCATCTGGTAAAACTCACGAAAACGCCCGCGTTGTTTTCGTTCCCCGCGATAGCGTTTGGAAAACTGGCTTGCCCGGAACGGAAAATTCAATTCATTCAGATGGCCTGCAACATAACGCGACAAACCGACCGTCCCATCATATCGCAGCCCCATTTTTGTATCACCTTTCTGAAACAAATACATTTGCGTTTCAATTTCGTCCCAGTTGTCTTTATCGGTCAAAACCTCGGCCCGCTCGATTGCCGGTAAATCCAGATATGAAAAACCACAGTCGCGCAAAACACCCAACATACGCGCCGCGCACGCGTCCACAAAGCGTTGCTGCGCCGGCAGTAATTCTATAAATCCCGATAAAGGTTTTGTTGGTTTCAAATCCATTTTTTATTCCTTATGCTTTTTTATTGTTTGACTTTGGGCATACCGCCCAACCGAATTATTTTATGATTTTTATGCGCTAGAAACACTTGCCCAAACGGGCATGATGGACGAAATAAAAAATACGGTCTTGCATAAACATACGCCGATTATACACTATGCGCGCGCGATTTTCAATAAAATTCTGCGGTTGGCCCTATTCCATATTGCGAATCGTCCGATTCAAATGCCGCAGGCGCACGAACATATATATGTCTGCGCCGGCATAGACCAACATATAAATCGCCAAGAACCACACCAAAACGCCAATCGCCACATTCGGCATAAACAGCAATCCCAACGCCAACACGCACAGCGCACCCGATATAACAATGTCCAAAACCCTGCGCTCAACACGCGCACGCGCCACATTAAGCGCAAAGAATAGCATTCGCAGCGCGTTCATCAAAAACATTACTACAAATATATATATCACCCCAACGGTCGCGCCGTATGGATATATGCAAAATACGATTCCCAACACAAAAGTGGCCAAACCGACAACCACGTCCGAAGTTCCGGCCGTAAAACCCTGGGACGACACAAAAACCATACTGGTGCGATACAGTCCGAACACGACCAACATTACCCCAACAACAAATGTTATCGCGGACAAAATCTCGACCGGGCGGACCATCATCAAAACCGCCATAACGATGAACAATAACGCCTCGCCCAGCAACAGCGGCGCAGTATGATGATACACACGTTTTGCCAATCTGATTAAATCTTTCTTTTTATCTCTAATTTTTTTCATATCTTTACCCCCGCATTTGCATTTCGATGGAATAGTACCACATTTTGAAACATAAAACAACACGAATAAAAACATATCGCAAAAAAAGCCCTTGCATAAAATCATAAAACTTTGCTAGCATGAATCAGAACCCAGGGTGGGAACCCGCGGTTCGGGGTCGTAGCTGGCCCATACTATCCGGTGCAAGGCATCGTAATCTGTGTGATTTTCGTGTTTTTGCACCGCAATATTGTCCCCCGATATATTGGTCGGGGTGCCGATGGCGTATATAGAAAGGTCATCGGAATCGTTGATAGTATGATTAGCTAACACCCCGACCGTCAGGATTCCTGGCGGTTTTTAAATCCCAAAAGTCCCCTTCACATTGTGAAGGGGTGGCACACGAAGTGTGACGGGGTAGACCAAGGAGGAAAAATATGAGAAAATTTTTAATATCGATAATTTGTGCATTATGCGTGTGTTCCGCGTTTGCGGCGGGTGAAAATATCGCGACCAGCAAGGCCTTTGTTGACACCGCCGTTGCACAAAAACAGGATAAAATTTCCGCAAATTCCGGCACCGCACAAGTATTAACAAACACCGGTTCCGCCGGCACCGTCGGGACGAAAGATATTTATACTGCATCGGGCGAATACGCAAATCAAACGGCGGCCCTGGTCGATGCCCAAAATATGAACGCCGCGGTTCAGAATGCTATTGATACAGAATTCGAATGTATTCAATACGATTCAAACAACGAATGTTTATTGGTGCGGGTGGTCGCCGCGGCCCAGTTACCAAGTGGTTATACCGCATTAAGGTACCTAGAAAGTGCCGGAAAACAATATATAGACCTAGGGATGCCAATTGGGTCCACCGAAAATATAACGGCAAAATTTGTATATTTGAATAGCGTTGAAAGTGAATGGTTCGGGGCCAGCGATGGGAACGATTGGCGGTCCCCAAAATTTACGTTTTCACAACCTAGCGCGGACCCTTTAGAATTTATGGTATATTCCACCGCAAATACTAATTTGGTGCCGCGTTATTATACAGCGAGTTCCCCATGTGTTATTGGAACCCCATATATAATCAATTGGTATGGAAATCCATATAAAACCGCACAATTGTATCCAAATATAAGTTGGGCACGCACAGTTCACGAAGTTTATACCCCAACCAGAAATGCGTATTTGTTTGACGTAAATTATCCTGGCTTTGAAATTTCTTCAACTGGACGCAGTATGCGAATTTACTATTTTCGGGTAGAGGGAAAATTGGACCTGATTCCCGCCCGCCGTGACAGTGATGGTGTGTTGGGAATGTATGATTTGGTGTCGGGAACATTTCTTACAAATTCTGGCACCGGTAATTTCATCGCCGGCCCGATGATATATATGCCATCCAATAACTAAAACCAAACCCGGCCGAATGGCCGGAATTTTCGGCACGAACCGAACAGATCCCGACTTTCGTCGGGATGACAAAAAAACGGTGGCGATCGCCACCGTTTTAATCTACCCCACCGCGTCCCGCGGTCCCCCCCTTCAGAACCTGAAGGGGAATAACCGCCAGTCACATTAACGCTTACTAAACTGGGTTGAACGACGTGCCTTGTGATAACCATAGTGTTTACGTTCGACAACACGGCTATCGCGGGTCAAGAACCCGGCCGCCTTTAATGCCGCACGCAAATCCGGTTCGGCGCGTTCCAACGCTTTGGAAATACCGTGTTTTACCGCGCCCGCCTGGCCCGACAGACCGCCGCCCATAACCATAGCAAACACGTCATACGCGCCTTCGCGTTTGGTCACCGCAAACGGTTGATTCAAAATCATCTGTAACACCGGACGACGAAAATATTCCGTCATATTTTTTTCGTTGATGACAATGTTGCCCTTGCCCGGCATCAGATATACGCGTGCAACGGAATCCTTACGTTTGCCGGTTGCGTATGTCGCGTTATTCAATTTCGGGGTTGCAACGGTTGCAGTCGTCTTTTTTGCCGCCACGGTTTTAGTTGTTGTTTTTGCCGCCGGTTTTGTCGCGGTTGTTTTCTTTGCCGGGGCCGCCTTCTTAGCAGTTGTCGCCTTGGCAGTTGTTTTTTTCGTTTCTGTTGCCATTATTCGCCCCTTTTGTTTTTACGATTCAGTCCCGCGAAATCAATCACAACCGGATTCTGCGCGGCATGTTTGTGTTCGGCACCCGCATAGACGTGCAATTTGGTCAAACGTTTGTCCGCCAATGCAACCGTCGTGCGACGACCCATCATACGCTTTACCGCGTTTTTAACCAAAACGGTCGGTTTTTCCGCGCGCATTTGACCCAAAGTGCGTTCTTTGATGCCGCCCGGGTATGTCGTGTGCCAATAGAATTTTGTTTTGTCGGCCTTGGTGCCGGAAAGTGCAACCTTGTCCGCGTTGATGATGATTACATGGTCGCCGCAATCCATGTTCGGCGTCCATGTGGCCTTGTTCTTGCCGCGCAGGATGTTCGCAACATATGCCGCCAAACGTCCCAACGTGCAATCGGTCGCGTCAATCAGATACCATTTGGCATCCAATTCACACTTTTTTAACGATTTCGTCGTTGCCATTTTTGTTTTACCTTTTTTGTTTATTAAAAGTTCGCCCTATTATGTCGCAAGCCCGCAGAAAAGTCAAGAAAAATCGATACGGTATTATAATACCACGCCACCCCACCCCGTCCGCATAAAAAAACATATATAAAAAACTTGAAAATTTAGTGTTTTTTTGCTAGGCTTAGCCGGCAAACCCAAATATGGAGCAATTAAAATGGCAAACGAAGATAACAAGAAAGTAATTGAACGCGAATCCAAGTGGCAACGCCTTTGGCGCGATGCGCGCGCGTTTGTGCCAAAAAATGACGGTTCAAAACCTAAATACTATAATTTGATTGAATTTCCGTTTCCGTCTGGGTCGGGTTTGCACGTTGGCCATATGTTGCCGTATACCGGTATGGATGTTATGGCGCGATATAAACGTATGCGCGGGTTTGATGTCTTGTTTCCGATTGGATATGATTCTATGGGGATTTCGTCCGAAAAATATGCCACCAAAATCGGCAAACATCCACGCGATTCTGTGGCGGAATTGATTAAGATTTTTGAAAAAGATATTTCGGTTATGGGGCTTTCGTTTGATCCGGATTCCAAGATTGCGACTTCGGATGCCGAATATATTAAATGGACCCAATGGATGTTTATTCAGTTCTTTAAAGCCGGATTGGCGTATAAATCTGAACTGCCGATGAATTGGTGCCCGAATTGCCGAACAAACCTTACCAACGAAGAATTGGAAGATGGTTGCTGTGAACGGTGTCATGGGCCGGTTGAAAAGAAAATGAAACTGCAATGGAATTTGGCGATTACCAAATATGCCGACCGTTTGATTGACGATTTGGAATTGGTCGATTATCCGGAAAAAGTCAAAACTATGCAGATAAACTGGATTGGTCGTTCGTATGGCGCCGATGTAGATTTCCGCGTTGGTGACGATATTATGACGGTTTATACAACACGTGTTGATACCATATTCGGTGTGACGTTCTGTGTTATTGCGCCGGAACATAAATTGGTTAAAAAATGGTTGGACGAAGGAAAAATCAAAAACGCCGACGCGGCGCGTGAATATATTGCGGCGGCGCGGGCAAAGTCCGAAATTGAACGCACCGATGTAACCAAGGATAAAACGGGTGTTCGCCTTGATGGGGTTATGGCGACAAATCCGTTTAATGGACGTGAAATTCCAATCTTTATTTCCGACTATGTTTTGGCGGATTATGGTTTTGGTGCAATTATGGCGGTGCCGGCGCATGATTCGCGCGACTGGGACTTTGCGAAAAAGTTTGGTTTGGAAATTATCCCGGTTCTTGCGGGCGGCGAACCAGACACGGTTTGGGAAGGTGACGGCGAACACATTAATTCAGAATTTTTGAATGGTATGGATAAAGAAACGGCGATTGCAACCGCGATAAAGTATGGTTCTGAACACGGCTTTGCGCGCGGAACAAAAAAATATAAATTAAAAGATTGGGGTTTTTCGCGTCAAATGTATTGGGGCGAACCAATTCCAATGGTTTATTGTGAAAAATGCGGATGGCAACCCATTGACGAATCTGAATTGCCGTTGCTGCAACCACATATGGATGATTACAAGCCGACCGATACGGGAGAAAGTCCATTGGCGCGCGCAACCGATTGGATTAAGACAACATGTCCATATTGTGGAGGTGCGGCGAAACGCGAAAACGATACTATGCCGCAATGGGCGGGGTCTTCGTGGTATTTTATGCGATATCTGGATCCGCGTAATGACAATGAATTTTGTTCGCGCGCGCAATTGGATAAATGGATGCCGGTTGACCATTACAATGGCGGCATGGAACATACAACGCGCCACCTGCTCTATTCACGGTTTTGGTACAAGGCATTGGCGGACATGGGGTATGTGCCGGGGGTTGAACCGTATAAGCGGCGCACATGCAATGGCCTTATTATGGGTGCAGATGGGCAAAAGATGTCCAAATCGCGCGGTAATGTTGTACCATCGTCGGATGTTGTTGCACGTGTTGGTGCGGACGCATGCAGATTGGCGATTTTGTACCTTGCGCCATGGGAACAAAATAATATGAATTGGTCCGAAGACACATTGCGTGGGGTTGAAAGATTCCTGCGTCGGGTCGAGTCAGCATTTGACGGACTTACCGATGATGCGCCGACGGCCGACCAAGATGTATTGATAAATCGCCTTGTTGCCGATGTGACGGAACGCCTTGATGGGATGAAATTTAATACCGCAATTTCCGCTATGATGGAATTTTTGAACGCGTTTTCCGGGAACAAAATGCCGCGGCGTGCGTACGAGGTTTTGATTCAAATGCTGAATCCGTTTGCACCGCATTTGACCGAAGAAATGTGGGAAAAACTGGGACATGCCGATATGCTGGTCTTTGAACCGTGGCCGACATTTGATGCATCTAAATTGGTACAGACCACAACCACATTTGCGGTGACGATAAATGGTAAACGTGTTGCCGAATTTGTGGGCGACCTGAACGCGACCAATGAAGAATTGATCGCACAGGCGCGCGTCGCGGCCGGTGCAAAACTGGCCGGCGCCGAAATAATTAAAACCATCGTCGTCCCGAAAAAATTGGTCAATTTTGTAGTCAAGAAGTAAAACAACCGCCCTATTCCGGGCGGTTATTTTTTAATGTGCCAATGCGGGATTTTTAAAGTTAAACAAATCCGCCACCATTTTTGTTCGCAATTTTTCTAATTGATTCAATTGGTCTTGCATAGATTCGGCGTTTTGCGCTATTTCTGCCGCGGCGATTGGGTCTTGGCATGCCCGACGTGCCCAATCTAGTTCTTCTTCTATGTTTTTCTTGGCCGGTTCAGGTTTTGGTTCAGACGCCAATTTGCCCAACACCATTTTATTCATATTTATTTGGTGACGAATTGCACACATAACTTTGTTATTTGGGTGCGGAATATAATACAAAAAATATTCCGGATCAATAGAATCATATGTGTGACAAATCGCCGCCATCAAGACCGGCTCGCTGGGGTTTCGCATTTTTGTGGAACCCAATGCATATACGCCGTCGCGTTTGGCCGCAACCAATTTCACCGCTTCGGACGGGTTTTCAATATAATCCAGTCCGTCACGACCGTGGCGCCTAACATGAATCTTTTGCATTTTAACGGTTGGGTTTGGACATTTTGCAATCAGGTTTGGATATTCAAGGTGCGCGTGTCCAAGTGCGATACACCATTGTTTTTGCGTTGGTTTCTTAATGTCTAAAATATATTCGCCCGCGTTTTCAAGTAATGCATTAACAACATCATTTGATGGATTGCGCAAAATTCTTAAAATTTTGCCCCAATCATCCCTGTGGGCGGCGGCAATTTTAACGTCTTCGGGAATTTCGTTTTCATTACGCAGCGCCAGGAAAAGCGGTAACATCTCCAACGGGTTATAGTACTTAACCAGCCACCGCATAAATTCGGGCGTACATTCATCCCAGGACACCATCCCATTGGAAAGCCGCCACAAACCAATAGCCGCCGTATCTGTAAGATCCAACAGTTTCTGTCGCCGACGGGCATCCAGATGTTTTATATCGTGCTTGTCCAATGTGTTTTTATGAACAACAATTTCCATAGTTTTTATGTGCTATTAAGGTTATGAAATCTTTGCTAATCTGCGGTTGTCAGCGTTGTTTTTGTGTGCGTGAATCCACATTTGTAAATATAAGCCCACATGAAAATACTTCTGCACGGAATTTTTTACTTTTATTTGTGACCGATTGTTGCAAGTTATGCATAGCCAGTTCTTGCGAATCGTACATATCATAAACAAACCGATTTGGCGGCGAGACTAAATCTGGTCCATAGGCTGATTCATTATAATTGAAATAACAATGAAGCAACAAATCTTCATAGTCATACATATTTGTAACCCGTTTAACAAGTTGTTGTTGTGCAATTTGTGGGGTCAATCCATTGCCCCATATATCAATAATAGATATGCTTTCTTCAATGTCAAAGGGTTCCTTGAATGCCAAATGTAGCACAGCAATTGACTTGTCAAATACTTTCGGGGTTTCAATTCGTCCTCTTAGGTACGGACTGGATGTGCACGCATATACGTCGTCATATTTTAATAATGATTTCAAAAGGTTTGTTTGTTCAATCGTGGCAAGCCCTTCTGGAACAAGCCAATTTTCTTTGGGTTTTGTTTTTAATTCGGCAATCCTATTATCTTTTTCTATCATTGATATAGAGGTCGTTGCCAAAGCAGGTTTCAGTGTAAATATTAAATCACCCATTTTTTATCCTTTGCTATGAAATCTTTTCGATTCTGCGGCGACGTTTTTCGCAATCGTCAAATGGACTTTCAAGGAACGCCTGGGCGCACAAAAACGCCATTTCTATATCAATATCATCTGCACCCAATGCCAAAACATTTATATCGTCATGGAAACGGTCGTCGCGTGCCTGGTCCGGACGGTCACAGCGTGATGCCCGAATATGGCGATAACGGTTCGCGGCAATTTGGACCCCGGCACCCGTCCCGCATACCAATATCCCGCGGGTTTCCGGTTCATCCAACATGGCGTCCGCAACCGATTTCGCAACATCCGGGAAATCAACCGGCGTATTCAAATCATCGGTCCCCAGGTTCACCATATTATACCCCATCGCACTTAACATTTCGATTAAATACAGTTTAAGTCCCACCCCACGATGGTCGGCGGCAATGAAAACTTTTTTGATTGTTTTATTCATGTTTTTTATCCTTGCGTCTTGCCAATTTGCATTCCAGTCCCGTATTGGCGGTTATATTTAATGTGCGGTATGAAAGAAGGCCCGTCATCTGGGCATGACTGAACACGTTCGCGATTTCAACCGTTGCCGGCCCGGTCAAAGTTCCATGCAGGAATAAATTGTCGGCAACAATTTTTCCTTCGACCGTGCCGCCCCGACCAATAACCACCGTTTCGGCAACAATATCACCAACAACATGGCCATGAATTTGAACACTGTGGTCCGTCTTGATATCGCCGGTCAATTTACAACCGGCACCAATTATGGTTGGTGAAGTTTTTTCGTCTGCGTTTGTAAATGCCAACATTTTCCTTTCCTTTTTATTCTTTTATTCCTTTATGAATTTTTCCGGATCAAACGGTGTTCCCTTGTACCGTATTTCATAGTGCAAATGCGGCCCCGTCGAACGGCCCGAAGACCCGCCAAGCCCAACAATTGTGCCCGGGCGTACCCAATCGCCACGCGACACATTTATTTTGGACAGGTGCGCATAAAGCGTCGTGAATCCCAAACCATGATCAATTTCAACGGTCGTGCCATACCCAACGCGTTCACCCGCAGATATTACCCGCCCCGGTGCCACCGCCATCAATTCTGTGCCAACCTTGCCGGAAAAATCTATCCCGCGGTGGAATTTCGGTGCACCCGTAAATGGGTCTTTGCGTGTGCCATATTTTGATGTTACGGTAACATGTTTCACCGGTGCACCCAACGGCAAAGCACGTCTTAATTTGTTCAGCCCATTCCACAATGTAATATCATTTGCCAATTTTTGGTATTTTTCATCCAATTCTTTATCGATTTCCAGTGGATTAAACGCCGCCCCAACCAATTGGTTCGAATATTTATTCGCATTTTTAACCAATTCGGCCTCGTTCAAGCCCAATGTCGCCAATGTTCCATTTATGTTCTTTAATTCGGCCCGTAATTCCGCGGTTTTATCGCCCGCCAATTTTGACACAGAATCGACGATTTTTGTATCGGCCTCTACAACCTTGGCCACGGTTTCCAAGATTTCTATATCACGTTTTTTTATTTCCGAATTTTCGGCACGTATCAATTCATATTCAATTGCCAAATCTGATATTTTCGAATATTCGGGCGCATAGTCTTCGTCGGTGAACATTTCGGTTATGCGGGTTTTAAGAAAGTCCAATTCTCCCCATGTTTTAAGACGTTCGTTAATCAAATCTTCTTTTTGCGTGTCGGTCAGTTTTGTATCTTTCAACAATTTATCGTCTATAACATTTATATTTTTGGTCAATTCGTTGTATTTTCCAAGGTAATTTCGTAAATCTATCATATGAGACGCGTATTTTTCGCGCATTTGTTCCAATTGCTGGGTCCGATTTTGCAACATTGGGCGATGATAAACAAACACATACGTCGACCAAGACGCCCATATAATCAATCCAACCTTGGCACAGAACTTTGTAAAACGCCAAAAACTGCTTTGGTTAAAAGTATAAACATTGCCACGTGGCGTGTCCATAACCGTGAACTCGCGGGGCGGAAAAATCCGCACAATTACGCGCCATACGGCCCGAAACGGCGATGTTATAAACGCCCACAGAGATGTAAAATATCGTGTTATAAAATTTATCATAACGGACACAGCATAGTAAAATAATCTTGGATAGTCAAGTAATCACCATCAATCCAAATTTAATTGTATTTTTTGCTTGTTTTTTATGTTTTATTTTTGTTATGATACCTATGTCGGCGGGTGTTCCGTTCGATGGGGTGTAACGACCCTTAGTATGCTTGGTGTCCGCGGGGACAAAAAAACCCCCAACCCGGTTGTGGTTGGAGGGTGGTGAATATGTTGAATAAGCCCACTATTTTCCAAGCATTATAGTCGTTAACCTCCAACCACTGACGATTCGGTGGTTTTTCGTTGTTGCGGAGTGGTTCGCGGTGGAGTAGTCGTCTCAGGCGGCAACGAAGAGATCCTGAAAATTTGTATGCGTGAACGAGTGATAACGACGTTCAAGCAACTACAAATTTGCGCGCAGGCATTTATGCCGAGCGAACCAAGTTCAGGATGACGAAAAAAAACAAACATGGTGGTCTGCTTTCCCATTTCCCTAACCTTCGAAAGGGGGCCACCACCAAAGATAGCAAGGAAACGGAGAGAACAGTTTGAAACGAATCATCGGCATATTTACGATTGTCTTTACGTGCGTGTTCGCCACGCATGCCGCATTCGCATGCGACGCCGGGTATTTTTTGGATGAGAATAATGAATGCGCACCGTGTAACACAACGGCGGCATATTACTGTCCGGGCGATGATATAAGACATCGCTGTCCAGAAATCGATGATAATTTTTACCAATGGGCATACGATACGTATGGATTCACATACAATTCAAACCAATACAAAACATATTGGACAATGGGTTCGCATTCCCTTAAAACCTCTGTCGGTTATTGCCTGGCGTATCATGATATGCAAAATGATGCTGCACGAACAATATATTTCCCTGTTGTTTACGACAGCCAATCTGGGCTTTATAGGTTGGCAAGTGATATAATGTACACAACGGCGAAGCCAGGATATTATCTAAAAAATCCAAATAGATATAATGAAGGATATTTTGATGCAGTTGCGGCGTGCACGAATGCACCGTCAAATGCGACCTATACCGGCGTTGGCACGCCCGACAGCAGGGATGGCACGGTTGTTGACGCAAATGATTGTCCGTGGGAATGTGACGCCGGGTACTACAATAACAACGGAACATGTACAGCGTGTCCGACGGGGTACACGTCCAACGCGGGCGCGACGGCGGAAAATCAGTGCTTTATTACCGTCACGGGCGGGCATTACATTGGCACCGCCGGCCAAAACAGCACGAATTGGGGAACCTGTGCCGCCGGTTATGCACGCGCCGAACACACCGTCAACTATGGTTCCACCAGTTCATGCACCCAATGCACAACCGACGTGGCCACCCGACGGCCAGCATACAGTGACACCGCCGGCGCATCATCTTGTACCGCATGTCCCATCGTCACCGGCGAATTGGCATCCCGCGCCACAGGCGGATATAGGTATTATAACCCCAGAGGAATTCATGATACGGTTACAGGATGTTACGCCATGTTGGCAGATGATGATAACACCGGAACGTATTGGACTGCATGCTATTATAATGTAACTGATGGTGGATATGGTGGTGCGCACAGTTCGTGTGACACAAAACCAGAATATGTGACGGCATGTGCGGCGGGATATGGTTCAGTCTTACAGTATCAAATCGGCGGAACAGGCGTTGAGTTTGCCAGTGGCAAGGTGTGTATGCAATGCCCCGAAAACACATACAGCCCCGAAGGTGCAACCACATGTACCGCGTGTCCGACGGGTCTGTATGCGCCGGCGGGAATGTCCAACGCGAACCAGTGTGGACATATTCTGCACATGGGTGACGCGGCGGTATATTTGCACGGGACAAAAAAGACCAGTCCGTCCGTCCACGTCAAAATCGGCAATGATATATTCTATGGCAATATGACCACGGCCGACGTCGTTATGCACGCCGGCACCACGCACAAATTAAAAGTGAACTTTGGCGGAACAACCTACTCTATCTATGACGATACGGTGACCGTCCCATAATAACCCGGCCAGATAATTGGTATCTTAACGTTTCTTGTCAACGACGGTTTTATCCAAAACCGCCCTAACCGACCACCCAGCACGCAAGACATCTTCACAATTCATCGTCAGCCCAGAATATAATGTCATTTCTGGCGCACGACCGGCCCGACATGATATTAAAACCCTTTCTGCCGTATTTTTCTTACTGAACAATGGTAAAACGTGAATATCGCCACAATGGCGCGCCATTTCCGATAAAACAATGGCGGTTTTTTGTGCGTCTATAATTATTGCAAATGTCCCGCCCGGTTTAACACGTGCAATACACTTGCGCGTCCATTGGGCCAAATCCGCGTTATGATGTGCATTATGCACGGCCGGGGTTCCATTGAAATAAGGCGGATTTGTAATAACCAAATCAAATGTTCGACTCGTACGCCACCGGGTTATATCGGCCTGTATAAATTCGGCCGATTGCACGTTCAGTTCAAAATTGTCACGCGCAGCATCCAACATATCGGACGATATATCAATGGCCGTCATTTTAACATTAGGCATGCGCGCCATTAAACACAATGCCACCGCCCCGGACCCAGTTCCCACATCCAGAACCGTTTTAGGTGTCCCGTCAACAAAGGCCGCCAACCACACCGCGTCGCTTGTCGGGTTATACATTCCGCGCCGCATTTTCACGCGCCCCCCCATTATGGTAAAAAATTCTTGTTTTTCTTTCACGCCTATATAATAATCCATTAAAAATAAAAGGCAAGTTTATGTTTGACGAAGGTTTAGTAGTGGCAAGCGCGGTCAGTGCATTTAATAACGCCGCCGTTGTGGCGCCGACTTTTCTGTGGAATGCGGTTTTGGCGGCACCGTTGTTCATCGCAATATATGTTTTCGGACGCAAATTTTTGGACGCAACGGGCATGCGGCCATATGTGACGGGCGCACGGGTGACTTTTTGGACGATTGTGTTCACCGCGTTGTGGATTGTGTTTATGGGCGGCAATTACGATGTATTGCGTGATGGTGTTTCGTTATTACCCTTCGTCACAGCTGCAATTTTATTTGTGACATCTGTTTTAGTTGGAATGAATACACGTGCAATAAAGTTGCCGGTTTGGTATGGGCGCGGAGACGTGTCAAATCGTCGGCGTTGGTTGATAAATTTATTGGTATTCGCAATCGCAATGGTGCCCGTGGGATTAAGTGATACATTGAATTGGTGGGGGCCGATATTACAAATTGGCGCGATTGTTCTGGGGTTGTTGATGGGGCGCCGTTCCCGGTTTCATTTGCGACCAACAACATGTGCACAGGGGGTTATGTTGGCTACAACAATCGGCGTTTTGATGCAGCCGGAATTATGGCGATTTGGTCAATTGGGCAACCTTACACCGGTGCATGTTATTTGGATTCTGGGCGTTGGGATATTGGTGGCGGCGGCATTTGCACTGGATACGGTAAACCCGCGTGGACGCATTCACCAAAGCGCATACGTTAAATTGAAATGGTTGATGCGTTTTGTAACCGCACTGGCAATGATATTGTTTTTATTGACCGAGGCCGTACCAATCTTCATAGGCGCGGTGATAATGGCATTTGTTTTATTTGCAATGTCTATTTGGCATTCGGAATCTGTGCCGGATGGATTGGCAAATCGGACGGCTGCGCTGGCCATTATTGCGTTCGGCGTATTGACGGGATTGGTGGTTGTGACATCGATGGGCGTTTTATGGTATGCCACTTTGCACAACGATTCCGATCACCCTAGTGCTGGGTTTTTGTTATAATTCGTTATATATATTGAATATAAATATCTTGTTGAATTATGTAGTATTTACTTATGAAACAACCAAAATATTGGGGTAAGTACTTATGACAAACATACATCCAACCGCAATTATTCACCAAGGTGCCGTTATTGGCGCCGATTGCAAGATTGGACCGTTTTGCATTGTGGGACCGAATGTCGTCCTGGGCGAACGGGTGGAATTGGTTTCAAATGTGGTGATTGAAGGCAAAACATCCATCGGTGATGATTCTATTGTTTATCCCTTTGCCGTCCTTGGCATAATGAGTCAAGATTTAAAATGGCAAGATGAATCGACTATGACGGGCCTGCGTATTGGAAAACGTTGTCGCATTCGCGAATATGTAACAATTCATTCGGGCACCCCGGCGTCGGACGGCACGGTTATCGGCGACGATTGTCAAATTATGGTGAACGCCCACGTTGGCCATGATTGCAAGGTCGGAAACAGCGTGGTTATGTCCAACCTGGTCCAGGTTGCCGGCCATGTCGAGGTTGAAGATTTTGCAATTTTATCCGGTGGTGTTATGGTTCTGCAATTTTCACGCATTGGGCGCAACGCATTTGTTGGCGGCATGTCGGGCGTGGGAAATGATATTTTGCCGTACGCAATATATGACGGTGCCCGCGCAACATATCGGACGATAAATCGCGTCGGATTAATGCGGCACGGATTTACCAACGAAGACCTGCACGCGATTCATTCGGTCTATAGCGCGGTGTTTCGTGAAACGGACGGCACGGTCGCAGATCGGTTGGCGCGCGTTCGGCGTGATGTCAAAAATAATAAATACGCGATGGACGCAATTGACTTTATAGAAAATCGTTCAAAGCGCGGAATTGGAACTTCAAACAATGCCGAATAAAAAAATCAAGATTTTCATTATTGCCGGCGAAGTCTCGGGCGACGTATTGGCGGCACGCGTTATGCAACGCATGGCGAACGCGGCCGAATTTGTTGGTATTGGCGGGACGGCCATGACGGCGTGCGGATTAAACTCTATATTTCCAATGGCGGATTTGTCGGTTATGGGCGTGTTTGAGGTTTTGGGCCATCTGCGCACATTGACGCAACGGATAAATCAAACGGTGGACGCAATTATCACCGAAAAACCAGATTTGGTTTTGACGGTCGATTCCCCCGGATTTGCGCGTTCTGTTATAAAGAAATTGCGCGCGTCACGTGCGGGCCGCGAAATGATTGCAAACGGTCTGCGTTTTCATCATATTGTCGCGCCCCAGGTTTGGGCATGGCGTCCACATCGCGCAAAAAAATACGCCCGCACGTTTGATAAATTGTACGCCTTTTTTGATTTCGAAGTGCCCTATTTCACCAAATACGGCCTGGACACGATGGCGGTCGGGCACCCAATTGCCGAAAATATTTTGGATTTGCCGCCCGCCCCACGCGTTAAAGACAAGATTATCACCCTGGTCCCCGGCAGTCGTATAAGCGAGGTTAAAAAGTTGATGCCCGTATTTCGGCATTTTGTTGAAACGGTTCATTCTTGTGGATATATGGGTTACAAATTCGCGATTCCTCTTGTCGAAACAACCGCAGAATATATCCGCCAAGAAATCAAAGATTGGCCTATTATCCCGGAACAAATTGCCGCCGATTCACGATATGAATTATATCAAAAAACCTATGTAGCGGTGGTGGCCAGTGGCACCGTATCGGCGGAATTGGCAATGATGCACGTGCCGGCAATTGTGACATACAAAATGAATCGCATAACGACACTGATTGGACGATTGTTGATACGGGTTCGCTGGGTATCATTAGTAAACATATTGTTAAATCGTCCTGTTTATCCCGAATTTTTGGGTGGGGATGCGACGGCGGAAAATATTATAAATGAATTTGATTCTTTAATTCTGCCGGCAAATCGTACTAAAATGATAGATAAATTGCACACGGCGGACAATATGTGGGGTCGCCCCAATGGTGTCGCCAGTAAAATCATCGCAGATGATATATTAAAAAGTGTTTAGTGGTTAGTGTTAGTGGTTAGTGGCAACCGGGGCAACGCCCCGGTTTCTTAATTCAGAATTCCGTCGGGAACACCGTCTGGAACAAGCGAGTGCCCATCGACATCGGTACAACCATCTATCGGACAGACCTGATTTGCACCAGATATACCCGGTTGCACAGGTGGGGTAATCGAAGTACCAGTAGTTTGCGTGCACCAATGTTTAATAAATTGGGCCGGGTTATTTGTTAATATATAATGTACTCCACCATAATGCGAGGCAGTGTGTTCAAAAACAGGTGTAATAGTTTCTGTGCCACTATTATCACAAAGCGCATCCTGATTAGGGTCGTCTTCCGCAAGAGTACGAGTAAATAAACTTGGAGTACATTTTCCACTAAAACCATGCTTACTTCGCCGGCCACCATTTTCCCAACATAGGCATGCTCCCCATGCGTTTATATCTACGTTCAACGCATAATTTTTAGGGCACATATTTTCATGATGCAAGTAATGTTCTAGTCCGGCCGTACCATAAATTTCATAATACAACAATCCGTATTTTGCGCAGTTGAGATCATTGGGATTGTTTGGATTACAGTTGTCTGTTTTGAATTTACATATATCGCCACCTGCATCATCGCTGGCCCCATACCGGTTATGATCAATAAACTGTGCTTCGACGAATTTGCCCTGGACATTGGTACATTGGGTAATAAGGCCGTCGATTATCTGATTATAAACCTCGGTCGCGACACCGGTCGGCCGCAGGCGACGATTCTTGAATTTATAATTTGTGGCCGTCCAATCAATTGAACCTTCGCTGTCACGCCTTGCCCAACCATATGCATTCACATTCGTACCATTCGGCGCGGCATATTCAAATTGTCCCAAATCCCCAACATCCCGATGTGCAACAACCACATCCATTCCACCAAAGACATCTTCGACTTTGTCGGCGCAACTGGCGATATCGGCAACACGTTGTGCACAGATTGATTTATACCCCGGCAACCGTGCACCATCCGCGTCATACGCATACAGCGTAAACCAATCCAGTGCCGTCTTTCTATCATCATCCGCCGTTGTATCAACAATATTTGGCGTGAACAGGCCGCTGTTCGGTGCATAGAAATTTTCATAATTTGCGCCACCAAAACTATCAAAGCATTGCTGCGCGACCGCGCGGCACGCTGCCAATGTATCAGTGTTTTTCTGGGATTCTATATATTTTGCAATCACATCGTCACCAAACATTCCATTACAAGAATCTATATAATCACTGCACATTTGCTGGGTAAGGACGATTTTATCCGGCGCCAGCGACACATCCGTTCCGCCATCTATCAACGCCGCCATCGCCGCGGTTATCGCCGCATCCCGTTCGGCATAGCACGCAGATATCAAATCAAAGCACCCATTTTGTATGGTTTTAACCTTGGACTGTTGCGCATAGTATATGTCCAACAACGCCTTGTCCAAATATTCCGCCCAAACATCATCGGCAATTTCCCTGCATTTATCCAACGCGTCCGTCGCAAATTTCTTGGTTTTGTTTTCAAAGTTCTTAAGGAATTTTTGGTTGTATGGTGTTTGAGATAATTTTTGGTCAACCGCATCTTTACCAAAGTCGAATTTTAACAATTTGCCCAATTCGTTAAAGTTCACAACGCCCGTAATTGGCGCCCCCGTCGTCACGTCAATAAATTCCCCATTATCCAGGCATTTATGGTAATTCGCGCCACACACCTGCTCGCTTAAAATCGCGGATTCAACCTCGTTTATGCACGTTGTCATATCCGATGAATTGTGTTTCTTGCGGCTTTCGATGCGCGCCAAATCCAACATAGCGTCACTTTCACGAATTGCGGTTTTTAATTCGCGCTGTTTCCCGGTCAACGCAGTCTGCACCGTGTTACAATCCTGTTCAATCGCCATAAGGTACGCCGTCACCGCCCTTTGCAGCGACGCATCATTACAATCGGACGCGACAACTGTGCGGCACGATTGATAAACCGCGTTATACAACTCAACCCCATTATATGACGCAACAACCTGGGCCGTGTCACCCAAACCGAACATATTTGTTGTATCGAACGATAAATTCACACTGTCCAAATCGGACCATTTACCGCCAACAGTTCCGTCTTCGCCACGTATAGAATTCATAATCGCGGTCAACAACGCCTTGGACGCAGACACATCGCGCGTCAGCGCATTTTCGCCGTCGGATGCGGTATGGGTGGCGGTCGCCTGGGCCGCGCTTAAACCAACCATATCCAGGTTTTCCGTAAATTCGGACAGTTTCGCATTCGTATCGTCCAAACTTTTCCGCATCGCGACCATGTCGTTTATACGCGCACTGCATGAACAGCGGCGATATTCATCATTTTTCAATGTGCAAAATTGATCCATGCATTGGAAATACGCACTTTTACATTGATTGTACGCCGCCCCGGTCCGGGTTTCAGACATATTTGTCGCGTTTGTCGCCGCGCGCGCGGTCGCACTCCTGGTGGTCGCCCGTGCCGTGGTTGTTGCCCCACGTGCGGGACGAACCGTCGCGGTCCGTGTGCGTGTAACAGTTTCGGTCCGCGGCACAATATGCAAAGAACCGGCACGCGTGGCCAACGTCTTTTGAACCCGGGTTTGCGTGGTTGTTGCGGCACGTCCCGCATCCCCATCGGCACGAACGGTACCACCCCCGGTTCGCGATTGAACCGCCGACGTGTTACGTTGCATACCGGTCAACGCAGCCCCATCACGCACCGCGGCATACGCGGGCGCGCCGGCGAAAAAGCCCAAAACTGCGCCAAAAATCAGAATTTTCTTCATCTCTGGGGTTAATTTTACCAAATTTCATAAATCCGGGGCAAGGGAAAAATGATAACAAAAGCTTGTTTTATTTAATTTTATGGTGGATGTGATTGGACTCGAACCAACGACCTCTTCGATGTGAACGAAGCGCTCTAACCAACTGAGCTACACATCCATCAGGTGAGTCAACACTTTACGTCGTCCGTCCCCGCACAACGGGGCCGCGACCGAGACACTCAAATTTTCAACACTCGCAAGCTTGCTTGAAAATTTGGTGGTGGGGATAGTGGGACTTGAACCCACACGGTTGCAATAACCAAAGGATTTTAAGTCCTCAGCGTCTACCATTCCGCCATATCCCCGTGTCAACCGCGTGATATAATACCAGCATGTTTTTCCGCGTGCAAGAAAAAAAATACGTCAAACCGACGTATTTTATTCTGGTGGAGCTGATGGGACTCAAACCCACGACCTCTACGATGCGAACGTAGCGCTCTATCAACTGAGCTACAACCCCAAAACTTTATATGGTGGGCATAAGAAGACTCGAACTTCCAAGGGTCGCCCCACTAGTACCTGAAACTAGCGCGTCTACCAATTCCGCCATATGCCCACAAGGCAGGCAATATAATAAAACAAATTTAAGTGTTTTGCAAGCCATTTGTAAAATTTTTAGCATTAACTCAATTCATTACCATTTTTTTATTTTCTATCACGGCAATTTTTGGTATAATTACTTAATAGAGCATGAGGGATTTGTTGCGTATTTTTTGTGTAATTTGCGCGATGGCGCCATGTGCGTCATTGGCACTTTTTGACCCAACGCACGTCGTCCCTTTTCCAAGTGTACCCGCGACAAATCCGGCAATTGGCGCCGGCACGGGCGGATTTTCGGGACTGCGCCCGACCGCATTTCCAAAAACTGCGGCGGACCTGGGGGCCGCAGACCGTGTGGCATTAAAGGCCGAATCGTATGCCCCATACCAAGACTTACACGCCTATCATGATTTGGTCGTAGAAAGCGAGGAAGAATTTACAGAACGCCAGCGCGCCATGGCTGAATTCCAAAGCAAATCGGATTACGCAACGATGGATATCAAAACATACTGCGAAAATTATCCATTGGACGACGAACATTGTGTCGTGACGTCGGATGCATATGACAATGTTATCGGTATCGGTAACGCAGAACACACCACGGCCGCCACAACGCCGCAATATTCCGGCGCAACGATTGGCGGCGGTCCGGTCGTTGCGAATAACAGCACGCGTGGTGGTTCATGCTATCCGGCGGCCAAAAGCGACCATTTCAAAGATGAGATTTTAACCACAGGAAAATATGAACGCATAGCACCCGCATTTGAAAAGGCATTAATCACCCTGTTCCGCAAAGAGGGAAAATGTGGTTACACGCCAGGCGACGCGTGCGGATATACGTGTTATGGCATTGGGGAAAATTGCCTGGGCAAATCAATCGGTTTGGACCGCGCGGCATTGGAACGCCTTACCCGGGGCGAGGCCGAAGATATATATTATCGGAATTATTGGGAAAAGTATAATATGGAAATTTTGCCGGATGTAATTGCGGGCGATTTGTTCTTGGCCATGATGGGCAGTGGCGCCGTACCGGCGATTCGACAATTCAGGAAATTTTTGAACGTGAATACATCACCCAAAGATAAATTGGATGAAAATGTTGTCGCGGCGGTGCAAAATTATAACGGCGATATTCACAATCGCTGGCTGGATTTCCGGCAAGATTTTCTTGTTAAAATCTCTGGAAAATATAAACCAAATGTTTTGACGGCATGGATGCGCGGAATAAAACTTAAACGTGAAAACGGTTGCCACGTGGTCCCATCCGAACCTTTATATAGATAGATCCAAACGATCCTCACCTGGCGGAAATCCGCCGGGTTGGCGTGATTCGTAACCTGGGCATAAACGAACGTTTGTGTCCACATCTTTTTTAAAAAATTCGACCATTGATTTTACTTTGTTTTTTCAAGGGGTCCCCGGGTGGGCACAAACGTTCCTTTTTGCTACAGTCTTTTTATATAAAAATAAAGGGCGTCATCCCGGCGCAGACCCGTCATCCCGGCGAATCGCGGGCCAAAAGTCCCCTTCTTATGAAGAAGGGGAGGGCCACTGGAAGTGGCGGGGTAGTTGGGGCGCCAAGGGCGCCGAGGCTTTCGCCTCAGTCTACCCCACCGCGTCCCGCGGTCCCCCCTTCAGGAAACCTGAAGGGGAATTACCGCGCCGGGATGACGAGAAGGAAAAGGAGAGGTTTATGAGAAAATTTTTGATATCGGTAATCTGTGCATTGTGTGTGGGGGCGGCGTTTGCGGCGGGTGAAAATGTTGCAACCAGTAAGGCATTCGTTGACACCGCCGTTGCATTAAAACAGGATAAAATTCCCGCAAACGATGGCACAGCACAGGTTTTAACAAATACCGGTACCGCCGGCACCGTTGGCACCCGGGAAATTTATAACGCGACGGGCGAATATGCGGCCCAGATGGAATCCTTGGTCGACGCCGCAACAATGAACGCCGCCGTTCAAAACGCTATCGAGGCGGAATTTCAATGTATAGCGTGGGTGGACAACGACCCGACCAAAGATTGTTTGTTGGTGGAAATCCGTGGGGTGCCCCAACAACCGACTTTGCCCGCCGGATACACCCCATTGGAATATATCGAAAGCACCGGTACACAATGGATTGATACAGGTTATACACCATCCAATGCAACCGGCGTTCAAACAAGGGTTCAAATTAATTCTATGGCAGATGATGAAAACGTATTTTTTGGTGCAGGTGAAAGTTACCTTTATAAAAATTTTGAACTCTATGTTTGGATTAGCAAACTTGAATTCAACTACAATAATTATACTTTCGGTAATTCTGTGCAACTGAATGATATAGTCCAAATAGATTGGAATAAAAACGTTATAAACTATTCTATCAATGGCGTATCTCAACCACCAATAGTTCGTAATCCAACCAGTTTTACCGTGCCATATACTATGTACCTGTTCGCATTAAACAGGTCTGGTAGCGCATCTGTGCCCGGAAAAATTAAAATGTACTATTTTAAAATTTATAATAATAACTCACTTACTCGTGATTATATCCCCGCCAAACGTGATAGTGACGGAGTGTTGGGTATGTACGATACGGTCACAAATACTTTCTTTACCAATTCTGGCACGGGGAATTTTATCGCTGGGCCGGTTCAAAACCTTTATTTGCCAAGCGGAAATTAGTTGAATTTGATTTTATATGAAAACACTGGCAAATGCTGATGTGTTTAATTTCAAATAACAAATTATCTGGAACTTGTTTCTGGGTCTACCCCATCCGTCTTCGCTACGCTCCGCCGAGACAGGCCGGCTCCGCCGGTCCCCCCCTTCAGTATCTGAAGGGGACTTCTAACCGCCATTGCATTTTTTTATTGTTACGTATCGTCATTTGCATTAGAATACAGAACATGGAAAGGATATTTGCCGTTTTATTCGCGATTTTACTGTGCACCAACGCGGTCGCCGCGACAACTCGTGGGCGCGTATCAAAATACGTTGATCCACAATCTTATGCGTATATGTATCCATATCTGAACAACAAAATGCGCACGGAAATGAACCCCGGCACAACGGTCAATATGGTAAACAATCCAATCGACGTGGTGGTCAAGACCAAGGCCATGCCAAATCAACGTCGCGTCGTGCCACGCACGGCAAAGCCCGCAAATTCTGCGACCACCGCGGCACGCACCGCCACCCCGACGGCGACAACACAATCCACGCGTCGCGTAGTTCCACGCACGGCAAAATCGGGCACGACCGCACGCGCCGCGACAAACGCAACCCCAACAACACTTGCGCGTTCAACCACACGTGGCGCACGTGACGGCGATTCGACCCGCGCAACGGAAACGGTTACAACCGTTACAAACGGGGGCGTATCGTCTTCGCGTTGTCTGGCCGACTATACCGCGTGTATGAATGGATACTGTGAACGCGAAAATGCCGCATATAATCGATGCTATTGCAGTGCGAAATTGGCCCAAATTGATTCTCAATATCAACCAACAATAAACGAACTGATTTTGCAAATCATCAATTTGCGTGGTGGCGGCACATGGACCGAATCTGAAATGAATGAGTATTGGATGAGTGTGGTTGGAAACTATGCCGGCGAAAATTCATGGACCAAATTGGACAACGCGCTAAACATAGATTGGCCCGAACCGTCGGAACGTATGCGCGGACAAAACGCATTTATCATCGGGCACCAGTATTGTATGCAGCATCTGCGCGCATGCGCATACATGTCTTCAAATCTGCGCGACGCGTACCGGTCCCAGATTTCGCGCGACTGTGCCACATATGAAAATTCTTTGGAACGCCTTAAAACCGCGGCCGAGGCCGTGATTGAACATTACAGCGAATAATTATTGCGTCACGTTTTCGCACATCAAATTATGCCGATAAATATTCCGCGCCAAATCGTCACTTATCACAACCCAATCATTTGCACGCCCGCGAATTATATCGCAAGACATCGCGCACACCGCCTTATTCTGCGATGGTATATTTTGTGCGCAAGATGCGACGAATATCGCCAACACCGGTATTAAAAACCTTTTCATCTGTATTCCTTTTTATATCTGAAACACTTATTATTTCGCCCATATTGGCACGCACAGAATTCATTTCGCACTTCATGCGCCCCATGCGCAGACCAAAAAAATATGCCCCCGCGATAATTACCGCGACGGCAATAATTAAATATTTCCTCATATTTTCCCCCAACAAAAAACGCACCGTTTGGTGCGCTTACTTTATTGATTCATCGAATTAAAGAAATCCGAATTCGTTTTTGTCACGCGCAGTTTATCCAACAAGAACTCCATCGCCTCTAACGTGCCCATCGGATTGATAATGCGCCGCAACACATACATTTTCGAAAGGATGTCTTTGCCAACCAACAAATCTTCCTTGCGCGTGCCGGACTTGGTAATATCAATCGCCGGATAAACACGTTTATCGGACAATTTCCGGTCAAGGATGATTTCGCTGTTCCCGGTTCCTTTGAATTCTTCGAAAATAACTTCGTCCATTTTGGAACCCGTATCGACCAAGGCGGTCGCGATAATCGTTAAACTGCCGCCACCTTCGATATTACGCGCGGCACCAAAGAACCGCTTTGGACGTTGCAACGCGTACGCATCGACACCACCGGTCAAAACCTTGCCACTGGACGGGACAACGGTGTTATACGCACGGCCCAAACGTGTGATAGAATCCAACAAAATCACAACGTCTTGTCCGGCTTCGACCAAGCGTTTCGCCTTTTCAATAACCATTTCTGCGACCTGGATATGCCGTGTCGCGGGTTCATCGAACGTGGAAGAAATAACCTCGCCCTTGACACTGCGCTGCATATCTGTCACCTCTTCGGGGCGTTCATCAATCAACAATACGATAAGTTTCACCTCGGGATAATTCGTCGCGATGGAATGTGCAATATTTTGCAACATAACCGTTTTACCGGTCCGCGGTGGCGCCACAATCAGCGAACGTTGCCCGCGTCCCGTCGGCGATATAAGGTCGATTACACGCGCGGACAGGTTGCGCCCTTTGTCCGTATCACCAACCACCTCCATCTTTAATTGTTCTTCTGGATACAGGGGTGTCATATCGTCAAAAGAAACACGATGCCGCAATTTTTCCGGATTATCGCCATTTACGCGCTCAATCGTTTCCAACGCGAAATACCGTTCCGATTCGTTTTGCGGCGCCTGAATTTGCCCTTCGACATAATCCCCGGTCTTAAGGCCGTATTTTTTGACCAAATTCGGCGACACATACAAATCGTCCGGCCCGGCCAAATAATTGCTTTCCGGCGCGCGCAGGAATCCGAACCCGTCCTGCATACGTTCCAACACGCCATCTCCAATAAGTGTTATCTTTTTATCGGCCGCAAATCCGCGCATAACGGCAAACCGTAATTGTTGCACATTTAATTGTGACGGGTTTTCGATACCCATATCTTCGGCCATTTTCAACAACTGTTGCGGCGACTTAGCCTTGATCTCATTTACATGCATAAAAAAGTCCTTTTTAATATCTGGAAATTTCCCACGACACAGAACGCGTCGCTTTTTGTGCCACTATTATAATACATTACGTGCAAAAAGTCAAGTCATCGGATTTTTCTTGCATTTAATTTCAAATATTGCTTCAATAGAAACACATGAAACAAAGGAAAGAAAAATGGCAGGAAGTATAAACAAAGTAATATTGGTTGGTAACGTGGGTCAAGACCCGCAAATCCGCACAATGCAAAGCGGACAAAAGGTGGTAAGTTTTTCACTGGCAACATCCGATCGGTGGCGCGATCGCACAACCGGCGAACAGAAAGAACAAACCGAATGGCACCGCGTCGTTATCTTTAATCCGAATCTGGTCGAGGTTGCAGAACGCATGCTGCAAAAGGGAACAAAACTTTATATCGAAGGCGCGCTGCGCACGCGTAAATGGCAAAATCAACAAGGTATCGATACCTTCACGACCGAGGTCGTATTGAATCAATTCGCCGGCACAATGGTAATTTTGTCGGGTGCCAAGGCGATGGATGCGATGTCCGGTGGTGCAACGTCCGCGCCGACACCGGCACCGGCCGAAGAAATGTCGATTTCCGAAATCGGTGACGATATCCCGTTTTAATAAATAATCCCCTTCAGGTTTCCTGAAGAGGCGGCACACGAAGTGTGACGGAGTAGACCCGGAAACAAATTCCAGATAATTTATTATTTGAAACAAAACACACCGGCATTTGCCGGTGTGTTTGAATAATGGTTAAACAACTTTAACGCAGGCCCAACGCACGGCAACATGCCGATGCGGCGGTTTTCCAATCAGAATACTGTTTTTCCGGGTTACGCAAATCACGCCATCCCTGCCACCCGGAACATGTTTTCTTGGTGCCCGTGCCGGTGCATTTTACATACCGGCGCAGTGAACACGTTTGGTTCGACAATTTGCCCAAATCGGTCGTGCATTTTACAACAACGTTTTGGTTCTTGGCGTCATTTTTGCCCAATTCTTTGGAAGACATAACTTGGTACGCGTGGGCCGACATAGCCGTCGTCATACTCAACAAAAACACGGTAATAATTTTTTTCATCTTAACCCCCTTGCTTTTTTTCATTCTATAAAAATTTATACGGTTTTACAACAGGTTTTTTATCGCGTGGCCATCGCCGGCACGGCCGCGGTGGACCAAGGTTCGTCGTTCATGAATAACCAATACAATTCTTGGTTCGCGCCGGGGTTACGAATTACCGGACGCACAACATAAATATCAACATCGCATGCATGACGACCGGTTTCATCTTGCGTCTCGCTCAGATCTTGATAAAACTTTTGTGCAAAATCCATCGCCTGCAGGTACGCGGTATCATCGTCGGCGCCGTTTGTTGAATCGCCCGACCACATTAACCACACTCCGTAATTCACGACATTGTCTTGGTCCGCGATTGAATCCGCGGATAATAACAAAAATGGTTTGATTGATATACCATTGGTGTATTCGTCGGATTCTGTCCCCGCCCAATCGTAAAATCCACCAATAAGTCCGATAACAAAATTCAACGCCGCCAAATCTGCCCCCAGGCGCGTAATACGGGCCGCATTGCGCATTGTCGAATGGAACAACCAATCGCGCGCACGACCGGACTTGGATGCCTGGCGTGCAACCCGTGATGCGCGGTCCAATGTTTTTGTCCCACCACGCGCGGCCTTGGCGCTTTTGCCAATGTTCTTTGCACCCTGCCATGTGCGGGATGCAACATTTCCGGTGCGTGCAGCTTTGAAAGATTTTAATTCTTTGGAATATTTCATAACATCTTTAAGTGCATCATATTCTTTGACAAATTCGGCAACATCGTCGCTGTTTTTGGCCATGTTCGCCATTTCTTTTTGCATTTTTTCAATTTCTTGGGCATTGACTTTTTTAAGGTCTTCTAATTTATCCAAATCTTTGACGGTTTTAAAATTGTCTGCGCCCTGGCCCAACTTTTTCGCATTGTCCAGGTGCAATTTGCGCGCGCTTTCCAATTGTTTTTCTATGATTTTATATTTGCTGCTGCCTTTGGATGTCTTGGCCAGGCGTTCTTCCAATTTTGCGACATTTTTAAAAGATTTTGCGAATTTTTCGGCGTTTTCACTGTTGCGCATAACCTTGTGCATTTTTGCGGACGCCTTGATATAATCTTGAACTTTATCAACCTTGGTCAATGTTTTCATGGATTTGCCAAGTTTCGACGCGGTACGTGCGGCACGCGCGCCCTTTATTGCCCCCGATGCCACGGCATAACCACCGTATGACACAATGGAAAGAACAATATCAACGGCGATTTCCGCCACGGAAATCCAACGCAGGTCACGGTCACCCGCAATATAGTAATTATTTTTGTCGCCTTCGATATCGGCGGTGCGTTCACGAATAACATTATGCACCATCGCATTGTTTACCTTGGCGCCTATTCCGGTTTTGGTGGAACACCAACCGTCAGAGTTTTTTGGATAAAGTTTTTCAATATTGTCTTCCACCCATTTAACGGAAACAGTGTTATTTTTGTCCGGTCCTACAAAGTCGCGCAATGCACCCGATTGGGTCACCATAATGCCATACCACGCCGGGTCCGTGTTCACCCATGTTGCGTGTTCGTCGGTGGCGCTTATTTCCGGATTTGGATCATCGGTCGGCAATTCAGTTTTTGTTGCCAACATAAACCTTTGATTCAAAACCTTTGGTTGGGTTTCATAGTTTATTTCAATTGTGCGCCCGCCGGGAAAAGTATATTTTATCGGCATAAACAGTGTTGCGGTTTCTTCTGCATCGGCAATTTCCGGACATGAAAGAACGTTCCCCAAAACCTCGGGCGATTGCAAAATATCATAAACCCAATCACGCACCACATCCCGATCATCAGATTCAGATACCATATCCGCATTTTCCGCCAACGCATTGTTAAATTCGGTTGTGGCACATGTTGTATCAACCACTTGCGTCGACATACGCAACAATTCTGCCGTAGTGTTTATATCACCCGCCGCAAACGCAGTCCACGGAAACACAAAAAGAAAAAATAAAAATTTTTTCATTATATGACTATATGAAGAACGGTTCACTTTTTACAATCAATTCCGACCCGTCTTTGTCTTTTGGCACAACCAACAATACGGACAGATTTTGATTGGTGCAAGATGTTGCCTTTAATTTTTCGGCAAATGTCTTTATTTTCCGACGCGCGGCGATATAGTTCGTGTCGCGGATGCCTGTGGGTTTGCTGGTCACCGGGCCAACCGGCAAAAGGACATCAACAACAACATTATCCATCCTGTATACAATTACGCCTTTGTTATTTTGGAAATATATTGCACGCGCAATGTTATATGCCTCTTTGGCGGCGCTTTGCAATCCGGTCACCGACCCGAAACGTTCAACCGCGCCCGCCATATTACCAAACGCATAAAACTTGGTAGAACAAGAACCGGATATATTATCAGTACTAAGATTTGCATCGGTCAATATAGTTTGGGGTTGCGCCGCATTTACCGTGGCATCACGTTTAATAAGGATTGGCACAAAAAATCCACTAAAATGATCGAACAATTCTTCGGCATTAAATTCCAATGTATGTTCTTCATTATTTATTTTTAATTTGATTGGCAAGGTATCATGACCGTCAATCCAATGATTAAATTCGGATACCTCCTGGGCGGACGCCTTGCCCACACAATAATCATATGCAGCCTGGGCAATTGGGGTGTATGCCTGGCGTATTTTTAATTCTTCGGTACTTACCTTGCGTGCACCGAACATTTTAGAATTAATTGCTGAAACCAACGTCGAATCATTGGTTAATTTTGCAAGACACGTTGGAACATCGTCCGGGTTATATGTTGCACCACCATCGGTTCCATCCGGCGCGGTCGTCTTGTCGCCGGGCTTTTTATTTGTTGCATTGGATTCCGATGACGATTTCGTGCGTTCGGCATATTCTTTTTCGCTTTCGAATGTTGGTATTTTATATGGATTCAGATTACTATACGGTTCATATCCCGCGGTTGTATTGGCCATACGGTCGGTAAAAGACAAATCATCAATCGTTTTTGGAAACTCTGTTGCCGTTACTGTCGCGGCCGACGTGGTCACGCGCTGAAGGTTTTCCAATTCCGCCGCACGTTCCGCGATACCAATTTCGTATTCAGATTTTTTTTGCTTAAACGGGTTTTCGATTTGCACCACTTGCTGTGTCTGAGACGCCGGCTTAACAACATTAACCGCGGACGTGTTGCCGTATGATTTCTTATAATCTTCAAACACAGAATCAATATATCCACCGCAAGACGTTGCAAAATTATGCCCCGGCAATTGCGACAATTGAACCATAACAACCGGCCGAACATCCGATATACGCAGATTCGAACAATTATTTCGATCGGCGCAATATTCGGCAATCAAGTTTTGAACGATTCGGTTGCAATCGCCGGTATTCACATCCGGACCGGTTGCATAAATTGGTTGCGGGAAACGTTGGTTATATGGGCTATTGCTGTTCCAAAAGGGATTTGATGAATATTTATTTACGGACTGTATTTCACCATACTTGGACATAAACGTTGGCGCATTTTGTGCCGCACATACAACCGGCGCGCAACAGGCGCCCAAAATCAACGTGGTTAAAATACGGTTTGGTTCACTCAATCTCTCTGCCCTTTTATCTGACACATTATACCAAAAATGCGGTTATAATCAAAGATAAAAATCCACCGATTATGAAAAAAGGCGCAAAAGGAATAAATTTTTGTTTTTTGCGATATGCCCATGTTGCACCGAATATGCATGCCAATACCAACGCGATCGCCAATCCGGTCGGGCCACACCACAATCCGCCCACAGAAATAAGTTTTATGTCGCCCATGCCAATTGGTGTTTCGGCCGATGGATTGTTTTTGGTTATTATCTTGTCAAACAACAACCCGATTACCGCCGCCATTATGTATCCAAACGCCATCCCGATGACACCCGCACCTATATCATGTGGCCATGGAAAAAACGTAGTTAAAATTGCGCCAATTATCATCAACGGAAAAAGATAGGCATCCGGGATAATTCTGCGTCGCATATCGGCCGCACCGATTTTAAACGCCAAATAAATGGCCAGTGTTATCAGCAATATAAACATTGCATAAAATATGTATAAAAACATCATTTCCTCCTTGCGTTTCGAATCGATTTTATGATACACTTATTGTATCATATAAAGCGATGAAGGTTTATAGAAAATGAGCAAGTCTTGGGATAATGGTATTTTAAAGAAACTAAAAGCCTTGGTTGGCAAGGGTTTATCAACCGCAGAAATCGGTAAAAAGCTGGGGATTTCTAAAAATGCGGTGGTTGGAAAATTGCACCGTATGGGGTGGAATTCCGAATCGGCGACGGTAAAGCCTAAACAAGAAACGACTAAAAAGGCGACGGTTAAGGCAAAAAAGGCCCCGCCGACTAAACCCGCCCGTTCTGCCAAGCCAATTAAACCGACGCAAACCGCAAAAAATACAAAACCGGTTAAGACCGCCACGAAAACGACCGATAAAACGTCCAAAAAAACAACCAAGGTCGTTGTCGATGAAAAACCCAAAAAGGCGGTGGGGCGTTCCATTTCGGTGCGTGGCACAAACGTGCACCAACGTATCGTGCAACATGCGTTGGAAATGGCGAACCTTAAACCGAACCAATGTCGTTGGCCGATTGGCGATCCGGATTCCGAAGATTTTCATTTCTGTGGGAAAACCGTGTTCGTTGGTAAACCGTATTGTTATGAACATTGTAAACAGGCGTATCAATTCGCGCCACCAAAGAAAAAATAATATTGTGGGGGCAAATACCAATAATGCCGAGAGAGAAAAAATCTTTTCAACAATTGCATGTTACGGATTATGAGATATCTGGGGTTGCATTCCGCGCATGGAAAGACGATTCGGACAAACTGATTTTTGTATTGGATACAACGACCGATGAATACAAACCTAACGTTTTATTGGTGTTAAATGCGCACGATGAACGCAAATGGGATGACGTGTTAACCAACGATTATGGGGTCAACCTTGAAGATGTACGTCCCCGTGTTGATAATAAATATCAAAAATTAGATATAGAATATACCGGGCTTGACGTGTATGCCCAATTGATTGACGAATATGAACGTGGCACGGATTTGACGAATATTGTGGCCGACCTAATAGATTTCCGTGACACGGCGGCGCGGCGTGCGGCAATGGCGCGTTTGGCAACGGCAAATGATATTATCGCATCGGCCGAGGATACGATTCGGCGCACGGAACGTTCAATTACGGGTCTGCGTGAACGGCGTCGCGGTTTGCGCACCCGTCTTGGCACCCAGAAAGAAAATATTGGTCGCGAACCAACCAAGCAATCTGCATCACGAATTCTTAAAACCGAATCGCAAATTGATGCGTTGGATGAAAAATTAACACGCGCGGAAAAGCGTATTGAAAACGCCCGTCGTCGCATAGATAGCGCAACCGCGGATGCCGACGCGGCGCGTGATTTGTTGGCGCGTCGCCGCCCGGATGCCATGGTCAAAAATGATAAACCAACGGAAAAAATCGTGGCACCTGCAAAAAGAAAGGCGCCATCTGTAAAAATAAATATTACGGAACCGACGGTAACAACGGAAGAAACAGAAATACCGCACTTACCGGTGCCGGAATATGAATATCAATCACAACCCAGGGATGAAAAAATGTCTGATTCAGAAGAAGTAAAGCCATTATTGGACCAAGACCCCGAAATCTTGGATGACGAAATTGCGTTCAAACCGGTGGCGTTTGATGATATTAAATCGGGTGAACCGACCGGGGAACCGGCACCCGTCGTAAAAGAATATACGGAACCGGAATCGGATACGTTTGGCGAAAAATCCGAAACCGTTGCGCGCCCGCTGGCATTTTCCACTGCGGACGAAGATGCGACACCGCAAGATTCCTATGAAGAAGATATAACGGTCACCACCGAAACACCTGTGATAGATACGATTAAAACTGTCCAAGAACCGGCGGTATCTGATACGGATACCACGGGCCGTGTATCAAACAACCAATATGATAACACGGAAACAATTCGTCCGGCAACGCCCGTCGTGAACGTGGCGCCGACAAATAATTCTTATACGCGTCCTATTTCACCAATTACGGGGAATACACCGGTTCGGCCGGTTGGTACGGAAAATGGCCACTCGTCATTGGCATATTATTTGTTGTTGATACTGTTGATTGCTTTGTCCGTGTTCACACTGTGGTTGTACCAGCAAAAGAATGGCGGCAGTGTCCCCTTCTTGAATGCGACAACGGATGGTATGGTTGAAACGCCCGACGAAGAACAAAAAGACATATTGATTGGTTTTGATGATCCGGAACCACCTGTGGCACCTGTATCGATTACGCAACCCACGGTTGAACCTGAACCTGTTGTTGAACCCGCGCCTGCGCCGGTTGTGGATGAACCAATCAAAATAGAATATCCGAACGCGAATATTTTGCGCGCCGCGGAACCCGAGGTCCCGGTTGTGGAATCCGAAGAGGATGTTTTGGCACGCAAAGAACCGTATGATGTTGCACGCGAAGATAAACCAATCTATGTTCCGGAACCACGTGTGACGAATTTAACCGCACCGGATGTTATCTTTGATGATGACGTCGTATCTGTGCCGGTTATTCCAACAGAATATGCCGACGAAGACGAAGGCGCATATTACGACGATTCTATGTATTATGATAACACGGGCGAATATTACGAAGACGCGGGAATGTATTACGACGAATCGGGTGCGGAATATGTTAATGACGCCGGCGGTTTTGTTTCCGATGAATACTCGGACCCCCAGTCGCAACGCCGTTTGGATGTCTATGATGGCGGACAATACAGCGTTGTATCAACAGAAACCACATATTAAAAAATATCACACAGAAATGTGTGATATTTTTTTTGTTTGGTTTTTTTTATTCTTTTTCAATAATAACCATCGCGGCGGAAAAATTTTCTTGGTCTGTAATAGACAGATGAACACGCGCCGTTATTCCCGCCAATTCTTTTAAAGCGGCACGTGCGCCACCGGCAATCATAATTTCGGGATGTCCATTATCATCATGAACAACGGAAATATCAGAAAATGCGATATCGTCGCCGAACCCGGTGCCCAGTGCCTTTAAACATGCCTCGCGTGCGGCCCAAAAGTTTGCAAGATGTTTTTCCGCATTCGCGTTATCACTATCCGCATATTCCAATTCTTTTTTTGTAAAAATGCGTTGTTTCTTAAACGCAGACCAATCAAGAAAACGTCCCGATTCGACCAAATCTATACCAATGCCAACAATCATATGATTCCTCCCTTGGATTATATGAACATATTGTTTAACTGATACGGGAATATAGAAACTTTTTGCCGATTCGTGCAAGCACAAAATGCATATAAAATATTTTTTTTAATTTATAAAAAAAATGCTTGCAACTTATAATCATTATATATTATAATAATTATCGGATCAAAGGAGTCTAACATGAAAACAAAAAATCTTTTTATTGCGGCCGGTGTAATTGCAACGGCTTTAACGGTTGGTTCTGCGAATGCGGCACCTGCACATGGTGGGGCAAAACCCGCACCATCGCATACGGTGACACATGTTCAACCGGCACCACGTCCGGCCCAGCCAAATAAACATCATGACGCGCATCATCATAACAATCATCATAATGGTGGGCATCATACCGTTGTGGTGACCAAGCCCGAACATCATCACCATCATCATCACTCGGACACGGGCAGTATTGTATTGGCCACGGCCATATTGATATCTGCACTGATGTAGTGTTAATAAATAATAATTAGTACGGGCGCAATTTGCGCCCGTTTTTATGTAATATATACTAATAAATACAATTCATGGAAAATTGTGGCACAGAGATGGATCGCCTTTTGCGGTATTCTTATTTTATGGTCGGGGCGACAGGAATCGAACCTGCGACCCCTTGCACCCCATGCAAGTACTCTACCAGGCTGAGCTACGCCCCGACTACACGCGGTATTCTAAATCAATTGTTGTATAATTACAAATATTTTTTTGAAAGTCGCGACAAGTCCCCTTCAGATTCCCGGGCCCCGCGGAATTCGAAGAATTATGTGGGTGGGGTTGAAGGGGTGGATTGCGAGTATAACGAGCAAGACGGGGTAGACCCTTGGCGCGTACGCGCCGAGGCTTTCGCCTCCATCTACCCCACCGTGTTCCACGCCCCCCCTTCAGGAAACCTGAAGGGGATTATTGCGACGGTTATGAAAAAAAACGCGTGTCCACGGGGTGACGGCGTAAATACGGAACATCGCAACGCAGTGGCGGGCCATAAAAATTCAAATCCGATTTTTAATTTCCACTTGGCATATAAAGGTTCGCCACCGGTCCGGCAATAAATTCACCGTTTCCAGAATTGGTGAAAAATGCGCCGCTTACCAAATCATACATACCGATTTCGCCATCACTATCCTGACGCGCCGGAACAAAGTCCCGCACCAAAGAATTATTTTTCCAAATTTTAATATAATAAGCCTTAGCCCATATTTGGTACGCCGAATTATGTCTAAACAAACATATTTCTGCTTCTGCAAGGTTGGGCATTCCGCCAACATATGAAACATGTATACCATTCACATCATGCGACATACTATTATTGGTTTCTTCGCTTTTTATTATATAAACAATACCCGGCGCATATTCAATATATGGATAAATATGTTGATCAATAGCCCGATATAGCGCGATTCTTGTTCTGTCATAAAAATAAACCTCATACCCACCGCCCCCATTACGCCCTATGATCGCTTGTTCTGCTGGATTACCGTTCGTTAATTCCACTTTGACCTCGGTCCGCAAACCAATGCCATTACTCATAATCCCTGTATCAATATACTGTGTTCCGGTGCTTTCGATATATTCCAATGGGGTGTATCCGGTGGGCAAAGTCGGTTGTTGGGGCACACCGCGAATTTCCACCAGCAAGCAATCTTTGGTTTGGTCGTTGTCCACCCACGCTATACATTGAAATTCCGCCTCTATCGCATTTTGGACGGCGGCGTTCATTGTTGCGGCGTCGACCAGGGATTCCGTTTGGCCGGAATACGCGGCGGATGAATCGTAAATATCTTTTGTGCCAACTGTACCGGCGGTACCGGTATTCGTTAAAACCTGTGCTGTGCCGGAATTTGCGGGAATTTTGTCCTGTTTCAATGCGACGGCGGTGTCAACGAATGCCTTACTGGTTGCAACATTTTCACCCGCCGCAAACGCCGCCCCCATGCACAGCGCACATATTACCGATATTATAAATTTTTTCATAAACCTCTCCTTTTCCTTCTCGTCATCCCGGCGCGGTAATTCCCCTTCAGGTTTCCTGAAGGGGGGGACCGCGGGACGCGGTGGGGTAGACTGAGGCGAAAGCCTCGGCGCCCTTGGCGCCCCAACTACCCCGCCACTTCCAGTGGCCCTCCCCTTC
>JAZROX010000010.1:0-1005 GCA_045648945.1 Candidatus Enterousia sp. | reverse complement strand
AATTCGTTGTCAAGCCATCGTTAATAGCGGCATTGACGATTGTTCGTATTGCCGACATATACATCATCCGTGAATTGACGCGGATATTTTGCGCGGTTAAAAAATCGTCAAAATCGCGTAACCATTGTGGCGTGATGCGGTCGAACGTCAGATGATCGGCGTTTTTATCGAAATCGCGCAGGTGCTTCAAAACGGATGCAAACGGTCGGCGCGTGTTGTCGTTTTTCTTTCCCGCGGCATACCGCTCAAAGAATTCGACGAACAATGTCGGTGCCGTTTCCTTTTCGCCGTTGTCGATGTATTGTTTTATTTCGGCGGCCGTCATAGTGGTAATCCGCCCGGAATCCGTCAACTCAACAACCGCCATTTGACAGCGCAAAACAGACTTTTGAATGATGCTGTTGTATAATGCAACGCCGGGGCCGCTAATAATAACGCCTTTTTTGGCGTTAAAATTTGATGGCAAACATTTTACGCCTGTTGAAATATATGCCGTTTTCCGGTTTTGGCTAATTGCGATTTTGACGGGCGCCGGTTCGTCGTCGCCGGTTCGCCGCGTGTCGATATATGTCTTAATAGTAACCATGTGCAAACATCGTGCAAACAAATGAAACGCAAATGAACGAAATGGAACAAAATGAAACAACAAAAGGGCGTGTTTTTTTCGATTTTTTAACTTTGCGCGCCTCAAAAAAAAATGTTGAAATTCGGTAAAATGCCGAATTTCAACAACATACAAAATGCTGCTATCTTTGCGCGTGAAAATTGTATTGTTTTTGAGTGAAAAACTTTTGTTTTTTCAAAACAAATTGTTTTTCAATGCGTTGCGGATGTTAAAAAACGTTGGTGCAAACACAGTGCAAACTACAAGATTGACGCGCGCAACAATCCGATGACCTTGTAGACGTCATAAACGTCTTTTTTGGGAATCCGGATGTCGGTGTAACGCGGGTTGAACGCCTTGCAAACATACACATCCGGCTCCGTCGGTCCGTCATACACATA
>JAZROX010000009.1:0-1229 GCA_045648945.1 Candidatus Enterousia sp. | reverse complement strand
TATGATAACGGTATTATTTTGAACGATTGGTTAAACAATTATTCATCCGCTTTCAAAAGGATTATTTTCCCGCGTGGAACGTATTATTTTTTAAGCGAAGCCGCGTTAACAAGCGATGTTCGGAATTTGGTTTTGGACGGTAACAATTCATTGTTCAATGTCAACATATCCGCAACGGACGCGTATTTTTTGAAATTGCAAAATTCGGGTTCCGGTTCATCGGGCGAAAATTTCCGTATTGAGAACGTCCGTATTTACAACGTTAAAACCACGTCCGGGCAACAGATTTCAAGAACCCGCGCAATTCTTTTTGACCGTGCGCAACGCTTTGAGGTTCACAACGTGCAAATATGGTATTTCGATATTGCCGTTGCGCTTGCTTCCGTATGGTATGGCGGATTTACGGGGCAAAATATATTCCGGTTGTGTCGTGTTGGATTATATATATATTCTTCCGATAGTACAGTTGAAAACAATACAATCGAAGTTGTAAACGTTGATTTTAAGGGCGTTACCCGGTCGGTCGTTGCGGCGATTTACCCGCAAGATTCCGGGGAAAGTGACGCGGATTATTTGAAGCGTACCGCAAGTTGTGGCATTGATGCGTATAGTTTGTTACAGGCGTTCAATTTGCGCGGATGTGTAATTGAATCGTTCGATTATGGCATACGGACGAATTGGCGTCGTCGTTCTTCGTCCGCTTCGCAAATGGGCGGCCCGTTCAATATAGATGGTTGCTACCTTGAAGATAACCGCGAAGATGATATATATATTGGCCCGGGATATTACGACGCGTATGGGTCGGGTTCGTCGTATTACTATTTCACGCACATTGTTAACATTACGCAATGCCGATTCTTTGGTAAAGAACATATTACCTTATACGGCGCAATTGCTTATGTAACAGGTAATCAAAGTGCGGCTATATATGTAAACGCCACATCTTCTATTACGACCGTCGTTGAATATGACGGCCCGTTTACAATTGACGGTTTGGTGGGTACAACGGCTACCATCCACAAAATTGGCGGGCGTCCGCAAACGGTTCGTAATATGTCCGGAAGTGCGACCGTGCCGGGGCAAAATTTCCAAAGGATGCAACAAACGCGTTATTATGGCCGGATAACGTCACGAATGAATGGGTACGACAAAGCGTCAACGACCGCGAACCCCGACAACGTAACATTCAAAACGTGGAATTTTGAAACAGAACCGAAAACGCTTTTTAC
>JAZROX010000008.1:0-47416 GCA_045648945.1 Candidatus Enterousia sp. | reverse complement strand
TGTGCCGATGGTATCGTCGTCTGCGAATGCGTCACATTCGGACAAACTGCCACAGATTTCTAATACTTTGGATTGCACGGCTTTTTGACATGCGGTTAACATATTATTATCGATATTCAGGAATATACCTGTTGCGATTTCTTTAAGGTTGGTCCGAATAGCGTCTATGTTCCTGTTTCGGGCTATTCCACCCGTACTAGTTTTTCATTTAATTACAAAAACACGCGGGGCGAATGCCCCCCGTTCACTAACCACTTACACTAACCACTAGTAATTATTTTCCTGTGGCGCGACGTTTCACCGCAACGGTTTTTGTTGCACCGGTCGCCTTTTTCGCCGCCGGTTCTTTTGTTGCGACTTTTTTTGCTGTCGCTTTTTCGGCCTTTGGTGCTTTGTCGGCTTTCTTGGCTTCCGTATCTGTTGCCTTTACTTCCGCCGCATCCGCCGCCGCCGCAACTTCCGGTTTTACCGCCGGCTTTTTCGCGTTAACATCACGGTCGACAAATTCAATTATCGCCATCGGTGCCGCATCACCATAACGGAAACCGGCCTTTAACACGCGGGTATATCCACCCGGACGTTTGGCATAGCGCGGTCCCAAAACGGCAAACAATTTTTTCACGGCCGCATCACTTGCATTGCCCAATTCGGCCGCGGTCAGACGACGATTCGCAACGGTATCAACCTTGGCACGGGTAACCAATTTTTCCACGACACTGCGCAGATCTTTGGCCTTTGGCAAAGTTGTTTTGATTTGTTCTTTTTCAATAAGGTTTTTCGCCAGGCCAATAAACAAAGCCTTGCGTGCATTTGTGTCGCGATTAAAAGTGCGACCTGATTTCTGGTGTCTCATCGGTTACTCCTTTATTTTGTTTCCGCCCTGCCCTTTTTATGGGTGGGATTTTACCAGATTTCGTGCCCCCGGTTTTACCCCAGCAACACGCGTTTTTCTCATATAAATTGCCAATTTCAAGAAAACAATTTATATGAGGTTATTGGATGCGATTGACGGTTCGCAGTGTAGTAGCCCTACATAAGAACCGGCAATCGCGACAAGAGCCCATATAAATTGTTTTATTTGTATGGGTCTTCATATTTTTTGGCCAACTCCGCAATATTTTCTGGTGGCCAACCCGGAACTTCCATCCCCAGGCCAAGCCCCATTGCTTCCAGTTGGATTTTGATTTCGTTCAACGATTTGCGTCCAAAGTTCGGGGTCTTTAACATATCGGCCTCGGTCTTTTGGACCAATTCGCCCAACCAATTGATTTTGTCGTTTTTCAGACAGTTATTTGCACGAACCGACAATTCCAATTCATCAACGCGTTTCAGCAATTTCGGATCGAATTGCAACGCATCTTTTGCGGCCTCTTCTTCGGTCGGCGCATTGATTTGTGTTGGATCTTCAAAGTTGATAAAGACGGTCAATTGGTCGGTCAAGATACGCGCCGCAAACGCAATCGCGTCTTCGGGGGCGACACTGCCGTTTGTTTTGACGGTCAATTCCAATTTATCGTAATCGGTGGATTGTCCCACACGTGTTTCCGAAACATTAGACGCCACATTCAAAATCGGCGAGAAAATCGAGTCAACCGGAATCACGCCCAACGGCAAACCATCGGCATGCGCGGTCGCCGGAACATACCCGCGGCCCGTGCCTAATGTAATTTCCATATCCAATTCTGCGCCTTTGTCCAGTGTGCAGATTTCTGCATCCGGATTCATAATCTCGATCGCACTGGATGTTTCAATCATGCCCGCCTTGACAACCGCCGGACCGGACACGCGCAATGTCGCCTTGTGCTGGCCCTCGGAATTTGCCTTGAAATAAACACCTTTCAAATTTAACAAGATATCCGCGACATCTTCGTGAACACCCTGGATACTGGAAAATTCGTGTTGAACGCCGTCAATTTTGACATACAGTGGCGCGCAACCTTGCAACGAAGACAGCAACACACGACGCAACGCCGTCCCCAGTGTCAAACCGAAACCCTTTTCCAACGGTTCCGCGACCAAGGTCGCCATATTCGGATTGTGTTCATCGGTTGTGATATTCAGTTTTTTTGGCTTGATTAAAGTCATCCAATTTTTTTCAATCATTTAAGTTTCCTTTTAGCTTAGTTTATCATTTTCGCCAATCGGCCGCACATAAATCCTTACGTGCCCGCGCATTTTATAGCGTTTTTTCCGAAAAGTCAAGAAATAGTGTAAGTGATTAGTCCGTCACGACCGCGACGCGGTCATGCCGCGACAGGTGTTAGTGGTTAGTGAGTTGGCGTCACCCTGTTTTTCTCGTCATCCCGACGAAAGTCGGGATCTCGTCAGGCCTCGACATGACCCGAAGAGTTCCCGCGCTTCCGCGGGATGACGAATAAAAAAAAGCACCGCGCGCGGCGGTAAAAAAATAATAAAACAAGTCTGTTAACCTTAATAATCGTCCCGATTATACCGGTTATTTCGTGTATTTTGCTGTTTATCTTCTAATGCGGTACTTACCCGGGCACGCATAGTTTGTGCGCAAGAAATAATTTGATTTTTATTTAACCCGTTAACTTTCTGGGTTATCGCCTTGGCCTTATCACTTGCTTCTTTGGCTACATTTACCTGACTGCAACATTGGGGTGCATCCGTATTCACATTACACAATCCGTACATATCCGCCACATACAAATCGTTGGCCAGTTGTTTTTTGGCGGAAGCGGTATCGCTGTTTGCGGTATTAACGATAATCTGGCTGTTGGTCATCAAACAGGAACCAATATTGCTAGACCCGGAATAAGTTTGACAATCCGACGCACCCGCAATAATCGCACCACCCGTTGTCACGGCCGATGACGAAGAACCGCCGCCAGAATTGCCAGATGCGGCGTTGCCCGTCAGGACTTCTATCTTGCTGGTCAAAACGGCCTTTTCTAACTGGGTTTTGAAACGTTTAATAATGGCGTTCAGCGCATCATATTGTTCTTTTAACTGTTGCGCGATTACGGTAGATTTCAACGCGATAACGTTGTTCATCTGGGCAACTTCCTCTGATTTTGTCAGGTTGACCGGCAGATTTGTTGTGCTATCCGTCGCACCGATATTATGTGAATGCGTCGAACACAGACCAAATGCCGGATTAAAATAACCACATTCAAATTCAACCGTGGCGGCATGCACACCAACCGGCGCCATGCATATCAGCACACCAAAAACAACATTAAAAATTTTCATTTTACTAAATACCAATTTTTTACGCCTTTTCCAAACTATTACCTCATCTTAATCATTAACGTACTTATAATAAGAATCACAGTAATCTTTATCAAACCACATTCTGCAAATAGTACCTGACGGATCATTATCCAACTCTTCTTCCGTAGGTTCTCTATTGATTGTCTTTGCGACACATTTACCATTCCATTCACATGCAGAGTTATTATTGCATTCGCCCCTATTAAATATATTTGAACACAACGCTGCCCTTATATCTATACAGGTACCACCAAATATAGGCACCATTGGATTTGGAACCCACTTGCAACCATTTTCCTTGGAACAAGAATCCAAACTGTTATGCATTGCACACACAGTAACCAACGTACCACCATCAACCAATGTTGGATCTATATTCTTAACACTTCTTGGGGCGTCGTCGAAAGTTTCCCAACAGAGTGATTTTGCTGTTTTGTCAACCTTTGGCAATCTGCGGTTGCGCACAGTATCGTACAGCAGTTTATATGCCTCGGAATTTTCATTCGGATTCACCGCACACATATTCAAACCACAATCTTCTATCGCATCACCATTGGTTAATACGAATTTACCACTGTCCATTTTTCCACGGCAAGAATAAGAATCTTGATTCACCAACCGGCGCAGGTTATCGATATCCAACGTTGCCTCTTTCTTCATTCCACGGAACAACGATATATCCATAATAACATCGGATGCACATGCGACCTGGGTCGAACCGGTCATACCCGTATTCGCATCAATCCATTCGCGCCATACAGTATCTTTTTCCGTTAATGTATCAACCAAACGACAATGCGGTTGATTTTTTGATACTTTACCCGTCGCATCATCTGTTTTAACACGATAATAACAACCTTCATCATTTTTTGTATCATTACATACACAATCAGCATCTTTTTTCGGATTGCATGCACTGCACATATATTTACCCCAAATGTTGCAAGAATTAGAAAGCAACATTATCACGTCGTTGACATCTATACCCAATGTCATGGCCAACATCAACGCGTCATAGATATTTTCCACCACGTTTTCATACGGGTCAAAGAATTCATTTGCCAAATCTTTGAATTTTTTCACGCGCTTTGGCCCCGTGCAGTTCGTTGCCGACGGGTCACAACCCGCATATTCCAAAACCGCATCTAATTTGGCCTTTAAATCTTTCATTGCGGTCATTGCGTCTTCTATTGCGGTTTCAATCTTGCCGCCCATTTGTTCGCGCACCAAAATATCGGCACTGATGCCATTTTTCGCCGCCAATTGTTCCGCGACACCTAATCCTTCCAGTCCCGCAATCGTTGCACCGGATTCACTCGTATCACCCGTTGCCGACGATGACGCACTGTACGCGGCCATAGTCTCGCGCTGGGATTCCAACGCACTTTGAATCTGGGCATTTTGCGATTCGGACTGCGCCGCCATTTGTTGCTGCATCGCCGACATAGACTCCGCCATTTGCGCCTGCATTGCGGCCATTTGTTGTTGCATTTGCTGCATTTGCGCATTGCTCTGGGCCGCCGCGGCCGCGGACGCGGCGGCCTGAGCTTCGGCCTGGGCCTGGGCGATGGCAACGGCATTTTGCTGTTCCTGTAACTTTGCGTTGGATTGTGCCACAACCTGGGCCGCGATATAGTTGATTAAATCGTCGCCATGTTTCTTGCACGACGCATTTGAATTCACGCAACCCGAAACAATCTGCCACGCGACATTTCCATCGGCACAGCCGCCATTCGCGCACTTTGGTGTCGCGCACCGCAAAATCACCGCGTTACAGTTCCCAAAATTCGCGGTCGCCGGCGCGGTTCCCATGCCGCCACGGCCATTCATTAAATTGTTCCACTGGTTATTATTCGTCGAACCCGTGCCATTATATGCCGTTAAATTAGACCCCGCCGTTGTGGCAACATTCGCCACCGCCGGCGCAATAAACGCGGCACACAGAACGCTATACAAAATACCCAACGAAAATTTCATCTCTCTTCTGTTCCCATAATTTTAACATAAAATATAAATAAATAAAAGGGAAAAATTAGTGTTAGTGGTTAGTCCGTCACGACCGCGGCGCGGCGTGCCGCGACGGGTGTTAGTGGTTAGTAGAATCTGGAATTTTATTTATAATTCTAAATTTTTTAACCAAGTATTAGAAAACACCGGCGGATGCCGGTGTTTTCACTAACCACCATCCACTTGCACTAACCACTAAAAATGCCCCGAAGGGCATTTTTTTAATAGTTGCAACGGCTGCATGTGTTGCGAACAACACGACGTTCCGCATATGTGCCCGCCGGTTCATAAACCGTGACCGGACGATAAACCTGGTAATGGTCAATTACTTCGGTGTGGGTTTTAACACGGACCGGCTGCGCACATGAATTGCATGTCGCCACAGGTGCAACGCGTTGTACCGGTGCGGTATATTCAACCGTATTGTAACGAACGCGGTTTGTGTATGTTTCTGTTTCGCTGTAGACACCGCCATCGGATGCATTCGCGGCAACCGAGACCATCGCAGCAAACAAAGAAGTCAAAATTGTTTTTTTCATTTGTGTCCCTTTTGGTTATTCGTCAAGTATTATAGGACACAAAAATTCGTTGTCAAGCAACATTGACAAAAAATTTTAGTGGTTAGTGCAAGTGGATAGTTCCCACTTCGCACGCCGTGCTTCGTGAGACAGGGGTTAGTTTAACTGTCATCCCAGCGAACAATTCCCCTCTGGCTAGAGGGGTGGCGGGCGGAACCCGCCGGGGTGTCGCAAAAAAGCGGGGCATTTGCCCCGCACTAACCACTAAAAAACGCCCTTGCGGGCGTTTTTTTTTAAACACGACGGACTTTCTTTGGACGGCATCCGTTGTGCGGAATACGTGTTGTATCGGTAATACTCTGTACCACCAGGCCGGCATTCGCCAAACCACGAACGGCGGATTCACGACCCTGCCCAATACCACGCATAAGGACGTCAACCGTTTTCATGCCCATTTCGGCGACTTTCTTGCCAACGGCATCTGCAACAACCGTCGCGGCGTATGGGGTTGATTTCTTGGCACCCTTGAAATTATTTGCGCCCGCGGTTGCCCATGTCAGAACGGCACCCGATTGATCCGTAATTGTGATACGTGTGTTATTGTTCGTGGCAACGATGTGTGCGATGCCATGAGATACTTTTTTTACGACTTTCTTTTTATTTATTGCCATTTTTATTTTTTCCTTTGATTAGATGTCTTCAATTAACTATCGTGTTAATCTCTACCCAATTTTATTATTTACCCTTGACCGCAGAACCCGCGACGACAACACGTTTACCCTTGCGTGTACGTGCATTTGTCTGGGTCCGTTGACCACGAACGGGCAAACGGTTACGATGACGGATGCCGCGATATGTTTTCAAATCTTGCAACCGTTTAATATTCATTGCAACTTCGCGACGAACATCACCTTCGACCTTGAAGTTTTGTTCGATATAGTTCGAAATTTTAACAACATCCTCGTCAGTCAAATCTTTCGCGCGCAGACCGTCCTTTAATTTCAAATCTTTGCAGATTTGCGCAGCCTTGGCCGGACCGATGCCGTGAATGTATTGCAACGCGACCTCGATACGTTTTTCTGTCGGAATGTTTACACCTGCTATACGTGCCATTTTTATTTTTCCTTTTTTTCTTTGGGGCAACCCCTGCCCCGACCTATTTGTCCGACGGCACCCGCCACCGAACATTTACTTTTGCCGAATAATTTTATACAAATTATCGCAAAAGTCAAACACCTTGTTTCGCGTAACTAAATATTAGCCACGGAAACGCCCTTTCTTTGCGGCGGCGCCCATAACGCCATGATATTGTTTCGCGACCAAGTAAGATTGAACCTGGTTCATGGTATCCAAAACAACACCCGCAACGATTAAAACACTGGTTCCGCCAATCATCAACGGCATACCGAAATGAGTATTCAATATGATTGGCAATACGCAAACCACTATCAAATACAGAACGCCAATCGCCGTGACGCGCGACACCAAAGAATCCAAAAACGTCACCGTCTGTTCACCCGGACGCACACCCGGAATGTACCCGCCGGCATTACGCAGATTATTACTGGTTTCTTCGGAATTAAATACAACCGCGGTTTGAAAATACGCAAAGAACGCAATCAAAATCGTGTACAGAATGATATATGACCACGCCCCATACGTAAAGAACGCCATAATATTCTGCACAACCAGATTTTCACTTTGCGCAAACCGTTGAATAAACGCCGGCAACATCATAATAGACGATGCGAACACCGGCCCCATAACACCCGACATATTCACCTTAATCGGCAAATATGATGCATTCGTATTCACAACGCCGTTTGCCATAACCTGGCGCGGATATAAAATCTGGATACGACGCTGGGCCAATTCAAAGAACGCAATCAACGCGACAATACCGACCACAAAACCCAAAACCAACGCAATCATCGCCGGCGACATCTGACCAACCGAGCCCAATGACACGATTTTTGCGATACCTTCGGGAATCTGGGCGATGATGCCCGCGAAAATCAACAGCGATGCACCCTGGCCTATGCCACGTGCGGTAATCTGTTCCGCCAACCACATAACGAACACGGTTCCACCAACCAACGCGATAATTGCCGACAATTCAAACGAGAATCCCGGATTTACAACCGCGCGAACACCATTAACCGGTGCCATCATTTCCAAACCACGAACGACGGCCCAACCCTGGACCACCGCCAACAGTACCGCCAAATAACGCGTATATTGGTTGATTTTTACACGACCCGATTCGCCTTCTTTGCGCAAATCATTCAACGATTTACTGGTTGCGGTCAACAACTGTAACACGATGGATGCCGAGATATATGGGAAAATGTTCAACGCCAACACCGACATACGCGATAACGACCCGCCAGTGAACATATCGAACATACCCATCATACCACTGCCTTCCCCGGTAAACAGGTGCAGAACCGCCGACGCGTTCACGCCCGGCAACGGAATAAACGAACCAACGCGATAGATAATTAACGCCCCCAACGTAAACAGAATGCGTTTCTGTAAATCGGTCAATTTACCAAAATATTTTGATATGAATTTCATGGCGTTAATCTCTCTTGTTTTAATCCCGTATATTATTTATTCTTGATGCTGCCGCCGGCCTTGACGATGGCTTTCTCTGCCGCCGCCGACCATTTGTCTGCGACAATGTTCACCGCGGTTTTGATTTCACCCTTGGCCAAGATTTTCAAACCGGACATTGCGCGATTCAAAATTTTGGCATCCAGCAAAGAATCCAATGTAATTTCTTTGGCGGCATCAATTTTACCAGATGCGATAAATTTTTCAATATCGCCCAAATTGATTGTTGCATAGCGTTTTGCAAACGGATTTGTAAAACCATATTTCGGGAAACGACGCAAAATCGGCATCTGGCCACCTTGGAAAGTTGCCTGTTTACGTGAACCCGCGCGCGCCTTTTGGCCCTTGGTTCCACGGCCGGCGGTTTTACCATAACCCGACGCCATACCACGTCCAACGCGTTTCACATCACGACGTGCACCCAAATTATCCATCAATGCATTTAATTTCATTTCTTTTACTCCTATGAACTTTATATAGTTCTGTTTCGCATGCGGACAAGTATCCGCATACTCGGTTTATTTATTTTTGTCGCAATTCCTTATAGGCCTTGTGGAACAAATTGGTCACATCGTGTCCATAATGCCCCATCATGATAAAGATATTATCTTTTGCCGTATCGCGACTCTTTTCCATGGTCCATTCTGGATTTGTGGTTTTGATATACGACACATATTTTTCAAACAGGTCGCTTGCCTGGTTCGGACAAGAACGGGCAACCTTGATAAAAATTGCCATCATATTCCGCCAAGACGTGACTTGGGAAAAATCGACTTTATCAACAAAATTACCAGACTTCTGTGTCATCACTCGCCACCTATGCATCCACAACGCTAACCAAATGTGCAACCTTGGCAATCATACCACGAACGGATGCATTGTCATCCAATTCCGCGGATTTACCAATACGGCCCAACCCCAATGCCGCCAAAGTACGACGTTGAGTTTCCGGACGACCGATAACGCTTTTGATTTGTTTTACAACGATTTTCTTTGCCATAACAATCACCTTTTATTATTTGTCTTCCGTTGTTTCCGCATCGGCCATTTTCTTACCATCACGACCGGCGATAATTTCCGCAACCGTTTTACCACGACGCGCCGCAACTGTCTTGGGAGAATTCATTTTTGAAAACGCCAAGAACACCGCGCGAATCATGTTGTTCGGGTTGTTTGCGCCCTGGGACTTTACAACAACGTCTTGCACCCCCAGGCAATCAAACACCGCACGCAACGCACCACCCGCGATAATACCGGTACCAGGAACCGCGCTGCGCAGAACCAACTTACTTGCGCCATATTTGACCGCGACGTCATGGTGCAATGTGCGACCTTCTTTCAACGGAACGCGAATCATTTTTGCCTTGGCGGCCTTGGTTGCCTTTTGCACAGCGGATTGAACTTCCAACGCCTTGCCTTTACCAAAACCAACCTTGCCGGCCTTGTCGCCAACAACGACCAATGCCGAGAAAGACATATTTTTACCGCCTTTCACAGTTTTAGAAACGCGATTGACAGAAACCAATTTATCTACCAAATTATCTGTCTGTAATTTTTTATCATCAAAACGTGCCATTATATTCTCCGTAATTCTTATAATGTTGTTTTATATCCGAACGCCACCCGCGCGAATCGCTTCGCACAAAGCCTTGACGCGACCATGGTAACGATAAGATCCGCGATCAAAATAGCAATTATCTGCGATTTTCGCCGCGACCACACGTTCCGCAAACGCTTTACCAACCAATTCTGCACCGGCAACATTCCAACCTTTGCCCTTAAAGGCTTTTTCTTTGGACGAAGCGGCACAAATCGTGTGGCCCTTTACATCATCAATGGCCTGAATTTCAATATGACGGCCACTGCGGAACACCGACAGACGAATCTTGCCCGGGTTTTTCTTTTTCAACGCAACGCGAGTAACCAATTTGCGTCTTGACTCTGTAGATAAATGTTTCAACATTTGTTTTTCCTTTGTTCCAATTTCCGTAACAGCGGAAATTTATTTATTATTTCTTTTTACCTTCTTTGTGACGAACTCTTTCGCCCTTATAGAAGATGCCTTTGGCCTTGTACGGGTCCATTTTGCGAATCTTGTGAACTTTGTCCGCAAACAAACCAACCGCACATTTATCATTACCACTGATGGTGAATTCTGTTGGGGTTTCACCCATTGTTACGGTCAAACCATCCGGAATTTCCATAACAACATCATGCGAAAAACCAACAACCAAAGTGAATTTCTTACCACTGACCGATGCCTTGTAACCAACACCCTTCATATACATGGCTTTCGAGAACCCTTTGGTCACGCCTTCGACCGCGTTACGAATATTGCGGGTCATTGTTCCCCACATCGCGCGCGAATCTTTATCTTCTGCATTTTTAGGTTCGACGTGAACCTCGGCACCTTCAACCTTGATATTTACCAAATGGGCATTCTTGGTGTTCAATGGAACGGTCAATTCACCCTTGGGTCCTTTGATGACCAATTTACCTTCTGCGATTGATGCAACCACACCATCGCTTAATTTAACTGGATATTTTCCTGCACGAGACATATCTGCATCCTTATTTTTATTAGATAACCTTGCACAAGACTTCACCGCCGACATTCATCAGACGCGCCTTGTGATCCGTCATAACACCATGCGGGGTTGACACAATCGCAACACCCAACCCATTCAAAACACGCGGCATCTTGGCCGAACCAGAATAAACACGACGTCCCGGTTTTGACACCACAGAAATATCTTGGATGGCACCATTACCACCAACATACTTTAACGTGACAACCAAATTAGAACGATGTTCGTCAATTTCTTGTTTTTGAAAATCTTCGATAAAACCTTCTTCTTTTAATACAGCCAAAACCGCGGCACGCAGTTTGCTGTGCGGCAAGGTAACCGTTTCTTTACCCGCGTTTTGACCGTTACGAATGCGGGCAACCATATCCCCAATCGGGTGTGATAATGACATCTTTTACTCCTATTTTAACCGACTGCATTGTCCACAATCGGAATTGTTTTTAATTGTTTACCAACTTGATTTCCGAACGCCCGGCAATTTACCTTCGGATGCCTGGGTCCGAACCTGTTGGCGGCACAGACCGAACATACGTGAATACCCACGTGCACGTCCCGTAACCGAACAACGATTGTGCAAACGCGTCGGGTTAGAATTACGCGGCAACTTTGCCAATTTCAGCATTGCTTCCTTGCGTTCTTCCGGGGTCGCGTTCACAGACATTTTTTCTTTGATTGCGGCACGCTTTTTCGCATACTTGGCAACCAATTTTTTACGTCTTTCTTGTTTATTTATCAACGCCAATTTAGCCATTTTTGTCCCTTTTATTATTTCAATACCAACGGCAGGCCGATTTTGGTCAGCAATGCACGCGCTTCATCATCTGTTTTTGCGGTTGTGGCAATAACGATGTCCATACCGCGAATAGAGTCAATCTTATCGATGGAAATTTCCGGGAATATCAAATGTTCTTTGATACCGAACGCATAATTTCCACGACCATCGAATTTGGATTTCGACAAACCACGAAAGTCTTTGACACGCGGCAACGCAACCGTAATCAATTTATCCAAGAAATCGTACATACGTTTACCACGCAGTGTAACCTTGGTCCCAATCGCCTGGCCTTCACGCAGACGATATGTCGCGATAGATTTTTTCGCATGTGTCACAATTGGTTTCTGCGCGGCAATCGCCGTCAAATCTGTAACCGCCGCATCCAATTTCTTTTTATCCGAAACAGCCTCGCCAACGCCCATATTCAAAACGATTTTGGACAACTTTGGCACCGCCAACATATTCTTGTACCCGAATTCTTTGACCAATTCAGGAACAATTTCTTTTTCATAAATTTCGCGCAATCTGCTTTGCATTTCTTTTTCCTTTTATTTCCCGTAACAGCGGGATGTTTTTTTATAATTCCGTGCCAGACTTTTTGGCAACGCGAACCTTTTTACCCTTTTCAACTTTGTATCCAACACGTGTCGGTTTTTTGGTTTTTGGATCAACCAATGCAACATTAGACACATGAATTGGGGCCTCGCGATCAACGATGTGACCGGGTTTATCCTGGGTCGGTTTAACATGCCATTTGTGACGATTGACACCCGCAACAACAACCCGTGATTCTGTCGGGCGTGCCTCCAGCACGGCGCCTTTGACGCCTTTATATTTTCCCGAAATAACTACGACTTCATCGCCTTTTTTAATTTTCATTTTACACGCCTTTTGTTATAATACTTCCGGTGCCAAAGACACAATCTTTTGAACGTCATATTTGCGACGAACTTCACGCGCAATCGGTCCAAAGATACGTGTGCCAATCGGTTCAAAATTGTTCTTGTTAATAAGAACAACCGCATTGTCATCGAATCGAATTATCGAACCATCCGCACGTTTAATCGGGAATTTTGTCCGAACGATAATCGCACGTTGCACGGTTCCCTTTTGAACTTTACCACGCGGAATTGCTTCCTTGATGGCAACAACAATTTTATCACCAACGGTGGCATAGCGGCGGTGTGAACCACCCAAAACCTTGATGCACATCGCTTTACGTGCACCACTGTTATCTGCAACCGTCATAACTGTTTCATTTTGAATCATAACCTTATCCTCGTCCTGCGAATGGGGCGATTCCCCACCGCTTTGTTATGGGACCCGACTGAAATATCCGTCACGAAGACCGATACCCCCTCAAAAGCCCCTGGGTTGATTTACTTTTAGTCCACCACGGACACATCGTTGTCTTTGGATACCCCAACCAAACCCTTGACAATCCAAGATTTAGTTTTGGATATCGGACGATGTTCTTCAATCGCAACAATGTCACCAACTTTATATTTGTTGTCCGCATCGTGCGCCTTGTACTTTTTGTTCTGCTTAACAAATTTTCCATACAGCGGATGACGGAAACGGCGTTCAACTTCTACAACAACCGTTTTATCATTTGCGGTACTTCTAACTGTTCCTTGCAGTATACGTCTTGGCATAACCTTAATCCTTATATACTTTTCTTGTTTACTTGTGCCCAACCTGGTATATGATAACCAAAAATTTGGAAATCGCAACCAAAATCGGTAATTTTATTCCGCCGCGTTCAATTTTGTTTTCACACGTGCGATTTCACGACGGGTTTTACGCAAAACATGTGTTTTCGGTAATTGACCCGCAGCGTGTTGAAAGCGTTGATTCATCTGAGTTTTTTTCAAATCAATCAATTTGCTTTGCAATTCTTCTTTTTTCAAAGATTCTGTTTTCTTTTCTGCCATATCTGTCACCTTAGTTCACTTTACGTTCAACGACTTTTGTCTTGACCGGCAACTTGGCGGCCGCCAGCGCGAACGCTTCCATGGCGACATCCGGTTTTACACCGTCCAATTCAAAGATTATACGACCCGGTTTAACACGGCAAATCCAGTATTCAACGGCACCTTTACCTTTACCCATACGAACCTGGGCGGGTTTGGCGGTAACCGGAACATCCGGAAATACACGAATCCAGAGTTTACCCATACGTCTCATACGACGGGTGATTGCACGACGTGCGGCCTCGATCTGGCGCGCGGTAATACGTTCAGGCGACATAGCCTTAAGCCCAAACGAACCGAACGCTAATTCACTGCCACCCTTGGCAACGCCATGGATGCGGCCTTTGTGCTGTTTGCGAAATTTTGTCTTATTTGGCATTAACATGATACAAACCTCAACTGTTTAGAATTATTTTGTTCTTCTATCGCTTGTGCCGGCGTATTCCGTGGGACGTGCCATTTCTGACGCCAACTTTTCTTTATTCACGACATCACCGGTATAAATCCAAACCTTGACCCCAACGACACCGTATGTGGTTTTGGCCTGAACCGCGGCATAGTCAATATCTGCACGCAAAGTGTGCAAAGGAATGCGACCTTCACGAATCTGTTCACTGCGTGCGATTTCCGCACCATTCAAACGACCGCTGCACATAATCTTGACACCTTGGGCGCCCGCCTTTTGGGCGCTTTGAATTGCCTTTTTCATCGCACGTTTATAAGACACACGGCCTTCGATTTGTTGCGCAATGCCCTGTGCAACCAATTGTGCATTCAAATCCGGACGACGAACCTCGTAAATATTGACGACAACTTGGTCATTTTTGACCAATTTTTTAATATCGTTACGCAATGCTTCGATATCTGCGCCATTTTTACCGATAATCATACCCGGACGTGATGTATGAACCGTCACGACCACTTTTTTAGCAATACGGTCGATAACGATTTTTGCCACACCGGCCTTTTTCAGTTTCTTTTCGATAAATTTACGAATCGTATTATCTTCTGCCAAGCATTCTGCATAGTGTTTTTTATCAACAATCCAACGGGAATCCGGGATTTTGTTGATAGACAAACGCTGTGCAATTGGCGATACTTTCTGTCCCATTTTTTTTCCTTACTGTTTGTGCGGAGTGTTCTTGAAACCAATTGGTTTTATTCCGGAGTTTTCTCCATACCACCCAACACGGTTCTTTTATTTTTTAGTTTCTTTTTTCGGTTCTTTCTTCTTTGCCGTTTCCTTTTTCGGTGCCACCCCAGATTCCAAAACAATCGTCAAATTAGAAAACGGTTTCAAAATCGGACGTGCACTGCCACGTGGTCCCGGCATGATACGTTTCATGGTCAACGCCTTGCCACACCAAATTTCTTTGACAAACAAAGTGTCCACCGGCAAATTTTTGTTATGTTCTGCATTCGCAATCGCCGACAACAAAGTTTTCAAAACTTCGCCCGCAACGCGTTTTTTCGAAAACTTTAACACGTCAACCGCACGGTCAACCGGCAACCCACGAACCATGGCACAGACCAGGTTTAATTTCTGGTGACTGATGCGTATCATTTTATTGAACGCACGAACCTGATTATCTTTTATTCCATATCTTGTCATAATCTACACCTTTTGATTATTTGGCCGCCGCCGCCTTTTTATTCGCCGCATGACCTTTGAAAGTACGCGTTGGTGCAAATTCACCCAATTTGTGACCAACCATATCTTCTACGATGGACACAGGGATAAATTTGTTACCATTATGAACTTCGAACGTCAAACCAACCATTGGTGGGACAATCGTGCTGCCCCGGGACCAAGTTTTAATTGGTTTGTGATCATTTTTTTCGTTTGCCACCGCCACCTTTTTCAAGATAGAAGGATGAACATGCGGACCTTTCCAAACTGAACGAGACATTTATAACTCCTAACCTATTTTATTTCTTCTTTGCCAAATGTCTGCTACGAATAATCATTTTGGCTGTGCGTTTATTTCTGCGGGTACGATATCCCTTGGCCGGGATACCGGTACGTGACACCGGTTCATGTCCCTTGGAATGACCGTTACCACCACCCATCGGGTGATCCACAGGGTTCTGGGCCATACCACGTGTAGATGGGCGAACACCCAACCAACGTGCACGACCGGCCTTGCCTAAATTGACGTTACGTTGGTCTTGGTTAGAAACCGCACCAACCGTCGCAAAGCAATCTGAATGAACCTTGCGTAATTCACCACTGTTCATCTTTATCTGGGCATAAACACCATCTTTACCCATCAATTGTGCATAACAACCGGCACTGCGGGCCAATTGACCACCGGCGCCCGGTTTCAACTCTACGTTATGAACAATCGTACCAATCGGCATATTTTTCAACGGCATTGCATTACCCGGTTTAATATCTTGACGTGCACCAGATACAACAATATCGCCCGCCTTTAAATCACGCGGTGCCAAAATATAGGACCGCATACCATCTTTGTATTCAATCAATGCAATAAACGCGGTACGGTTCGGGTCATATTCCAAACGAACAACCGTCGCCGGCATATCGACCTTTTTACGTTTAAAGTCAATCAAACGATATTTACGTTTATGACCGCCACCTTGGTGTGGAACGGTAACATGACCGAAGTTATTACGGCCACCCTTGGATTTCAAACCAACCGTCAACGCCTTTTCTGGCGCACCACGATGCAGTTCACTGTGATCAATCAAAACCAGACCACGTGTCCCGGCGGTAATTGGTTTATAATTTTTCAATGCCATTTTTTCTATCCTTTTTTCACCCTGACACTAACATCCTGAAATTCCGGATTCTCTGCCAGGGGCGTTTTACCTTATATGTTTGTGGTCAAATCCAATTTTGCATCCGCCGGCAACGAGACATAAGCCTTTTTAACTGTGCGTTGTGTCCCTGTACCACGGCCACGGAATTGTTTGACCTTGCCTTTGACAACAACAATGTTGACCTTGTTGGGTTTCACATTATATATTGCCTGAACCGCGCGCGCAACATCTTCTTTGGTTGCACGTGCATCGACCTCAAAAGCAACCGAGCCTTCTTCTGACAACTTTACCGCCTTTTCAGAAACGATTGGGCGACGCAGCACGTCATAAACACCGGCTGTTACAACTGGTTTCTTTTCTGTCTTGACTTTTTTTTCTGCCATATCTGTAACCTTTTATTCAAACCGATTGACATTACGCCCCCAGGCGTGCCTCGATGGCCTTGACTGCATCCGCCGTCAAAACCAATTTTTCGTGTTTCAAGATATCCAACACGTTCAAACCAACCGTTGGCAAAACATCAACATTTACAATGTTAGATGCAGATTTCTTGAAATTTTCATCCAATTTGTCACCACCAACGAACAACGCAGATGCGATATTCAATTTTTTCAATTGTTTAGCAAACGCACCCGTTTTCGCCGCGGACATTTTTTCCGAATCAACAACAATCAAACTGTCTTCTTTCAATTTGGAAGAAAGCGCCATTTTAAGACCCAGGCTGCGAATCTTTTTCGGCAAATCGATGCTGTGATCACGAACAACCGGTCCATGAACAACACCACCGCCGCGCATATGAACATTGTAACGTTCACCTTGACGCGCGTTACCGGTCTTCTTTTGTTTAAAGGCCTTTTTACCACTGCCCGCGACATCAGAAACGGTTTTTACCGCGTGTGTACCGGCACGTGCCTTGGCGCGTTGCCATGTCACAACACGATGCAGAATATCCGCACGTGCATCCAAACCAAAAATAGAATCCTGCAAATCAATCTTGCCGACCGCTTTGCCATCAAAATTTATAACATTTACTTGCATAGTGTTTCACCTTAATTTTCAAAACCTATTCTGCAACAGATTCAGATTTGGTTTCTGTTGATTCTTGGATCGATGTCGGAACTGGCAAATCTTTGTGTTCTTTTTTAACCGCGTCTGTAATCAGAACAAATGTCCCATTACAACCCGGAACCGCACCTTCAACGAAAATCAGATTTTCGCCCGCGTCCACACCGAACACTTTCAGATTTTGAACCGTCACGGTTTCATTACCCATTTGACCGGACATCTTTTTACCTTTTAAAACGCGACCTGGCCATTCGCGCATACCCGTACCACCCAAAGAACGATGCGCCTTTAACACACCGTGGGTTGCCTCTTTACCACCAAAGTTATGGCGTTTCATTGCGCCCTGGAATCCTTTACCCTTGCTTGTCGCTTGCACATCAACAAATTGTCCGGCCACAAAATGAGAAGCGACCAATGGTGTTCCAACCGGAATCACACAGTCATCAGACACGCGAAATTCCACAATTTTACGATATGGCTTTACGCCCGCCTTTTCCGCGGCCACAGCCTGCGGTTTGGCAACGTGTTTTGCCTTGGCCTCACGAATACCAAGAACGTTCGCCACATAACCATTTTTATCCATCGTCCGATTTCCGATAACCGCGCAGTCACCAACGGACAAAACCGTCACTGCATGCGCCACACCCATATCGTCATACAGACGTGTCATTCCCATTTTTGTTGTAATCAATCCGCTACGTTTCATTTCTTTTTGCCTTTTTTTATGTCAGAGGTTAGTATATCACCCGATAAACCAACGCTAACAAACCTTTTACAATTTAATCTTTACATCAACGCCCGATGCCAAATCCAACTTCATCAGTGCATCAACTGTCTGAGGGGTTGGGTTAACAATATCAACAACCGCTTTATGATTGCGGATTTCGAATTGTTCACGCGATTTTTTATCGACGTGCGGCGAACGGTTGACCGTAAATTTCTGAATCAATGTCGGCAAGCGAACAGGCCCAACGACATCTGCGCCGGTGCGCTTTGCAGTTTTGACAATCTCCTCCACTGATTCCACCAAAATTCTGTGGTCAAAAGCCGTCAATTTGATGCGAATTTTTGATGCTGGTACCATTGCTTGTTTCCCTTATCTATTGTCTTTTACACTTATCGGCCGCCCAACGGTTTCCCGCGGGCGACCAATAAATACTTGGTTATTTAATAATTTTCGATACAACACCTGCGCCAACTGTGCGTCCGCCTTCACGGATAGCAAAGCGACGACCTTCGTCCATAGCAATAGGTGCAATCAATGCAACATTGATACGAACGTTATCGCCCGGCAAGACCATTTCTTTGTCGGCCGGCAAAGTGATAGTACCTGTTACGTCGGTTGTGCTAAAGAAGAACTGAGGACGATAGTTGCTAAAGAACGCTGTGTGACGTCCACCTTCTTCTTTGGTCAAAATATAGACCTCTGCTTCAAATTCTGTGTGCGGGGTAATAGAACCCGGTTTGCAGATAATCTGACCACGTTCCACTTCCTCTTTCTTGGTTCCACGCAACAACAAACCAACGTTATCACCGGCTTCACCTTGATCCAACAATTTGCGGAACATTTCAACACCGGTAACAGTTGTTTTCTGTGTTGGTTTCAAACCAACGATTTCGCATTCATCACCGACTTTGATAACACCGGCTTCAACACGACCCGTAACAACGGTTCCACGACCAGTGATGCTGAATACGTCTTCGATTGGCATCAAGAACGGTTTATCAACCGGACGTTCCGGCATCGGGATGTATTCATCACAGGCCTTTAACAATGCGTCGATAGATTCTTTACCAAAACCATCGTTCTTTTCTTCCAATGCGGAAATCGCAGAACCGCGGATGATTGGCACATTTTCACCGTCAAAGTCGTTTGCAGACAACAATTCGCGGATTTCCATTTCAACCAATTCCAACAATTCTGGATCGTTCGCCAAATCACATTTGTTCAAATAAACAACAATTTTTGGAATACCGACCTGACGTGCCAACAAGATGTGTTCACGTGTCTGGGGCATCGGACCATCAGTCGCCGCAACAACCAAAATCGCACCATCCATCTGGGCCGCACCGGTAATCATGTTTTTAACATAGTCCGCGTGTCCCGGGCAATCGACGTGTGCATAGTGACGATGTTCCGTTTCATATTCAACGTGTGCGGTATTAATTGTTATACCACGTGCCTTTTCTTCTGGGGCGTTATCGATTTGGTCAACACCCTTTTGTGCGTCTGCACCGACGCCATAGTAGTGAACAATAGCAGCGGTCAATGTTGTTTTACCGTGGTCAACGTGACCAATGGTACCGATATTGACGTGCGGCTTGGTTCTGATATATTTTTCTTTTGCCATGGTTTTCTCCTTGGGCTCTGGTTTGTTAATTTACTTTTTTTTGATTTCTGAAATTGGATATTACACCCAAAATCAGAAATCGCAATCTTTTTTTATTTTGTCAGCTTTTTGATAACCTCATCTGCGACATTTTGCGGAACTTCATCATAGTGCGACAATTCCATATACGGATTTGCACGCCCTTGGGACAAAGAACGCAGTGTTTTGACGTATCCAAACAAATTCGCCAACGGCACAAAGGCAGAAATCACCTGATTACCAAACTGGGTTTCAATACCATTGATTTGTCCACGACGACTGTTCAAATCACCAATAATGTCACCGACGTATTCTTCCGGCGTGGTTACCGAAAGCTTCATAATCGGTTCCAACAATTTTGGCGACGCCTTTTTCATTGCTTCACGGAAACAGGCGCGCGCCGCAATTTCAAAGCACAACACATTGGAATCGACTTCGTGATATTTACCATCAACCAATGTTGCCTTGAAATCCACAGTTGGATAGCCAATCAGAACACCCGTCTGTTGGGCTATCTTTAAACCTTTTTCTACACCCGGGATGTATTCTTTTGGAATCGCACCGCCGACAATCTTGTTTTCAAATTCGTATCCTTTGCCCGGTTCCAACGGTTCAAATTCAATCTTTACCTGGGCGTATTGACCCGAACCACCAGATTGTTTCTTGTGTGTGTATTCTTCGGTGACGGGTTTGCGGAATGTTTCACGATATGCGATACGTGGTTCGCCGACATTAACGTCAACCTTGAATTCACGCAGCAAACGATCAACCAAAATTTCCAAGTGCAATTCACCAACACCCGCCAAAATTGTTTGACCAGATTCTTCATCAACCGATACGCGGAACGAAGGATCTTCTTTGGCCAACGCCTGCAGACCCAATGACATCTTTTCAATATCGGCCTTGGTTTTCGGTTCAACCGCAATAGAAATAACCGGTTCCGGAACGTGGATGTTTTCCAAAATAATCGGATTATTTTCATCGCACAGTGTGTCACCGGTAATTGTTTCCTTCATACCGACCAACGTGATAATGTCCCCTGCGGACGCCTCTTTGATTTCTTCACGTTGATTGGAATGCATCAACAACATACGACCAACGCGTTCACGTTTATCGCGATTCGAATTATAGATGTATGAACCCGACACCAATTTACCAGAATAAATACGGATGAACATCAAATTTCCAACGAACGGATCATTTGCAACCTTGAACGCCAAGGCACTGAACGGTTCTTTTGGATCCGGATGACGTTCTGCAACGGTTTCGCGGTCCATTTTTGTTCCCTTAATCGCCGGGACATCCAATGGTGACGGCAAATAGTCAACAATCGCATCCAACAACGGTTGAACACCTTTGTTTTTGAACGCGGTTCCGCACAACACTGGCACAAAGTTCTGGGCAATAACACCTTTGCGTAACAATTTTTTGATTGTGTCGTGGTCTGGGATTTTGCCTTCCATGTATTCTTCCATAACGGCATCGTCCAATGTCACAACTTCTTCAATCAATTTGTTGTGCAATTCTTCGGCTTTCGCTTTCAATTCTTCTGGGATATCGATAGTAATCGGATGGGAACCTGTTTCATCTTCCCAAATCAAGCCTTTCATTTCCAAAACATCAACAACGCCTTTGAAATCCGATTCCGCACCAATCGGGAAATTCAACACCAACGGATTTGCACCCAACCGTTCACGAATCATATCGACACAGCGGAAAAAGTTTCCACCGACACGATCCATTTTATTGATAAAGCAAATACGTGGAACATTGTAACGATCGGCCTGGCGCCAAACTGTTTCTGTCTGGGGTTGAACACCGGACACCGATTCAAACACCGCGACGGCACCGTCCAAAACGCGCAGCGAACGTTCCACTTCCATTGTAAAGTCTACGTGTCCCGGGGTATCAATCAAGTTAATACGATGGTCGCGCCAAAAACATGTTGTTGCCGCGGACGTAATTGTAATACCGCGTTCTTGTTCTTGTTCCATCCAGTCCATAGTGGCGGCACCATCGTGCACTTCACCAATTTTATATGTTTTACCGGTATAGAACAAAATACGTTCCGAAGTTGTCGTTTTACCGGCATCAATGTGCGCCATAATGCCGATGTTACGATACATATGCAAGGGAGCGGTTTTTCCAACAGACATTTTTCTTTTCCTTTATCTTTCTTTATATTACCAACGGAAATGTGCAAACGCCTTGTTGGCCTCTGCCATTTTATGTGTATCAATTTTCTTTTTGAATGCGCCACCGGTACCATTCAACGCATCGCGCAGTTCGCCGAATACGCGTTCGGTCATGCTGCGTTCACCGCGTTTACGCGCAAACATAATCGCCCAACGAATCGCCAATGTTTGCTGACGATCCGGACGAACTTCGACCGGAACCTGATATGTCGCACCACCCACGCGGCGCCCTTTTACTTCAACCGACGGTTTCAACGCATCCAACGCTTCCAAAAAGCACGCCAATTCATCACCATCTTTGGCAATAGATTTCAATTTTTCCATCGCACCATACACTATATTTTCGGCAACTTCTTTTTTACCATCCCACATAACATTATTAATAAACTTTGCAACAACCAGATTGTTGTATTTAGAATCTGGCAAAATTTCGCGTTTTGTTGCGGCTTTACGTCTTGACATATCTTTATATCCTTTTTGTTCTTCACCCGGGGGACCGGATTACTCATACGGGCGGACCCGCATGTCAATTATTATTTTGCTTTCTTTGCACCATACAAAGAACGACCTTGTTTTCTGCTTTCTACACCCTTGGTATCCAAGACACCACGAATGATGTGATATTTCACACCGGGCAAGTCCTTTACACGACCGCCACGAATCATAACAACACTGTGTTCTTGCAGGTTATGACCTTCACCCGGAATGTACGCGGTCACTTCACGACCGTTGGCCAATTTCACACGGGCCACTTTACGTTGCGCCGAGTTAGGTTTTTTAGGTGTGGTTGTGTACACACGTGTGCAAACACCACGCTTTTGCGGATTTTCCATCATATCAGGCGCCGTAGATTTAACGACGACTTTCTTACGAGGTTTCCGAATCAGTTGGTTCACTGTTGGCATTCAAAATCTCTTTGTTTTTCCTTATGTCCTTTTTTTACACAAAGCACCGTATCAGACTTATTTTAACGGCGGTCCGCAATTATAAATCTGCCAGATTTACGGCGTTTTTTGTGCTTTTCACTTTCCTTGTTTACACGGAAAGCGCCCTTACTATAACGCGGGAACCGCCAATTGTCAAGGAATTTTCGCAAAAAAATGCGGGATTTAGTGGTCAGTGTTAGTGGTCAGTCTTCTGAAATTTTATTTGTAATTCTGAATTTTTAACCAAACATTTAAAAACACCGGCAAACGCCGGTGTTTTACTAACCACTAACACTATCCACTAACCACTAAAAAAAAACACCACCCAATCGGGTGGCGTTTTTATCTTGGTGATTCTGATTAGAAATCAATACCGAATTTGGCGCCGAATTCATAACCATCTTGCAAATCCCATTGACCCGGACGGGTGTGCAGAACATCTTTTTCGATGTACAGACCAACATATTTGGTGTCATCAATGTTCATGTTCAGACCCAAAGCCAATTCCCACCAACCTGTGGTTTCATTGTAACGGTCCATCCATTTATAGTAATCTGCGGATGCAACGGCACTCCATCTGTCGCTCATTGTCCAATGACCGGCAACACCCAAGTTGATCAAGTGGTTCATCGAGAACAAATCTTCATCATTGCCCCAGTTGAATGCTTCCGAATTCATATAGATAAAGTTCGCGTGTGCAGACAATGTCCAATCTTCGGTTACATAACCGCCACGAACACCCAATGACCATGCATATTCTGTATCATCTTTATCCATAAACGGACGATGGTCATCCCAAACCGGGGCCATTTCAAAACCACCGACCAAATCTAATTTCCATGCGCCATCACCAATTACGCGCCATTTCAAATCTGCGCCCAATTCGCCCCATGCATTTGCATCAAACCAATCACCTTCGGCCAAAGATGTGTTAACACTGACCGCCAAACGATCGGTAATACCATAGCCAAATTCTTCACCCAAAACGGCCACATTTGTCGCATTGGTATCAGAAGACAAAGTTGTTTCGCTATAGAAATGACCTTTTGCCGGCATGTACAACGGATTACCGTCCATTGTGTTCGCCGCCTGTGCGCCACCCGCCGCAACGAGGGCCAACAAAGATGTCAAAGCAATTTTTTTCATTATTTATCCTTTCATTTTTGTTTGTTTTGAAACTAGTTTTTATCTAGCTGACTACATTCTAAACCAAAATTGGGAATCTTTTCAAGCAAAAAATGATAACCAAGAATAACATAGTGGTTAGTGTTAGTGGTTAGTGGTTAGTAGCGGGTAGCAAAAACGGCGCACTGCGCCGCGGTCGTAACGGACTAACCGCTATCAACCTACACCGAAGTCTCGGCGTAGCGAAGCGAAGACGGATAGCCACTAACACTCAAGAAAAAAACGCCCAAACGGGCGTTTTTTTTTAGAAATCGATACCAAACTTGATGCCATAACCAACACCGTCGTCCAATTCCCAATCACCGGTTATGTGTCTCATCGCACCATTGATATACAAACCAACGTATTTGGTCGCATCTATGTTATAGTTCACACCAAATTCACCGGTCCAAGAACCCGCATCTTTGGCACCTTCGTCGGCAAAGCCCGTATATTCAGCGCCCGCGACCAGGTTCCAATGTGCATCCAACACCAACTGCGCATCCAAACCGGCACGCCATCTATGGAAACTGGTGTCATCGCCCCAATTAAATGATTCGGTATTGCCATATGAAAAATCGACATGGCCGGCGATTGTCCACAACGTTGTTGTGTACCCGGCACGCATACCAACCACCCAAGTGTAATGTGAATCATCTTCATCCCAGAACGGTTTATGATCACCCCAAACTTCGTCTATGCCATAACGACCATACAAATCGGCCTTCCATGCACCTTCGTCAAATACGCGTGCGGTCAAACCGAACGACATATCGTTCCACGCATAACCATCGAAAGAATCTATTTCAGACAAACTTGTACGAACATCAAACGCCAATTTGTCGGTGATGCCGAAACCAAGTTCTTCGCCCAATGTCCACGTGTCCGCATTCTCGGAATGAGAGGCCAAAGCGGTTTCACTATAGAAATGTCCGCCACGTGGCATATACAACGGATTACCATCAATCACGTTCGCCGCGTTCGCGCCAGCCGCCGCAAAGACAGCCAACAAAGATGTCAAAGCAATTTTTTTCATTATTTATCCTTTCCTTTTTTGTTTATGGGAAACTAGAATTTCTCTCCTCTAGTTATCAATATTTTCCTATGCAAAAAAAATAATTTCAAGAAAAAAGATTTTTGCGTTGCGTAAAAAAATATGCTAAAATTTCGCGACCCGATTCGGAACAAATTCACACATCCCAATGCCCGCGCCATTTGGCGTTTTTTTATTGAATCTTTACAGAATGATTTTATTAAACAATTTAATCATTGTCGGAATTTAATCCCGGATTATTTAATTTTTTTATCTCGCGCCAGTCGGCATGATTTTTCATATGCGATTCGTAATCGGTGGAAAATTTATGACCGCCCCGCCCGTCCGCAACAAAATACAGATACTTGGTATCGGCCGGATTCATCACCGCGCGAATCGCATGCACACCAACATTTGCAATTGGCGCCGGCGGCAAACCATTATTACGATACGTGTTGTATGGACTGTCTATCTTTAAATGTCCGCGCAGCAACGGCGCCCCCCGCATATCGCCATACCCGCCCGTCAACGCATATACCACCGTCGGATCCGCCTGAAGCCGCATACCGCGCCGCAAACGGTTCAAATAAACACTGGCGACAATTTTCATCTCGGACGTTTTCGGTGTTTCTTTTTGAACAATGGATGCCAAAGTCAAAACATCATCCCACCCACGCAGTGGCGCCGGCGGATTACGACGCACACGCAACCATTTATTTTTTACTGTCTCCATTTTTTTGCGCGCCAATTCCAAAATCGCCAAACGCGACGTTCCGCGCGCGACATAATACGTATCGGGGAACACATCGCCATCACCCAAATCACACACGGGTCGGCCATCGTCACAATCTACATCCCCATCCAGTTTAGAATAATTTCGCAATAAATCCTTAATCTGCAGAATTGTCAAACCTTCGGGAATAACAATTTTTATTGTTGCGATTTTACCGTGCGCAAACATGCCCGCAATTTTCCAAACGGACGCCCCACGCGGAATTTCATATTCGCCACTTTGCACACGCCCGCCCTGCAAACGAATCGACATTTTGAAAGCCATATCGGAAAAAACAATTTTCTGCGCGTCCAATCGGCGCGCCACCGAAGTCACCGTATCACCGGAATTTATGGAAAACATAACCGATTCGCGCACCACCGACCGCACACACAACGCATAGTAAATCACGGCCAACATTGCCGCAGAAATCAAAACAAAATAACGTCTTAAAACTTTTTTGGTCCGTCTTCGCATAGCGAAAAATATTATTACAAATAAAAATCAATTTGCAAATTTTGATTTACATATCACGTCCCCCCGGTTGATTCACCGGTTGTGGTGGTTCTTGATTTATAACCTGTCTTTTAATTCCGGCGGGGGTTCGACGACGCCACACATGATGTTCCTCATCATTCGATTCGAATCCATACAGCCAGCACGATCCAACACCATAAATATCGGATGCCTCGACATAGGCAAAACCACCACCATCGGCAACCGATGCACGCAACAAATCATTAAACGCCCGCCGATCCCGGAATGGGACCGACAAAAAAGACATTATCCGCGGAATATTCGGGCGCCCCCGCGAATCCAGCATCGGGTTTGCCGGGTCATAAATGTATTCCCGACCACCCATATGCACAACCAAATACGCATGCGCACCGCCACCCAATTCTATCTTTGGATTTTTTTCAAAAAAAGTATTTCCACAACAAACCTTGGATTCCATACCGCAGTGTTGCAAATACATTTGCGCCAACAACGAACATTCCACACACGCGGCGATTTTTTTACGAAATGCCTCGGATAACAACATCGGATTATTTTTATTACAATGGCTGATTTTAAACACATCCTCTCTGAATGGCCGATTTTTCGCATGTTCGGGCCACATCATATACATATAACTCTGGAAATTCATAAGGTTTATAAATTCATCCACGCCAATATTTATTTTATGTGAATCCAGGAATTTTCGAATATGTTCCGAATCGAATAATTTTTTTCGCGCATCAATTTTTGCGAAATCAAAGTTTTCAAAATCCAATTTATAGTACGCATATTCCTCCGAAAAAATTTCATTCGGTTCCAAATCCCACGCCATAAATTTTCGGTCTGGGTCCGCCCAATTAAAAACAGGTCTCTTTTTCATAGTACGAATTATAGCATAATTTAGTGGAGAGTGTTAGTGAAGAGTGTTAGTGGCTAGTGCGAGTGGTTAGTTGGTCTCTGGAATTTTATTTATAATTCTGAATTTTTTTAAACCAAATATTCAAAAACGGCGCAACGCGCTGTTTTCACTAACCACTAACACTAACCACTAACACTAAATTAAAATCGCCGCGAGGGAGAGCGGCGATTTAAATTTATGGTCTACGTCACAGGATTGTTCGTTGCACTCACCACACGTAAGGTTTGCACCGCGCTATCGCTTGTGCGAACCAACTATCGTGTCGAACCACGGTTCTCATCCTGTAACACCGAACCAAGATAAATTAAAATCGCCGCGAGGGAGAGCGGCGATTTAAATTTATGGTCGGAGTAACAGGATTCGAACCTACGACCTCTACGTCCCGAACGTAGCGCTCTACCAGGCTGAGCTATACTCCGAACATACACAACAAACAAACGTTCTCGAAGGAACGAATCGATTATAGAGCACTAATATCCATTTGCAACTTTTTTTTAACTTTTTTATTTTTTCCTTATTTTATGCGTACCTGCGCCTATTCACTAATCACTTACACTAACCACTAACACTAACCACTTACCACTTTTTACTTGTTTTTTCCCGGAAAAGTGGCATTATTTAGTGGATTTTGAAAAAGGGTACCCATATGTTCGCAACACGTTTTTTGACCAAAGACAAATTTGAAAATTATGAAGACTATCGGCAAAACGGCGCACCAATTGTGCCGGAAAACTTTAACTTTGCATACGATGTTATCGATGTTATCGCGCGCGAAACACCCGATAAAATCGCAATTATTTGGGTCGATGATTCGGGCAATAAAAAAATCTTTACCTTTGCCGACCTGGCCAAAATGTCGAATGCGGTTGCAAATTATTTAACATCACGCGGATTAAAACGCGGCGATACAGTGTTATTGTTCCTGCGCCGGCGTTGGGAATATTGGATTTTGATGATGGCAATGCACCGGGCCGGCATTATTCCGATTCCTTCGACGAATCAATTAAAGGCCGAAGATATCAAATACCGAATCGATGCGGCCGAAACGCGCGCAATCATTGCCTTTGACGATGGGCATATTGTAAACGAGATTAAAAATGCCATTGGCGATTCGGATGTTTTATTGATATCTAATACCGAAGTCGCCGATTCGATAAACACTATGCCGGACACTTTTGAACGCGTTCCGAATGAAAATTCCGACACCATGGTAATTTATTTCACATCCGGCACGACCGATATGCCGAAAATGGTCGCGCATAACTATGCGTATCCATTGGGCCACATAAACACCGCGGTGTTTTGGCAAAGATTACATGACGGCGATGTTCATTTCACACTTTCCGAATCGGGTTGGGCGAAATGTTCGTGGGGCAAAATGTACGGCCAATGGTTGGCGGGCGCAACGGTGTTTATCTTTGATGTTGCGGGCATATTTACCGCGCACGATTTGTGGCACGCGATATCTGAAAACGGCGTCACATCGTTCTGTGCACCACCGACGGTTTATAAAATGTTGATTCACGCAGACGCATCCAAATACGACCTTAGTAAATTGACCAAGGCCGATGTCGCCGGCGAGGCATTAAATCCCGAGGTTTACGAACGTTTCTTGGACATGACGGGCATCAAGTTACACGAAGGTTTTGGCCAAACCGAAACATGCATCCAATTATTTACCAACGAATGGATTGAACCCAAACCCGGCAGCATGGGCATGCCCGCCGCCGGCCTGGGCATAAAACTGTTAGACGAAGATGGCCGTCCCGTCGCGGATGGCAAGGTTGGCGAAATCTGCATATCAATTGAAAACGGTCGTCCGGTCGGCATGTTCCAAGAATATCACAACAATGAAAAACTGACCGCGATGGCGTTTCGTGACGGATACTATCACACAGGCGACGTCGCATACCGCGATTCGGATGGATATTATTGGTTCGTCGGCCGCAACGACGATTTGATTAAATCATCGGGTTATCGTATAAGCCCGTTCGAGGTTGAAAGTGTATTGCTGGAACATCCCGCCGTCCGCGAAGTCGCCGTCACCGGCATTCCCGACCCATCCCGTGGCCAGGCGGTCAAGGCAACAATCGTCCTGAATAAATATTTCCAGGGCAACGATATACTGATTCGGCAATTACAGAATCACGTGCGCGACCGCACCGCGGCATATAAATACCCGCGCGTAATAGAATTCGTGGACAGTTTGCCTATGACAATTTCGGGCAAGATTCGTCGCGCCCTTATCCGCACATTGGACAGTGCGAAAAAGTCGATTATCGAACCGGTGAAAAACACCATCGGCCTGGGCAAAGACGAAGAAGAGAAATAGTGGTTAGTGTTAGTGGATAGTGGTTAGTGAGAACGGTTGCGCATGCAACCGTTTTTTGTTCGTCATCCCGGCGAAAGCCGGGATCTCTTCATACCGCCTGAGGCCAGTCTGCAACAATGACGCCGGGATGACAGCGTAATTACGGATGATGGTGTTCTATTAATTCACATTGACGGTATCGTCATAGACGGAATATGTAGTGCCACCGTAATTCAGTTTTAATTTATGTGCGGTGCCGCTGTTCATCGGCACATCGGCGGTGGTCATATTGCCATAGAATATATCGTTCCCGATTTTCACATGCACCGATGGCGAAGTCTTTTTGGTTGCGCGCAGATATACAACATCGTCCCCAACGTGCAATATATGCCCACACTGGGCAGATTCCCACATACCCGCCGGCGAATACAACCCCGCCGGACACGCCGTACATGTTGTTGCACCTTCGGGGCTGTATGTGTTTTCGGGGCATGAGGTACAAATATTACCCGTGACATCATCGACATTGGTAAACCGTTTCAAAGAACTGTTAAATATCGTCCCATACCCAGCGGCACAAGACGTCACTCCTTTTAGGAGTACATCACAAATCCTACCATTATACTTGGTATCGGTTTCGTTATAATAACATATCATATGATAATCACCGGTATCGTCATCATCATTAAAGCTAGCATAACATCCTGTTATAGTATTCGGAACACCGCTGTTAGTATAGTAGCCATACGAGTATAAACGTGATGCCAATTCGCCGGTTACGGCGGGGCATGCGGTGCAAGACGCGGCACCGGCGGTGTCACTGTATGCTGGCCGTCCGGTGGCCACGTCGGTTGTGCATTGGGTGCATGAACTGGTGGAACCATAGTTGACGGTGTGTTCGGCGCGCGCATAACCGGCGGCACAGGTTTCCCAATTCGTGCTGTTTTGGCCGGCGGTGCCAATATAGTGGCCCCCCGCAACGGTTATAAAGCACTGATTTTCCGCCGTCGCGCCCGCGTTGGACGTGTACCCCGTCGGACACGCCGTACATGTTCCGTTGTTATTGTAGTACCCGGCGTCGCACACCCATGGGCAATCGTTCGCATCAACAACTGTACCGTCGGCACTATCCGGGGTACCCGAACCAGTATAGTGCGCATTTGCCGGCGCGTTGGTGCATGCTGTAATACCGTAATATATGTCAGACATATAATAGTTGGACATATAATACCCAATCGGTGCGCGTACCCAATATTTTCTATCTTGAAAAGGATAGCTGCTGCCGGTATATGTTTGTGAATAAAAATAGGCTCCATTTGTTGTTGTGTATAAAACCGGTCTGGCCCGGCAAGATCGGATGCCCTGGGTTTGGTCCCATGATACTAAATTATAGTTTATGGTTGCAAGGTCTGGTTCGGCCGCGGCGGCGGCATCATAAAAATCCTGGGGGTCGGGGCATGGATACATAACATCATCGCCGGGACAATAATAACCATCTGCGCGACACAGTGTGCATTGGTTATTGTCATCCATGTAGTATCCGACATCGCATGCGAACGCATGGGCGGAAAAAAACAGCGATAAAACGAATAAAAATTTTTTCAAATTGTTTCCCTCTTTCACTAACACTAACCACTAACACTAACCACTAATAAAAATACCGCCACGAATAACGAAGCGGTTGGAGGTTCAGAACTATAATCTACGGAAAATAGTGGGCTTATTCAATTTATTCGCCGCCCTCCAACCGGCCTGGTTGGAGATTCTGTCCATTTGGACACCGCAGATTAATAGGTTCTGACACCTAAACACGTTTCATCACGCGTCATATTCAGTTTAACAAAACATGCAAAATATATGCAACAAAAAAATCGCGGTAAATATTTACCGCGATTGTTGCATCTTGTTCAATACCGCCGCACGTGCGACATTTTGGGAAATATCCATTATTTTGCGGGGCGGCGTCGTACAAAACCAATTCCTTAGTTCTGGCCATGTCGCCAAATTCGCATGCGTTTCTTTTGCACGCCAATAAACCGTTTCCATAAAATCGGTTTCACTGTCGCAATATGTACAAGACATTTTTGCACAATACACCGGCGCATTGCGAAACACGCACGCACTGCAATTCCCAACTATACCGCCCGGCACCGCGGTAAAGTTATTTTCAAACCAGTTTTGCGCATCTCCTTTCCTATCAATCATTTCGTTTATCCTACCCCCTTAACCAATCTATCAGCGTCCCAGTTCTTTAAACGGGTAACCAGAAATCACTGTTCGTGCAACGTTCTCTAAAATACTTTCTGATTCTTCTTGCATCATACGCAAAACATTTACATCACCGATATCGGCCACACACTTTGCACCCGGTTTTTTAACCGCAACCCAATACACAGGAAACTGAGCACCAGGAACGTACAAAACACATGATACCTTGGGACAATATGATTGCGGTTCATCGAATATACACTGTCTGCAACCACAGCCTGGAAAAGGCGTATCACAAAGAACCGGCCTAAAATTATCACGGAACAAATTAAACGTATCTGTATAATTCATTATTCTGCCTTCTTCATCACCAATGACGCGTTTGTTCCACCAAAACCAAATGAATTAGACATTGCGACATCAACCTTGCGCTTTTTCGCGACATTCGGAACCAGGTCAAAATCGCCAACTTCGTCCACAGGCTCGGCCAGGTTGATTGTCGGCGGCACAATTCCGTTGCGAATCGCCATGACACAGAATATCGCCTCGACCGCGCCGGCCGCACCCAACAAGTGCCCCGTCATAGATTTCGTCGAAGACATACATGCGCCCGTTCCCGCAAACATATTCTTGACCGCCATCAATTCACCCATATCACCCAAACCGGTCGATGTTCCGTGCGCGTTGATATAGTCAACATCCGCCGGTGTCAAACCCGCGTCCTGCAATGCCGCCGCCATCGCACGGGCACCACCCGTTCCACCTTCGGCCGGGGCGGTTATATGATACGCATCACCCGACAGACCGTAACCGGCGACCTCGGCATAAATTTTGGCACCACGCGCGACCGCGTGTTCATATTCTTCCAAAACCAATATACCCGCACCTTCGGACATAATAAATCCATCGCGCCCTTTGTCCCATGGGCGTGACGCATGCGTCGGATCATCGTTGCGCATACTTAACGCCTTCATGGCCGAAAATCCCGCGACGCCGATTTTACCAACCGCGCCTTCGCATCCACCGCAAACCATAATGTCGGCATCACCGTGTTGAATCAAACGCACGCCTTCACCAATACTGTGTGCGCCCGTGGCACATGCCGTAACAATTGCGATATTCGGACCTTGGAACCCATATTTAATAGAAATATGTCCCGCCGCCATATTGATAATGCATTTTGGAATAAAGAACGGACTTATATGCCGTGGGCCATTATTTTCCAATTCTACACAATTCTCGTAAATGGTATTCAGGCCGCCGATACCACTGCCGACCGAAACACCAACGCGCGTTTTATCACCCGTGTACGTGTCCAAACCCGCATCACGAATCGCCTCGTCTGCGGCGACGACACCGTACAAAATGCATTTATCCATCTTGCGTTGTTCCCGCGGTTCAACGACCGTGTCCGGATTATACATTCCGGGTTCAACCCCGCGCACCGGCACACCGGCAATTTGGCACGGCAACCCCGCATCTGCGAATTCTTCAATTTTTTGAATCCCGGATTTACCGGCAACAAGGTTTTTCCACGCATATTCTACGCCACAACCAACCGGGGAAACAATTCCCATACCCGTGACAACAACTCTTTTCATAACATATTCCTTTATATAGTTAAACTTAATGTCCCAATAATAATACGTTTCGGCAAAAAAATACAGAAAAAAAAACCGCCACGCAAACGCGTGACGGTACAAAATACAGAATATTTATTATTTGGCCGCCTTGGCATGCGCATCAATATATTTAACCGCATCACCAACCGTGACCAATTTGGCCGCTTCTTCATCCGGAATGGTAATATCAAATTCTTTTTCAACCTCCATAACAAATTCGACGACATCCAAAGAATCGGCACCCAAATCATTCACAAATGCCGCAGATTCTGTAACCTTGGCATCATCGACGCCCAATTTGTCCGCTACGATTTTTTTTACTTTTTCAAAAGTTGACATTTTATATCCTTTGTTTTTGTTAAACTTTTTGTCATAACTATTGACGTTCATGGCAAAAAGGTATCACTTTCGGGCCCGCCTGTCAAGAAATTATAACAAACGGTAACAAATGCGCCCTATTCCACATTTAATAATTCATCCAGTAATTCATTCATATTACTGCGTAAATCTTCCCGATCCCCCGCCCAGGTCAGGCGCCGCACAATAAATTTATACACATCGTCCATGGTCAAATCTGGGATACCGGCTTCATTTACCACGCGCGACCATGCCAGACGCGGATCGGTCAAATGCCCATGACCCCGCCCCGGAAACACCCAATAACCATCCTGGGGTAAATCCTGTAACAACACAACCGCCCTATCGGACAAAGGCCGTTCGCCCCAAACGCAACGGTTAAAATCCAAATCTTCCCACTGCATAGACAGCACCAAATTCTTGGTCGCGAACCCGTACACCAACATCAAGAACGCCGCCCGCATGATTTCGTCCGGACAATTTTGTATCGCATCCACCAATCGCCGCAAACCATATTTGTTAAGTGGCCGCACACGACGGTTTTGCTGGGGCCGCGGCAATTTTGCACCTGGATTTGTTTTTATATATCCCGTATCAATCGCATATCGAAAAACGCTAAGCAATAATTCTTGCATGCGTTCCGCAATCGCGCCACCGGCAATCGCCGCAATGGTATCTTGAACATCGGTCGGCGTGATATCCGCAACATTTTTATCAAACAAAGGTTTCAGGTGCCGGTTTATCGAACGCACCAATTTATCATACGAACCAACAGACCGATGAACCCGGTTTTTCAAATACAATTGTACAAAATCACGAAACAGAATTTTTTTGCGTTTTACCGGAATTTTCTTTTCGGCGTCCGCCAATACGGCATTCACGGCACTGCGCGCATCTTCTATATCCATATCGGGATATTTACCAATAATAACACGCCGGTCACGACCCTTGATGCGTTTGCGCACAAAGAATGTTTTTACACCGCGACTGGTTATATACATACGCAACCGCGGTTCTGACACATCTTGGACCACATCGAAACCACGCGAAGGCACCGCCAAGTTATCTAAAATATACGGATTAAAAAAGAATTGGTGTGCCATCGCCCTCTCCTTTTATATTTATTTTTTTCTGATTCTAAATAAATTCAAAATTGCCCGATTGCGTTCATGTTTTGCACAGCGCAGACGATTTAACAACGATACATAATGTTTGTTCCAATCATGATTTTGACAATCTTGGTTATCACAAACTCTGTGCGTATTATATTCAGGACAACGACCAGAAACAATATGTGCCCCGCCAAAACCGTCTATTTTTACAATATCTTTATTGCAATGAAAGTTTTGATTTGCACAATCACACTGTTGCCGCAAAAAACGTACACATGCAATTTTTTCTTTTAATTCGCCCATAGCAACCCCCACAGGATTATTTTTCGTGTTTCCGTAAACCGCCAAATATAAATTCCCGGCGTGCCCGACGTGCATCATCGTATGCAATTTGTGCCACAACCGCATCCCAATTTCTTTGTACGTATTCACAATCGTCTTTTTGACACACTTTACGGCAATTAAAACGATCACAGTATTTTACAAACGCAACGTCTTCAAAACTGCTTTTCGAAAACCAAGGCATTATCATTTTATGGTATTGATTTATACATGCCTTGACCACGCCATATTCGGACCAATCGGGTGTTTCAATTATCTTGGTAATTTTCAATTGCACCTCGTGCAGGTTACGCCGCGCCGCACGTACATTTTTGCTTAATTTTCTATATTCTTGTAATTTGCCCATTTTGCATCTTTTTATTTTGATTTTTTATGAAATAAATTGCGTCTAAATTCCCGACGTTTTTCCACCGCCATATCATAACGTTCCAACGCAACAACATAATCCAAATGTTTCGCATACATCGGACATTTTCTGTCCAAACACGGTCCGTTTCCAAAAAGCGGACAATACTTCGTGAAATCGCCGTCATCATATGCGTGCAGGTCCGAACATATTCCATAAACTTTCTCAAACTTATTCAAACACGCAGAAATATAATCATGTTCATGATCGTTCACAATACATTCTTTCTGGTAACTTGTTATCTTGCCCTTGGCCGTGCGCAAAGCATTTCTTTTTTGGCGCACATCTTTGGACATCATTCTGTATTCTTGTATTTTATTCATTATATTTTCCTTTATTTAGAATGCTTTTTTAATCTGAACAAATCCCGCACAAACGCACGCCGTGCGGCAATCGCATCCTCCATTTCCTGTTTTGCCTTGATATAGCAAAATCTTTCATATTGTTTCATAACATCACATTTCCATATATCACAGAAAACCTGGTCGCCCAACAAATGTTCGCAATAAACCGTCATTCCGCCTTCGTCATTTACTTGCCCATTTGGCAATAGGACCTTTTTATATTTATTGATACATTTATCCATTTTGTTTTCGCCATTCAAATCATACACTTCATGACATGCGGTGGCCCGTCTTGCCGTATCTTCAAAGAAGGCACGCGCCGCACGAACCTTGGCCGATAATTCTTTATATTCTTCTATTGTTTTCATTTTACACTCCTTGTCCTCTTTTACATTCCTTTACCAAACAAAGTCCGAAAATATAAACGGCGCCAAGACTTTGCGATTTCCACCTTGGACACAACGTGTTGGTTTTCCGATTTATTTCCACGCATTTTGCGGTCCATCCGACGTGCCTTTCTAACATCTGCGCACGCGTCGCAAAACAAATCAAAATCTACACGCCAATCCAGATATTCGTCGTATAACCTTTCCCACACAGATTCCACCCACTTCGCCATTTTATATTCCTTTTATTACCTATACTTTCAATGCGTTAATAAATGCAGATTGTGGTATTTCCACGTTACCGAACGTCCGCATACGCTTTTTACCCTCTTTCTGCTTCTCTAACAATTTTCTTTTACGCGTGATATCACCACCATAGCATTTTGCGGTCACGTCTTTACGATATGCCGCGATGGTTTCACGCGCGATAATTTTTCCACCGATTGCCGCCTGGAGCGGTATTTTAAACTGGTGCCGCGGTATAAGGTCTTTTAATTTTTCGACAATCGCGCGCCCACGTTTTTCGGCCGATGACCGATGGCACATAAACGACAAAGGTTCGACATTTTCTTCATTGACCAAAATCGACACCTTGACCAAATCGGACGGCCGATAATCTTGGACAACATAGTCAAACGACGCGTATCCCGAAGATATAGATTTCACCCGATCATAGAAATCGAACACAATTTCCGCCAATGGCAATTGATATACCAAAACCGCCCTATTCCCGATATAGGAAATATTTTCTTGGACCCCGCGGCGTTCGGAACAAAGTTGCATAATGCCACCCATATATTTATCGGGCATCATAATTGTCGCGCGTACCCACGGTTCTTCGATAGATTCAATTTTGGTAATGTCGGGCATATCGGCGGGATTTTCCAAATCAATAACTTCACCATTACGCAAATGCACCTTGTACAGCACACTGGGCACCGTATTGATAAGTGCCAAATTAAATTCCCGCGCCAATCGTTCACTTATAATCTCCATATGCAGCAAACCCAAAAAACCACAGCGCAACCCGAACCCCAGCGCAGACGACTTTTCGGTTGTGAACACAAACGACGCATCATTTAACGCCAATTTTTCCGCACTTTCACGCAGGTTCGGATAATCATCGGATTCCACCGGAAAAAACGAAGAAAACACGACCGGCACCGACGGTTTGAACCCCGGCAACGCGTCAACATCGGCACGCGAATCGGCAATTGTGTCACCGACGCGACAATCGTGAATTGTCTTCATACCCGTGATAATGAACCCGATTTCCCCGGTTGCCAATTCTTCGACATTAACCATTTTTGGCGTAAAGTAACCAATTTTTTCAACCGTATATTCCGCCCCGGTCGCCAAGAACTTTATTTTTTGACCACGGCGCAGCGTCCCATCAACCACGCGCACCAAAACGACAACCCCCAGGTACGAATCATACCAAGAATCAACCAACAACGCACGCGTCGGCGCATTTTCATCGCCCGATGGTGCGGGCAATTTATGGACGATTTCTTCCAACAATTCCGGAACCCCGGCCCCGGTTTTACCCGACACAGCCAAAGCCTCTTTCGCATCCAGCCCAATAACATCGGAAATCTGGGCCCGCGTGGCGGCAACGTCACTGGACGGCAAATCAATCTTGTTCAAAACCGGCAACATTTCCAAATCGTTATCCAGCGCAAGATATGCATTCGCAAGTGTCTGCGCCTGGACCCCCTGGGTCGCATCAACCAGAACCAATGCGCCTTCGCACGCGGCCAACGACCGCGACACTTCATAAGAAAAATCAACATGTCCCGGCGTATCCATAAGGTTTAACTGATAAACCTGGCCATCCTTGGCACGATAGTTCAACCGCACGGTCTGGGCCTTGATCGTAATTCCGCGTTCGCGTTCAATATCCATAGAATCCAAAACCTGCGCCTTCATTTCGCGCGATTCCAACCCGCCCGTATATTCAATCAGACGGTCAGACAAAGTCGATTTTCCATGATCGATATGCGCAACAATTGAAAAATTTCGAATATGACTCTGTTTCATTTTAGTGTTAGTGGCTAGTGTTAGTGGTTAGTGTGTTTATTAAACCCGACAACATCCTTAATACTTCATCTATATCTTCCTTTAACTTTCCGGCCGACGGCTCTTTTATAAAACCCAAAGCAACCGACAAATCTACCTGACAACTTAACTCTGCTGCACTGCCCTTGGCTATATAGGCAAAATGCAAATATTCTTTTGTGGTTCCACGTGAACAACCCTCGGACAAATTAGAACATATCGACACAGCGGCACGCCGCATTTGAGATACCAAACCAAATTGTTCACTACGTGGAAAGTGCTCGGTCAATTTATAAATGTTCAAACCGATATCAAACGCCAATTGATAAACCTTTAATTCCTTTACCGACTTCATCTCACTAACCACTTACACTAACCACTAGCCACTATATGCGGCAATGATACACTCGTATATTGTGATTATCAAGCCAAAAATAGGGTTTTCCACTAACCACCATCCACTAACACTAACCACTAATTTTATCCAACAAATTGTCAATTTTTGCGGCACGTTCCAGGCTATCATCATACGTGAACCGAATTTGCGGCACATATTTTTGGTCCAATTTTTGTCCCATTTGGAATCGAATCGTTTTTGTTTCTATATCCAACCGACGTTGCACAGTATCAATATCGTCGGTATGGCAATGAAAGAACAACCGCACGAATTGCAACCCGCCACGCGCGACCGACCCAACCAGTGAAACACCGGCCAAAACCGGGTCGTCGGCATAATTGTCACGCAGAATTTCCGCAACGATGGTTTGCACCTTGGCGGCGACACGTTCATTTCGATTCGAATCGGTTTTTATCTTTGGCATGTATGTTTCCATTGTTTTATTGACAATCTAACGGTATAATATATTCCGATTCGGTCAAGGAAAAATTTATGAAATTATCAGAATACCTTTTATCACGCGCAGAAACCCGGGCATATACATGGTTCGTGTTTTTAATGACGGTTTGCGAATCGATATTTTTGTTTATTCCACCCGAAGTTTTCATGACCCCACCAATTATCGCAAATAAAAAACGCGCGGTGCCTGTGGTTTTGGCGGCGGCGGCGGGTTCCATCGTTGGTGGCGCAATTGCGTATTGCATCGGAATGTGGTTGTTTGATTCGGTCGGCGTTTGGTTAATAAATAATTTTGCCAGCATGGAAAAATTCGAATTGGCACAGAGTATGTTTATCAAACACGGCGTATTTATAATATTTTTAACCGCGGTAACGCCGGTTCCATATAAATTGATGGCAATATGTGCGGGTTTTATGGGATTTCCGGCGATTTTATTCTTGGGCCTGTCGGCAATATTCCGCACGGGCCGGTTTGCAATCGTCGGTTACATGTTGTGGCGATTCCAAGAACGCGCAAACGCGATTGTAAAAAAATTCTTTTGGCCATTGACGGCGGCGGCAATCATCATCGCCGGATTAGGGATAATCCTTATGTTTTGTTTTTAGTTCCCAGATGGCATATAGACACCGTATGGTTCATATGGTGTTGCCGTTGTCCCTTCTTCAAGTTGAATATTTGATAAAGATATTATGCCACCATCTCCTGTTCCATACGATATAAATAGAGTTTTAATGGTTTTATTAGGATTTGATGTGTAAACAACATGTTTACTTTCACCGGCCGAAACCCTTGGAACAGCCTCATCGTATGAACCATTGGTGTATAAAAAGAATATAGCACCACGATCTAATGTATTGTTGGCGATAGCACTCATATCATATGATAAAGTATAACTGGTATTCGGCTTAAATGTATTTTGAAACGGAAATCCGCCATCGTAAAGGTAATAAAACTGATTTGCTTTCCAAATACTCCCGGTGTAAACCCCATTACTTTCTGTCCATCCTGGAACCGCTAAAAACCAATTAGAATCAAACAAATTTTTCCCAGGAACATTGCGGATTTGCACCAACAAACAATCCTTTGTTGGATCATCATCAACCCATTTGATACAATAAAATTCCGCCTCGATTGCATTTTGGACGGCGGCGTTCATGTCACCGGCGGTGACCAATGCGTCCGTTTGGTTTGCGTATGACGTGGATGAATCGTAAATATCTTTGGTGCCAACGGTGCCCTGCTCGCCCGTATTCGTTAAAACCTGGGCTGTGCCGGAATTTGCGGAAATTTTGTCCTGTTTTTGTGCGACGGCGGTGTCAACGAATGCCTTACTTGTCGCAACATTTTCACCCGCCGCAAACACGGAACACATGCACAATGCACAGATAAAACAAACAAAAAATTTTTTCATAAACACTCTCCTTTTCCTTCTCGTCATCCCGACGACATCGGGTCCCGCAAAAAACAACGTTTTTTGTGGGTGATACGGCCGGGACCTCTTCAGTCTCAGGCGGTCACGCCGAGATCCCGGCCTTCGCCGGGATGACGGCACTACTATATACGCAAAAAGACTGTAGCAAAAAGGAACGTTTGTGCCCACCCGGGGGCCCCTTGAAAAAACAAAGTAAAAACAATAATCGATTTTTTTAAAAAAGATGTGGACACAAACGTTCGTTTATGCCCAGGTCGCACCTATACAAAACCCGCAGTTTCCTGCGGGTTTCACTAACCACTATCCACTAGCACTAACCACTAACACTAACCACTAACACCCGTCGCGGCACGCCGCGCCGCGGTCGTGACGGACTAACCACTAATACTATCACGCGCTATGGCGGTTTATTGCCGCACCAATTTCTTCCAACGACGCCGTTGACGGCAACAGTGGTTCAAAATGAACCGTTGCGGTCCCCGGACTCATGCGGCCACGCTTTGGCCAATAAACACCCGTATCTGTGCCAACCGGAATAATCGGCAACTTTAACGTCTGGGCCAAAAACAGCAACCCGCGTTTCAGTGGTATCGGATGCCCGGGTTTCGTCCGCGTGCCTTCGGGGAATATAATCAATGTTTGCCCGTTCATAATCTTTTTCGCGACCGCATCCGCCAATTTGTTCATATTTGTTGCGCCGCGCGCACGATTCACCGGCTGTAACCCCATACGCCAAAACGCCCAACCATAAATCGGAATCCACAACAATTCGCGCTTTATAATAAAGAACGGACGTTGAACATTGTTCGCCAAAATTGCAACCTCCATCATAGACATATGTTTCGCGGCAATTATCGCCTTGCCATCCAATCGAACATTTTCATTTGGCACGTTTGGCACACCGTTTTCTTCGGTTGGTGGATAAAATATTTTATATTTAATTCCGCATATAATCCGCGCCAATACCAAAACACCCGCCGCATCCGCCAAAACAAATCGAGTATTTATCTTCTTTGACACCAATCCCACCAGCAATAACGGCGCCCACAGAATAAAGTATATCGCCAAAATTATTTTAAAGATTATCGTTCTTAACATTTTATCCCCCATATCTATATATGTTGTGGTCCTTCTTTGATACCAATCATGGTGACGATGTATTTTGCATACTCTATCATCCAACGTTCCAACCGGCGGGCCGGCGGCATTTCGGCCAACGCAACCGGGCACGCCACAATTTTAACATTTGGTAATTCCGATTGTATAAGGTATTTTGCGCGTCTTATATGATCTTCGGTTGTAATCACAACGATTCGGTCCAGTCCCGATTTCCCAACGATTTTTCGTATAGCCTTGGCATTTTGATATGTGGATTTCGAATCGGATTCAATCACCGCACGATCTGTATTCGGGTAACCATTCGCATCCGGCGCACCAATTATATATAAATCTGAATCGGGATATTTTTCCATCTGTTTAAGTGCGAACGGAATACGCCGAAAATCACCGGTCAACACAAATATACTATCATTAGACATAATGAAACCGCAATCGTTTGGCGCGGTCAATTTAAACGCGACGCCGCCCAACACGAACAAGCCCAACAATAAAAAAGAAGGCCGCAGAATTTTCATTTTTCAGTGTTCAAAATCTTTAGGGTTGTTTTCTTGGTCACAAATATTGCGAATATAACAATCGCAACCGGCATTAAAACCAATGCAATCCATCCCGCACCCGACAGATTCAACATAGCCATCATGCCGACACGCGCCGAACGCGCCACCATCAATATAATTCCCAAAATCGGCACCGCCGCCAAGAACCCGCACCCGCACGCAACAACACAAATGCGCGTAACAATCGCCTGCATTTGACGAACGATAAACGAATCACTTGCGCCAACCTGGTTCAATATTTCCAATTCGCGTTTATGCAGCATTGCCGTATTGCGCGCAATAAACGACACACAAATTCCAATCGTCGCAATAATCAATCCCAACACCACGGACAAAATCGCAACCATCTTCCACCCCGCGGAAACCGACGGACGCAGCGCTTCGTTATGTGTGATAAAACGCGCACTTTTTTTCACCGAATCGCCAACGGTTTGCATATCTGACGCGGTTTTAAATTTAACCTCGAACATAGTTGGCAAATACTTCATCAGCGCGTCATTTCCCGCGCCCGAAATCCACGGCCGCATCAACCCCGCCATTTCATCATTCGACAATTCGCGCACCGTTTCGATTTTATCACGATTATCATCCAACACGCGCCGCACCGGCTTTACATTATCGGCATTTGTAACCTGGACGGTGGCAAAAGAATCCCATTGCCGGTTCCATCGCACAACCCCGGTTCCAATGGCCAACGATATACCCAACGCCATCACGGCCAAGAACGTCATAATTCCCATCACCGCGGTCATAAACACGGATTGGTCCCGAAACAAAGAAAATACAATTGGCTTTTTCATTTCTAATCGTTCCCAATATCACTAAATTGTTTCGACAGTGCCGCAAAATACCCCGCCCCGTCGGTTTTTAACGTTGGTTTTTTGGGTGTCGCGGACCTATCACCGCCCGTCGCGCGCGCACCACGTTGCCCAACAAAGTTCACATGATGATTTTCGACATGCATCACCGGAAATTTGTATTTTTCCATCAATCCCGAATTATGTGTCGCCAATATAATAGTAGTCCCGAACATTTTATTCATCTGGATAAACAGTTCCATCAACCGCGACGCATTTTCATCGTCCAAGTTTCCCGTCGGTTCGTCCGCCAACATGATTGCCGGTTGCACAATAATCGCACGTGCCACAGACACACGTTGCTGTTGCCCGCCACTAAGTGTCAACGGGTTTGCGTTTGCGAACTTTGCCAAACCGACCCATTCCAGTGTTTTCGTAACCAACTTTTTCACTTTCGATTCGTCAACCCCACGCACACGCAGCGGCAACGCGACATTATCAAACACCGAAATATGCGACAACAAAGAATATTCTTGGAACACAATCGCCATTTTATGGCGCATTGCGGTTATATCATCGTGCGACATGCCCGCGGTTTGTTTTCCGAAAATCTTAACGGTCCCGCGACACGGTTTATGCAATTGATAAATCAACCGCAGCAACGTCGTTTTACCCGCGCCCGACGCCCCAGACAGAAAATAGAACGCGCCCGCGCCAATATTAAACGACACATCGGTCAGAACGTCTTCATCGTCATCATACCGTGCGCCAACGTTTGCAAAAGAAATAATGGTATTGTCTTCCATACCCACCACCATAGTAAAAAATTTTTTCCTGGTCAACTTCTTTCCGACACTAATCACTAACCACTAACACTAACCACTAAAAAAAATTAATTTTGCATTTTGAGATAGCCAAAATTTATGATATACTGTTGTCAAAGAAATGGAGAAAAAGTCATGCAAAAATTACTTGTAAGTTTAGTGGCAATTATCGCAACCATTGGTACGACCGTGGCGGGCACCTGCGGCGACGACACGGGTTGCAAGAAAACCAAAAAGGTTCGCGTTATTCACATCACGGCGGGTGCCCAGAAAACAATTCCCGGCGACGACGTTGAATACACAACAACGGTGTTAAAATCTGATGGCGACACGACAACTGTGTCCGAGGTATCAACATCGGACGCGGCCCCAGAATACATATCTGAATCATCGGTTGTTGAAACATACGCAGAACCGGAACCATTACGCATCACATCGACGCGCCAACCGAATCGCGCGGGCAAATGGTACGTTGGTGGCCGCGTTGGTCTGCACCTGTTATCATGGAAGAATAAATACAGTGGCACCCCGACGAACTTTTTGTTTGACAAATCGGCGGACCACGACGACTACAGTTTCGAACCGGTCTTTGGCGGCAACATTTTTGCGGGCTATCGTTTTACCCCGAATTGGCGTGGCGATATCGAGGTTGGCTATCTGACCCAATTCACGGATTCCGACAACGGATTCACATTTAAATTAAGTACTCCGTACGCGACGGCAAATGCGTACTATGATTTCGACGGTGGCATCTATTTCGGCCTGGGCGCGGGTATGGCGTTCCCACGTGCGACGATGGACAACGCGTTCTTTGCCCCGGAATACGAATCAGAAACCAAGTTATCTGTAATGGGTGCGGCGATGTTGGGATATTCATATAACGTATCCGAATCTGTCGCATTGGATTTCCGTTATCGTCTTGCGGGCTTCTATGGACCAAAGTGGGTTCGTTACATGGTATCGCCAAACGACTTCCACGATGCGAACGATGTTGAATTGCAATCGCTGGAAACCAAGATTGGCCTTATCATAGACAACTCGTTCTCGTTCGGTCTGCGCTATGAATTCTAAAGGCAGAAAAAAAAATTTAAAAAAAATTAAAAAAAATGAAAAAAACATTTTGGGAACGATAAAAAATATGATATAATACACAATATCAGGGAAGCAAGAAAATGAGAGAGGGAATCAAAACATCTTTAATATCGATACTGTGCGCGGCGACGGCAACGTTTGCACACGCGGCACCTGCGGTTCGAACTGTGGGTGGCACGGGCACATATGATTCTGCGGCGTCTGCGGCGAATGCGACGGCAACGAATCGTGCGGGCTCGCTGCGTGCGACGGGCGGTTATGTCCGTCCATCTGCGACATCGACATCTGGTGCCACGCAAAAGGCTACGACCGCTGCGACCACGACATCGACTTCGTCTGGCACGGCGACGGCGATTACATCCGGCACACAAAAGACAACCTCTTCTGTTGCGACGGGCGGCGGCACGACGGGCCGTGTTGCATCGACACCGCGTTTGTCCATTGGTAAATACGTTGGTGCACCAAAATCGATCAGTACGACGAACAACAACGTATCCGACCTGACCCAACGCGTTGACAAATTGGAAACAGACGTCGGCGCATTACAAACGGATAAACAGGATGCCTTGAAAGATTCCACATACATCACGGTCCAGGGTGACGAACTGATATTGGACGTGGAAAAGATTAAAACCGACCTTGACCTGAAAGACGGGCGCGAGGTTGAAATGGGCACCAACGACGACGGTCTGTTGTGGCGCTACGTTGGCGAAACGGAATGGGGCGAACTTATTTCATGGGAAGATTTGCGCAACCATTTGGATTTAAGCGAAATCGATACTGAAATCAGCACCCAGATTACGAACCTTAAAAACACATTAACTGCGGACTTGGCCAAGAAACTTGATAAAGACCAAGGCACCGCGGCGGCGGGTCGTGCATTGGTTGTTGGCGCGGATGGCATTGTTGCGGCGACGGGTGATTTTGCAGACGCGGCCGCATTGGAACGGAAATTGGACAAACACACCGACGACCCTGCGGCGATTGGCCGTGCAATGGTTGTTGACTCGAATGGCGACATTGTTGCGTCGGGCGAATTTGCGACCCCGGATCAATTGGCCAAGAAATTGGATGCGCACACCGACGAAGCATCCGCACGTGGCAAGGCGTTAATTGTTGACGCCGAAGGCAACATCGTTCCATCTGGTGAATTTGTGACGACGGCGGACACATACAACAAGAACGACATCTATAACAAGACCCAGATTGACGAAATTGTTGAAAACATCAATAACCGTTCCGGCATCACCGAAGAACAATTAAACGCGGGCCTGGCGACGCGTGTCGCGATTGACCAAGGCGTCGATTCCAAAGGTATGGCGTTGGTTGTGAACGAAGATGGCAAGGTCGAGGCAAACGGCGAATTCCTGACCGAAACGGATATCACGAACATTATGGATCGTTACGAATTGGACAACCTTGGACGTCTTGCGCATTTGAACAGTGTTGGCACGCGCGAAATCGATACCAAGGCGGTCACGACGGAAAAGTTAGACACGAACTCGGTCACGACGGACAAGATTGCGGATAGAAGCGTAACGACGGATAAATTGTCCGAAGGTGTGGCGACGGATTTGGGCCGCATCCAGGCATGGGAAACATGGTGGAACGAAAACAAACCGGGCGAAGGCGATTACGTCATGTCTGTCCAGGCCGACGGCACACGTAATTGGTTCCGGGTTGTCGGCGCCGACGAGTAAAAGTTCCCCTCTGGCTAGAGGGGTGGCACCGAAAGGTGACGGGGTGTCGCAAAAAAGGGATAGAAAGAAAAAGGAAAGGAACAAAAAAGAGAACAAAAAGTTTTTAATACCCCCGTGGGCTGGCAAGCCCAAAAATTCCCCTCTGGCTAGAGGGGTGGCACCGGAAGTGGCGGGGTAGCCCCAAAAGTTCCCCTCTGGCTAGAGGGGTGGCACCGAAGGGTGCCGGGGTGTCGCAAAAAGTTCCCCTCTGGCTAGAGGGGTGGCACCGAAGGGTGCCGGGGTGTCGCCAATAATCCCCTTCAGATACTGAAGGGGGGGGACCGGCGGAGCCGGTGGGGTAGACCCAGGGGTAAGACAGTTTTGAAAACCGTTTTGTTGGCCAACAAAATAAGGTTTTTCAAAGCAAGTCTCGGCTAAGCAAAGCGGAGACGGAAAACCGGTAATGAGTGAATC
>JAZROX010000007.1:0-6944 GCA_045648945.1 Candidatus Enterousia sp. | reverse complement strand
GGAAACGGTGTTTCCGTATGGGGATGTATCGGGCGTGGCGGTGTGCAACGACACGGGCGGGTCGTATGGCGTTGCCAGCAATGCGGACCAGTACGAGACGGGTGGTGTTAATTGTTGGTGTCGGATGACACATCCTGCTGTTTCCCGCTGGGTGTTCAGCAGCGCGGGCTCCTCGTCGTCCGATTGTGCGGCCCACTGTGCGGACCTCTGCGGTGCCTACGTCCGTTACTCCTCCGACTTCCGGTCGAAGCTTTTTGATTCGGTCCAGTAATGATATAAAATAACGCCGTATTTAGGCCGTAATACTATGACAACCAAAAAAACGGCGCATCGCGCCGCCACTACCCCACCAACTTTCGTTGGTCCCCCCCTTCACAATGTGAAGGGGATTATTTTTTTATGGCCCAGAATAGGGCAAGCAACCATCCGATTCCGGTCCAACCAAACACCCACGATGCAACGCGAATGCGCATTGCGTCAATCTTGCCCTTTTTATTTTGGGCGGCAAGGTATGCCGGTGCCAACATAATTGCCACCAACACCGCCGTTGCCGCCACATATTTTATAATCAAAATTGTTTCCGAATCGATTTGCATCGCGAATTATTTTACATATGTTGCATTATTACCCAATTCTTCTTCAATTCGCAACAATTGATTGTATTTTGCCATGCGGTCCGTGCGCGACATAGAACCGGTCTTGATTTGGCCCGCATTCGTCGCAACCGCAAGGTCCGCAATCGTTGTGTCTTCGGTTTCACCACTGCGGTGCGAAATTACAACGCCGTAATTTGCGTCTTGCGCCATCTTTATCGCGCGCAGTGTTTCGGTTAATGATCCGATTTGATTAACCTTGATTAAAATTGCGTTTGCAACACCGGCGTCAATTCCGCGTTTAAGGCGCACCGGATTTGTCACGAACAAATCGTCGCCAACCAATTGGATTTTATTCCCGATTTTTTCGGTCAGTTTTTTCCATCCGTCCCAATCTTCTTCGGCCAAGGCATCTTCGATAGAGATAATCGGATAACGCGAAATTAAATCAGCATAGAATTCTATCATTTCATCGGACGATAATTTTTTGCCTTCGAAATTATAGACGCCGTCCTTGTAAAACTCTGAAGATGCGACATCCAATCCGATTGAAATTTCTTCGCCGGGCGTGTATCCTGCGTCACGAATCGCCGCGATGATTGCATCCAACGCCGCGGCACATGAGTTGAAATTTGGTGCAAATCCGCCTTCGTCGCCGACGTTTGTCGAATGACCACCGGATTTAAGAATTTTTTTCAGATGATGAAAAACCTCGGCACCCATTTGAATTGCCGCCGCTTCCGTTTTTGCGCCATTTGGAATAATCATAAATTCTTGGGCGTCCAGTCCGTTGTCTGCGTGTGCGCCGCCGTTGATAATGTTCATCATTGGGCGCGGCAAAACATGTGGATTGTTGTTCCCATAAATTTCGGCCAGGTACGCATACACCGGCATGTTTTTCGCCGTTGCCACCGCGCGCGCCGCGGCCAGGGATACTGCCAAAATCGCGTTCGCACCAAATTTATCTTTGTTTGGTGTGCCGTCCATATTCAGCATTTTTTCATCCAATTCGGTTTGTTTAGACGCGTCCATACCAATTAATTCGGGTGCGATAATATCGTTCACATTTGATACAGCCCGGGACACGCCTTTGCCCATAAATGCGGTGCCGCCGTCACGCAGTTCCAGGGCTTCGAATGAACCGGTACTGGCGCCCGAAGGGACGGCCGCGCGGCCCAATACACCATTCGACAGCGTTACATCGCATTCCACCGTTGGATTGCCACGTGAATCCATAATCTGGCGAGCATGAATTTTTTTTATTTCAAACATATTTTTTTCTCCTTGGATTAATTTATGTTCTTTTATTTCTTGTTCGGTTGTGGTATAATATAGCAACAAATTAGAGAAAAAGAATAAAAAAATATGATAAAAAAAATAATACCGTTTATATATTGCTTGACACCGCTGTGGGCGTTGGGCGAGACCGTTGTTGGAACTGTGGGCGAGATAACGTCTGTGGGCGCCCCGTTAAATGTGATTGCGACCGATTCGTATATATTCCAGTACGGTCGTGGTATAAGTGTGGCCGGTGGAATTAATGCGGCGGGCGGATTTTATATTGGGCAAAATGCGTCGGTGCCGCCGTATGATGGTTCGATTTATGCGGAATCGACAATTGATACGGGAACGGGTGAATATTACGCTGTGACGGCAACGGGTGCGATTAGTTTGGGTGGGCCGTTGCATGTGAATGGCGGATATAGCCTTAGCCTGGGTGGTGCGGGATCGCCGGTGAATATTACAGCCGGTGCGGTCGAGGCGGTTGGCGGATTGGTGATAACGAATGCGGGCGCATTGACGTTTTCGCAATTTGTTGCGTCCGGGACGGCAACAGGGGCGGCGAATATCGCAAATATAGCCGGATCCGCATTGAATATTACAACTGGTGATTTTCAATCGTTGGATTCCAAGGTGGTTAGTTTAAACGTTGGAACCGGTGCATTCAATGTCGCAAATGGCGCAATTGAAAATAAATCGACCGGCAATATGTCTGTTACCGCCGGTGCGATTACCGCATTACGGATTACGAACGAGGCCGAAGGTGGCAATCCAACCGGTGATTTAACGATACATGCGGCATCTTTAAGTTTGACGGGTGGTGATGCGACGACGAATCCTTCGTTTGTAAGTTCGGGGGATTTAGAGGGTGTGATTTCCGGTGCAACCACATTGGCAAATGGGTTTGATTTGTCCAGTATGGGGGCGACGAATACGTTTGATTGGACAACCGGGACGTTGTCTTTGGGGAATCGGATTGGAACATTTTATACCAATAATATGAATTCTTTTGAATTAAATGTGACGGCGGGCGATATTGATGCCGGAACGAATGCGATTCGAAACGGGACCACGAACAATAATGCCGGTATGATTTTGACCGCGCAAAATGTAAATGCGGCGGGAATCGAAAATTTGGCTACTATGAATATTACGGCGGCCAATACGGTGGCAATGACCGGTGACGTTGTGAATTCTGGGGCATTGAATATCGAAGCGGCAACGTTCTCTTTGGTAAATATAAATAATTCTGGCGCGGCGACGTTTAATGGAACGGGGGCGTTCGGTGCGAATGCAATCAACAATCTGGCCGGGGCAACATCGTTGGCGATTTCTGGTTCGACCGTGACCGCGACGGGATTGATATCAAACAATGCTGGTGTAATGAGTGTCGGATCGGATGGAGCCTTGTCTGCGATGGGGTTGGATGTGAATGCGGGGACGATGAATATTTCCGGAACGACGTTGAATATCGGGACGTCGGGTATCGATGTGGCGGCGAATGGTTCGTTGAACACGGATGGTAATATTGTGTCGGGGGGCGATATACTGGTTGCGCATAACTTGATTTCGGGTATGGGCGCGGCCACTTCGGGTGATATGGCGGTTGCGAACGGTGTGCGTTATATTACCGTGAATAATAATAAAAAACTTGATGTGGGAAATAATCTGGTCGTGAACGGTTCGGGGAATGCGATAAATATAGATGCGCATACTATGGAAATTGATGGTAATGTGTCCGTGGCAAATTCGGCTGCATTGACGTTGGGTACGGCCGGGGGGACGAATTATGCGTTGACGGTTGGTGGCGCTTTGTCTGTGACCGGTGGTGCGGTTGCGCAACTGTATACCGATAATGCCGTGGTGGCGGGTGCGATAACGGAAAGTTCTGGATTGATACAAACGAATGACGTGAATATTACTGCGGGTTCGTTTGGTGTTCAAGATGGACTGTGGTTTGACGGCGCATCACATACAAATGGTTTCGTAATTGACGCAGAAAATACAATGTTTACGCTGAATACCGGTTTGTCGGTGATAAATGGTGGTGCAAATGTTGCGTCGGGCAAGGCGTTAAATATTTTGCGGACGGGTGCCCAATCGGACAGCGTGTTCACAATGTCTGGGGATTTTGCGAATTCCGGAACGGTGAATATTGGGTCGGCGGGGACAAATTATGGTCCGATAGTGTTTGGTGTGCTTTCAAATGGTGGGGGATTTAACGCGTGGACGAATCAAATTACCGGGGGAAACATCACAAATAGTTTGAATGCAGATTTGAATTTAGTATCGACGGGTAATGTGTTAATTGCAGATTTGATAAATAGTGGTTCGGCCGATGTTTCGGGGATGACGGTGTCTTTTGGCGCGGTTACGGCAAATTCGGGTGCGACGGAATCCGGCGGTATGCGCGTTGTTGGAACAACATCGTTTGCGGCAAATTCTTTGAATGTTGCGGGCGTTGCTGGTGCGTTGGATATTAATTCACCGATTGTGAATGTCGCCGATGCGGTGAATGCCAATGGTGGCGCGTTACACCAAGGTTCGGCACCGACCGGTTCTTTGAATTTACAGGGTGATAGTTTCGCGTTTAACGCGGCATCTGTATCAATGGGTTCTTTTGTGGCCGATGGCGGTGCGGGAACATATAACATAACCGGTGCTGCGGATTTTGGTTCGGGAATATTTGTGATGGATGGTGCGTTGGTAAATATGAATCGCGATGCGATTGATGTTCCGACGTTGAATGCGGCGGGCGATTTAGTTCAAAATATTGCCGGAACCGATCGTGATGGAACCATCAACATGATGTCTGATAATTTCACATTGAATGCGAATACGGTCGTTGTTGGTGGCGATATAAATGTTGATAACTTTACAGTTTCTAATTTGAATGCCGCGGATGGGGTGAATATTACGGTTGGTGGTAATATATCGAACGGGTTGGATATTATCGGGCTGAATCGCATGGTTGTTGGTGGTGATTATACGTTTGGTGATGATAGTAAGGTGTTGGCATTTGCGCATCCGTCTAATACACACGATTATTGGACCGATGTAGATTTTAGTGGTGAAAACCCGATTGTGAATGAACCTGCGGGCGGTGCCGCGTTGATAACGGTTGGTGGAAAATTAAAAAGCGGAACGATTGGTCTTGATATGACCGATACGGCGACGGATTTGGCGGATGCCCAGTTTGGTTTGGTATTAAAGCAGGCCGTGACAGAATCGTCTGCGCTGTGGTTGGCGAACGCATCGGAAATTCAGGGCACGTTTTCAAAACTTAGTATTGGTTTTTGTAATGCCGATGGAACCCAGTGTATAAATTATTTGGATGCGGCAAATGGCTTTAATGCGTCGGGCGAGAATTTACCGGTTTATTTGGTGACCCAGGATAATAATCTGTACGTTGTGTTTGATACGCGTTTTGGTGGGCCGTTGGGTTTATTCAAATTGCAACCGGTTGTGGCCGCGACCGATGGTCATACCAAGGGCGAATGGCAATCGGCCGGCGCGTTGGATGATTTGATTGACGCCGCGTTGATAAACAATGGTTATGATTTCAATACTGCGGTTTTGGGTGTGGTTCAGCATTTATTTGAAGGCACGCCATTGGATCGTGTCGATTCGGAATTATATGCGCGTATGTATGATTATGCACGCAATGGCGATGGCAATGTGATTCGGAATTTTTCACGTCTGTTCCAATTGCGCGAGGCGAATCAGATTGCGGACAGTTTGGCATTGAATACGCGGACGAACTTTATTGATATGTCGGATCGGTTCATTGACGAGGCCATTTGGAATCGCAATCGTCATTTGAACAAATTGTGGATTGATGGCGGATACGGTATGTTCGCGCATGACATGGACGACATAGACGGCGACGGAACGCGGTTCAATTTGGCGTTGGGTTATGATTGGCAAACGTCCGATACATTGATATTGGGATGGATGCTGCATGGTTCGTATACGGACGCGCATGTCACCGACGATATTGATTTAAGTTACAATGGATCCGGTGCGGTTGCGGGTCGCATGGAATCGGATATGACGAACCTTAGTGTTGGTGGCGGATTGTATTTCATTGATACTTTGTCTAATAAGGCGCGTTTGTATGGTGATTTGATGTTTGACGTAAATATGATCGATGTTGAACGCAATCAGACGTGGGTTGATACAATCAAGGGCGACGCGATGTCCTATGCCGCGGTTGCGGAATTGGGATTGATACACGATTGGCTGAATCAATATATTATTGGAAACCTGTATGTGCGTGGCGGTTACAGCGTCGGATTTGATATGACCGAAAAGGTTGGCGATGCGAATTATATGAAATTAAAGTTCGATGGTTATCCGATTCTGACGCCGGGTTATTCTTTGACCGCCCAGAAACGTGTATATCCGTCGGCGTGGTTTGAATTCCGGCCGTATGCGACGATTGGCATAGAATATGATGTGTTGGGCACGCCGGACACCATGAAGTATAAATTTGCAATTGCGAATCGGTGGACGGAATATGACACAGACGTTGACCCGTTGTGGGCGAACGCGGGCGCGGGTGTGGAGTTCTTGGGTGTGAATGGTTTGCATGTTGGGTTGGGATACCGTTATCAATATAATGCGACCGTGCAGATGCACAAAGTCCACGCATCTGTGAAATATAGGTTTTAGTGTTAGTGGTTAGTGTTAGTGGATAGTGGTTAGCAAAACCCGCAGGAAACTGCGGTTTTTTTATATGTGTAACCTGGGCATAAACGAACGTTTATGCCCACCCCGCGCACCTGTTCAAAAAACGCAGTAAAAACAATAGTCGAATTTTTTAAAAAAGATGTGGACACAAACGTTCCTTTTTGCTACAGTCTTTTTATATAAAAATAAAGGGCGTCATCCCGGCGAATCGCGGGCCAAAAGTCCCCTTCTTATGAAGAAGGGGAGGGCCACTGGAAGTGGCGGGGTAGTTGGGGCGCCAAGGGCGCCGAGGCTTTCGCCTCAGTCTACCCCACCGCGTCCCGCGGTCCCCCCCTTCAGGAAACCTGAAGGGGAATTACCGCGCCGGGATGACGAGAA
>JAZROX010000006.1:0-30666 GCA_045648945.1 Candidatus Enterousia sp. | reverse complement strand
AACGACAGCTTTGGTACTGATTATGAGGCTGAAGTAAGCTATGCCTTTGCATCCTTTAGCGGTGAAAGTACTGACCCTGACAAGGTTTTAGAGGTTATAACAGATGCTTTTTCAAAAGTGAAGTTTAATGAAGAAGAATTTGAAAGAATCAAAAAGGTTGAAATTGCAAGATATCTTCGTATGTGGAACAGCGTTGAAGGCGTTTCAAACACAATGGTTTCCGACCTTTTCAAGAAAATTAATATCTTTGAATATTCCGATGTTGTAAAGAATATTACCCTTGATGATATCAAGCTTCGTTTTAAAGAGCTTTTTGACAGTAAAAACTGCGTTATGTCGGTTATAAAGCCTTATGAAAGTAACGGTGATAAGTAATGACAGATAACACTTTTCTGGTTTCATTTCCAAAGCTTGGGTTTGAGTTTAATGTAAACCCCGATGTCTTTCCGGTGTTTGGCAGAGATATTAAGTGGTATGCAATTATAATTCTTACAGGTATAATTCTTGCGGTTTTGTTTGCCATATGGGAGGGTAAACGAACAGGTGTTTCTGTAGATACAATTCTTGATATTGTTCTTGTCGGTTTGCCTGCCGCGGTTATATGTGCAAGGGTATATTATGTTGCATTTGAATGGGAAAGCTTTGATAGTTTTTGGGAAATGGTTCAGATATGGAATGGCGGAATTGCCATATACGGTGCAATAATCGGCGGATGTACTGCGGCGGTTATATATTGCCGTGTTAAAAAAATCAGTATGGGAGAATTATTTGACCTTGGAGGTTTTGGCTTTTTAATTGGACAAACCTTGGGCAGATGGGGCAATTTTATGAACGGCGAAGCCTATGGAGGACCTACGGATTTGCCATGGGGTATGCTTATTGAGTTTGAAACAACTGTGCCTGTTCATCCAACATTTTTGTATGAGAGTCTGTGGAATTTCGTTGGCTTTGTTTTGCTGTTTTTATACAGAAAACGTAAAAGCTTCAGCGGTGAAATATTTCTGCTTTACGTTGTATGGTACGGACTTGGCAGAGTGTGGATAGAGGGACTTCGTGCAGATTCTCTGTACATCTGGAATACGGGCATCCGTGTTTCCCAATTGCTTGCGGCTGTTGCCGTTGTATCTGCAACCGTTGCGGCGGTTGATGCAATTTGTTCACCACGTCCGACCGACAAAAGGTTGTTCCACCATTCTTTTAAGCCGTTAAGGGTTACAAGCTGAAACGCCGAATCCTTGTTCAAGGTTTGTGCGACTTGTTGCAATCCCATTGTAATTGACATCAGGGATTGAACTTTCAACATTATCTTTTGCAAGTTTTCGTTTTCCCCGGCAAACAACGACACCGCACCTTGGGCGGCTGTGAAACCACCAACGACACCCGACAATCCTTGAATCATTCCTTGGAATTGTGCTTCATCGTTGGCAAGCACCGTTCCTTGCGCCTGAATGTCGCCTTGAATGTCCATCAAACGACCAAGTTCGTTTTCCAATTCCTTGTAAGCCGCACTTTGTTCGTCTATGCCATCGGCAATCATTGCCGCCATTTCCTCTTTAAGGTCGCGGATTCGGGTTCGCAAGGAAACGTGGGCTTGCGCCGTTTGTTCCGCTTGCCTTGCCGCTTCTTCCAACTTGGTTGCTTCATCTTCAAGGGCGTTGGATTGTTCGCGCAACTCTTTCAATAGTTGCTTGCGAACCGTCATTTCGCCCTGAATGGCGTTTCTTTGCTCCTGTAAGGCACGAAATTCATCATCACGTCCGCTTGTAAAGGCACGTTCCATTTCGTTGCCCAAACGGTCGTATTCCTGACCCAAGCGGTCAAGGGCTTGTTCGTGTTCAACGCAAGCATCGCCGATTTGCCCAAGTGCCGAACGAACTTGCACAATCATTTCTTGTGTGGTCTTGTCCATCACATCGCCACTTCCAACAACCGCATCGGAAAAACCTTGCACGCGGCGCAAGGTTTCGTCAATCGCCGAATTTAGTTGGTCGTTGTCCATTACGGATTTGAACGACAAAGAACCACCGTCAATTTCTGCCATATTACATCAAACTATTTACAAAATTCAAAATTTGTTCACTGTTGTTCTCGGTCAATTCGATTTCTTCAACCCCGTTGTTGTCGCTTAAATCGTAACTTGGGGCATCAATCATCATACGTTGAACAACCGACCACGCAATGCCGTGTAACAAGTAATCATAAGTCCACCCGAAATGCTGACATATAGCCCCCCGGCGACCGTGTGGACTGTTTAACCCTCGTTGTTTTCCTCTATCCGAATCGGCATTGTGGTTCTTTCTTGCTGCATCAATCGAATAGAGTTCATAAAATCCCCAAGATTGCACATTGCGTTCACAAGGACGTAAAGTTTGTAAAGAACCGATGGTTTGATTTTCCGGGCGAACAATGACGTTAATTCATCAAGTCGCTTCGTATCTTCAACCCACCTTGTGCCACCTTTGCCGTGAACGGGAATCAATCTATCTTCACCAAGAACCGCAATGGCGACAACCCTTGCGCAACGAATGGAATGTTCACGGGCAAGACCCCTTGCACGTTGCATTGAATCCGCCGATTTCATTGCCGCTTCATCAATGGCAAATTCGATTGTTTCCGCCGAAATGCGGTCAAGGGTTGCAAGGGTCGGTTCTTCGATTTTGAACGTCCTTGTTACCTCACGGGGCTTGTATCTCTTAACAATGCCCAAGAAGCGCGTTTCCACGTCAAATTCGGTGTCTTTCACCTCAAATGACACACCCTTTCCAATTAGGGTGTTAAGTTCCGCACGTTCTTGTTCAAGTTTTCTTTTATCATCTACCATATTGCATTGGTCAAAAAAGAAGCCCCCAAAAGTTCAAACACTCCGGGGGCTTCGGGTTTACGTTTAAGATTGCACCCCGATATTAGTTCGCCTTTTTGGGCGTTCCTTTCAGGGCTTTTCCGGCTGACACCGCCATTGGGGTAACGGTGAAATCCACAAGGAAAATTCCCTTTGCGGACATATCGGCGTTGATTACCGCTTCAATGTCGGCGTTTGGAATATCGAAGTCCAAACCCTTTTCGGTAATCACACGGATTGCCTTGTTTGCAACCACTTCATCGCCGTTGTAACCCCAAGCACCGTCGATGTTCTCACCACCAACGTATGCCACAAGGTCGTCCACATTTGCGTCCATAATGGAGAATGTAAGACGGGGGATTTTCCTTGCCTTTTTACGAACTTCGGGTGCTGCCATACCCTCTTCGTAATGCTCGGTTACATCGGCGGCATCTTGTGCAATCTTGCAAGTGTCCTTGTAGGTCTTGCCAATCTTGGACATCTCGGTGGGCATTGTTCCACCGGGCGCGGCTGTACCAACCTTGATTTCGCAAAGTCCAAGGGTGATTAAAGATGTTCTTGTTTCTGCCATAACTGTATGGAATTAAAAAATTATTCAACTTGAATGTTCCAATCAATGCGAATGTTGGCGAAATGTTGCTTCGTGTTCGGCTCATACATCACCGTCATTTTGCCGGGAATAATCATCAAGCCATCAATGTTCGCATTTCTCACAAGTTCCAAGGCTTCATTCGCCAAGGCTTTCAACCGTGGGCGATTTGCCGAAACTTGCATCTTTCCGCCTATCTTCTTGCTTGTGTCCGAAACGTAAATGTTGATGTTGGACGTTCCGATTTGGGGCAAGGTGTCTTGCGACAAATCAATGGTGTTCACAACAACATCTTCGGCGGTCGAATCTTCGGGTCTGCTATCATCACCCGCATAACAACCACCATTGTTCGACATCTTGCCATTCAGCAAGGCAAACAAGATTGCGTCGGTGTCAAATGTAGTTTTCATTATTCCGCTGCACGTTTGATGTTTGTAATCAGTTTTTCCAACATTCGGGGCAATTCCCGTTCTGCAAGATGTTCAGCACTCGACAATACGTTTTTCCCTCTTGCTTCGACATAAGCGGCGTAATTCATTCCGGCAACCACGACAAGGGCAACACCTTTGGTTTCCTTGCCGACCTTTTCGGCGATTGTTTGCCCGGATTTGATACCTTTTGCCGCCGCTTCACTTTCCGCACCACTTGCCGCATCAAATTGTGAATGGATTGCGACACCATCAACAAAAACTTCATATCCTGTGGACGAAAGCAATGCCCCCGTCTGCATCATATAACCTTTGTTGCTTCGTGCTTCAATCAAGCACATTTCACCAAGCCTTTGCAACCTTGCGATTTGCTTTTGCTCGACCATATCAAGAAACGCATCGAATCGTTTTCTTACATCGTCTTTGGTGAAGTTCGCTTTTATACCCATAATCTTGAATGTAGTTGTGCGGGGTCAAAGTTCAAGCATATTCCGTCAATGCGTATGTCCGTACAATCGGGGTCGTTTGCAACAAACACTTTCGTACCTCTGGCAACCTTTGGGCAAGTCTTTGGCAACTGAATAACCGATGTTGCTTTGTGGTATTCACCCCCGGCAACTTGGTATTCCGTACCCTTGCCGTCCGATTCCTCACGGCACATTGAAATGAACTTGCGCGACTTGTCGCATTCCGTCCAATTGCCGTCCGCGTCTTGCACGGATTCGGTGGATTCCTCGATGAAAAGGTAATGTGGATATTGTTTCACGAATGCCATAATCACCAAATGTTTGAACGGTTGCGAACTTTCGGACGTGCGACCAACACATTTTCTTTGCCCAATTCATTGCAAAGTGCGGAATAATACATTTTGACGGCTTCCATATTCCACGAAATGGAATATCCACCCTCGGACACATTTTGCAACATACCTTTCAGGACAACCGACATTCGATTGTACACCGATACATCACAAGCCCTTGTGTCCACCGTATCATCGGCGACAAGCCCACCTTTCACCAAGATAATATCAATATCATCTTCGCTTACGTTAAGCCCGTTTAATGATTTGGTCAAATACTCTTTGTTTGTCATAACTCATTGTCTTGCAAAAAGACCGTTGGGGCGGTATAACCGAAATCACAACGCCCCGTCGGTCGAATGTTAGTTCTTGTTCCAAGAAGTCGCGTTGGTCTGCATCAACACACTTCGACCCGCAAGATTCCAAGCCGGGAAAAGGTTTGCAATTCCCTCGGTAACTTCCTGAACGGGCGATTCGTTGGAATACTTCTTGACCAAAGTATGTCCGTGCATAACCTTTTCGGCAACGCCACCGGGCATCTTCTTTGCATCAATAGGTCTTTTCCAAAATGTGTTTCCAAGAACCTTGCTTTCGCTGAAAAGAATTACATCGTCCTCAAAAGGATTTGAGGTGGTACGTGTACCGTCTGCAAGTTCTATTGTAATCTCTTGGTCGATTACGATAATCTGCAAACCACGATACAACTCTTTCTTCTTGTTAAGATATGCGTTCACGGTCGCAAGGTCGGGTGTATCTTCTACGCCCGCCACATTCTGAATGTAAGAAGCACACTTCTTCTTTACTTCGGTCTGCGAAGCGAAATTTTCGAAAGTGTCCACATTCATAAATGCGAACTTGTACGATGCACCATATAACTTCTTACCAAGTTTGATTGCCTTTGGAATATCAACGGTAAGTGGTTTTGCGTCCACACCGCTTGCATAAGAAGTTGCAACGCCGATTTTCTGCTCCGATGGAATCAGGTAATCAACATCGTATTCGGTTACGACCGCCGCGTTGTTGGAATTGGTGAACTTGACCTTTCCAAGCGAAATTTGACGTAAGGCAATCCACTCCGCACGTGCTGCCACGCCGTCCCAACAATACTTGGTATCTTCCGCCCAAAACTCCACAAGGGCTTTCAAGTCGGGGTTGTTGCTCGACATTGCCACCATTATGTCGTATTCGGTCAATTCATCTTCGTTTTTCTCACGGGCGATTGTGATTTTAGGCATATCGCCCTGAATGCGTGAAATCGCTTCACGGGTCTTTTTAGGAATTGTCGCACCCCTTGACACAAGGTCGGCGGCAATCTTCAAACCCGACTGCGCTTCAAGCATTTTCCACGTCAAAGTGTTTGTTTCTTTGAGTGGGAAAAGGGTTGGATAATAGTAATCTTTGAGGTCGTAAGTGCGAATTACGGCTTCCATATCCTTTTCATTCAACCCAACCATCAATGATTTCTGCATATTGGTTTACTTTTTGGGGTTACACATAAGCGATTGTTTTTAATGCCTGTTTGTGGGCATCACACACGACGGGGGCTGTTGCGGTATTTACCACACCGATAACCCAAGCATCAACAAACAAGTTGTCGCCACTCTCGACATCATAGTTTGAACCCGCGATTGCAACCGGGGTATTCTTCAATGTCTTGTTTGCGCCACTTGATTCAAATGCACAAGTTCCGGCGGTAACTACTGCACCAAGTGTTGTTCCGACGGTGATAACGTCCTTTGCGGCATCGGTCTTGTCGATAGCTGTAATCAACTGACCATTGCAAGCCGATGTTGCGAAACGGTCGCCAACCTTGAAGTGGTGTCCTTTTGCCACCTCATAGGTTGTTGCGGTTGCAGTCGCTTCGGTGATTACCTGTGCGGTCTTACAAACCACATAAAGACCATTTGCACCTTTTGCAAGGGGCGTTCCCTCAAACAATGCCGAACCACCCAAGTTTGCAACCGATACGGTTACACCACCGGGAATGTCCGCAACGCGGTGAAGAATGCACTTCACAACGCGATTGTCCTTTTTTCTCTTAATTGTCAATGACATTGTTTTGAAAATTTAGGGTTTTACTTAAAGTTCCTTGCCCGAAAACGAATTGTTGTCAGGCTTTTGGCTTGCCACGAACTCGGCAACGCCCTTGGAAACGCCGCTATCCTCTTTTTGTGAGAATAAAGGTGTACCGCCGGAATTGCTCAACGCGGCATCTGCCATTGTTTGATTTGCGGTGGCAATGTCCGCAACCTTTTCGTTCAAGTATTCGTTGAAATCATCGTCCGTGTCGAACTTCATTCGGGCAAAATCTTTCAGGGTCTGCGCCTTGAAAGTTTCGTCCTTACACTCCGCCAACTTCTCGTTCAATGTTTGAAGCCTTGATTTTGCAAGGTCGCCTTGCTCATAACTCGACAATTTTTCCTGAAATGGCTTCACCGCTTCGGCAACCGCCGCTTTCACAATCTCGGAAATGTCGTTCGGGTCGGGATTGGTCTTGTTGCCGGGTTCAACTTTCTTTTCCACGAAATCGAACTTCTTTTTCAAGTTTGTTTCAAATGCCTTGTTACTGTTGGACACTTCCTTGTCCACATCGGCGCGATAGTCCTTTATAAACTCGTTCACTTGCGCATCGGTGAGTTTGTCCACAAGGGCTTTCGCATCATCTTCGGTTGCGCAATGTAACGCCATTGAACGTGCCATTGCAACAAGTCCATCTTTTCGCACGCCTGAAAACTTTGCAATCAGTAATGCCAAAATTGTTTCTTTCATTTTTTCCGATAAATTTTATTGGTTCAACAAATCAATCGCAAATTTACAGTGTTTTATAGTGATACACACACAAAAAGAACCGAACTTGTGCTTTACTTATCAACATTTTTGCATTGCAATTGCATTTTTTCTTTGCAAAATAGTTGTTATATTAAATAAAACATCTATCTTTGCGGTGTGTTACTATAACACACAATGCAACAAACAAGAATTTTGAACTTAAATTTTCGCAACAATGAAAGCAATTATCGTTAAGAACGACAACTTTGAAACAATCGGTTTCCAAGTGTCTATTGAATCAACAACCGTGTTTAATTGGGGAATCTCTGCATCTTCATTCTATTTCTGCAAAGAAGTGTCCGCAAAGAAGTATTGCACAACGATTTTTGAATTGGTCAAGATGCAAACCAAGCTGCACGAACTCAAAAACTTTATGTCGCGTTTCTTCCAATGCGTTACGGATTCCAAAGATGCAAACAAGGATTGTGGATATAACCTTGGTTCAATTGATGAAGAAATGAAACAACTTGAAGCAAAAATCCAACGCACAATCAACGAAATTATTTAATCACCGGGGGCATTGCCCCCACAATACCTTTCGCAATAATGGCACAATCATTTGAACAACTGCAACAAGAAATCATCGACCGGGCAAAAGCTGAAATCAAGCAAGCCCGACACGATTACGACCAAGGAATGAACGATTGCAAAAACGGCATATATGACAAGTGGTTTCGATACCATCGCAAGGACGATGGACGTGCATACGACCTTGGTTGGGTGTTCCAAAATCAAACCACGCAAAATGAAACCGTCAAATTTGTTCGTGGGTAATGTATAACCGGGCGGGCAACCGCCCACAATCTTTCGCAACAATGAAGAATCTTACAAAACAAATTCGCAATGAAATCAAGGGCATTATCATCGCCAACAAAGGCGTTGTCCTGAATGCTGACGTGGTGGCAATTTACGACCGATTCCGTCCGCTTGCCGGAATTGAAATCGTGTCTATGGTACAAAACGCCATTTCTTATTTCCGCTTTTCACCACAACAAGCGGAATTTCGCAAGAAGTACAATTTTCAATCGGGTGGCGTTTGCTACCAATAAACTTTCGCAACTATGGATAAGCAAAGAAGAATCGAAAGGGTACGTGAAGCCCTCGCAAATGGTCGTGTGTCGGCTGTGGAATTTTACAAAGATGGTTCGGGTGCATCGTTTGAATACCTCGACCCGGTGGGCGACCACGGTTGCCCTTGTCGAATGTCGGCATCATTCAACATCACCGATGCAATAACCATTGTTTCGGGATTCAGGTTCAAGCAACACGAACTTAAAACTTGTATGTGATATGAATGCAAACGAAATCAATGATTTTATTGCCGAATTGGACAAAATGGAAATGTCCGAAAGGCACGATGTATTGGCAAACCTTATTTCGGGGTTTGCAAATGCAACCGAACAAGAATGTGCAACCATCAAAGTGAAGTTGAAAGCCATAATGGACAACTTTATGTTCTATATGTCGCGCGACATCTTCATAAATACCAATGGCAATCACGACAAAATGATTGAGTTGTTGGCAAGTGGACGTGCAAAGATAACCGAAACGGGCGACCCGGAAGAACACCCCGGAATATGTATCAGGTATAAACACGAAAGAATATGAAGCCAAAAGGAAATGGGCTTGTCGAACTTGCCGGGGAAAAGACCGTTGAACGTGGGTTCTTTTGTATGAAGTTGGTTTCATTCCTGAATGAAGAAGCCGAAATGGGAACGGAAAAATACGCCCAACTTTGGCGACAACGATTCGATGAAGCAAAAGGCGGGCAATGTGCATATAGTGAAAAATGCCCCATATATGCAAAGACCATCAAGAAACGTGGGCATCAATTAAACTTGTTTCAATAATTATATTAAATAAAATAATTACTTTTGCAATGGAAAAGATGAATTTTGAAGCACTCGCAAGCAAGTATGGCTTGACGGTGGATTTCGTGAAAGAACTTCACGACAAGGTGGTGGACAAGGAAAACTTTGTTCGTGCTGTACGAATGTTTGCCAATGGAATGTTGCCGTATGACGTGGCAACCGGGAAAGAACCTATCAATGTGGCGGAACTCCGGCATCAGGTCGCCAAGAATATGTGGGATTTCCGCAAGAACAAGGCAAGCAAGATGCAAGAAGCAATGGAACAACACCGCAAGATTGTTGAGTATTACAACGGTTGCACGTCCTTAACACTCCACCATAAGCCAAATAAAGCCGTCAAAGACGTTGTTTTTGTCAAAGACGGACACTTGGTTGCCTTTGCTCATTTTGAGCCAAAACAAGGCGGTATTTACGCCGCAAACAATGAAGTAATGCCGGACTTTCGTTGGAATCCCCACGAATGTTTGGCAAGGCTTCGCAAGCTGAACAAGGCGTTTTATCGCCAAGTGAAAAAGGCGGCGTTCAATTCGCCCAAGGAATGGTTTGATTTTAATTTGAAATAATATGCGTATATCCATCAATGACAAGGAATTTGAAGCAATATCCTTTGCGATAGACCAAATCGAATCCGCTTTTGAATCATCGGACGACTTGGAATGGAATAAACTTGCATCACAACATCAAAAATCTTTGTATGCCATTTGTGAGAAATTCAAAAAAGAACGCGCAAAGGTTAATGAACTCAATGATGCAAGAAGATACGTCCGTTCAAGAAGTCCTTGGCGACCACAAGCGGAAATTGATAAACTTGCAAGGGCTGTTGTCAAGAAGAAAAACGAACTACGATGAACGGAACAACCATATATCACGTTTGCTTTGGCGACGACAACCACCATTATTTCGGTTCTATTGCCGCGATATTCGACAAGTTCACACCCCTTGACTTGGGCGTGTCGAAATCTCGGTTGTGGGCGTATGGAATAACGGATTCAAAGCCATATCGCAACAACAAGTGCATCATTTACCGGGGAACTATCCACCGAAAGAAAACGAATCGAAACAATGGGAAACGATAAGTTCAAGTTTGAATGCTGTTGGACGTGCCAACATTGCGTTCTTGATATTGGCGTGAACAAATACATTTGCGCCAATACCGGGCAACACTTGGCGGACAAAAACAATCGTTCCCAAGTATGTAAACCTACCGATTGCAGTATGTGGAACAAATGATAACAAAATGGGGGTTGCCTAAAAAGCACACCCCCATTTATTATGCAATATATAAAGCACCGTCGGGAATATCACCGACCAATTCCGCGCCCCTTGGCACAATATCGCCATTGCCGGGATATATAGCCACAAGACGTTTCCCATCTTGAACCATTTTTTCAAGCAATGCCAATGCCTTTTCCCTGTCGGGTTCTGCATACATCAACAATGAAACGGTTTCCGCATATTCCGTTCCCGAATACTCGCTTGTAAGGTAATAATACAAGTCAATACCTTTCAATTTCTTTACGTCAATATCCATAATTTACTAATTTGGTTGCAAAATTACTTTATTTAATTGGTTTCAATGTTCTAATGTAGGCAATCATTTCGTTGTAGATGTCCGGCAAATACTTTTGGAACACTCTATTACCCAAGAATGCGTTTTCAAATGCGTGTGCAAGATATTCAGTTTCGGACATTCGCATTTTCTTAAAGTAAGCCGTTGAATGTCCACCGCCATACTTAACAACAAGCGATTTGATGGTGTCGCGGGTGCTTCCGATTTGCTCCAAAACGTCCCACTTGGTGATTCCTCGTTTTGTAAACACTTCGTCTTTCATTCCCCAAATCTTATCTTGCAACTGTTGCAACTTGGTATCAATATATTCAACCATTGACATTGTTTTGGTTACTCTTTCGTAATACCAACCACCGCCATTGTGATTCCACTTGCGTTCATATAGTGTATATTCACGTTTCTTCTTCAACATCTTAATTTGGGCGTTTCGCATATTTATCAATTTGCTATCCGTCCATAATGCACGTTGCGCATCAATGCAATGCCCATATTCGTGATAAATAACCGCTTTGCACTCCCAAGGGCTTTTTGCACCACGTTTCTTTCCGGCAATATGCACCAAGTCGCCAACGTAAGATGAATAAGAACCGCTATCTGAATCAAGTATTTCAAGGCGTATTGGCTTGCTTGGGTCTATCAAATCAAAGAAATCTTTGTCAAAGGTGTAATCTTCGCCATTCAAATACGTTGATTTTGCCTTTAATTCATCAGGCATTTGCCTTGAAGTCGGTGTTGTCCCCCTTGCACTTGAAATCTTATCCAAGAAGTCTTGCAATGCTTTCTTATACGATGCTTTGCACATCACCCATTCGCGCTTATCGCCCGTAATGGTGGCAATATCATTAAGCATTCCCGAAACGTCAATTTTGTATTTTCGTGCTTCTTGTATTGCATTTGTGGCATCTGCAATGAACTTTTTGTAATCTTTTTCAGCTTCAAAACACCTATCTTCCAACTCCGACATTTTCGCCAAGATATTCTTTGAATCAGGGTTGCGCATTGCTTCGTCAAGAATGTATGTGGACAACCCCCATTCGTAACACTTGCGGCGAATATCCGCATCGGCTTGTTCCATTTGTGCCGCCTTGGATTGAATGGTGGCGATTCGGCTTTGTATGCTTGCAATATCCTTGTCGGCAACATACTTGTTCAACATCGTAAGTTGCACGGACAATCCCCACTTGGTCGCCTGTTGTCTTGCTTGCTCGATTTGCGCCCGGTAAGGCGCAAGAACATCGGTTTGAACCTGAACCGTTGGCAATGTAATCTTCAAGCCCTCGGACAACTTGCCATCTTTGAAGTTGTCTTTGATGAAATAGGGGGTCGAACCCCAATTCTTTTGCGCTTCGATATGGTCTTTCACCCATTTTTTGAACTCGTCCGGCACATCGGTAACAACATTCTTTGCTTGCAATGGCTTGTATTGTGTTCCACGCAATGCCGCTTTGAGGTCGCCCAACTCGTTTTCATCAAAGGTTTCTTCGTCCATCAAAATAGGCGTTGCGTAACACATACATTGCGGGTGCCACCCTTTGAACTTGAACGTCTTTGGGTAACGACCAACCAACCTTTCGCAAAGGTCGCATTTGCACAATGGTTCGTGGTTGCTTCGGTGTATCTCAAAGCCCACAACGAAATCAAGGGATTGCCAACGTAAAAAGTCGCTTTCCCTGTATGCCATATTGATTTCGGAACGTGTCAATCGCATCGCGTTCTTGTACGATGAACGATAAACACCTTGTCCGGGGTGGAACGCCTTTGCAGCCTTGGACAACACAAGGTTTCCGCGCTTATCACGCACACGGCGGAATAATCGGTTCGGTTCTTTGAGGTTTTCCCGAACATCGCGTGAAAGTTGGTCGGCACTTCGACCCTCACCCAATCCCACATCAAGGGCGGATTCCAATTGGTCTTTGTATTGTCCAACGTACTTCCAAACCCTTTGTGAAAGATTCATTCCCTCGACTTTGCGTTGTTGGAACGTCTGCAATGCTTCCAAGTTGCGGTCTTGCATCTTTCGCAAACGTGCCTTGCTTACCTTGGACGTGTCCATTATGGATTCAATGAAGCCATCGTTCTTGTCGCAAGCGAACAACCATTGTTTCTTCGACCCGGTTTCAACAACTGTTATCATTCGGCTTGCAAGTTGCTTGGTTACATCTTGCATCACCGACTTAACATCGGGGTAATCATCGAAAGAAAAGGGCTTGTCGGGGTTGTACGTGCCTTTTGCCGCCGCTTTCGACACTTCGGCGGTGGCACGGTCAAACAAGGCTTCAACGGCTTGCGTGTATTGCTCCGTTTGCCTGTAATGCGCGGCATCGTATGATTGAATCGAAAACCGCGTTGTTTTCTGCCTTTTCTTTGCCATACAATCAATTTTCGGTGGTTCTTAACTTGAAATGCTTATCACAAGCGGGGTCGGAAAGGAATTTGCACCACTTGCCAAAGTCCGTTTTTTCATCAAACTTGCAACGGCACAATATCAAATGCCCATCGTGCGCCTTGTCGTGCCAATCGTATGAATTGGCGCAATCACGGCAACGAAATTTGACTTCACTTTTAATCACTTTCTTTGCCACGATACACACCTTTTGAGGTTACAAACTGACCACGATTCAATCGGTCGAACGTGGCTTTATCTACATTGCAACGATGCACACCGCACGAATCAGCAACCCACACAACCCATTGTTCGGGGTGTCGTGTTATTTGTGGCATCTTCAATGTTACGTTGTAATGCGTGGTGGTATGTGCCGGGACGTGCTTTTTCCCGACAACATACCCACTTACCGGGCTTTCCTTGCAACTTACAAGACAAAGCACCATCAGGATTGCAAACAAGACCTTACGCATCGCCATCAATTTGAGGTTCACCAATGATGAATGAATTTTCGCTTGCGTGTTGCTCCTTGATTTTCGCCATCGTACCTTGCACGTCCTTTGAAATGCCCGCACGTTCCACCGATTCTTCTTGCGAAATGACGGGTTTGTTACCGTTGGCGGTAAGCCAATAATTCAGTTCGTCAAGTTCGTTGGTAAGCATATATGGCACAAGTTCGGGTTCAATCACGATGGTTTCGCAATCCTTTTCCAAAGCTGTGTTCATCTTGCCAATGTATGCCAATATGACATTCACGCGGCGTTGTAGGTATTCATCGAAAATTTCCCTTTTGTCCTGAACTTTCAAATGCGCGTCCATAAACAACAACTTCAAGGCAACGCCGGAAATCGCGCCAAGCCCTTTGACCGCATCAAACGAAATGTCCGGGGTCTGCGAAATGGTATAAATCATTTTCAAAAGGGTTTCAATTTCAAGTTTCACCGCTTCGGGGGCTGACTGCCAAGACACATATTGCATTGTTGCGCCATCTTCACCCTCGATTACTGAACCCGATTCACCCTTTTTCGACCAACCATTGATTTGACCCGTAACAAAGATTTTCGGGCTTGCGTGATAATCGTTGGTGTCGCCAAAGTTGGAAAGCAAGTGTTCCAAGCGGTCAATCAGCTTGTCCACGTCCTCGGTTTCAAAATATGGTTGGTGTCCATACACAACCGGGATTTTGCCAATGGCAATTTTCTTGGGATAACCGGGGGCGGCTTCGTAACCATTCGCACCGTTCACCCACAACCAATGTTCCTTGTCGGTGAATGTTTCAAAGTAATCAATCGAATTTTCGCCCGCGTCCTTGCGGCTGAATGAACGTGAAAACGCCACCATATCGCCCGTTTCGTCAAAGTACGGGTAAAGTGTATCGCCAAATTCAGGCGAAAAGATTGCACAACGCAACTTGTGCTTTGAATTGAACCCATACTTGGAATGTGTCTTGTCCACCGTGTACCAATACTCCGCACATTCCTTGAATCCGAATATCGCACGGGCAATCTTGCGATTCAAAGAATTGCTTTTCACATCGCCCAAGATACGGTGCAATGCGTTCACAATGGCGGTTTCATTGTCGTTGCTCGGTGAAGCACTGTATTCGGGTGCATTACCGAAACAAAACGACACGGCGCGTTTGATTATCAACTTTTGAATGGCAAGTGAAACCCTTGCGACCTTTTCGGTTCGGAAATTCACCGCTTCACCATCGGTCGTGATAACCTTTTGTGCCGAATCTGCATCATTATCGGCATCAACTTTCACCCTTTTATCAGGGCGCAAAATTGGGTCGTTCACATCGTGCAACTTGGGGTTCAATGCCTTTTTTGCACTCTCCACATCGGGTTGTGGAATAAAACGGCAAGACTTCAATTCCGAAATCATATCATTTGCCGTTGCTTTGCTGAAAATTTCTTCAATTGTCATAATTCTTGTTTTATAGTGATACACTTTAATATCCAAAAAGACTTGCCACGTCCGATTTCTTGCGGTTGGCACGTTTTTCAATTGTTCCTGTCAATGCGTCCGGGGCATCATCGTGTTCGTTTTGTCCGGCTTTCAAGTAACCGCATATCGCCTTGGCAAATTCGGGGAATAGGTTTTTCCACCCTTGGGGCATAAACGTGAGGTTCTGCACCATTGCCGAATGTTGGTAAATGCGTGTGTCCTTGTTCTCGGTTTGGTGGAATGCTGAAAACTTGGTCTTGGCGTTACCCATCAACCGACATTGTTTTTCCACGTTGTTTTTGAATAGGCGACCACCGTTGTTCGCTTCCACGACACATTCCGCCACTTGGTGTTTGGTAAGCATCTTTGCAAGTGCGGGTTCGGAGTACTCAACCGGGCGTGTGGTGTAAAGCACATCAACAATGTAGTTGCCCACATCGGTTTCGTCATATATGATTGCACACAAATAGTCCGCGCCCGTGTCGGCTGTATCGACATAACATTTGCGCTTGACATACTTTGTCGCCGGGCGAATCAGGTATTCCACAAATCCACTTTCGTACATCAATCCGGCACGTGGTTGTGGGTCTTGTTGATACAAGGAATCGAACACTTGCGGATTTCGCTTGCGTATCGACTGCAACTTGTTCAGGTTGTGGCGTTCACTCCAAAGGGCTTCACCCTCTTGGCGTGGGTCGTATTCGGTCGGTTTCCCCTCTTTGATTGCCTTGTATATGACAACCACCCAACCATCGGGGTTCGTTTCGGGGTCGTAAACGCCTTGTTGGCGTAACAATGTACCCGCCAAATCATCTTCGTGCCATCGGGTGAACACAATCAGTTGTTGCGAATCGTTGTGAAGTCGTGTTTCGGCAACTGTATCGTACCAATCGGAAACACTTTCGCGGACAATGGGCGACCAAGCCGTTTTTGCGTCCTTGTAAATGTCGTCCATAATCAAAATATCAACGGGTTCACCCGTCAATGCACCACCAACACCAACCGTCTTGAATCCGCCACGATAACCCACAATTTCGCATTCATCGGCATTGCGCAACCAAGAACCCGCCACCGTTGTAACATTTGAAGCATTCAAAGCCGTGTTGGGGAATATGTCGTGATATTCCGGGCTGTCAATGATACGTTGGATTTCTCGGTTGAACTTGCGTGCCTTTGGCGCATTGTACGACACAATCGCCAATTTCTTGTCGGGGTTTTGTCCCATCAGGAAAGCGGGCAAACGTCTTGTCGAACCCTCGCTTTTTCCGTGCTGTGGTGGCATAAAGACCATAAGTTTGCGAATCTTGCCATCTGCAAAGTCGGTCAATACGTGATAATATCGGCGGTGAAAGTCTGCCGGGCGAAATGTCGGCATCGTGGAAAGGGTAAAGCGCAACAAATCGGAACGACTTTCACGAATAAGTCGTTCTTTCAATGCGTTGTACAACTTTATTTTGTCCGCCTTTTTATTCATCACTCCAACTTGCGTTTCAATTCTGCAATCTCATTGTCCAATTCTTCATCAGTCTTGTTTGCGAATAGGTCTTTGCCGTCCTTGCCTGTTACCTCGGTGGATTGTCTATTGCGCCAATGTTCCGGGTCGCCATTCGTCAATGTGAAGATTAAAGCCGCCGTGTCGGGCTGAAAGTGCTTTTTCACATTCTTTTGCTCCTTGATTACCGGGTTGCCGTTTTTGTCCGGCACGGTGGTAACGTGCGTTTCCACAACGTCATATCCTTTTATCTTCTTCAACAACGACTTCTTGGCTTCAATAACAAAGAATTGCATTCGTTCGTCCTTGGCTTGCTCGATTGCTTCGGCAAAGTCCGGGTGTTCCTCAATCCATAAATGATATGTCCTTTGTGAAATACCAACTTGGCGGCAAATTTCGGCAATGGTGTACGTGTCGGTCTTCACAAGTTCAACAATCTTTTCCGTTGTTTTCTTACTGAATTTTGCCATCTTATAATCTCTTTTTTAGGTTGATTTTGTGCAAATTGTGAATTACTCTTTTAATTCGCACTTGAAGCCCCTATCTTGTAACTCGCTGAATAACAATGACAACTTGGCAACATCGCCACACTCAACAATCAATCGTGTGTCAATCACCTTTTTGCCATTTTCCGGGGCTGTTTCTTCGGGTTGTTCGGTTGGAACGCCCCAATCTTCGGGGTCAAAGTCAAATTTCGCCGCTTCTTGCATTATCAAGTCGGTGTCAAAGCAAAGGTTCGCTTTGCCTGTGGCGTTGTCTGCAAGTGCAAATTCGCGTCCTTTGGCTGAATCCAAGTCAATGTCCTTTCGCTTGACCGCAACAAGGGTTTTGCCGTCGGTTTCCACGATTATTACGTTTTCAAAACCAAGTTCGGCGGCTTTCTCGGTTGTTTTGTTTCCGGCAATGATTCGGTCGTTCTTGTCAAGCAAGATGGAACGACCAAGACCGAATTTTCGCAAGGATTCGTCCATAAGATGGTCGCCGAACTCCGTTCCCTTGTTGAAATTCTTATCATCAGGAATCAGCGATTCAATACTTTGTTCAATAACCTTTGCCATACGTTACCAAATCAAAAAGTGAAACAATAGGGAAAGGGGGATTGCGCAAGCTGCACCGAACATCGTAAACACCGCGTCCATAACCGAGACCGTGCCGTTACCTTTGGAATCCCACCATTCCTTGACGATTCCGGCAAGGCTTCCAACGATAAAACCGACCCAACAACCAAGCAAAGACCCCAAAACAAGGGATATTGCCAAGCCACCAAAGAAATGTTTGCGCTTGTCGGGCTGTTTTGTGGCTTCCTTGACGTTTTCCCATACGTCAATGATACTTTCCTTGATTTCGGCAACAAACGCCAAAATTCGGGCTTTTAATGGGGGATTCTCAAAGACTTCTTCACCCGACACAAAAACGGGTGGTTGCGTTTTGCCCGAAAGCACACCAAGCCACACTTTCCCGGTGAACAAAATCTTCAATCTTTCCTTGAATGTCGCTTTCCAACACGACACACATTGTTTGCCATCGTTCCACACGGGCAACGACTGACATTCACTTTCCGCCATCGTGGACGGTCTTTGCAATACCTTTGTGGACTGCACAAAATCAATTGGTTTCATTTTTTTACTGCATTTTGCGATTTCATCGCAAAGTTAAGGGGTGTATCACTATGAAACACCCCTTTTCAAAAAAAGTTAAGAAAAACTTATCAAACTTTCACCCTTATAGGTAGGTTCGCAAACGTCCAAGCAAGTAAGGCGGCATCGCGGGCATCTTGGTTTGTTCGACCCATCAACCCGGTAAACGACACCAATTCTTCGTGGGTAATCTTTCGGTCTTTGCCTTTCCAACACTTCACCAATGGCGGGTGCTGCACGACCTCGATTCCATAATGCTTGCACATTTCAATGATTTTTCGCCCGGTTTCGTGGTTTGCCCCAACGTCCTTTGCGATTTTTTCCGCCCTGTGTCCTTGTGCTTCGTGGAAATTGGACTTTCTCACAATCCACCCGGCTTCCACAACCACAATCAAGGATTCCATCGTTTCGCCCTGAACCTTTTTGGCGTGTTGCAGATAGTCAAGCAACATCGGAAAGGTCAAGTTCGACACTTCCAATTGCCTTGTCTTTGGTTTCAGGAACGCCACGCCCGATTTTTCCTTGTCCGGGTCAATGGCAATGATGTTGTCATACTTCATCGGTCAATTTTTGCTTTAATGAACGTAAGAACTTGGCGGCGGAACGAATCTTTGAAAACGTCTTGATGGTGTGCCACCTCAAAAATCCTTTCACCTGAACCGCGTATTGCTCTTTGAATGATGTTGGCACGCACTGAACTTGTGCTTGTTCGTCCATTACCACTTCCATTGAATCAACAACGGTTTCTTTTCTCACTCGGTAATCCATAAGGCATCACGAATTAAAATGGCAAATCATCTTCACCCGGTGTTGGGGTTGGGGCGGTCGGCACGACAACATTGTTGGTCGGCTGTGCGTTGCCCTCGGTCTTTGCACCACACAAGTTCACTTCGTTGGCGTACATATTCACCGAACATTGCGGTTGGTTGTTCTTGTCCGTGTATGCTTTCACGACAAGGCGACCACGCAAGAACACCTTTGTTCCTTTTTTCAGGTACTGCAAAAGTGCGCCACCCTCACCATACCAAAGAACCGACACCCAAACGGTGGTTTCGCCACCATCTTTTCGCTTTTCCGAATGTGCGACATTCATTGAAACATACTTCTTGCCGCCAAACTCCTTAATTTCGGCATCATTGCCAAGATTTCCGATTACTTCTAACTGTAACATTGTTTTGTTTGTATTAAGTGAATAAAAATGATTCAAAGGTGGTCTTTTTCAACCTCAATCCACGAATCGCCATCAAAGGTTATGCGGTCGGTCGCAAGGTCAATCACGCATTTGATGTTTCTTTACCAATGGTTTTCCGGGTCGAACATATCCGAATAGAATGCCGATTCATCTTTGCAAATAACAATATATCGCATCATAAATTGGGATTCATTTGTTATGCAATTGCATTGCATTTGCTTTGTCAATAACCTTTGTTGTGCCTTTTCGGGCGATTCTCGTTGTACTGCATTTTCATTTCAACGTGCCAAGGCAAGCCGATTGAAAGGGATTCCGCCCAATTCTTGACGTACTCAACACCGAATTGAATGCGCTTTTCAACCCCGATTGCATCACGCGCAAGCCCCTTGCATAAGGCAAAGGCGTTTTCGGCAAAGTCGAACTTGTCGAATGCTCGGTGGTAACGGCAAGGATTCATCTTGTCGAAATCCACGCCCAAAGCCCCGGCAAGGTCGAAAAGACGAATGGCAATGTCTGCAAATTCATCTTCGACGGTATCTTTGACGTGTCTTTCAAAGTTTTCATCGAACGCAATTCGTTCATTATACTTCACGAACGCATCAATATCGGCACGGTGTCCCTTGCGGTGTGCTTCGACCATTTCGCCAATTTCGGTGATAACAAGCATCAAGCAATGTTCATTGCTCCACTTTTCGTCCCAAAATCCGTGATTCACGGCGTTGGAATGTGCTTTATCTGCTAATTCATTAAAATTCATTTCTTGAAAAATTTATGTTATACAATTACCCGGCTTATTTATTCGACCACTTCAAAATCAATTTCACGAACCTTGTTCGCCAAGACACGCAAGCAAAGGTCAATTTGTCTTGTGTCCTGAATCTTGAACCCGGCGGGCATATATGCGTCCAACAATGTTGCAAGGCTTACCATACACGGATTTGTGATTGATGTGCTTGCACCCATCTTTTCGGCAATAATCTTGTCCATTGCCCGGTTGTGCTGTTTCAGGAACTCAACCATCATAACACCGCACCAAGCATCGGTTCGCATATCTTGATACTCCATATCGGGATATTCCCTTTTGATGGCGGCGTTCACTTGCAATTGGAAAATTTGGAAATCTCGCTTGTATTCCTCGACAAACTGCATCGCCTGACGTTCCACGTTGTTGATATGCGCAAAATCCAAATCCTTTCGCAAGTCGTCAATGTACTTTGTTCGTACCTCTTTGATGGTTCGACCAAGTTTCTTGACCGCCGAAATGCGGTGGTCGGCGCAATACTTCATCACCTTTTCGGCATACCACCACGCAATCTTGGAAATGACAAGCGGAACAAACGCAATCATCATATTTTCGTCCCACGTGAATGTTTCAAGCATTTGGCGCGTTTCGTCTTTCACTTGCTGTTTGAAATCCATTTCCCGGCTTACCATCGGCGGCAATGCGCCTTTCTTGGCAATGGCTTCAAATATTCGCTTTTCCGCCGCTTCCAATTCCTCAATCGGAATGTTCTTTTCCATCGACATACGCAACAAGGTTGCATCGTGAACGGTTGGTGTCGGCGTTTCCTTGGGTTGTTCCTGTGGTGGTTCGGGCTTTGGTTCGTCTTTCACCACCACACATTCGCCCTTTGAGAAATCCAAGATTTCGGGTTGTTCAACCTTTGCCACAAAGAATTGGCATTGCTTGCCCTGTACCGCGTCAAAGGTGCGTTGGTTCACCTCGGATTCGCCCATTTGTTGCCCCTCGATTTGCTGTTGCACCGCACATCGGTATTGGGGCATTCTTTTCAATTTTTGGTTGTAGCATACGGACTTCTTGCATTGCTCACAATTTGCGCTTTGCCACAAATAAAGGTCGTATGCACTTTTGAAACATTGTTGCGTGGTTGTTTTCATCGTGTTACGATTTTGAAGATTTCGTGGGTCAATTCAATATCATACATTGCATTGTGCAACGAATCGTCTTTCACCTCGATTCCAAGGGTCTTTGCTACTGTGGACAACTTGAAGTTTTCCATATCAGGGCGACGGGTTACAAGGTAAGCGGACGCAAGCACCATCACGTCAAGGGTGTTCGACCAAAACCACGAACCAAAGTAATTGTCGCCATTCTGCAAGAAGAATCCACGCAAAAATTGGTTGTCGAAAGCTGCATTGTTGTAACCGACCAAAAAGAACTTGTCTTTCTTGTCGTACTTGTTCACGTACTTGGCAAGCATTCCGACAAATTGGTTGTACACCTCACGCATTGGTGGGTATGCCATCACTTGTTCACGGGTAACGCCCGCCACTTTCAAGGCTTCATCTTCGATTATTGCCTTGGGGTTCGGCTGAACGTGAAAGTCGAATGATTCTTTCACAACGCCGTCAATCACTATTTGCCCGGATATTTGATGAATGCCGTTCTTTCCGGGGTTCACTCCTGTTGTTTCAAGGTCGAAAAATACTAATTTCATTGTTCTTTTGTTTTATAGTGATACATTTATTTCTAAATTTTTGATAACCATTGTTCCCAAATTTGATTCGCCACTTGCGCCATCATAACGGGTGGAACTGACATTCCGCAAACGTAATGTGGTGATTGACCGCCAAAGTTGTAATCTTGTGGAAACGATGAAATGCAACAAACTTCGCTTTTGCTTGTGTACTTTGGTATGTCAAACCGAATCAAGCAATCCTTTCGTGCCGCCAATGTCGGGCAAACCTTGTCCAAATAGACATATTGATTGTTGAACATCGCCTTTTTGCCAAATTCACGTTCATTCGCACCGCTTAAATCACTGTCGCCAAACTGTCGCTTTTCCCAACATTGACGCATCTTTGGCGAATCGACACCATCACCCAAGCCGTCGGCAACCTCTTTGAAAGGAATAATCGGTTCGTTGAACTCCAACTTGATTCGTGGGGCTTCTTCAAACAACGACACACGTTCCAAGAATGGTTCGGCAAGGTCTTTTCGCAAACACACAAAGAACACACGTTCACGCCTTTGTGGTACACCCATATTTTGAGCATCAAACAACCAATGTTGGCAATAATACCCGGCATCATCGAACCCCTCATAAATTCGCCTTACATAATCTTTCGCATCGCCAAGCAACAAGCCTTTCACATTTTCCGCCACAACCACTTTCGGTTTCAACTTCTTTGCAAGTTCGATGAAGTCGAAAAACAACGTGTCCAAAACTTGTTCTTCCTGACCCTCGCGAAAGTGCTTCATCTTTCCCCAAGCATCTTCACGGCTTCCCGCCATCGAAAAGGTCGAACAAGGCGGCGAACCGTCCAAGATGTCAAGGTTGAACAATTCGGGCGGCAAATCCGTTCTATCCTTGAAAGTTTGTATCGGTTCAAGGAATGGGAACTTGGGATTGTTGTTTTGACAATAGGTGTACATCATTCGGTGGTCTATCTCGTTGCAACCTATAACATCGTAACCCGCTAATTTATAGCCCATTGACGACCCCCCCCACAAGAAAAGCAAGAAAAGACCGTTCCTTTGTCTTTGGTGAAGTTGGCATCTTTCAACGTCCAACGGTAATCAAATTTGTGCATTATTCGTTTGTTTTATTCAATATATTATTCACTCTTGTTGCTATCTCTCGGAACTGTGGGTTAAACCTGAAATCGTCTTGATACTTCTTCAAAAGATGAAGCATTGTCGAATGGTCGCGTTTTACAAATTCCGCTATCTTGATAAGGCGCATTTTGTTTTGTCGGCAATGGTACACGAAAATCATTCGTGCAAAGAACCCATCACGTTTCCGGGACTTGGTGATATAATCATTGAACTTCAATCCCATTGCTTCGTGGATTGCGTTTTGAATCTTCATCACGACAAGGTTGTTTCTTACCACATTGGATTCAAACCAAATGTCTTTCCCGGTTCGCATCGCAACATCATATTCGATTGAAGCCCCGGTTGAATCAACCCAATTGTCCATCATATAGATGGCATCACACGGCAACAACATTGCAATATCCTTGCAAATGTGCCTTTCCCAAGATTCGTCCTTGTCAAGTCCGTTTTTCAAGGGATTCACTACATCAAAGCCAAGTTCGGTCAATAATGCTTCCGCACCATCAAATCGTTCTTGCACTTCGGAATAAGGCAATCCACTTATTTTTCCCGATAAATAGATTTTCATTTTGATAAACTCTTTTGATTGTTATGCAAAAACTTGTTCACGAAATACACTTGCCCTTTTCCTGTTACCTTGGTGGTGTTGGAAATGATTGTTTCACCATTTGGCAACTGTATTGTCGTTTTCTTAATCTCAAATAAACCCATTTGCATTGCTTTTTGGGTTGGTTGGTTGTATCTTTCACCGAATTGGCACAAGTAGCCATTTTCACGCAACCAAGCGAAAAGGCGTTTTTCGCCCGTGTCCACACCATTTTGGCATATAATCTTGGCAAGTTCGCCAATCAACACCGACTTGTCGGACGTTTCGACCGCTTGTGAGAATAGAACACGGGGCGCATCGGCTTGAATCTTCTTTTGTTGTTCCTCGATTTGTTCAGCTTGTGAAGCTGCAAGGCGTAATGCTTCGGCATACGTTTGAGGTATCGCCGGGGTGGTGGGTTGCATCACCTGACGAACTACACGTTCCATCGCATTGAATTGTTCAATGAATCCAACCTTGAATTGCATTGCCTTTGCCCCGGTCAAACCCATTGCAAGCAATGAAAAACCATCGCGGTTCATTACGAACATCGGGCGTTTCACTCCGTTGGCATCAATGTAACTTGATTCATAAAACCACCTTGATTGTTCGGTTTGCTCTCCTACATTTTGAGGACGGCAAATGTTGCGAATGGACTTCAACACATTGTCGTGTCGTTTCCCGAACACTTCCGCAACTTTCAGGGAATCCGTTACGGGCGTTCCCTTTTCGGTCTTATAGACCACGTTTTGTTGTATCATTATGTCGCTTGTCATAATAGTATAAAGTTAAGTTGTTAATAATCACGACATCATCTTGTTTTAATTAAAGTTTTCGTCTATCCTTGCCCTTGATTTCAAAGTAATTGCACATTTCCATCAATCGGCTTGTTACACGTTCACCGTAACTTTCCGTCAAGGTGGGATTCTTCAACGAATAGTTCGATGTTATCATTGTAAGGCAATCGGAACGGTCGCCCCTGTATTCAAGCAAGGTTCGCAAGACGTTCATTCGGTTGCCCATTGCGACGGCTTCCAATTGTTCCGCCCCGAAATCCTGAATGCAAAGAAGTTTTGCTTTCTTGTATTCGTCAATCGAAGTTGTTTCAACGAACCTTGCCACAATTTCGTCAGCCCTTGCGATTCGCCACCATATACGCGCATCATCACCGCCATACTTGATTTTGAAGCGGAACAAATCAGCATAAGCCAACATCACTTCCAAGCACCAAGACTTGCCCGAACCTGTATTTCCGGCGACATAAATTCCCCGGTGCATATCGCCCGGAACATCCTCTTTCGTGTCGGGGTGAATTGCTTTCATCGTATGGTCGCAATGCAACCACTTGATTATGTTTTCGTAAGTGAAGCGGTTTTCATCATCAATCACGAATTTTGGGTTTCGTTGTTTTCCGATTGCTTCGACAAGTTGCAACGATTCGTTCAGGTCGTAACCCTCGCCATCGTACTTGAACCGGGTAATGCCTTGGAACAACCCACGTTCCTTGACCATTTCCAAAGCCTTTTTGAAGTCTATTGCCATTCGTCATTCGGTTTTGTGGTTGGTACTGTCTTTTTTCCACTCTCAACGCGGTTGTCATAGTTGCCCTCAGCAACCTTGCACCAATTCTTGTCATTGGTGAAAAGCCAATCGAAAGTTGCTTTCCAACCACGCGGATTGTCGCCACGCAAGAATTTTGATTCTTCCATTTTCCTGAACACGGTTTCAAGCATCGCCCAATCACCTTTCATTTCGTCCACAAAACGGATTTCAACCTTTTGTTTTCGGGCTTTCGATAACTTGATAATGCGCGGGTATGATTGACAAATTGAATGATATAAATTTATGATTCGTTCAAAATCAACCTTGGGTGAAACATCGGTTTCACTCTCTTGTCTTTTAAGACAAGATTTATTATTTATATCTTTATTATTTAAGTCAATTTCGTTGCATTGCATTTGCATTGCACTTGCATTTTTCCAACGTGCTTCGGCGGCTTTTTTACGGCTTTCGGCTATCTCTTGACGGCGAATTACACGTTTATTGATGCTTTCCGACCAAAAACACACACCATCGTTTTGGAACAAGTCGAAGTCTTGCACAACACTTGTAATGCAATTGCAATCCGTATGCAATGCAAATGCAATACTTTCGCATTCTTCCAATTTCAGCTTACCGCCATTTTGGTACAAGTATTCAACAATGCACCAATACGCACCAACACCCGCAAGACCGTGAACGCGCATCAATTTGATAATCTTTGGGTCGTTCCTTGCGTTATAATCGTGTTGAAAATAAAATGTATCTTTCATTGTTGCGAGAATTAAGCCCACCGACCCACCAAAGGGCAAGTCGGGGGCGTTGTACACTAAATTTCAATGATTGCGATTTCGGGCGCAATGTCCTTGATTTTTGCAATTTCATCGTCAATCACCTTGTCGCGTAAATCTTCAAGTGTTGCTTGTGCACCGGGTGAAAGAAGCACGAATGCAACTTCACGTCCGTTCACCTGTGCAAAGGTTTCAACCTCGATTGTTTCGGCGGGCATACCTTTGAAAATCGGCATTTGAATGGTGAATGAATCCGGTAAGTTGGAATTGACCACTTGGGCGAAATTGTCGGTACGATTGCCATTTTCGGCAACTGCACGTTCAATCTTGTTGTTCACGGTGGCGGTAAAGTTCATCAGGGTTGAAACCAACGCCATATTGGTTTGGCGGTCTGCAAAGAATGCACGGTTCATCTTGATAAACAAGCCAAGTTCGGTCGGTGTCCACACCTTGTTTCGGTTGATTCCGAACTCAACGAACTTCGGGTTGTAACTCAATTTGCCGACAACCTTGCCACGTGTGTATTCGTCCGCTTCGTTGGTTATCAAGGTGATTTCCACGTTGTCGCGGTCGATAAGAATGTGGCAATCCTTTTGGTCGAACTGACCGACATTGATTCGCTTTGTCAGGTACTCAACCACGCAACCGATAACGCCTTTCAGGTCGGTTTTTACGGGTGCTTTTGGTTCAAGCTGTTTCACGGCTGCACCCTCGCGCAAGATTATTTCGGCGGTTGTCATTCCGGGTGCAAGATTGATTTGCATTTTTTCGTTCTGCATATTCTTCAAAAATTAAAAGTTAATCATTCGTTCCTGTCTTTCTCACTACCGAAAAAATGTTCGGTTGCAATTCATCGGCGGTTGCCGGGCGGCACTCAACCAAAATGCCCTCTTTGTTGTAATACCCGGTTTCCTTGGTTTCTTGGTCGGTGAAGCGGTAACACACTTCGTTCACGTATTCCGCTTTTGACTTGATGTTGGAAACCATTATTGCCCTTGATTCTTTCAAGGGTTTCAAACGTCCCTTGAAGTCGGCTTCAACTTGTTTCTTTTCGGCTTCGATTTCGGCAATCTCAATCGAAACATTGGCAAGTTTCTCTTTGTGTCCTTGCAATTCTTCCGGGGTGTATGGCTTCATATAGCCTTTTTGTTCGCAAGCATCGCAATTGTCTTTCAAGAATGCTTCACGTTGTGCAAGATTCTTGTATTCCTGTCCAAGTTCTCTTTCCATAACTCGATTTTGTTTTATAGTGATACATTTTTACTTATTGAGCAAGAAAACTTGGTTGTACAAGTCCACGAACTGTTTTCCGAATTGGATTGCTCGATTTCGTGTTTTGAAGCAAAGCCGAGAACCGAAAGCCGCATACGTATTCGACGGCGTATGATACGTATACGCATAAACGAACCCCGCAGCCCCTTTGTCATATACAAACCAAGGGAAATACTTGCTTTGGGTTGCATCGCTGAAATCAGGAACAAAGTTGTCCGCCTTGTTCCAAGCCTCTGCAATGGTGAATAACTCATTCAGGGCGACAAGTGCTTTGATGTGATTTGGGTTCACGTCCTGAACCAAACGTGCAACGTCTGCAAGCTGAACACAATTGCCGGACAAAACCTTTTTCGACACGGTGAAGTCGTTGTTCGGCTTACCATTCAGGTATGCACGGGCATCATCAAACGACAACACAATTTCGTTGATTTCTTCAACCTCGACTTCTTCAAGGCGGAAATCAAAGGCGGTCAAATAATTTTCATCGTCCGAATCCAAATCATCGTTGTTGTCGTCAATTATTTGTTCCATCACGTCGGCGGCTTCCGCCTTGGTCGCATACTTTCCAACGGGTTTTTCTTTTCCGTTTTGAATCAATACAAACTTTTTCATTGTTGTAAAACTTAAAATGGTGATACATTAAAATTCTTGATTGTCATTCCTTTTTCCGCAATGTGTACGGTCTTGCCTGTTGCATCAATGATTCCTTGCTTGAACTCGCTTGCATTGGCGTTGCCGTCCGAAAGGTGAATCAACACAATGTTGTTCACTTTCGACAAGTCGTTGGCAAGTAATGTTTCCCGGCACGTGTCAAAACTGCAATGGCTTTTCATCGTTCTTGTGCGCATAGCCGGGTGCAACTTGCCCGAATCAACATTGGAATCCAATATGTCTTGGCGATAGTTGCATTCCATCAATATGTTGTTCAAGCCATCAAAGGTGTAATGCAAGTAATATGTATCAGTCGCAAACAAGACCATTCCACATTCGGGGTGATAGATAAGAAACCCGAAAGGTTCGGCGGCATCGTGTTGGGTTGCGAATGGTTGCACCCTGAATTTGCCTATCTGCTGAATTGTCAATTCACCCATTCGGCAAACCAAGTTCGGCACATCGCGGGTTGGATAAATGCCAAGTGCATCAAGTGTTCCTTGCGAAGCATACACGGGAATGCGTGAATCAAGGCACTTTTGAACGTGTTTGGCGTGGTCGCCGTGTTCGTGTGATATAATGACACCACAAATGCGTGAAATGTCAAAATTCACCGCTTTTTGCACGTCCTTGAATGCAACGCCACATTCAATCATCAAACATTCTTTTCCGTTGTCAAGCAAGTAACAATTGCCCTTTGAACTTGAACCCAAAATTTTCAATTCCATAACCTTTCGGATTTGCTTGTTAGAATCCCGGATTCGGCTTTTGTGCCGCTTTCGGTGTTTCGGTTGTACTCTCTTTTATTTCGCCCGTTTCGGTGTCCACATTGGCTTTTTCGGCGGTGTCCTGACCATCTGCAAGGTCTGCACCGATGGCAACCTTGTTGGCGTTGTTTGCCTTTTCAGTTTCAACATCGTTCGCCGTTACGTCTTGATAGTCCACATATATGTCCTGTTGCTCCTCGACGGTACGCATACCCATTGAAAGTTCGGGCGCATAAGCACTTGTCCAAAATGATGCGGCACGATACATCAACATTTGCTTTGTCATCGTCTGCCACTTTGAACCGTTCTTGGTGTACCAACCCTCTTGAATTGCCAATTCGATTGATACCGGGGAACTTTCCAAAACATCGGTTGAACCTTTCTTGGTGGTATATGCCACACACTCAATGTTCATCACCTTTTTGCCGTCAAATTGCTTTGTAACGGGCTTCTTGGTGCGTGAAGCACTATCCCACACGTAATCGGTATAATCAACCATTCCACACATTCCCTTGTCGGTGAACTTGAATTGCAATGGCTCAAAACGTCCGCAAGTGTTCACGGTTGCGATAAGGAACTTTGACGACCACGACGGCTTGCCGTAAATAGGTGTCATATTCTGCATAACCATCAAAGGTGAAGCCCCGATTCGGGTTGCAATCTCAATTGCAATCATACAGTTGGCAACCGCCTTGTGTTCGGCGATTTGGTTCTTGAACTTGATTGCGTTGATGGTGTTTTCATCAGCTCCGACCGGGATTTGTTCGTACTTCACTTTGTACATATCCGGCACAAGTTCCGAATTTGCGAACAACTTGCACACACGTTGCATTGTGTTGAATTGTTCCGGGTCAAAGAAGTTGAACCCGACTTGGTTTTGAGGTTGTGCAACTACCATTGCACCGCCGTTTGCTTTCAGCATTTCGTTCATAACGAATGAATTTAATTGTTGATGAATAGGTTAATTGTTAAATCCCCCCCCCGAATTTTTCAACGATGGTTTTCATTGCACCAAGTTTCAGTCCTTGCGAAACAATCGGTTTTGTTGAATCTTGTGTTGCAAATTCGGCAATCAATTCGGCAAGTTTTTCACCGTTGCCCAAAACCGAAATAATGGACTTTGTGCCATTTTCGCCATCAACCTTTTCGGCTGCAAGGACAATCAAACCACGTCTTACATCTTCACGTTCACTTGTCATTTCTGACATACTCTTTGCGAAATCTTCCACTTTGGTAAGAAATTCGCCTTTTTCAAAGTTCTTTTCCATTGTTGCGATAATTATTTAATTGTTAAGAAATTGTCGTGATTCACGACAAGGTTAATAATTTGACTTTCGGTTTCCACAAGTTCATTGACCGATTCGCGGTTGTCAATGAATATCGGGGCGCAAACACCATAGAACTTGCACAAAGTGTTGATAATATCAAGACCCGCATTCATCTTGCTTGCTGTGTTCGCTGAACCATAAGGAACACCGCCAACGGTTGCAATGCACGTTTCAACCGGGTTGCCCTCAATGGTGTAATCAAACAAGCGGAACGATACAAACTTGAACATCGCATTGATGCGGTTTTCGCATTCTTCAACCTTGGTTTTGGTGAATTGCTCAACGGTGTATTCTTCACGTTCAGCATCGGCGATTTGCTGTGCAAGGGTCTTTCCTTTGGCTTCAAGGTCTGCAATTTCCTTTTCACAACGTGCGATTGTATCGCGTTTTGCAAGACGTGCGACCAATTCGCCGCGCTTCTTGTTCAAGTCTGCCTTTTGATTCTGCAATTCGGTGGTGTTTACACCTGAATTGTCGGTTACGATTGTGGCTTCAAGGTCTGCAATTTCCTTTTGCTTTGCCACCCATTCGGGTATCAGTTCAGGAACGACGGCGGCGGCATCAACAACCGGG
>JAZROX010000005.1:0-1541 GCA_045648945.1 Candidatus Enterousia sp. | reverse complement strand
TTTCGGCGTCGCTTTCTTCTTCGCGGGAACGGTCGGAACGCCCGGGGTTAGCGGTACGTTGGGCGTCAAAACGCCGAACGTGCGCCCGGTTTGGACGCCGCCGCCCGCAAAGAACGTGTCAATTCGTTCTTTCTGTTTGCGTTCAAATTCCGAAACGTCGTATTTCCGGGCGTCCGGAAACTCCCGCTTTGTATATACCGCTTCGCGGTCGCGATGCCGGGCGCGTCCCGTATCGTCGCAAAAGCGGTCAATACTTTCCGACGTTTCTTTGACCTTGTTTTCAAGGTAATTGATCTGTTCCCGGGTTGCCCCTTGTGCTTTGGCGGCGAGTAAGTCCTTTTTTTCTTCCCGGATTTGTCTTTCAAGCCGCCGTTGTTCCTGTGATTCCTTATATGTTCGGGCGTTGTCTTCTTCGCTTTGGGGTTGGCCCCGTATGAGCGAAACGCCCGGAATAAAAGGCGTTGGATAGTGTTTGCAATTGATTCCGAAAAGCCCGGCGGGTTCGCCGTATGTCGTTTCGCTTTGGGCGTATACGTGTATAACGTTTCCGTCCAAATCGGTGACGTCCCGGGCGTTATTCAGCGCGGATATAACTTTGTTCTGGCAATCATAGCAAAGCGGGGGCGCGCCGTCATGGTAAGAAACAACATACAAGTCGTTGCCGAACTTTTCGTTTTCTTCCCATACAGCCGCCCGGCCCACGTTAAACGCCGTCGTTCGAATATCCATCGCAACGTATGATTCGGCGTTCCATCTATGCCCGGCGTGATCTATGAACCCGGTTATTCCCCGGTCGTTAAGTTTGTCCGTCGCGTGTTTCAACGCGGCGTTCCACGAACTAACGCCCGTAACAACTTCCCCGGCGGCGACTTCAAGCGCCCCGGCGGTCGCTTCTATCCGTTCCGATAGCATGATATCGGACACGACGTCGGAAACGGTCTGTTGATACGCGCTTTTCGTGCTTTCCAACATGACCGTATTTACAAGGTTTAGTTTGTCGGCGGCCTGTTCGTAATACAGATTGAACGCCCGCATTTGTGACGGGGCGACAATGGGAACGCCTTGCGGGGCTAAAATGCCCCGTTTTACCCCTTTCAATAGTTCCGGCTCATATTTCCCTATGCTGTCAATAATCGCCTGTTCTAACGTGCTTTTAAGCGCTTCGTCGCACCCTTCAAGCCCGTTTTTGATAATTCGGATTGTATCGGCGTTGACCTTTCCCATTTGGGCCAACATTGCGGCTTGATATTCGAACGCGGAACGCGGCAACGGGTCGCCGGGTTTATAATACTTGAAATAATGCGAAAGGTTGATAATGATTTGATCCGATATAGCGCCGTACACTTCCGCAATATTCCACGACATGGAATCAATGAACGCGGGGTTCATCCTTTACCCCCTTTGTTATCCCGCCGCGCCAAATACCCGCAACGGGTCGCCGCCGACGCCCGGCCCTTCTTCCTTAATCCGGGCAAGTTCTGCCTTTGCTTCTTCGTCGGTCAATCCCTGTCCGTATTTGGGGTCGGTAAGGAATTTATACT
>JAZROX010000004.1:0-28782 GCA_045648945.1 Candidatus Enterousia sp. | reverse complement strand
CTTCGCTCGCACCAAAAATTCAGCCGCCTTTGGGCGGTTTAATTTTTGGCCTGTGGCGACGGAAGAGAACCCGGCAAAGAGGGTTCGAAACCAAGTAGATTTCGCAAGTAAAACGCAGCGAAATCGTCACGGGTTGCCCGCAGGCATTTATGTCAAGGGATTCCCTTCGCTCGCACCAAAAATTCAGCCGCCTTTGGGCGGTTTAATTTTTGGCCTGTGACGACGGAAAATACGGCCAAAAAAACACCGGCGTTTGCCGGTGCTTTTAAACACCCCAACAAATTAACACCAACCACGCATCTGCATTGCCGTTGCCACGCGTTTGATTGAATACATATATGCGGCTTCGCGCATAGAAACATTATATTCGCATTTGATTTTATAAATTGCATCAAACGCGGTAATCATTGCGTGCCGTTCTTTATCTTCGACCTCGGATTCCGGCCAATAATACCCATATCGATTTTGCACCCATTCAAAGTACGAAACTGTGACCCCGCCAGCGTTCGCCAAGATGTCCGGCACAATCATTGTGCCACGTGCAGTCAATATTTCTTCGGCATCCAATGTCGTTGGGCCATTTGCGCCTTCGACAATAAGTTGTGCCTTAATCAACGGCGCCGTATCTTTGTTGATAGTGTTCTCCATTGCGCACGGCGACAACACATCAACATCCAACGCCCAAAATTCTTCAGCGGAAATAACCGTGGCACCCGAAAAGTCTTTAATCGAACCCGCGTTTTTGTTTTTATATTCCATCAGCGCATCGATATCAATGCCATCCGCATTAAACAGAATTGTATTCCATTCTGCAATTGCAACAACTTTTGCCCCCATATCATACGAACACTTGGCGGTAAAACTGCCGACATTGCCAAAACCCTGAATCGCGATTTTTGCACCATTTATATCTTTGTTTTGTGTTTTAAGGGCGGATGCAATTGTAATTGCTATACCCAGCCCCGTTGCGCGCGTACGCCCCAACGAACCGTTCAGTTCTACCGGTTTGCCGGTAAATGTTCCGAATGAATTTTTCCCCGACAATTTGATGTATTCATCAATCATCCAAGACATAATTTGCCCATTTGTATTAACATCGGGCGCCGGAACATCGGATTTTTCGCCCAAAATTGGATAAATCGCATCCACGTATCCGCGGCACAGCCGTTCCAATTCGCCGTCGGACAGTGTTTTTGGGTCGACAACAATACCGCCTTTGCCGCCGCCATACGGCAGCCCGGTTACCGCGCATTTGAACGTCATCCAAATAGAAAGCGCAGAAACTTCGTCACGTGACACCATTGGATGGAAACGAATACCGCCCTTGGATGGGCCAAGCGCCGTATTATGTTGGGCCCGGAACCCGGTAAAGGTCTTGATTGTTCCATCGTCCATCTTGATAGGAATTTGCACCTCTATAATACGTGCCGGATTTTTAAGGATTTCATAAACATTGGCCGGCATTCCCAATTTATCACACGCAGATTTCACACGCGCCTGGGCGGCGACCAAAGGATTTAAATTTTCAACTGACATTTTTTACTCCTGTTTAAAACAACAACAATGGTATACGCCCAAAAACATAAAAAATCAAACAGAAAATGTACAACAAATAAACCGTCGGAATCCCGACGGTTTTGTTTGAATTTTATCGGTTTTTCTGTAATTCATAATACTTTTTCTTAAAATCTGCGATTTTTTCATCCAAAGTCACATTTCTTATAATATTAATCGGATCTTGATTTTGATATTCGAACACATCTCCGGGCATTAGGCTCTCTATTATATGCAACTGCTTATGCTTAACATCCGTTGGATATATTTTATTAAAATCCACAAGAAGATATAATGATTGACCTTCGGGTTTAACACCGATCAACTGGCAATGTGTGGGATACATTATACGTTTTGTTAATAATCCATAATAATACGTATTTTTCATATTATATTTCCTTTTTGTCACCAAGATTTTATACCATGAAAAACAGATTTTTCAATAAAATAAAAACGGTGGCAATCGCCACCGTTTTTTTACTAATCACTAACACTATCACTAACCACTAATTACTTTTCCGAAAAATCCGCGTCACGCGCACCATCGGATTTATTTTCGCCCGATTCCGCGTTTGCACCGGCATTTTGTGCCGCCTGCTGCGCCTTGTACACGGCTTCACCCAATTTCATGGCGCGTTCAGACAACGCATCGGTTTTTGCTTTCAGGCTTTCCGCCGTCGCGTCAGATTTTGCCAATTCATCGGCCAAATCTTTCTTGGCGGCCTCGATAGCATCACGTTCTTCGGCACTTACTTTGTCCCCGTGTTCTTTTAACGATTTTTCAATTGCAAAGATTGCGGTTTCCGCGGTATTTTTCGCCTCGGCTAATTCACGTTTTTTCTTATCTGCTTCGGCATTTTGTGCGGCTTCATCAACCATGCGTTTGATTTCGTCTTCGGACAATCCGCCATCAGATTTAATTGATATCGCCTGTTCTTTGCCGGTGCCTTTATCTTTGGCCGAAACGTGCACAATGCCGTTCGCGTCGATATCAAAAGATACCTCAATTTGCGGCATTCCGCGTGGTGCCGGCGCAATACCTTCAAGGTTGAATTGCCCCAACAATTTGTTATCCGCCGCCATGTCGCGTTCGCCTTGGAATACGCGGATGGTCACGGCCGATTGATTATCTTCTGCGGTCGAAAACACCTGGGATTTTTTGGTCGGGATTGTTGTATTCCGGTCAATAAGGCGTGTAAACACACCACCCAGTGTTTCGATACCCAACGACAACGGCGTCACATCCAACAACAGAACATCTTTCACGTCACCCTTTAAAACACCACCCTGAATCGCGGCACCCATTGCAACGACTTCGTCCGGATTTACACCCTTGTGCGGTTCACGGCCAAAGAATTCTTTAACCGTTTCGACAACTTTGGGCATACGGGTTTGGCCACCGACCAATATAACTTCGTTAATTTGCGATTTTTCAATACCCGCATCGGCCAACGCCTTTTTGCACGGTTCAATGGTCTTTTGAATCAAATCGTCAACCAAAGATTCTAATTTCGCCCGCGTCAATGTGGTATTGAAATGCTTTGGTCCCGACGCATCGGCCGTAAGGAAGGGCAGGTTAATATCGGTCGACGTCTTGGACGACAATTCGATTTTCGCCTTTTCTGCAGCTTCTTTCAAACGTTGCAGGGCCAATTTGTCGTTCGACAGGTCGATGCCGGTCTGCGCCTTGAATTCTTCAATCAAATATTTCAATACGCGGGCATCAAAATCCGAACCACCCAACGCGGTATCACCATTTGTGGATTTAACCTCGAATACACCATCAACGATTTCCAAAACGGACACATCGAACGTTCCACCACCAAGGTCATATACAACAACGGTTCCGTCTTTATCTTTGTCCAAACCGTACGCCAAAGCGGCGGCCGTCGGTTCATTTACAATACGCAGCACGTTCAGCCCCGCAATACGACCGGCGTCTTTAGTCGCCTGGCGTTGAGAATCGTTGAAGTAGGCCGGCACAGTGATAACCGCATCGGTCACCGTTTCGCCCAGATAGTTTTCGGCATCTTTTTTAAGTTTTGCCAAAATCATCGCCGAAATTTGTGAAGGCGCATATTTTTTGCCATCAACTTCGACCCATGCGTCACCATTATCGCCCGCAACAATCTTGTACGGAACGCGCGCCATAATTTCTTTGACGGCCGGGCTGTCATAGCGCAACCCCATAAGACGCTTGATTTCATATATAGTGTTTTCCGGATTTGTAACGGCCTGGTTCTTGGCGGTAATACCAACCAATTGTTCGCCGTTTGATGTAATCGCAACAACCGACGGCGTGGTTCGGCCGCCTTCGGCGTTTTCAATAATTTTCGGATCCGCACCGTCCATAAAGGCCATTGCAGAATTTGTTGTTCCCAAATCGATACCTAATACTTTTGACATAATTCACTCCTGTTTGAATCATTCTTGTATGACACAAATATAGTTATGCGGGCATCCATTTCAAGCCCATAGGAATAAAAATTAGTGTAAGTGATTAGTGTTAGTGGTTAGTATAAAATGTGAAACGGCGCACTCGCGCCGTCCACTAATCACTAACACTAGCCACTCGTCACTATTTTTTGGCCGGGGCTGCCGCCGGTGCGGCCGCAGGTGCCGCCTTGGCATCGGCTTCTTCTGGCATTTTACCGCCGATTGTGGCAAACGCCAATTCTGCCTGGTGCAGACCCAAAGACACGCCGTCCGGCAATTTCAAATCGGAACCGTGAACCGTGTCGCCAATGGTCAAATCGGCCAAATCCAAAACGATTTTTTCCGGTAATTTATCAACCAATGCAACAACCGAAACTTTACGTACCGCAAAGTTCAAAACACCGCCAAGTTTCAATCCCTTAGACGTTTCAACATTGATAACCTCGACCGGAACAGACACACAAACCGGTTTTTTGACATCAATACGTTTGAAATCAACGTGAACGATTTTATCAGACACCGGATGATATTGAATATCCATCAACATCGCGTCTTCTTTGCCATTTTTAGTTGTGATATTAAACAATTTTGTTCGTAATGCCGGAATCTGAACAATAGGTGCAAAATCACGACCGGAAATTTCGATTGCGATTGGGTCTTTTTTCTCACCATAGATAACGGCGGGGATATTTTTGTTTTTACGAATTGCACGTGCGGCCCCCTTGCCAGCAACGTTGCGAATTTCTGCTTTTAATTCAATTGCCATTTTTTATCCTTTTATTTGCAATTTTTTACCCTACACAACCTCCAAGGGTGTTGTGCGCGGCATATTATGTAATAAAATTATAGAAAAAGCAAGTTATTTGTTATCATTCCTGCGCAAAATCAAAAAACGCGCCCGACCATAGGTTTTATCCCGCAAAATTTCCCACTTTGTTTTGTTGGGGAAATAGGGGACAATTTTTTCTATTTCATGGACAATTACCGTGCCGGGACGGACCACATCCGCCAATTTTGCAACAAATTTTATTCCCAAATCGGCATTTTCATACGGTGGGTCAACAAAGACCAAATTCGCCATGGCAGCATAATTTTTTATTTCGTGCAACGCATCAGACTTCGTAATACAGATACGATTTGCCGCAATACTGACAGTGTTTCTTTTAATTGTTTTTATGGATTCGTCCGATAAATCTGTGAAAATTGCCGTTGAATTTGGGTAACGCGACAAAAACTCTACCCCTAATGCGCCACTGCCACCAAATGCATCCCAAACCGTCAATTTCTGTGCCGGTTCCAGTATGCCCGCCAGCATATTAAATATCGCCCCACGGGCCAGGTTTTGCGTAGGCCGCGCACCATCGGGCAGGGCAAGCTTCCGCCCGCGATATGTCCCAGAAATAATTTGCAATTTCGAATCCATGTGGTAAATTCTACAATTATGAATATAATGAAGCAAGTTTTAAATTTGGCGGCGCGCGCGGGCACGTCCGGTGACGTTCCAATCGGGGCGGTGATTGTTCGTGACGGCAAGATTATCGCGCGTGGTGAAAACCTGGTGCAACGGAAACAGAATCCAACCCTGCACGCGGAAATTGTCGCGATAAACCGCGCATGCAAAAAACTTGGGACAAAATTTTTGGATGATTGCGATATTTATGTGTCACTGGAACCATGTGCAATGTGTGCAACCGCAATTTCCTTTGCACGAATTCGCAATATATATTTCGCCGCAACGGACGAAAAGGGTGGAGGCATCACCACAAATGCTCGCGTGTTTGAAAACGACAAACACCTGTGGCATCCAAATATAGTGCAATTGCCAGAATACGCCGATGAATCCGCCGAATTGCTGCGTGAATTCTTTGCGGCACGGCGTAATAAAAATATTGACAAATAATATTTTTTATATTATATTTTTCACACAAACAAGGTGGACACAATGTTCTGGAACAAATGGATTATTACCAACAAAGAATACGTCTTTGACAGACCGCTGTATTCTTATACCCTTATGTGGATTGACGGTGCGGCCAACCAGCAAATTCACGTTAAATCCGAAAAAGATTTGAATATTAGTGACTTTTGCGACGACAATTTGAACCCGTTATCTTTACAATACAATGTCAAAAATTGTGATATGGCCACTGTAAAATTGGTCGACATTCGCAATGCGGACATCAATGGCCTTAAAAGAGCTTTCCTTTTTAACACGCATTTTGGCTGTATCACTCAATCAACATGTGATTTTGGATTAAAACTAAAGCGTGACGACGAAATATCAATTTTTGTACGAAACAATCCGCAATCTGAGTACAACACCAAACATGACCCATATTTTTTTGCACTGGACATGTTAGAAAATCTGACCACTGGCGAAAAAAATCCGTACATTACATACGACCCGGAAACATCCAAAGGTATGCTTGAACGCTTTGTCGTTGTTGATGTTAGCAATATAGGCACACCTCAATCTCCCGCACGAAAAAGCATGATGCTTGATAGTCCAAAATTCGGCAGTATGTTCTATGACGTATCACAAAATGACCCCCTGTTTTTTACCGAAGAAAATGATAAACTGTGTGTGGAACGCAATCCGAAAACTAAAACATTTGACATCTTGTGCAACATAAGTGCAGACACAACCCGCCGCATACACGTATTACGTCAAAAAATTCACTAAACAACCGTGTTCGCCAACAAAATGATATGTGATTTTAAAAGCAAGAAAAAATCCCGCATCTGCGGGATTCTTTATATCAAACTCTTTCCTGTCATATCCACGGGTTGCGGCACACCCAATAATTTCAAAATCGTTGGCGCAACATCGGCAAGTCCGCCATTTTTAATCTTCTTATATTTTGGTTCGGACACCAAAATCGCGCGCACCTTGTTGTTTGTGTGTGCGGTCCATGGCGCATTAGATTTTTCGTCCCACATTTTTTCAGCGTTTCCGTGGTCCGCAATAATAAGCATTTTTCCGCCCAATTCTAAAACCGCCGGCACAATTTGCGCCAACTGGACATCCAAACATTCCATGGCTTTGATTGTTGCCGTCTCGTTCCCGGTGTGTCCAACCATATCACCGTTTGCAAAATTCATCATAACCACATCAAATTTACCAAGTCGTGGCAATAACGCCTTTGTGATTTCCGGCGCGGACATTTCCGGCTTTATATCAAATGTCGCCACATTCGGAGAATCAATCAGAACCTTCTCTTCCGCGTTAAAATCCACCGTGCGTTCCGCGTCCATAAAGTATGTAACATGATTATACTTTTCGGTTTCCGCGATACGCAATTGCGACAACCCCGCCGCCGCCACAACATCTCCCAAAGTATTTTCCACCGGAATATCGTCCAACAATGCGGGGCATTTTTCGTTTAATCCTTCGCCGTATTGCGAAAAGCACAAAACATGTGCACCGGTTTTTAACATTTCGCGCACAATTTGACGGGCGCGGTCACTGCGATAGTTTCCGAAAATAAATCCATCGCGCCGTGTAATCGGCGCCGCATTTATAATCGTCGGCTTAAAGAATTCATCCGTCACGCCATCCGCATAGGATTGTTTTATTGCATCTTCAATCGTATCGGCATGCAAATCGGCACGTGCATACGCCAACGCATCAAACGCCAACGCGGTGCGATCCATGTTTTTATTACGATCCATTGTATAATACCGCCCCGACAAAGTTCCAAAAAACACACGGCCGTCGGCGAAATAGGGCGCCAACATACGTTTTATTGTTCGCACATACCTTAACGCCGACCGTGGTGGCGTATCGCGTCCATCACCAATAAAATAAATACAAACGCGCAACCCCGCATCCAAAATATACTTTGCAATTTTCATTTCATCGCGCACATCGGAATGAACACGGCCATCGGACATCAAACCCGCAAAATGCACAATTCCGCCATCGCGCCGAACATCGTCAATAAATTTATTTAACGGCTTGTTTTGTGACCAATCTTCGCGTGCAAATCGCAACAGATATTGCATAACAACGCGACCGGCCCCGATACAGATATGTCCAACCTCGGAATTGCCCATCAAATTGCCTGGCAACCCAACGGCGGTACCACTTGCGCGCAACAAAGAATTCGGATATTTCTTTATTAGTCCGCGAAAGAACGACATCTTGGCCATCGCGACGGCATTATGTGCACGAATATCACTAACGCCCACACCATCCAATATACACAAAACAACCGGTTGTTTCATATCTTTTCCCCTTTTTGATTTTTTATAATCCAAAGCATATCATACTGCTTTTTTGATTGCAAAACAAAAAGAAAAATTGTATAAATTTGACATAGGAAATATCTCCTGGACCAAAAAGGAAGAAAACATGGCGGGGAAATCTTACGTTCCAACAATTGTTGATCAACACATCGGCAAACGTATGCAATTACGGCGCACTATGCTGGGACTATCATTAAAGGACCTGGCAAATATATGCGGCGTAACATTTCAGCAAATCCAGAAATACGAAACGGCGGACAATCGCATATCGGCATCGCGTCTGTTTGAAATTGGTGCGGCCATGCAGACTCCGGTGTCGTTTTTCTTTATTGGGCTGCCGGGCAACATGCCGGACGAAACACGTGCAACGCGTTCTATGCGTCTGCACCAACCGGATGTGGACGACGACCCATTGGGCCACAACGATAGTTTGGAATTGATAAAACTCTATTGGCGCCTACCAAACGATGCTCAACGCGCGGCATTAATGCAGATTCTACGCTCTATGTGTGGTCTGGAATAAATAAGTTTCATTTAATACAAATCACCGCCCAAACGGGCGGTTAGTTTTTTCCTGCTTCAGCATTAGGTTAAACGCATTCCGCTACGCGGTTCTCTATGCAAACGGTTTCTATCTTGGCGCCCGCATCTGTTTTTAAAAACTTTTCCAAAGTATTTCTGTTAATTCTTGATATAGCATACACTATTCATATAATATCCCGACCCAAGCTCGGCGCATTTATATTCATACCATTTGTCAGACAACACACACGTCTGGGTTGCCTCGCTCCATTTTGCGTAATCTTCACCCAATAATTCTTCATAACTCTGACATGCAATGCGCGCATTACTCTGATAACACCGCCCATACTCTGAACCATAACTGCCCAAGGTGCTATCCGGTGTATTCCCACCAAACGCCAGGTTATAGAACGGCAACAAATAATCTGCACCTTGTTCCATATTCAAACTGTACGACCACATACCACCCAAATCGGCGCACACGTCAGCCAAGGCCGCACCCATAGAATCTTTAACATCCCGGGTCAACGATTCGACTCGCGTTTTGATTGTGGCCGGCAAATCCTCGTATTTGCCTTCGCCATATTTTGTCGTCGCCGGATCCGAACAATTGTCTGTTGCAAAATTATGTATCAATCTTTCCAAGTCATCATCAGACAAAGAATGGCACTTATACGGATATTTATACTTTGTATCATCCGGCGTGCATAGTTCTGCCACATACTCATCAAGGGCATTTTCACACCTTTCCGCGACACTTAAAGAATCAACCGCCGAAACATAATTTAACAAAGCCGTCAACCCACACTCACTGGCCGAACTGGTCAAATGTCCACGATTATCAAATGTGCATGTGGCGTTTTGTGTTTGACTGCCATACAATGCGGCACAGGTTGTAACCTTTTCACGACACATGTCACGTGCGGTATAACGCCCCAATGCCGCCGCCGTTGTAGCCGTGTTTTTATCCATATTCTTTAACGCATTTGTTTGCGTATCGTAACATTCCGCCATCGTGTCAACACAAGACGCCTTGACTTCTTCGATTTTTGCACTTTGTGCCTGGGCAATTTCGATAATTGCATTACGTTTAAATTCCGTCCAAACAAAATCTGCAATATCACGACACGCATCCAATTCACGCGTCACATATTTACGATAGTTTTCCAAGAAATTATTATAATCCGGGTTTTGACTTAATATATCGGTACTTACCGTCCCAGATGTGGTGACGCCTTCTAATTTAATTGTCTGTTCTAATTGAAACAACCGTGGACTATAAATCGGTTCACCCGTCGCCCCATTTATATACGCACCCGTTGGATCCAAACAACGCTTATAATCCTCACCACATGCGGTGTCCGCCAACATTGCATTACGAACCTTACCAATACACTCGTTCACGTCTGCAGAATTATGTGAACGATATTCTTCCAAACGTGCCTCGCGCAGATACTTTTCCGCCATACGCACGGCCGACGCCACGGTTTCGCGTTTTTTGTTCAACGTCTTTTCATACGTATTACAATCCTGGCTAATCAGGATATTATAAGAACTCTTGGACATAGAAAACGCAGCGTTGCTTTCACAATTATTCTGGGTTAAACGCACACATTGTTTCTGGGCCGCATTAAACAAAGCCTCGCCCTCTAAGGTGGATATATCGGTCCCAGACGATGAAAATATAGAACCGTCATCAAAATCACCGGACCAAATATCATCCAAATCTGTTGAAAAATCCAAATCCAATATTCCCAAAGAACCGGACGCCCCGGAATAGGCAGACGTTGAAGCCTTGCCAGACAGCAAATCACTAATCGCATCTAACGTTTTGGCGGCGGCACTGGTGTCGTTTTTAATCGCCAACTCCCCAACGGTTGGAGAATACATTGCCTCGACCTCGGCCGCAGTTTTATCAACCGCATTCAGGTTATTATCTTGGAACTGTTGCAACATAATCATCGCCTGGTCCAGCGAGTTTTCAATCTCGCGAAATTTTGTAAAGCGGTTACTACAAAAACAACGAGAATTTGTATCATTGGCATTTGCACACATTTGGTCCATACATGTCGCATACGATTCGCGACATGCGGCATATCCACCACCAATCTTGCTAACATCACTAAATACCGCGGTGGCACGGGCGGTCGCACTGCGCGCCACACCATTCGCACCCGATGCGGTATTCTTGCCAATACGCGCATTTGTTGCACCACCGGTTGCACTGCGCGCACGACGCGCAACCGCCGTCCGTGTGGTGCCCGCACGTTTTTCTGGCGTCGTATCACGCACCGCAACAATAGTTGTAGCAACACGTCCGCCGCTCGGCGTTACACGTGTCGGTCCAATCGCACGAATGCGCGTCGGTGTGGCGACCGCACGACGCGATTGAACATCGCCAAACGTTTGACGCGACGAACTTTCCGAATCGGTTGCACGCGGATTAGGCGCCTGGGCGGCATAGGACGCACCCACTAAAACCGTTGTCAATGCGGCAGAAACACAAGAAAAAATCCCTTTCTTCCTAAACACGTTACTCCCTTCGGTTGCGATTATAATAAAAAATCCAAATTTGAATCAACTATAAAATCAACCAATTTATCTATTCGATACAGCAATTCACCGTCTTTTTTACCCAATCACCCAATTTTTGGACGGTTGAACGCGACTCAGACATTTGTTTTTTCACATCTTTTTCACTTTTTGAATCTTTATCCATAACGGCGCCATAAAACTCAGGTTCCATTTCTTGAACGCCACTAAGGTCGATCATCTTCATATTTAATCCCCAAAACAGAGAATACAGTTCATAGGCCTTTTCGAACATTTTATACGCGTCGTTTTTATTCCCGGCGCCCATCGCCTTGGTTCCAACCTCGTACAAACGCATAGACGCGGCCAACAAATGTTTCGATATACACCAAACCTCGTTTCCCTGTTTCCCAGATTTATCGACAATACGTTCCATCAACTCTTTACGCATACCACGCACAACATTTATTAAATCATAGAACCCCGGTTGCCGCGTTTTTGCACCACTGAAAAAGAAATGTTCCTCCAACGACACCAGGTTCATCAACGCAATAGACAAATCTTGATCCGAAGACAAATCCAATGGATTCACCTTCTTGGACTCGTCAACTTTTTTAACCATTTCTTCCAAAGACATTTTTTTCATTGTTTCTTTCCTTTCTTTATTTAAAACTTTAACATATAACTATACCGATTTTTGGCAACCATCGTATCATGACCCAAAATATACCCGTCGCCAACAACAACCCCGCGAACGGCATCACAACCTTTTGAAAGGGGAACATGGCATGTCCACCATGATTACGCTTGATACGCATATACCACAATTCCATCAACAAAAACACAACCGCGCCGACAATGGAACCCAGCAAGAATTGATCCATTCCCCACATACAATTTTCCCACCATTTAACAACCGGGTTACCCACCGGAACAAAATACACACTGGCCAATAACGCGATATATACCAAAAAGTTCAAACCATACCAAATCTTGTTTCTAACCCCATGCGAATACATATAATTTGCGGTCCATCCAATCAACGACAAAATCAATCCACCGGCCCAAATCCCGGTAATCACGTCTTTGACCCCAATCATACGCATTCCTTCCAATCCGGCACCAATCGCAATTGTGCAAACCGGACAAACCGCGGACGCCGCAGACGCCATCAGCACGCAAAACAATGCGACACCTATAAACATCAGAGTATTTTTTTTCATATTTTCCTTTCCTTTTTTACTTTACTTTTTGTCATCTTACAAAAATCATACGTCCCGGGTCAATATGATTTTACAACGCCACGCATATGTGCGCTGCGCGCCCGTGGATTTTCTTTAACCTCTTGCTCTGTGGGCGTTCGCGCCCGAATCAATTCAAATTGCGGCAACGACATTGTCGGCATATGCGGATCCCCGGGAACCATTGTCCAATCACGAAAAGCATTTTTAACAATTCTATCTTCCAAAGAATGAAAGGTCACACAAATACACTTTCCGCCAACATTTAACAAATTTGGAACCGCCGCCAAGGCACGTTGCAATTCTCCCATTTCGTCGTTTAATGCGATACGCAACGCCTGGAATACTGGGGCAACATCACGCGGGTTATGAATCAAATCACGTAATTCAAATGTGGTCTTGGGCATCGTCTTTTTTATTGCGTTGGCAATCGCCACCGCCGGTTTAACATCACCATAATCGCGCAGTATTTTTACAATATCATCTACCGTCCATTCGTCAAACATATCACAAATCGTTGGTCCATTTCCCGACATTCGCATATCCAATTCTGCATCCGCCCGAAAAGAAAACCCACGCTCCGGATTATCTATCTGCATCGAAGAAATCCCCAAATCAAACACAATCGCATCAAACGTGTCCTTTAATTCCGACATTGTTGAAAAAGGTTGGGGCACAAATTCGAATTTTGATTTGAATTCACGTTTTATCAAATCCACATCATCCAAAACATTTGGATCGCGATCGAACGCGACGACCGACGCCCCTGCATTCAAAAACGCACGTGTGTATCCACCGGCGCCAAAGGTTGCGTCCAAAATACGCATTCCACGAATATTTCCCAACGCACCCATCACCGCATCCAATAAAACCGGAATGTGTTTCATCATTCTATTGTCACCTTTATTCCTAATCCTGTGAAATCCTTTATAGTGTTTTTACCCAATTCCAAACCGCCCCGCAATTCAAGTGTCGTTTTTTTATCGCCAGAATAAAGGTTTAACGCCACCTTGGTTCCGCCGGCGGGCAGGGTACCCAAAGCCTTTTTTACATCCGCCAACACGGATTTTTCACGAATATCCAATGTGATTTTCTTGGCGATTCCTGCAACCCATTGTTCCAACGGAATAATTGAATCAACGAACACCGACACACGGTCATCCCGATTTGACAATCGGCCGGAAATTACCACTTCTGTTTCCGTACCCAACACACCCGCCAAATTTGCGACCGCATCACCAAACGCCACCGCATCAATATTCCCAAACCCATCCGACGCGTTTATTGTTAGCATTTCTTTGCCGGCCTTGGTCCGCCGTTGAGAATAAGAATTCACATTCGCGGCAATTCGCACATTTGCGCGATCCGGCATTTCGGCCAATTTCGCACTGGTTGCCAAACGCGCGCCGACAATCAAATGTTTATACTGATCCAACGGATGTGCGGATATATAGAACCCCAGTGCCGATAGTTCATTTTCCAATTTTTGGCCAAACGTCCACGGCGCAGTTTTTACAAGGTTTTTTGCCAATCTGTCTTCGGCAACATCGTCTTCAACCGTGTTCGCAAACAGCGATAACATATTTGCGCTTTCTTTTGATTTTGCCGCATAAGACAAAATCATATCCGCGTTCATAAATATTTCCGCACGGTTCGGATTAATAGAATCCAAAACACCAACCTTGGCAAATGCCTCTAAGACACGTTTGTTTATTATCGGCGCACAACGCTTTGCAAAATCGGTTATATTTTTGAACTTTCCTTTGGCGCGTTCCGCAATAATCGCATCGGTTGCGGCAACACCAACCCCCTTAATCGCGGCCAACGCATATATAATCTTGCCATTATTCACCGTAAACAAAGATTCACTTTTATTTATATCAGGCGCGACAATTTGAATTCCAAAGTTTGATTTGGCATCATCAACGAACAACGCCAATTGATCTGTATCATTCATATTACTGGACATAGATGCGGCCAAAAATTCCGCCGGGAAATGCGCCTTGATATACGCACATTGATTTGCCACGATAGAATAGGCGATAGCATGCGATTTATTAAACGCATATTTTGCAAATTCTTTAAATTTCTCCCACAGGTCTTTCGCAGTCGCCTCGTCCAACGTCCCTTCTTTTTTGCATCCATCTAAGAATTTAATTTCCATTTTCGCCAACAGGTCGGCTTTCTTTTTACCCATGGCTTTACGAACAGTATCAGATTCACCACGTGTAAACCCGGCCAACACGCGCGTCAATTGCATAACCTGTTCTTGATACACAATAATTCCGTAACTTTCTTTTAATATCGGTTCGGCACGCGGATGAACATATTCGATTTTTTCTTCGCCATGCATACGTGCAATAAATTGCGGAATAAACGCAATTGGCCCCGGCCGGTTCAATGCATTAAGGGCCGATATTTCCAAAAAACTGGTCGGGTGCATTTTACGCAAAGTCTGTTGCACAAACGGGGCATCGAATTGGAATATACCTTCGGTCATACCCGATTGCCAAAGTTCCAATGTTTTTTCATCGTCGGTTGGAATGTCGTCCAAGTTTATATTCTGTTGATGCGTTTTCTGAATAAGTTTTGTCGCATATTTTAATACAACCAATGTTTCCAATCCCAAAAAGTCAAACTTAATCAAACCGGCCGATTCCAAGTAATGTCCATCAAACTGACACGAAGGCAACGGGTTCGCCGGGTCACGATAAACCGGTGCAATCTGGGTTGTGGGTCGATCACCAATAACAACACCACACGCATGCTGGCCTAAATTACGGAAAGAACCTTCTAATTCTTCGGCAATAGACACCACCTTGGCCATATCGGGGTCCGACGCCAACACATTCTGAATTTCCTGCGACGTATCAACGGCTTCTTTTAACTTCTTGGCCTCCATCGGTATCATTTTGGAAAGCCTATCAGATTTGGAATACGGCATCCCATAAACACGACCAACGTCACGAATGGCGCCACGCGCCTGAAGACTGCCGAACGTGATAATACGACACACAGAATCATGACCATATTTATCACAAATATACGCCAAAACCTGCTCGATTCCACTGGGTTCAAAATCCACATCAAAATCCGGCATAGAAATACGGTCCGGATTCAAAAATCTTTCAAATAACAACCCATATTGTAACGGATTCACATGCGTAATACCCAACGCCCACGCCACAATCGAACCTGCACCCGAACCACGCCCCGGTCCGGTTAAAATATCATGCCGGCGACACCAATCAATATAGTCCGCAACTATCAAGAAATACCCCGGAAACCCCATACCAATAATAACGTCCAATTCATAATTTGCCTGGTCGAAATAGGGCGCCGTATCCGTAATGCCATGTTGCTTTAACCGCTCGGTCAAACCATTCATTGTATTATCACGCAACATTTTACATTCGGCCTCGAAATTATCACCAAACCGCGGCAACAACGGTTTCTCATGAACGTTTACAAAGAACGCACAACGGTGTGCAACATTCACCGTATTCTCAATCGCCTCGGGCAAATCACTAAATATATCAATCATTTGCGCCGCACTCTTAAAGTATTGCTCGGAAGATTTTCGTGGTCGTTCCGGATCAATAACCTTAGTCTGATTTAACACACAACTTAACGCGTCTGCGGCCTCGTAATCCGACGCACCGGCAAAGCACACATCATTCGTCGCGACAATTGGAATGTTTAAATCTTTTGCTATTTCTAAAAACATAGGTTCGGTTTTTATTTCCGCCTCTAACCCATGACGCTGAACCTCAATATAAAACCGATCACCAAATATTTTTACAAAACGTTCTGCATATGTTTTTGCCAGATTATCCTGGGCATTTAATATCGCCATACCAATCGGCCCTACGTGCGCACCCGACAAACAAATCACTCCATCAGAATGCGATTGTAATTCTTCAAATGTAATATACGGCCCTAAATGATGGTTTTCATCACGCATGTACATAACGCGACTTAATTCGCACAAATTTAAATATCCTGTATGACTTTGCGCCAATAAAACTATTTTCGAAAGCGATGTGGCACGCAGCATTTTTGGATCGGCATTATGATGATTTAATGTTATTTCCACACCGATAATTGGCTGAATCCCCGCATTTGGCATAACATCGGAAAACTCTGCACACCCCGACATCATATTGGTATCGGTCAAGGCACATGCAAGCATGTTATTTTCGGCACAAAGTTTCGGTATTTTCTTGACTTCTATGGTACTGGCGCCAATAGACAACCGACTGTGCACTCTAAGATGAACAAATTCGCCTTCCATGAACACAAGGCTAGCAAAAACATCAAACCGCTGTAAAGCAAAAATATTTCAGAAATTTACTTTTTTATGCGTTTCATAAACCGATTCCAAAACCGATTAAACACAAACAGATCCGTTCCCGGGTTTTTCGCAATCGAACACATGTCCCAATCAATAATTCCTATGATATTCATATCATCATCAAACAACAGATTAGTTTCGTTCAAATCAAAATGCGCCAAAACCGGCCTTGGTTTATCAATCGGTGGTTCCGTGGCGCGCTCTGGTTGCAGACTATGTTCAAAACGTTCGACACCCGGTATAGAACTTAGTTTTATATCTTGAATTTCTGCTATAACTTTAACAACCTGTTCTTTGATTTTACTTTCATTTTTAACTATAGTTGCGTTATCAAATTCGTGTATTCCGCGGCCCGGAATTTTTTCACTAACATACATTGCCATATTATCATCCGCATGAACAACCGGCATACGAACACTTATCCGCGGCGCAATAAATTCCATAAGTTCCTGATAATTTTTGACGCGCTGTGGCGTTATATTTCGAAAAAGTTTTACATAATACCGGTCATTTACAACCAAACACACACGATTAAGGTTTATTTGACGCACAAACTTTATACTTTTTACCGGCACTCCATACACACGATGTATGAAATTTTTAACCCGTGGCGCATAAAGCCACCTATTTACATTACCACGAACACGCGCACGATGCACGCCGCCGGGCACAAAAATTGCCAAAAAATTTCCTATATAAAAGGGTACTTTACTCATAAATCCTCACCAATTTAACAACGAATATCTTAACCGTTTTTTATCAAAAATGCAAGACAATATTCCCAATCAGCAAGATCAGCAAGCACAAAGAAACCCGACATTTGTCGGGTTTATTTACTTTAATTTGCCACAACAATGTTTATATTTCAGTCCCGAACCGCACGGGCAGGGCGCATTTCGCCGTGCTTCACCGGCAACATTCAACGACTGATCATGCTCGTTACGTTGTTTTTCCGTCGCATCAACATCCGCACGCGTCAATTCCATACGGGAAATATACGCGACCGACATAATCTTAAAGTTATTTATCGTGCTTTTAAATAAACCCAACGCTTCGCGTTTATATTCATACAGCGGATTTTTCTGGGCGTATCCACGCAAACCTATACCCGTCTGTAAATAATCCATTTGTTGCAAATGTTGTTTCCACACAGAATCCAACGCCCCCAACATCATTTGCCGCGACGCAGTCTGCATCATTTCCGGGCCGTATTTGTCGGCCTGGGCCTGATAACGCTGCATTGCCAGCCCCAACAAAGTTTCATACGCCTTGCGATCTGTAATCGTTTCATCTTTCTTCCAATTTTCAATATCCGTGATATCCAACGCGAATATACGAACCATTGCATCATGAATACCCTTAATATTCCAATCCGCCGGCTGGGCCTTTTCCGGAATATTGTTTTCACAGATTATTTCCACAACATCTGCAATCATTTCCTTGGCCAAAGGCGCCAAATCGGTTGCCGTCATCAAATCATCACGCTGTTTATAAACTACGCCACGCTGTTCGTTCATAACGTCGTCATATTTCAACAATTCTTTACGCGCCTCGAAATAGCGGGCTTCAACACGTTTTTGCGCCTTTTCCAACGCCTTGGTTATCCACGGGTGCGTAATTGCCTCGCCCGGTTTTAACCCCAGTGTGGTCAACATACCCGATAGACGCGCCGCCCCAAATATGCGCATCAAATCATCATCTAACGCCAAAAAGAATTTGGAATCACCCGGGTCGCCCTGACGGCCACTGCGTCCGCGCAACTGATTATCAATGCGCCGCGATTCGTGACGTTCGGTACCAATCACATACAGGCCGCCGGCGTCCAAAACAATCTTTTTATTTTTCTCAATTGTTTCATATATTTCTTTCTTTTTACTTTCAAAATCCGGCGCATCTTTATCCAAATCCGCAATTAAATCTTCGGCGTTTCCACCAAGTTTAATATCGGTTCCGCGCCCCGCCATATTGGTCGCAATGGTCAACGCCCCCGGTGCACCCGCCTGGGCAACAATTTTTGCTTCGGACTCGTGATGCTTTGCATTCAACACAGCCGGATTTATCCCCAAACGTTTACGAACAACTTCGGCCAATTCTTCGGATTTTTCAATTGAAACCGTCCCAACAAGAACCGGCTGTTTTCGTTTAAGACATTCAGATATCTGATTGATAATAGCGTCATATTTTTCGTTTTTATTAAGATAAATTTCGTCATGATGATCAACGCGTGCCACCGGCCGATTTGTCGGAATCGACACCACGCGCAGTTTATAAATCTCATCGAATTCGGCGGCTTCGGTCATCGCGGTTCCGGTCATACCGGCCAACGTTTCATACAAACGAAACAGGTTTTGATACGAAATACTGGACACCGTCTGATTTTCCGGTTGAACCTGAACGTGTTCCTTGGCCTCGATCGCCTGGTGCAGACCGCGCCCAAAACGCCGCCCCGACATAACGCGCCCCGTAAATTCATCAACAATTAAAACCTCACCATTACGCACAACATAATTCACGTTTTTCTGGAACAAATGATGCGCCAACAAAGATTGTTGAATATGCATAACCAACGCGGCATTTTCCGGCGCATACAGATTATCACCGACCAACAATCCTGCGTCCGCCAACAACCGTGTCACAGAATCTACACCAGCCTCGGTCAATGTAACATGACGATCTTTTTCGTCTTTTTTGTAATCGTCCGGCGCCAGTTTTGCAACAACCGCATCCACTTTGTTATACAAATCGCTAATGTCTTCCGATGGCCCGGATATAATAAGCGGCGTACGCGCTTCATCGATCAAAATACTATCAACTTCGTCAACAATACCAAAGAATAGGGGGCGCAGAACCTGTTGCGCCTTGGAAAACTTCATATTATCACGCAGGTAATCAAAACCTAACTCGGAATTGGTCACATAGGTAATATCGCACGCATACGCGGCCCGACGCTCATCATCGGTCATATCATGTTGAATAATCCCAACGCTCAACCCCAAAAACTCATAAACTTGGCCCATCCATTTTGCATCACGCGACGCCAAATAATCATTCACCGTAATCAGGTGCGCCCCCTTGCCATACAGCGCCTTAAGGTACAATGCCAGTGTTGCGACCAATGTTTTACCTTCGCCGGTTTTCATTTCTGCAATTTGGCCATTGTTCAACACCATACCGCCAATCATTTGCACATCAAAATGCCGCAACCCAATCGTCCTTATGGACGCCTCGCGCACGGCGGCGAACGCATCTGGCAATATATTTTTTTCTTTTTCGCCATTCGCAATTCGCGCACGCAGCACGTCCGTCTGGGCACGCAATTCATCATCACTCATCGCGTGATACTTAGGTTCCATATCGTTTATCAACGACACAGTTTTATCATAGGATTTAACCAATCGGTCATTTGCCGACCCTAATATTTTCTGAATAATATTCATAGTACTCACTTTTCCTTGTTTGTCTGTATATATATAGCAAATTTTGTTGCTTGCGGTCAAGATACTTTATGATATAATACATACATAAAAATAAACAAGTCGCAATTTGATATTTTACATAAAAATATGCGCTTTTATGGCAACAGGAGGGCCGATAAATAATGAAAGAACCAATAAAACAACTACAAACCACCAACATATCCAGTGAAATTTTCGTGATATCGCCGGCCCAGTTGGAATATATTGCAAATATTTTCAGCAAGAATTTTGCCGACACAATGAATATGCGAACATTTTCGGGTCGCATACACGATGTCGCATTGGAATCTTTGCAAACCGCATTGCATGCGGCCAAGAAAATGGGTGAACAACATTAAATATCATATTGATACGACGTTATTATTAAAAAACCGACACAAACGTGTCGGTTTTAAATGTTTTATGTTTTTTTTTAACGTTGTTTATCCAAAATCGCACGCTTCATCCCGACATCGTTAATAAATTTTGCGTGCTCGTCACGCGATTTGGTTCCCGGGTCACGAAATGGTTCATATCCCCATCCGGCAAATATCGCACTATCACACACTGTCATCCCCAGTTTCGAAATATTTAACGAATCTTCACACGGAATGCTGGCACCACCATAATTTTTATTAACATTTATCCTACCAGAACCAAAAACTTTTGGCGACATCGCGAAACGCACCTTTAAACTATCACGCGGCGAGCGAAAACTACTCGGCGTCCAACCGGATGTACGATTTGGCGGAACACACCATTTTAATCTTATCACTTTATTATTTATGGCAAGAACCTTTCTCAGTGTATCCAGACTTGGATACATTATCCCTGCACCAGTAATGTTATTTATTTTTATCATGAATTCTACAGTATCTTCCGGCATTGGCGGAAACGGAACAATTGTATCGCCCGGAATAATTGGTTCCAACGTATCACCCGGCACCACGGGCGTAATGGTATCGCCCGGCGTCGGCACAATCGTATCCGGTGTCGGTTCCGGTGTTGGTGCCGGTTCCGGAACGGGGTCTTTTTTACACGCCACCGCTAATGCAACCAGTGCCGCAATATACGCCACCATTGCCGCGGGTATTAATTTTTTCTTGTTCATTTTCAATCCTTTTTGTTTCAAATCTATAATACAAATATATCACGTTTTGTCAAATTGTTATATCACTGTGCAACACTATCATCATAGATGGAATAAACCGTACTTCCTATTCTGGTCTTTAATGAACGATCTGCGCCATCACTCATATAAATATCATCGGTCGTCATATTTCCATAGAACACATCTTCACCAACCTTGACATTCAGCGTTTTTTCTGTCTTTGGATTGCTGCGCAAATATACCCGGTTGCTTCCAACATGCAATATGTGTCCACAATCATCCGCTTCGTCCGCACCCGTTCCATACCCAATGGTGGTAAGTCCCGCCGGGCACGCATTACATGCCAACGTTTCGCCATATGTAATCGTTCCGCCCGCACTCCAATAACCCGCACCCGCATTTACGCACTGTGCGCCCGCCGTTGGCACGCATTGCCCAACACCACACACCGTCATGCATTGATTTTGTGCACTTAATCCGGTTCCACCCGCATTATATCCGGTCGGACACGGGCTTATAACCTGATCCAGGTTTGAGTAATATACATTTGTGACACCCGCGCAATAACTGCCCGCCGGACATATCGTACATGGTCCGGTCGTATTCGCCCCCAGGTAATAACCCGCATCACATGAATACATCTTGCCCGCATAGTATGTCACGGTGGCATCCGTACTGGTCTCGCGGATGGATGTTACAAATCCCGTTGCTGCGGTCGCGGTTTCGGCCCAACTGCCCGTGCTGGTATACGTTGTATGGGCCGCGCTTGCCGTCAATACCGTCGCCGGCAAATTGCACGTTGTGTTATACCACACCGTCAACGTCGTTCCACTTAAATTCTTGCACCCAGAACTCGCCGGCAACGTCAATGTACCGTTCATACCATTCTTGTCTAATACAACATCTCGATAGCATTCACTATGTGCCGCCGCACCGGATGCACTGGCCCAATTTGCACCACACGAATTAATAACACCGGTCGTCATATGGTTCGCACTGTGTGTCCCGCCATAGTATATATTCGCGGTACTATCGCAATAATTATTCTCGACACACGGAACTGTGCCCGCACCAACATTTGCAACATAGTTCCCCGGCACCAATGTCAGATAGCAATCATTTATACTGGATGAACCGGTCACACTAAGCGGATATTTTTGGTTCGTATTGTCGGCACAACTGTATGAACCATGTTCATTGCCATCATACGTCCATGTGCCACCCGGACAATAATTTCCCGCAACGCACGGTTCACACGTTGTCGCCCCCGCCGGCAGATATGTTCCCGCATCGCATTCTATGGACATCAGTGTACATACCGGTTCATCATTTGCATTATAAGACAATGCATAACCCGCATCACAAGACCAATTTGCATAATATGTTTTGTCACCATGTGCACGATTACCAATTGTAATCGGTTGCCCCGCCATTACACAGCTGGATGCGTCATTCAAATCTGTGCACCAACCATTAAATGTGGCGTGTGCCGGCGGCGTTTGATCTGCGTTGCTTATGGTTCTCTCAATGGTATATGTATAATTCGACGGCATAACCGGGTTATTCTGTGACGGACTGGTCGCATACATATACGTAATATCATACTGTTTCGGTGTATAACTCGCGGCCACCAAGAATGTATCATTTGCCGAATAACCCGCGCAATTACCCGTGGTATTAATAATACACCAATTCGTTCCATTTGTGTTTCCCCACGGATTAACGGCAACATTGGCACCATGGTACGCCGTATAACCCAACGCCGTGCCTTCCGCATCGATTGTCCAACCGCCGAATGTAAAGCAATCCGCACAATAATCCGCGTCACCAACCGATCCCCATACTTTACGGCACCCATCCACCGCATTATACGGATCGGCCGCCATTGTCACACTGTCGCCATAATGCACCGGATTTGTCGCACCGGGTGCAATTCCGGTATATGTATAATCTTCTGCGCCATCGCTGCAAACATATTGCATTGTATAATCTATTGCCGTCCAATCCGCAGTTATCGTCGCATCACTTGTTGTGAACGTCCGCACAGAATTGCTGTCCACAAAGTTACCATTTGCATCGATAATCTGAACAACAGTACCACTAGTGTTGCCTTCGCCACTGCGCGTTGCGCCAACGGTCGCATAGTATCCACCAAACGTATACCCGGCCCGCGTCGGCTTGGTATTCAGGCGTGTAATCGGCGTACTCGCCGTACTATCACTATAGAACCCAGTCGCATATTTAAGGTACACCGGCGTCGGCGTTCCATTCACATCTGCGCCATTCCCATCCAGCGTGATTTCATAAATTTCTGGCGTCCATTCTGCGGTGATAGTCGCGTCTTGCGTTGTGAACGTATGCACATCCATTCTGTCGACAAAATCACCATTTGCATCGATAATCTGAACAACAGTACCACTAGTGTTGCCTTCGCCACTGCGCGTTGCGCCAACGGTCGCATAGTATCCACCGAACACATATCCCGCACGTTCCGGATTCGTACTCAGACTTTCTATTGACGTGGTCGCATTACTGTCACTATAGAACCCGACATTGTATTTAAGGTATACCGTACTTGGTGTTCCATTTACATCCGCGCCATTACCATCCAGTGTGATTTCATAGATTGCCGGAGTCCATTGTGCCACGATTGTTGCATTCGACGTTGTAAACGTCCGCGCCGCCACCAAGAAATCACCGTTTTCATCTATAACCTGGACATTACCAGTCGCATAGTAATACCCACCGAATACATAACCCGCACGCACCGGATTTACATCCAAATCTTCTATTATATTCTGAGTATCACCGTCATAATAGAAGTTATCACCATACTTCAAATACACCGTCGTTGGCGTGCTGTTCGTTTCCGCCCCATTACCATCCAGTGTGATTTCGTAAACCACCGGTGTCCATTGTGCCGTAAGGACGCTGCCACGTGCATATGGCCACAAATCATTATTACCACCATACTGATTCGGTTGTATCACTGCACCAGAAGTCGATTCCAACCAACCCGCGAAATGATATCCCGCCGGCGCAACACAACCCGTTCCCGCGGCCGGACGAACCGCATTCCGCGTATGCCACATCACACTATCATTCGCCGGTGCAACGCTGCCTGCGCCCGCATTTGCGCCACAAGAATAAGATATAGTATATTCTGTTACGGTCGGTGATGATTGCCATTCTATATTCCCTGCAACCGGCCACTGAATTGTCGTCCCGGCCTGGAATGTATGTGCAGAACCACCATAGGTTGCACTCCATGTCGACGGATTACCAAACCAACCGGTGTACCCATTCGGCACGCAACTTGATGTATAATCATTTCCATCCGGCAATTTCAAGTCTTGACCTAACGTTCTGGTAACGGCCGGGGCAATTGCACCATGGGAACTAAACGGATACGTATAACTATTGCCACCAAAACCGATTTCGGTTCCACATACGAATGTTCCATTATACGGCACCAATTCCCATTGCGCGACAAGCGTTTTGCCCGATGTGTATGTCCATGCGCTGGTCCCGTTCACCCAATTCGTGCTTTCGCCTTCAACACGCCAACCGACCAAAGTATTACCCTCCTTGGCACAGGATCCTTGATCCGACGCCGGTGGCAATGTCGGGTAACCACCATACGTCACAAGGTGATTCGCCGGCGCGTTTCCGGTTGTGCCCGGGCCACAGTCATAACTTACCGTATACACCGCCGGCATCCAAACTGCGGCAAACGTCGTATCGTCAGTATATGTCCATGTGCTGACGCCATTTATCCAATTTTCATTTTCACCCACGGCGCGCCACCCAATCAAATTATGACCGACCTTTGCACAAGAACCCGCGGTCGACGGCAATGTCGGTTGTGTCCCATATGTCACCGTATCATCCGTCGGCGCATTACCAGTCGTCCCGTTTCCGCACACATAGCTGGCTGTATATGTCCGTGCTGTCCACTTTGCATACAGCGTCTTATCCGTGGCAAACGTATTATTTGCGGGCAGGGCACCATTCGCACCAATATATGCCGTTCCCGTTCCACTGGTGTTACCATAGTATCCCTCGAACGAATGTCCCGCCTTTGTTGGTTTGGTTATCGCCTCTAATCCCCAAGAATTACTCATCGAACTCGGGACTTCTGACCAACCATTATCATATTTTTCATACACATCGGTTGTGCCATTCGTGTCGCCACCATTTTTATCCAGTGTTATGTGATAGATATTCGGTGTCCATCCACGTTTAAAGGTCTTGTCTGTGGTATATGTCCACGTGGTCCCGTTTGTCCATTGATTCCCCGAATCACCAATATACCATTTGTCACTGCCCGTATATCCGGTGCGGCTGCATCCTGCGACATCCCGCGCCGTAAATGCAGAATTATATGTTGCCGTACTATTGTTCAACGTTCCTGTACCACCATTGCAATCATACGTCACCGTATATGTGGCCGCATCCCAAGACGCCGTTACCGTCGCGGTCCCGCTGCAAACACCAAGGTTCGCCTGGGTGCACGACACATTCGTCTGGCCGGCATTAAATTGCGTCGTAGACGTACCATTTGTATTCCATTTTTGGAATGCCCAACCTGGCGCCTCTATCGCCGCCGGCATAGTAAATGTGTCGCCATATGTACATGTTGCCGGGGTACTTGGCGCGGTTCCGTGTCCACCATTATTCCAATTTAATGTAATAGTATTTGTATCACACACCGGATCCGCCGTATCACCCGTCCCTGAACGAATTGTCCGACCACAGCTGCAACTTGTTGTGTAATCTACCGCACCAACCGTGGTTACACTCAAACTGCACGTTCCACCACCCGGCTGAGTGCAACTCTTGGCCCATGCCGCATACAATGTCTCTGGTCCCTTTATTGTCCACGATGCGTTATAGTCCGCCACCGAACCATCTTTCTTGATTACTTGGTCGGTTTTTGCTGCATTATCGCTGCTAACATTGTTGTACTGTGTGACATGGAACCCACGGAACGCATAGTTTTCTTTGGTCGGCACCACATTTGCCGTGGTGGAATACACGGTCTCGCACGAACTATCTGAATACAGCGTCGCCAAATCTGTCTTTTTGTAAAGTGTTGTCTTGCTGCCGGCTGTGCCACCATTCGGGTTTAATGTCACCGCGTTGCAATCCGCACGCCAATGTGCATACAGCACTGTATCTTGCCCAAATGTATTTGTGTTCGGCATAACACCACTGGCCGGAATCTTTTGCGTTCCATTTGTTGGGTCATCATACCACCCCAAGAATGTATACCCGGTCCGTGTCGGTTTTTGCGCCGCAGCCAAAGTCATTGTTGTTGTATATGATCCGGAATAACTGGTCGACCAACCGGTGTTATACTTTTCATAGACTGCGCTTATACCATTCTGACCACTGGTATCGCCACCCTTGTTCGGATTCAGTGTTATGGTATAAATATCCGGTATCCAGTGTGCATAGACATCGTATGTATACGGCGCATCGGTAAACGGACTTGACGACGGCGTAATATTATTATCAATAAAGAAATTCTGGAACGTGCGTGCCGCCGAATTACCCGACCCTTGCGGCCATGTCACACTGCCACTTGCCGGTATATATTGCGATCCGCCCACCGGCGCCGTCCACAAACCATCAAACGTATAATGTGTCCGTCCAAATGAGATACTACTGTTTTCCGAAAGGCCGGCCACACGCGTCAAGAAATTCACATAATTATTATTGCTCATGCAACTACTCAACGGGGAACAACTACCACTTCCCAAAACCTCCAGGATCCACAACGGATAATGTTCTTCAAACCCAGACGATGCGTTATATGCAAAACTTCCATCATAACGTACGGGTACATAGCCCCACGTTTTCCATTGCGTATCCCTATAAAAATCTACAACATCATAACCGCCACCAAAATGCCAATTATACGTATTGCCACCCGATGTCAAATTAAAATCTTCCAAACACGCGGCACATGTATCACCGTCGCAATTCTTGTGGCAATTTACATGATAACGAATTGGAGAGCACCGACCCGCAGGGAAAGTTCCCGGTGTTTGCATCGCACCGGTTCCGGTATAAAGTGCACCAACCCAAACATCATACCCATACTTCATATACCCTGTCGCGCAATTCCATTTTGCATAGAACGCCTTGTTACCATAATCGGTCGTTGAAATCGTCCGCGTGGCGGCACAATTTGAACCATCCGCGTCGCACCATTTATCGAACACAGAATGATCCTTGGACGGCGCAAAGTTAATCGTCGCGCCTGTGCCATATGTATACTGAACCACCGTCGCGCCGGTTATTTCCGGATGGGCACTTTCATCATAATCATAATACGTAATTGTATAGGTTGCGGCCTGCCACTGGGCATGCAGGGTTGTGTTCGCCGTCGCGGTATATGAATCACCGGCACCACCAACGCGGGTTCCACCCGTTTCCGCGGTGTACCAACCTTTGAAATCATACCCGGTCCGCGACGTAGACGGCAAAGTAACGCCGGCCGAGACAGACGTCCAATGCGCGTGCCATGTGTTCGAATTCGAAGTATAACCTTTACCGGCCGCGATACCATCCGATGTTATAGCGCCCATCATACCTATATACTGGGTCCCACCACTTGCCTGGCTGTAATATCCACTAAATCTATATGTTGATGTATTATTTGACGGCGTATTACCACCATGTGCATTATAAGACACCGTATAAGACCGCTGCGGCTTTGTGATAAAATTCGATGTTGTGCTCATAACCTTGGTTCTATCGGCATCCAAATACACATTCGTATTATACGTCGTGTATATCTTGGCCGTTCCGTTCGTCGTGGCATCCGCATTGTTCAACGTGATTTCATAATTATTCGCCGTATTGCAATCCGTCCCACTGTATCCGGCTGAACAGTTCCATGCTGCTATAAATGTCACCGTCCCGGATGTCGCTCGCAGATTCTTAAAGTATGTATTGGTATCACCAGTGTTGTCAGTAAACTCTGTAAGGTTGCTATTGCTGGTCCCATGATAATGGGTAATACCACTCTCCATACCTCTGATTGTCCATCCAGCAAAGGTTCCATGTGCGTGCGTCGGCAAACTGACCTGGAACACTTCATTATACGACGCACTCGTCGGCGCGCTCGCCCCCGCCGTCCCACCGTTCAATGTATACGATATCGTATACGTGTTGACTTCATACTGCGCATATAACGTCGTGTCCCCGGTCAATACCCACTGCGATGCCCCGTTCGTGTACCCACTCACACTCGCTTTTAACGTCCCACTCGCATCATATACCTGACTACCATTACTCGCAGCTGTGTACCAGCCCTTA
>JAZROX010000003.1:0-3447 GCA_045648945.1 Candidatus Enterousia sp. | reverse complement strand
CTTGGCGGTTCGATTGAATCTTGGCGGCAAATGACCAAGTATTTACAGGTTTCCCCGTTCGGGATTCACGCCCCGTTGGATTTCGCCGAATACCCCGAAATGTTCGATATTGGCCAAATCGGTTACACGAACACGATGAATTACGGAATGAACGTGGAAATTTCCGTTGGATGCGATTTAACGGATTTCATCATTTCCCAACGTTCCATTTTCGCAACGGTCATTCAAAAACAGGTCGCGGCAAACGTGTTGCGCACAATCGCAATGAACCCGGACGTTCGGGTTAACCGCAACCAAGTAAACGTCACGCGTGACGAACTGTTGTATGAACTTGACGGCGCACCCACGGGTCGGGCGTCCGGGCTTGGGTACGAACTGAAACAGGCGTACCGGGCTTTGTCCATTGATACCCGGGGATTGGACCGCATTTGTTTGCAATGCAACAATCACGGCGTAAAATACCGTACCGTTTAGTTTGAACTAAACCTGTAAGTTAATTTTCCAAGAAATGGCGTATAACGGGCTTTCGCCGGAAAGATGATAAATTACACGTCTTTTTGACGAAATGCCCGGAAAACGCCCGAAAACGGCCTTTACGCGGATATGGGTATTTTGAACGACTTGCGTACACGCGTTCAATATGTCAACGACGGTTTGCAAACCGGCGAATTGGTCCGTAACGTCATTGTCCAACATCCCGACGACATTTTGGATTTGCAAAAAATGCAATTGTTCCAAGGGTTGGCGGCCAACGGGCAAGACATACGGCCGTATTATTCGGAAGATTTGAAACCGTCCGGGTATTTTTATTCGGTTGAATCGGCGGGCCGGTACGCGGCTTGGAAGAAAGACGGAATTAATTACCCGTACAAAGCGAACAGGAACCCGGATGCGCCAAACCTGTATATCAACGGCCGGTTTCACGACGAATTGGGCGTACAGTTTGCCGCCGATACCGTGGGAATCGTCCCGACAACGCCGTATTCGGCCGGGATTATGGCGAAATACGGTATTACGACGTTCGGTTTGATGATGGCAAATTGGATGGTCGTATTTGTCCAACGCGGCGCATACGCCGAATTGATGCAACAATTAAAACAACGTCTTTATGTCTAACAACGCACCCATTATCCAAAACCCGGTTATGTTGGACCGGGTAATTGGGGAAATACAAACCGGATTGGTTGACAATTTGCCGTGGTTGGACGTGGCCTTTGGCCGGTCCCAACGTCTTACGAAGATGATGAACGGCAAACGGATTATTACGCCGAACGTCTATTGCGGCGGATGGAATGGCCACGGCGAAAACGATTACATCGAAACGTCCCCGGATTCCAAGATTGGCAATTTTTCATTCTTCGAAATTGAGGACCCACAAACAATTGACGCCGGGCCGTGGGCGCGTCAAATCAAAGCCCCGTTTGGCCTTATCGTTTGGTTCGACTTGACGCGGGTTTATAACGAACCGGACAACAGGAATACGGAATACGTAAAGGCGGAAATCTTGCGGGTTTTGGGCGGACGGTCCGGTTGGTCGTTGTCGAAAGGTCGCATTGTATTGAACCGGATTTATGAACGTGCGGAAAACATTTACCGTGGTTATACTCTTTCGGAAATAGACAATCAATTTTTGATGCATCCGTTTGCCGGTTTCCGGTTCGATGGCATCTTGGAATTTGATGAATTATGTTGGGAATAATCGAATTTGTATGTTGGGTTGCGGTCGTTGCTTTTGCGGCCGCGTTCCTGTTGGGGCTTGCCGTCAAATGGCATTGGTTGGAATGGTTGCAAATCCACGCGCCCAACGACTTTTTCGGACAACTGTTTAATTGTAAATTCTGTTGTTCGTGGTGGGTTTCCGTGGTTATTTCGCTAACTTTGTGCGTGGCAACGGGCCAATGGGTTTTGTTGGCCGTGCCGGTTTGTTCAACAGTAATTGCCCGGGAATTATGGTAACGGTCAAGATAGGAAAACACACGGTCGAAATGTACGACACAATCGAAGAATTGCCGATTGTGCGGTTTCACAAATACCAAAAGTTGTTGTTGATTGACGCGGGGATTGGGGCCGACATTGTGGCGTTCGACCAACGCATTGAGAAAACGCGCCGTTATCTTATGGACGGAAAGCCGGAAAAGGCGCAACAGGAATTGGAAAATTTGCGCCAAACGGTTTATTTCATCCAAACCGGAATCAACCCCAAACACCGGGCGTTCGCCGTGTTGGTAACGAAGATTGACGGCCGGGATTGCAACGACCTTTCCGACGTGGCCTTGAACGAATTGTTGGAATCGTTGCAAGACGTCCCCGAAAAAGAGTTGACCGCCCAATTGGAAGCGGTCAAAAAAAAAATTGACGGGGAATTAATGTTGTATTTCCCGGGCCTGTTCGCCGATTCCGAAATTAAAGAGTATTACGACATTTTGAAGAAACGGACGATGGCGGTTTTGGCGAACATCATTGCGGGCGTGAAAAACCCGGATGCAACCCCGGAAATCGAAAAGTTGACGACGGCGTTAATAACGTATTCAAACCCGAAAACGTTTGCCGGTTCGGATGGTGTGGAAATACAGTTTGACCGCCAATTTGAAAACCTTTGTTTGGTTTTGTCGGAACAATTGCACGTAAAACCCAAGGATTATTCCGTTTTGGAATTTTACAATGCGTTCGATTTTGTCAAGGAACGGGCGAAACAGGCCGAAAAGGCCCAAAAACGGGCAAATAAGACACGATAACGGAAAAGATAAGTAATTTATCGTCCCGAAAGAGAAACTCCGAAATTCGGGACTTTTTGAAAAAATAACTATTATGGACAACCCGAACCCGATTTATTACCGCGATTTGATTACGCCGGACAATTCGATTACGAATTTGATTGCGCAATTGGATGCGTTGATTGCCAAATACGAAGCCGCCCAAGAAAAAATCAAGGGCGCGGCAACGGAAGCCGCCAAGACGATGGGCAATTTGTCCGGGGCCACGGAAGAACAACGCCAACAAATCGCGTTGTTAACGACTGAATCCGATAAATTGACCGCCGCGTACAAGAAAAGCAACGACGCCGAAAGTGAAACGTACAGGCGTCGGCAACAGGTCATTTCGGCCGTCAAGGAACAACAACGCGTGGATAAACTGTTGGTCGAAATCGAAAATTCAAAAGAGGGTTCCTATAAAAGACTTTCGGCCCAATACCGGTTGAACAAAATCCGTCTAAACGAAATGACGGCGGAAGAACGTAAAACCGTGGGTGTTGGTAAAGAACTTGAAACCGAAACGCGGTTGATTTATGAGGAAATGAGCCGGTTGCAACAGGCAACGGGAAAATATACGTTGGAAGTTGGCCATTATCAAAACGCATTAAAGGGATTGCCGGGGCCGATTGGCCAAGTTGTTAGCGGATTCAGCAATATGCGAACGCAAATTAACGGTATTGCCAATTCCGGGTTG
>JAZROX010000002.1:0-1898 GCA_045648945.1 Candidatus Enterousia sp. | reverse complement strand
CTCCGTGTCTATCCTGCGCGGTCAGTGTATAAAACTTTTGCCCGTCATTAAATCTTTGCCCATTTTGTCGTTTTTCGACCCTATCCGGTGTGATACAACCAAATAACAAATGGTTGTTTTGTTCCCACGAATTTGATGTTATTGTTGGCATTTTTGATTCATTGTCTATGCTGTCGTTCCTTGCCCCATGCCCGCGTTTAACGACCCCAATTAAATATTGCCCCATCTTTGCGGCACCACCGCCGGCTTCGCCGCACAATGTAACGGCTTTATCATGTATGTAATAAACCCTGTTTGCCTGTGAATCTTTGCCAAAATAACCAACTTTGCCTTTGGCAACCTCTTTATCCAAAATTTCCAATGTTTTATCAAATGGCACCATGTATTTATTTAACCATTCAAACATATATGGAACATTACCGCCCCCCATGCCCATTGCCGCCGTTAATGTTGTTGATTTTTTTGCGCCCGTTATATCCTGTGCTTTGCTTCCAAAATCCCGATTTACATGTTCAAAATTGCGTATATTTAATAAACTTTTTTCTGGTATATCTGTAAATTCATGCAAAATATCTTTTAATAAAATACCTTTGTCTGCCGGCACGGTCACATTTGGTATATTTGTCCAATATAACCGCTTGCGGTTTTGTGCGGACACCAATGATGAATTTATTTCGATTGGCCGAACCCCCAATTGTTCGGATATAATATCTTGAAACTCTTGTTTCATTTTAACATTTTCTAATAAAAAATACTTTGGTTTTATTGTTTTTACTGCCCGCACAAATTCAAAAAACAATTTGCTTCGTGGATCATTAAAGTTTAATTGTTTACCGGCAAAACTAAATCCTTGGCACGGACTACCACCAATTACCAAATCAACATCCAATAATTCCAGGTAATTCAACTTTGTCACATCGCCCAATTGAATTGTGTCCGGGTAATTTTTCTGGGCAATTTGTATCGCGTACTTGTCAATTTCGGATGCATAGTATTTTTCAACTGGAATACCGGCACGTTCCAATGCCAACCGCCCGCATGAAATCCCATCAAACAATGATAATACTTTCATTTTCTGTCCTTTTTCTTTCCGCAATACGCGCATTCGCGGCGCAAATGCCACCACGACCATTCATAAACATGAAAACCTAATCTACATTTAAGTAATTGTTCTCTTTTGATTTTTTCAAAATCTATCCCGTATGCCCGACATAAATCTTTTGCCAACAACATATTATTCCCCCTTTGTTTGTTCCAATGCTTCACGAATTTCCGCAATAACGTTTTCAATTTCCCGCATAAGGTATTCACGGTTCGCTTTTTCCGATGTTTCGTGTGTCACAACCGGCGCGGCACGAATGGCAAATGTTGCCATACGGGTCTTGATAATCTTCCCGATTTCAAACCCGACTTTTTGAATCTGATCCAAACTGCCCAATGTTCCACGCAGCCGTTCATATTCAATTTTTTTCATTTTCGCCTGGTAACCCTGTAATGCAGCCCGCGCCAAATTAAACTGTTCTTTTATTGTGGCATCCGTTCCAAAACTTTGTGATTCTTGTTGTGCCGCCGTGTCCGTTGGCGCGGATTCCTGTTTTTTTTCCGTTTTGGAAACCGTTTTTTTATCCAAAACATTCTGAAATGCTATGTTGGCGGTCTGTGCAATTTTCGCCCTGGATTTTTCAAAATCGATTTTGTCCCCGGCAAAAACCAGCCGTCCCTGTTTTTTAAGGGTATTGACATACGACTTTGTTTTATATCCCATGAACTGGGCAAATTGCGCATAACTGCCAATCATTTTTAATCAACCTTGAATTCAACCCCATCTTGGTTAATCGCAACCCCGCCAAATGTGTCAATAAACCGGCGGATAATTACAAAGTCGGAGGCCAAGCGGT
>JAZROX010000001.1:0-2460 GCA_045648945.1 Candidatus Enterousia sp. | reverse complement strand
TTCTATCATTTCTCAACTTGACCGCTTGAACGGTTGGGGCGTTGATATCGACCTTGCCGGGTTCGGTTCGATTACCTTTACGACGGACAGCGGCAAAAACGCCGACGCGTCCGGACGATTCGGCCTTGATTACGTTCCCCGGGATGATTACATAATCCGCGCCCATGAGGGCGAACGCCTGTTGAACGCACAAGAAAACCAACGCTATACGGCGTTGTTTAACGGCGGGATTGCGGGCTTTGATATGGATATGTTCGGCAACGTAATGCGGGACAACGTAAAGCCCGGCGGCGACGTATATCTTGACGGTCGGCGCGTCGGAAACGTGATTTCCGACATACAAGGCCGGAAATACAAATCAATAGAAAGGGCGGGTTTTCAAAAATGATTAAATTCGGCGGCGTGGAACTTACTGACATTTTGCCCGCCCGCATTGAGGACGTTATAGTTTCCCCTATTCAGTTAAACCCCGTCGCACGACAACGCCCGATTGATTACGGCGCCGATTTGGTGCGGATCGTCGGCGGCGTCCGGACGGTTACAATTTCCTTTGCGTTGCTTGAAATGAACAGCGGCGAACGTGAAAACGCTATGCAAGCGTTGCGGGATTGGTCGCAAATGGGGCAACAGTTAACCCTTGAGTTACCGCAAAGCGAAACGCGGCATCTTGAAGCGGCTGTAACTCAACTTCCGGATTATTCTTTTCGGAAATGGTGGGAAAATAAGCTGAAACTTATTTTCACTTGTTTTGACAATCCCTTTTGGACGTCGAACGAACTGATTGAGGTTCCTTGCGGCAACGCCTTTTCTATTGGCGGGAGCGCCGCGCCGCTTGTGCAGATTGAAAGGAACGGCGTAACGCCTATTACAAATTGTGTGTATTCTTCCGGCGGGGTTCAAATGAAGTTTACAACCCTTCCGGCGGGCCGCGTTGTGATTGACTTAAACCGCCAAACCGCCGCAATTGGCAATACGTCCATAATGCGGTATTTTGACCCGCTTTCGTCATGGATAAAGCCCAAAATCGGGGCAAGTCAAGTTATCACAGGGCAAGGGGTCGTAAAATACCGCGAAAGGTGGGTTTGACCTTATGCAGTTCACATTTTTGGACTTTGCCGGGCAAACGCTTTTTTCCCGGAACGACGCGGAACGCGCGGAATGGACAAAACAAGAACTTTGCGTCGATTTCGACTTTCCGCTTGTTCCCGGGAAAAAGATCGAAACCGGGCAACGCGTGTTCTTTCTTGACCCGGCGAACGGTTCGCATCAAATATTTGAAATCAAGCAACCGCGAACAATGGACGTCGAAGGGTATCAACAGGTTCACGCGGAGCATATTTGCATATCTGAACTTTCGGACGAACACAAAGACGATATCGAAATAACCAACAAAACCGCGTCGCAAGCCCTACAAACCGCGTTAACTGACACGCTATGGGAAGTCGGAACGGTTGATATTAACCCGACGTCAAGCGGCGATTTGCCGCGCGGTAGCGTATGGCAGGACGTTTTGACGATACAAGACAACTGGAACGTTTATATTGTTCCGCGGGTCGTCCTTTCGTCTAACGGCAACATTTCCCGTTATTTGGATATTCGAAACCCCCCGGGACGTTGGCAGGGCGTCCTACTTTCCGTTGATAAAAACCTTTCCGACCCGGCAGTTATCTTTGACGATTCGGAAGTCGCAACCGCGCTTTTCGGGTACGGCGGCACAATTCACGCGACAACGACGACCGGGGACGATGAAGAATGTTATTTTACCGACGTCGTATGGACAGCGACGGCAGATCATCCCGCGAAACCAAAAGGCCAAAAATGGCTTGAAGACCCCGCGGCAACCGCCGCTTTCGGTCGAAACGGTCGGAAACGTTGGGGGTATTACCAAAACAACGAAATAACCGACCCGGAAGTGTTGTTACAAAAGACGTGGGAAGCGTTGCAACAATGCAATAGCCCGTCTTTAAGTATCGACGGCGTCGTTGCCGACCTTTACCGTATGGGATACGCCGACCAACCAATTGACATATACGATATTGCGATTTGCGAAATAAACGGTTTCAAAAAGCAATTACAGATCATTTGTTATGTCGTTGACCTGTTGAACCCGGCGCAATCGCCCGTCACGTTGGGCGATTATATCCCGAATATCGTCTATATACAGCGGCAGACAAACGCGGCGGCGACCGGATCGCGCGGCGGCGGCGGCGGGAATAAGTCGAAACAGACCGAACGAAAAGAGTTCGAAACCGCAATCGAAAGTATCAATCAAGGAACAGGGTTACGGTTCCGGGCCTTTCAAAATGACCTTGACGATCTTGATAATCAAGTAAAATTGCAAGAAGCGTCAATAACCATTGAACACGACCGCATAACACAAGAAGTCGTTGACCGCCGAAACGCGGATAACACGTTGGGAACGCGGATCACATCAACCGCCGAACAGATAACACTTGAAGC